>NZ_NFZS01000004.1:604725-1209450 GCF_003264855.1 Dyella jiangningensis | reverse complement strand
GAGGAAGCACGCAGCGATGTGTTCGATTACATCGAGATTTTCTACAACCGGCAACGCCGACATGGACATCTGGGTGGCCTTGCGCCAATGATGTTCGAGGCGGCTAACTCAAAATCCAGCAGCTAACCGTCTACGAAAGCGGGGGCGTACCAATGTCTCCGGCCAGTTGGAGCTGGAGATAACCAAGGCTCGTTTTTGGCAACTGCCTCAACTCGCCATGTCCCATCCCGATCCCGCAATGCGTCTCTCCGGCGTGCTTGGCTTGATATCGGTTGTTTTGGGTGTCCTATCCATTGTTCTGACATTCGCGCTTATGGGGCGCTAAAGGAGCGGGGATAGTTAAGGCGGTCTAACTACGTCCGCCTCATTCTGGTCCCCACGGATAGATCCCAATTACTTCGCGCCGCCATGCTCACCATCACCCATCCCGAACTGATGGCCGAAGCCATCAACTTCCCGGCCGGATTGCGTGCCCTGCGCATCGGTGGCGCTCCACGCCCCATTCTGCTGATCAAAGGCACCAAGGAAATGCTTCTGACCGCACGACTGAACCGCGGCTTCAAGATGTATGTCGTGCCATCCACGGTCGATGGGTGCGCCACCGTCGGACTCATTACAGCGTTCTTCGATGATGGAGACGAGCCGCTGATCTTGCGGACGCCGATGTTCGATGAATTTGAGACCCGATTTCTAAGGTCAGCACTGTTACGACCTGAGCTGGATGTCCATCTGTTTGATGAGCTCGGCAGGGAATTCCTTGGCTATCGATCCACCATTTCCATGCCTTTGGAGACCCGACTTCTTTTTGAAATGGCAAATTTTTTGCCCTTTTCTTACGAAGGCGTCAGGGCCATCCAGGACCATATGCCACTCTGGTTTGGGCTTCGGACACCAACAGAAGACGCCAACGCCATTTCAGTCGACTTTGCAGAACCTCTGTTCCCCGAAGACATTTTCATCGGCGACATGCGTCCGAACCATCACACCTATCACGGCAGCCCCGGGCACAGCCAAACATCGTTAGTCCGAGAGGAGCCAGGTGCCTATCAGGAGCGTGACATCGTCGCTTTGCTCTGCCGCGTCTTCCGGCCCGACCAGATTTTCCTTGCTCCGTTGAGGGTGACTGACAAAGAGGAAATCGCTGACGTAATGGTGGTCACCGACAGCCATCTCCTGCTGATCCAGGCTAAGGACAGCCCGAACACCGAGAGCACCCTACGCCAGACCATGGCAAGGAAGCGCGCACATTCTTCGCAGAAATTAAAGGCGGCGCTGGGTCAGGTAAAAGGTGCAGTCAAATACGTGCGATCACAGTCACCATTGGCCTTCTTCATCGACGATGACGAGCACGAGCTCGTGGTGGATCACCTCAACATTGCCACTCTGGTTGTCCTGAAAGAATTGTTCAATGACTCGTTCCGGGAATATGGCGAACAGATCCTTGCACTGGTCAATGACATCCACGCTCCGTGCATCGCCCTCGATTACGGGGAGCTCAGCATGTACACCGCTCACCTCCCCAGCGAGGACTTGTTCTTTGAGGCGTATTACCGGGTGATCAACACCGGCATCGACAGTGGGCAGCTCCCGCGGCTTCGGCTTGGAATGATTGCCCCTGGGGGCGATGGATAGGCGCCAAAGTATTTTCGACCCCGCCCCGTAGCCTTCTCTTTATTTCGAGAGTTGCGCCGTGCTTCCAGGAAGTCACTATGACTGATCAGTCCATTCAAGCTCACGCCACGAACGTCCGTCGATCGCTGGAAACGATGGGGGCCATCCTCCACACCTTGAAATTCCCTGGCGACGTTCCGGACAAAGTTCGGGTCGCATTGGCGTTGCTCCGCGCATCCTTTGACGATGCCGCCGGGCTAGTCGAGTTGGCCAGATTACATGGCGAAGAGTTTGCTGGCGCTTGTTTCTCTCTTCTGCGCCCCATGAACGAGAAATTCAAACGGGGCACATGGATTGCATTTTGTGCCACAGACGAGCAGTTGCAGAACTTCCTCGACGGTGGTCCGTTGCCTGGTGGTAACCAGATGGCGCAAGCCATCGAGAAAATGCCGCCCTTCGATCAACTTCCCGTGTTCTCCAAGCTCTATGAGAACGCAGGGGAGAAGTTTCATGATTTCGTCCATGGTGGACGCCAAATTGCGGGGGCTTATACGCGGGGCGACGGTATCGGTGCCGCGTTTGGCGCTGAGAACCTCAAAGGGGCGCTCAGCCACTCCGAAGCGGTCATTGGGACCGGGGCACAGGTCATCATCATGATCGCGGGAGAGGTTGTCCCTGATCAAGCACTTCGCGCCCTGGACGAGTTCCATAGGGTTTTTCTACCCCAACAGCAGGCAGCATCTCAAACATGACGCTGGGCCGCCTCGCCTCCCATGACCGCAGGCGGCGCTTGGCAAAACAGGGTTCAGAGTGCACTTTCTCTGAAACTCGACTCTGAGAAGGTCCGGATTTGACGGACACCTTTGAAGGGAACAATCCCCTAGGGAGATTGCATGTCACGCCGGTCGCTGGACTTCGCATACCTGGAGCGAGAAGTAAGCCAAGCGTTACTTAATACAGCTGATCCGTCGCCAAGCGCGGTCGAGCGATGGTCTTTCGCTCTCGGCTTTCTCATAGCGGGGATCGCCTCCTTGGTTGGAACTTTGATCGGAGGCTCGACCGGACTTCGAATCGTCCAGGTGGGGTTGGTGCTTGAGCTTGCTGGGGTGCTCGTGAGCGTCGTCTGCTTTGTTCGACGCGTGTGGGGGACTTTTGCGCACAAGCATGTGGGTCTCGCGTCCGATCTTGATCGGGATTTTGAAGAGCTTCAGAGGGTGCTCACGTGGCTGCGAACGTTCCCGTATGAAGAACGGTCCCGCCGCCTTCGCTTCTTGCAAGGGCGCAAGGCGACATTTGCCTATCGATTTGGCTTGATCGCCGGCGGCGTGGAGCGGCTGGGTGTGCTTCCAGTACTCGGTCTGCTCTATCTGCAGTTCAAAGACTGGGAGTTCGGTGACTGGGAGGCGCTTGGCCGGGTCCACATGGTTGGCGGCCTGCTGCTGTGGATGCTGCTGCTCACCTATCTCGGTGCCTGGTGGCTAGCGGGATTGAAAGGGCGCGTTGATCTGTACGAAATCTTGCTCACGGAAGCGTGCATTGAACCGAGTCCGGTGGCTGATGCTGGTGAAGAATCGGAGCGCTGTGTTGTTCTGAGTACACCCTGACAGGGATGGGGCATTCGCCACATCACCTCTCGTAAGCAGCTCGAGCGAGACAAACCGGTCGGTGGCAAAGATGCCGCTCATATTTTTGGATGGGCAAGATGAATCGAACACAGAAGCGTCAATTGGATCTCTACGTGCACTTTCGCGATCGTGACATGTCTGTGTTCGCGCTATTTCGCTTTAGCTGGCGCCTCTACGTCTTCATATTGGTCGTCGGTGGTCTGTCAGTCGCAGCAATGATCCATTTGCGGTCGCCTCTTTTTGCATGGGCGTTTGCGCTGGGCTACTCGCTCATTGTGCTCAGGGATGCGGGGGGCTTTCTGAGGACGTCCAGAGCTTGGCCGATGGTTCGAGAGGTTTTGGATTGGTCGAAAGTGGATGAGCTGAGTAAAAAGTAAGGCGAGAGGATCACGCCGCCTCCCTCAGTTTTACCCCGGAAGCGCGCCGACATTTGATTAGTCTGGCGCCGTCACGCTCGCCCTCGTCCTGGCGGACACCCATCTCACCCAACCCTGACAGACGATGCGCATCCTGCTTGTTAGGGTCGAGCAGTCACTCGCGCTGTCGTGTTGAAGAGCTTCGCGAACGACCATGACCACCAAGTCATGAGGCGCGAGCCGTGAGTGCTACCAACACCCACGACCCGCTAACCATCACCAACTCATGGAAGTTGATCATGGCTACCCACGATCATACGGTACGCACTCGCCCGTCCGTTCCCCCTGACGGCACCCTCACTCCTCCATCTGGCTACCCGTCACACACACGTGCGGCGTGGCCCGAAACCCTGCGCTCTTGCACTCGCGGTGACATCGCCCTGGCGGTGCTCGCCCTCACGCGTCTGCGTGTCGACAGCGAGCAATGCCGCAAGGCACAGGCGCGGGGATTCCCCGGCAGAACGCTGGAATGGCCGCTTCCCATGGCCGTCACGGCCAGCCTGGGCACGGCCATCCACTGCCTCCAGCAATACGCCAGCCTGCTCGGTCACGAGCCCCGAGTGAACACGCCACGCATCCGATGATCGCCACTGCGGCGCATCGGCCGGCATGGCGATGCGCCGCTTCGGGCGATCACCGACAAAGCCACCGGGCATTCACTGACACGGAGCGCTGTAAGCGCCTATCCGCCGTGCGGTCGTGCCCGACAGGGAGGACAACCCATGGAACTGATCCAACTCACCCCGCACCTGGACGTGGACCCCTCGCAACCGCTGCGAGCCCCCGGCGACATCCTGCTGCACGCCTACCTGATCCCCAGCGCCCTCAACCCCGCCCAACTCGCCCGCCGCACCGGCATATCCGCCCGCGACATCAAAGCCTTCATCGACGACACCCGCCCCATCACCCCCAAGATCGCCATCCGCCTCGCCCTCGCCCTCGACACCACCGCCTTCTACTGGCTGGCACTGCAGGCACGGTACGACCTGGAAAGGGAAAAACCCGTGGTCCGCGCCTATCGCCCTCTCGTTGATTAAGCGGCTTAGGCAACAGAAATTCGCCGGCATTCCGGAAAAAGGGGCTGAGCAAATCCCGCCTAACGACCTTCGTCCCCTCCCGCGCTAATGCAGTCGGTGCCTCTATGTCGAGGCCAGTTATGGATCGGAGCGCTTGCGCAAGTTCTTGCGATTTGCTATTGGTCTAGGCCTGCGCCCCAAACGGGGCGCAGGCGGCGCGGCTGGGGAGTCGCTGTCGTTACAGGAGTGCTTGGCAACTGCGTGCGCGGTTGCCTCTAAGGGACGAAAGCCAGGGGATGTGGAATGAAGATTCAAGGAACGCTGCTGGCCGTCGTGCTGGCACTGTGCTCTGTGTCCGCGTGGTCGCAAGCGATCTACCCGGAGAACGAGTACAAGAAGCTCATTCGAGTCGATGAGGAGATCAATCCGCTGGGAGAGAATCCTTTCGGCGAATCCGTCAGCCTCTACGACGGCTCCTTCACTTTCACGCAAACCGATATTCATGTCCCTGGCATCGGTCCCTCTATCGATATCACCCGCACCTTCAGGGCCGACGGTGACATTCCCTTGCGTCAGGGCAACGGGGCGTTTGGCGATTGGGATATCGAAATACCTCGTCTCACAACGCTGACCTCCGATTCTGGTAATCACACCGGCTGGGTCGTGAACAGTCTGGTTTACACGGATCGCTGCACCAATATGCGTGAGCCGCCCTGGATTCTTATGGGGCGCCCGGGAAATCCTCCGATCGAAGCGGAGGAGTGGTGGAATGAGGGATACCGTCTACACATGCCAGGAAGTAGCGGGCAAGACGTGGTGATTCTGGCGGATGTAAATCCGGTGCGCCCTCAGAAACCGGGTTATCAGTTTGTCGCGACCACCAAAGACCACTGGATGGTGGCCTGCGCCAGTGCGACTGCCAATGGGCAGCCCGGCGAATCATTCGTTGTCTTCTCCCCGGACGGAACCCTGTATCGCCTGAACTATCTCGTCTATCGAGATGCGCGCGACTTCGTCATCTTCCGCAAGAAAGGCTACATGCTTGCGACCTCCGTGGAGGACCGCTTCGGCAATTGGGTCCACTACAACTATACCGCCGGAAAAATCAGCAGCATTGAAGCGAGTGACGGTCGCCTTGTGACATTCGGCTACAACGCCGATGGCACTCAGATCGCGCAAATCAATGTGGTTGCGGGTAACCAGACACGAACCTGGTGGTATGAATATCAAAAGACAATCACGGGCTACACGCTGACCGGTGTGACGCTGCCCGACAGCGTCAGCAAATGGAGCTATCAGTTCGAGAATCTAGGTTACGAGGTCAAGTCCTACATGCAGGACATGCCGCGCGATTGCCCAGACCCCACTTTGCCGGAAAACGTCACCGTAACTGGGCGTGCAACCAGCCCATCGGGGCTCTTTGCCACGTTTGAAGCGAGGCCGATGCGTCATGGTCGATCGGCCGTGCCTGAGATGTGTGAGGTTCCGCCGCAGGAGACGGATCAGCGTGGCTACCTGCGAATTCCGCGCTACTACAACAACCTTGCGCTGACCAGGAAGCAATTCACTGGCGCAGGACTGTCGACACAAGAATGGATCTATACCTATCCAACCGCGGTAGCCAGCTGGGCGTCTGAGTGTGGAAGCGGTTGTCCGTCAACCAAACAGGTGGACGTAAAGGACCCCTCGGGAAACTACACGCGCTACACCTTTAGTAATCGCTTCGACGCAAGCGAAGGCAAGCTGCTTCGTACTGATTACTACAGTGGCGCTGTGGCGAGCAATCCCGTTCGTTCGGATGTGCTGGCCTACGCGGACCCTGCGGGAGGCCCATGGCCCGCGAGGTATGGATACAACCCGGTGCTCTACCTCAACTCGGACAAGATCACGCAGGAGATGCCTGTACGCTCCAGGACAACCATCCAGGACGGCGATTCCTACGTGTGGGAAGCCACTGGCTTCAATGAGTTCGCTCAAGTCACGCAGACCAGGCGCTACAACAGCATACCCGGGCAAGCAGTGATCGAAGAGCGCACCACATATCTCAATGACCGGCCGCACTGGGTGCTAGGACTGCCTCTGCAAACGGATAACTTGACGAGGAACGAGACGGTCACCCGCAACGAGTACGACCCCAGTAGTCTCACGCTGGCCAAGCGCTGGCATTTCAACAAGCTCGCGATGAGCTATGCATTCAATGGCCAGGGTTTGCTAGCCAGCTTTACCGACGGCAATAACAACACGACAGCGCTGAGCAACTACAAGCGGGGCATTCCCCAAACGATCAACTATCCCGACAACACCAGCGAATCGCTGGTGGTAGATGACTTCGGTCAAATTAGGAGCATTACGGACCAGGCTCGTAATACCACTGGTTATGACTACGACGCATTGGGCCGTCTCGCCTACATTACCTATCCTTCAGGTGATGAGGTGTCGTGGTATCCGAAGGCCATCAGTTTCCAGTTGATCGGCGCCGACCGCGGTGTGAATGGCACCCATTGGCGGCGAACCGTTACGAAGGGGAATGCTCGATCGGTGACCGACTTTGACGCCTTGCTACGTCCGGTCATCTCGGACACGTATGACATCTCAAATGGCAACTCGCATACGAGTACTCGCACGGACTACGACTGGAAGGGCCAAAAGACGTTCGCGTCCTATCCCGTCGCTGGCAGCCCGGATTTGGCGGGCATGTCGGCGGGCACATCAAGCGCCTACGATTCTTTGGGAAGGTTGAAAACCACCTCGCAGACCTCGGAACTCGGTTTGCTCACCGCAACCACCGTCTATCTTTCCGGGGCGCGCAAACAAGTAACCGATCCCAAAGGCTTCACAACGACGATCAGCTACCAGGTGTTTGATCAGCCGGCTTACGACGCCGTGACGCTGTTGCAGGCACCGGAGGGTGTCAATCAGTCCGTCACGCGCGATGTGTATGGCAATCCGGAAGAGATCCATCAGTGGGGTACGGCGAATGGCTACAGCAATGATGTGGTCAAACGCTTCTATTACGACAGCTACTATCGGCTGTGCCGCACTTCGGAGCCGGAGAGCTATAGCGAGGTGACGGCCTACGATGCAGCCGACAACGTCGCCTGGACGGCATCGGGTCTACGGATTTCAGGCGATGGCTGCGGGCAGGAAGTGGTGGCTGACGGCGCCAAGATCCAGCGCACCTACGATGCGATGAACCGCGTAAAGACGCTGTTGCCCCCTAGTGGGACGCAGAGCACCGTCTATACCTATGATCCGCTTGGTAACGTGAAGCAAGCCGATTCAGGGCTATCCTCCTGGGTGGGCATCCGCAACAAGCTGGGCCAGCTGACCTCCGAGACACTGAATGTCACCGGTAATGGGAGCAACGTGCTCCGTTACGAGCACGACGGTCACGGTAGCGTGCGCACCATCACCTATCCCGACACCACGGTTGTGGACTATGCACCGGATGCATTGGGCCGCCCGACACGGGCGGGCAGCTTCGCCAGCAACGTCAGCTACGATCCGGACGGCGATATTAAGTACTTTGTCTACGGCAACGGAGCGGAGTACATCACCGACAAGAACGAGCGCCACCTATTGCGCAACTTCACTTATACCAAGGGCGGTGCGTTCAATCTCAGCGAAGATCTCGCCTACGACAAGAACGGCAACATCACCAAGCTGACGGACATTGCCGGCGGCCTCCGTACCAAGGAGATGAGCTACGACGCACTCAATCGCCTCACCCAGGCCAAGGCCGATGGGCTGTGGGGCACAGAGAGCTATGCCTACGACCCGGTCAACAACATCCGTCAGCGCATGACTGCGGGGCAGGCGTTTGACTACAACTACGACGGCACCAATCGCCTGATGACGATTACCCAGGCAGGTAATGCCGTGATGACGTTGGGATATGACGACCGCGGCAACGTGACCAATAAGAACGGCAACGCGTTGCTCTTCGATGCAAAGAATCAGCTGACCAGCATTCCTGGCTACGGAAGCCACTACTACGACGCTTCCGGGCGGCGAGTGCAAAAGGCAAGGCCGGACGGTTCGTCGACTTACTATTTCTATAATCAGGCAGGGCAGCTCCTCTATCAATTCGATACGGCCAATGCGAAGACCACGGCCTACATCTATCTAGGCCGAAAGCTAATTGCCCGCAACGAGGGCTCGGCGTCGGCCATTCGTGGCAACATCGATGGCGTATCCGTTGATGGGAACGGACTGAATGCCAAGATCAACGGCTGGGCGTGTTCGTCCTCGATCACTCAATCGATTGCAGTGCACCTTTACGTGGGTGGTCCCGCCGGGACTGGGACTTTCATTGGGTCCTACAACGCAAACCTGGCAAGCGAGGCTGGGGTGGCGACTGCATGCGGTGTCGGCTCCGGAAGCTTTCGCTTTGGTATCTCGGTGGCCGACGCAACGCGCGCACAGTACGCCGGGAAGAGCATCTATATCCACGGCATATCGCCCGTAGGTAATGACAATGCACTGATTGCAGGCTCGGGTAATTTCAGTGTGCCGGCGATGCCAACCGCGCCGGCCATGCCGACAACCATCTCCGCAACCAAGGCTGCGGACCTAACTCGGATCGATGTCAGTTGGTCAGCAACAACAGGGGCGACAAGCTACAAGATTGAGCGCCAGTTCAATACGGATGCGTGGGCTCAGATCTACAGCGGTACCGCCACCAGCTTTACCGTCAGCGGGCCGGCAGATGGCAACTATGGCTTCCGTGTGCAGGCTTGCAATGCCATCGGCTGCAGCGCAGCACAGACCTCCGCTGTCGTCAGTATTGCGCATATTCCGCCGACGCCGGGCTCGATTAGCGTGCCTGCCAGCAGTACCGGATCACTGAGTGTCAGTTGGACGGCGAGTGCATTCGCGAGCAGTTATGTGTTGGAGCAAAGCGTGAACGGCGGTGGTTGGTCGGTGATCTACAACGCAGGTAGTACGAGCACCTCGTTTTCTGTGGGTGCATCGGGAACCTACGTCTATCGTGTCAAGGCGTGCAATGCCAACGGCTGCAGCGGCTATGCCACGAGCGGTACAGTCGCGGTAACGATCCCCCCATCGTCGGCCCCCTCGTTGAGCGCGCCAGGTAGTAGCAACACCGGTACCTACACGGTGTCCTGGAGCGGCGTCGCCGGTGCGACCAGTTACACCTTGCAAGAGCAGGTGAGTGGCGGTGGTTGGACAACGGTGCAGGCCAGTGGAGCCACCAACTGGGGAGCAGGTGGCAAAGGCAATGGTACCTACGGCTATCGCGTGCAGGCCTGCAATACTGCCGGCTGCGGTGCTTGGAGTGGCACTGTAAATGTGGCGGTCAGCTTGGTGCCTGCAGCGCCGAACTTCAGCGGTCCCTATCTTTCCACGAAAGGAAGGATCGATAGCTGGACGGTCTATTGGGATGCCGTGCCGGGAGCTACGCGCTACGAAATTGTGCGGGCTGACAATGGCGTGACGGTCTATTCCGGTACTGCTCTTTCTTACGTTTTGGAGTCCGGAACCTCGCCTTATCCCTGGCTGGAGAACTCTTACCGTCTGCGGGCCTGCAACGGCAATGGCTGCTCGCCCTGGGTCGACGTCTACTGACTTTGAGAGGAATGACCCACATGATCGCGAGGCTTTTTTCTTGTTTCCTGCTGTGTCTGATCTCATCGCTCGCCAATGCGGGGACGGTGACCTACATCTATACCGATCACCAAGGGACTCCGTTGGCGGAAGCTGATGCGCAAGGGGGACTTACGGCAACATTCGACTATAGGCCTTATGGTGGGCTGGCTTTGGGCGGAGCAAGTGCTGGGCCAGGCTTTACAGGGCATGTGACCGACATGGACACAGCGTTGGTCTATATGCAGGCGCGCTACTACGACCCGGCCGTCGGAAGATTTCTGAGCGTAGATCCGGCGATGCCAGGAGTGGCCAACGTATTCAACTTCAACAGATATGGGTATGCCAACAATAGCCCGTACGTGTACGTCGATCCGGACGGACGCTGCGCCAATTTGTGCACGGCTGCAGTAGGAGTAGTGGTCGGCGCAGTGGTCGGCGCTGCCATTGAGGGCTACAAGCAAGCTAGAGCAGGTTCATTCAACGGTAGAGCTCTGGCGGTCGAGACTGGAAAAGGGGCCGTCGTGGGTGGCTTGATGGGGTTGACTGGAGGTGCTGCCGCGGCAAGCGGTTTAACCTTGGAGGCTCAGTTGGCAACCAATTTCATGGTAGGAACGGGAGTCGGCACTGGAGCTGAAGCCATTGGCGAGGTCGCCAAGGGTAATCCGGCCCCGAGCCCCGAACAGTCGTTGAACGTTGGGCTTGTAACGGGGCTTGCAGGAATGGCGGGTAGTGCTACCGCGCCGGGTGCCCGGGCATTAACAACTACAGTCACGCCAGCTATAAAGGCTTTTCCTGTGAACTCTGTCTCCGGAAAAACTTTTTACACCTTGAATGTCCCCGCGAAAGTAATCGAACGACCCGTAATGGCAGAAGCCGTAAACAGTCTTATGGGCGGTGTCGTTGAAGAAGACTTGAAGCACTTGGAGTAGGCGCCATGCTAAATATTGTTCAGAGTGCTTGTGATTTGAGGAAGGGTAATGAGCCGTAGCCAGTTCTTCCAAATGACTGATTGCTTGCTCGTGCTCCTAGGGGTGGCCGTCATCTACTATTTTCTGCGTTGTGTCTACAGATCGCTTCGAGAGGGTCATGTGATGATAAATGGCCAGATGACCACGCAAAAAGAGAGTCCGGGGGCCTTCTGGATGACTATCATTTCATGGCTCGCGTTGAGTGGCATCGTAGTTTGGAAAATCGTTGAGGCGGTTCCCAACATCCTCGCTCCATGAAGCAGGAGTAGCACGCGAACGGGCCGAAAACGGGGTCAGGTTCACTTCTCTCCAGTTCAGAAGTGAACGATGCCCCGTTTGAGTTTGCCGCGCACACTAAGGGCAACCGCCGCCGCGAAACTAACGCGCGGCCACGGCGAAGAACTCGCCACAACGGCCGCGGCTAGCACCGCGACCGTGTGATGGTCCTTCCACCGGCTCAGCGGCCGCCCGTGATCTTCGTGCGCGTGCTCACATGCACGTAAAAAAGGGGGCAGAGTGCTTTTTCTCAGAAGAATGCGCTCTGCCCCCTTTTCACCGCTAGACGCTAAAGCGGGCTAAGTCGGTCGAACTACCTCCGGCCCCATGGCTACCAGTGCGCCTACCCGCTCCCGTTGCTCTGCTGTTGGCTGCTCGCCACGGTGTTCATGCTGTCTGAGCCAGCTGTCTGTGCCTACGCATATAGATGACCTGTGCCGTGACACCGGCGATGAGAAGTACCAGCAGCGCTCCCATGGCTCCAAGAAGAATCGGTGACTTCGGGTCCGTCACCAGCGGGTGACCATCCGGACACGGCGCAGGGTTTCGGAAACTGCGGGTAACACGAGCAGGAATGAGGTCAGCGTCAGGCTGATGGTCTCGATGTATCGCCTCGCGCTTTGCCGCCAGGGCAGCCGTTCGACGCCATAGCCCACCAGCAATAGCACGAGTGTTGCGCCCGCGATGACGTAACTGACCGACTGGTGTGCAATGAGCGCGATGGTGGCTGCGCCGATCAGCATCGAAACAAGATAGACGGTGCCTGCGGTCGAGCGAGGCACAATTCGACCGGAGCGGCCGAACATATAGACGGCGGCCGGAATGGCCGGGAGGCTGCCGAGGGTGTGTATCCATCCGGGCGGCGAGATTCCAAACATGGGCTTCTCCTCAAAGCGTTGGGGTGAGGGTGAACAGGTTCCGGAGCGATTGGCTCAGGATTTTTTGACGCTCTCACCTGTTCGCTGCTCGCGCCATGTCGGTTACCTCGCTGTGTAGCTTTAGCCAACGGGGTCGACTAACGGGATCAGGTTCACTTCGCTTTAGTTGGAAGTGAACCTGACCTCACTTGCTTGCTGGGAGGGCGAGAGGTGACCAACAACCCTTCTTTCGGACGTAAGCGATCTGCGCCCTTGTGGTGCGGCCGCGAATGCGGAGCCAAGACAAGGTCTAACCCGCGCGCAAAGGGTAGAATCGCCGCCCCCAAGGAGACCCCGCCATGCGCACGGAACGTATCGCCTACCTAATCGCGCCTCTTCTGATGGCCAGCACGCTGGCCCACGCAGATCCGAAGTGGATGAAGGAATCATCAGAAATCCAGAGCCTTCTCAAGTCCGTGTCTACGGTCGAGGGCGATCTGGGAGTGCGTTTCGCGAACGTTGGCCTTCGTGTCAATGCCGTTCGTCTGGAGGAGATTAGCCAGGAGGACATCAAAGAAGACCCGATGCTGCAGCCGGGCGATGTCGAGATCAGCATCCTGACTGAAGGCACTCCGCACTCGGGCGACTGCAAGGTCCTCGGCTCGCCGACCTTCCTCCGGCGCAAGGGTCAGTTCCTGCCGCAGGATCGCACTGGGATGTGGCTACTCACGGGCGTTTGCGCCGTTCCCAACTAATCGCAGAAAGTGATAACGGGGTCAGGTTCACTCCTGGGATGCGAGAAGTGAACCTGACCTCGCTTCTTAGATCTGCTCCAACTGACCGCGCATCTGGACGTGGACCCCTCGCACCGCTGCGAAGCCCCGGCGACATCCCGCTGCACGCCTACCTGATCCCCAACGCCCTCAACCCCGCCCAATTCGCCCGCCGCGCCGGCATATCCGTCCGCGACATCCGAGCCTTCATCGACGGCGCCCACCCCACCACCCCAAGACCGCCATCCGCCTCTCCCTCGCCCTCGACACCACCGCCTTCTACTGGCTGGCACTGCAGGCACGGTACGATCTGGAAAAGGCAAAGCCCGTGGTCCGAGCCTATCGTCCGCTCGCTGACTAAGCGGCTTTGGTATGGGGCGTTTGAGCTTGACCCATATCCGGGTGTCCGTTTCCGACCTAGGGTGGATGTCAGGGGACGAGGCCAAAGACCTTCAAAAGGGGAAGGCATGTGGTAAACCTGGATTACTGGATCAGTCAACCATGGGTCCAGTTGCTCTGTTTCATTGTTTTCACAAGCATCACGGCTAAGGGTCTTAGGACGGGCAGCGCAACCCTCGTGTACCAAACATACAAAAGATCCGAGGACCCTGAGCTCTATTGGGCTGGAATCGTTCTCAGTGCGCTGGCGGCTGCCAGCATGCTTCTTTTGCTTGTCCACGGGCTAACGAACTGGCCGGACATTTGATAAATGGCATGTCCGCTCCCGAACCAGTGCGGACATGCCAGGCATGGCGACATGCAACCAAATTGAGGCACAAGCCTTTTGGGGGACAGATGCTGAAACGCCTGGTCGCTGTCGTTACCTTCCTTGCGTGTCCTTGCCTGTCGGCACTCGCCGACCCGCATGCCCGGACAATCCAGCGAGAAGATGCTGCCATCTTGCGGGTAGTCCTAAGTTCGCAATGCCAAGCCCAGGATGGATTTGAACTTCTCTCGTCCAAAACCATTGCGCCACGAGAGCGCGACGACATGGGGGAAGCTGATGAGTCAGGTGCTTTTGCTGACCTGAAACGCAGAAACGACTCCACCACCTCGCTGCCAGAAAGCGTTGCCTGCAGGGGAGCACGATTGCACCCTAAAGAGGAGATCCAAGGGTTTTTCGATCGTGAATCCATTGCGGCAGGGAAGGCATCGCTGGACGAGGCATGGAAGAAACTGTACGAATCTTTCCCCGGTGCCACTGGTTGGACGGCCGTGAGCCTTCCAGGTTATTCCCCGGACGGAGATATCGCTGTCGTGTACGTCGCCGAGTATTGCGGAAGTCTGTGCGGAAAGGGGTTTTACGTGTATCTCCGTCGCACCAAAGACAGGTGGCAAGTGCTCATCCGCTTTCCAGTCTGGGTATCGTGAAAGGGTCCGCTTTCGACCTGAGCGGACCTTAACGGAAAAGCGATTGGGGTCTGACTGGGGGAGACATGAGCGCGAGCCGGTTGGCGAATTTGGCATTGGTTCTTGCAGTCACTGGCTGGCTGCTCGCGTTTTACGGCGTCATGTCTCAGCTTGGTGACCCGGCGCCGACGGTGCCCCGCGCGGCCATCGAAAGCCAGAGGCATGTGTCCCTCACTGTCTTGCTGGTCGGAGTCATGTGCCTTCTCTGCTCACTTTGGCTCTCAGGTCGTTCGTTCGTCGAGGCCAGGAAGCGTTCGCTGATGGCAGCGACATTGGTTGCAGTTCCAGCTATTGCATTAGTTGCGGGCTTGTACTGATTACGGACAGAGTCGTTACGTCCACCTCCGACTCGATGCGGACGGTGATATGTATGGCTAACCATCTCGATAGGACAAGGGAGCGGATATGACGCCAGAGAGCTTTGTTTGGAAACTCCACGCCACGGTCGTGGAGGATAACCACGCCATCTATCGCGCCCTGCTGTTGAATACCGACCCCAAGGATGCCTTCGACCCGTACTGGAAGCGCGTACTCACGATCTTCAGTGATCTGAGCGCAGAACAGCGGGAAGTACTTATAGAACTGACGCGTCAGGTCGCGATTGATACGACCGCCAATGTGCTGGGCGTTATCGATGGGACGCGTGCATTGGAGGACGTCGACGGCGAATTTCGCCTGACCTACGGCGCGCGAAATCTGGCCGGTGACTTGCAGAGCCTATTCCTGGAGCGGGCCGAGCAGCTTGCTCCGTGATGTCTGCTTCCGACCCGATATGCATGACCGGACGCAAGACGTATGAGCCTCTAAGAGTCGCTCAATAGGCCGAAGGAGATGTCGTGGGTCCGTTAGTGGCATTCATACTGGTGGCGTTGATGATGCCGATGCTGCTGCAGTTGGCTGGTCGTATGAGGGGCGGCGACCAACTCCTCCAGCGATCCTTTGACGAACAGACCGCGCTTGTCGGTGGTGCGAAAATTCCGGCCTCACGGCTGTCGGTACTTCACCGCTGGCCCAACAACGCCATGCGAGGACGCTATGGCGATCTGATTCAGATCGACGCCAACTGGCTATGTCGGTCGGAGAATGGGCAGTACGTCGTGGCCATCGCTCAAACCATGCGAGAGCCTGGTGAATGGGCCCGCTTCAGTTGGAGAAGCGCTTCTCCCCGAATCACCTGGACGTGGCGAACGCTCAGCGAAGCCCAGGTACGAAACATGCTGACGGGTGAGCAGAAGGTTTATCGCCGGCTGTTTGGATCGGATTCGTCATCACAAGCGAAAACCTGAAAGAAAGAGGCCAGAGTACTTTTTCTAGGGAACGCACTCTGACCCCTTTTTCTCTTTGTTAGAGCACTCGAAACCTATTCTGTTGGCCGATGGGTAACCGCGCCCTTGGCGCAGCACCCATCTGCTACTTACTTGCCCTCGGGGACGAGGTTGGCCAACTTGCCCTTCTTGTCGAACTGGCAGCTGAAATTTTTCTTGCCGTCCATGCCCGCGTCGGCGGTGCCGGTGATCGTATAGCCGGCATCGGCGGCTTGTATCGGCTGCAGCTGGATGTAATCGTTCTTCACGTCGAATTTCTTCGCTGCAGCGTCGAGGCAGCGAGTAGTCAACTTGCCCGGGTCGGGACGATCGGAAGCAATTGCGTGGGAAGTCAGGGCAAGCCCGAGGGAAGCGGCCAACAGTAGGGAAGGGGTACGCATGGGTCTATCTCCGTACGAGGCACGAGGCTGAAATCATTGCCAGGCGAGTTTGCCCCTCGATTCCTTGCGCAAAGATGAATCGCGTGCACCGGAAAGAGGGGCAGAGTTCACTTTTTCCAAAAAGTCGACTCTGGCTCTCTTTCTCCATTTCTCGACACCACCGCCTTCTACTGGCTGGCTCTGCAGGCACGATACGATCTGGAAAGGGCCAAGCCCGTAGTCCAGGCCTATCGTCCTCTCGTTGATTAAGCAGATACGTGAATCGTCCGCTTCCGACGCATGGCAGACCTGGTTTGGGCCGCGTGGCGTGCTTTCCATCGAACGTCCGAAGCGGACACAAGAATGGCGGGCATGCGCTGGGCGTGGCGGGGTTCATGGAGACCACGCCTTTGCTCGTCGATACGGTATGCCGCTAGTGGATAGCGCGCTTGGCGATGTCCTCCACCAGGGCATCGGAGTCGATCACGCTGGTATTGCCCAGCATGATGATGGTGATGTCCTGGTCCATCACGTGGAAGAACTGGGCTTGCGTGCCCATGATGAGACCGGGTCGCTTGATCACCGGATGCTTCGCGCCCTTGGCGGTGAGTTGATAGGACCACAAGCCGTCGCCGTACTCGTCCAGTCCGGGTTTGATCATCTGCTGCAAGGTGGCTGGCGCAATCAGCCGGCCGGCGAACAGGGCGTTGGCGAACTTCAGGAGATCGCCCGTGGTGGAGTACATGGCACCGGCGGCGTACCAGTTTTCCGGATACACCGGCAGCTCCCGGGAGAGGACTTTCTTGTCGTCGGGGTACCAATACGAATCGGCGAGCCGGTCCACGATGTCGCCATGGTGGAGCACGCCGCTGTCGATCATGTGCAGCGGATCGAGGATGCGCTCCTTGAGCACCTGCTCGTAGGGCTGACCACACATGCGTGAAATGATCTGGCCGAGCACAACGTAGTCGGCATTGTTGTAGTTGAACTTCTCGCCTGGCGTGCTGATGAGCTTGCCGCTGCTGAACTGCGCCAACAGTTGATCACTGGTGTGTGGCAGCTGGTAGACGGGAATGCCTTGCTTCAGCGCCGTGGCTTGATCGGTAACCGCATCGAAACTCGGCAGGCCCGAGGTATGGTTGAGAAGTTGCTGGATGGTTACCTTGCTGCCCGCCTCGCCCACATAGTCCGGCAGGTAGGTCTTGATGGGCTGATCGAGAGCGAGCCGGCCCTGTTCGACCAGTTGAAGGATCAATACCGAGGTGAACAGTTTGGTGATCGAAGCAATCTTGAACCGCGTCTGCGACGTATTGGCGACCCGGAAGGGGATGCTGGCAAGCCCGTAGCTCCTGATCAGGTTGGTCCCGTCGTGCCATTGCACCAGGATCGATCCGCTGTAGTTGTGCGCATTTGCGTATTCGTCGACAAAGTCCGCCACGGCATCGTTCTGGGCAAACAGGCGCGCTGAGCACAACAGGCAAATCATCACGACAATGCAACGCATAACTGACTCCCGGGCAGGGCGAGGCGGGCGCTTCGGTCAATCGCATGAAGCTTAGCCACCACGAGCCCCGTCTTCAGACTCCATGCGACGAAAGCGGCCCTGAAGCGACGAAGAGGGCGCAGGCCGGGATGAAATGCCCGGGCGGACCCGATGGGTTGCGCCCGGCGGGGTAGTGGCCGGTTACGAAGCAGAAAATGTCCCGACGGTTTCCGCCAAGTCGTTGCAACGACCGGCTGAACCCGCAACCCGAAGCGGACATGCTAGGAGTTCTTGGCAAGCGTCCCGGCCGGAGTGACCGTCTATGGGATCGCCGCGTCCGCTTTTTTGACTAGACTTGGACGCCACAGGCAAGAGCAGGAGCTTCTGCTCCCGAGCCGATATAGTGCTCCCTCGGAACAACGCTCGATGTAGCGCCCCTTCACAAGGAGACCGTTCTCATGACCCGCCTCTTGATTCAAACGCTAACCGTTGCAACCGTCGCCTTGGCGAGTGCGTTTGGGGTCCATGCCACATCTGCACAGGAGAGCATCACGCACTATGTTACTGGCGAGAGCACCTATCCCTTCTCACCTGCCGTACGTGCCGGCAACACTGTCTATCTCTCTGGACAAATCGGTAACGATGCATCGGGCCTTGGCAAAGACTTCGATACCCAGGCGCATCTCGCAATGGACAATATAATGTCTGCGGCTAAGCTCGCGGGGATGGGGCCGGAGAACATCGTCAAGTGCACCGTCATGCTAGCCGACATGAAGAACTGGGATGACTTCAATAAGATCTATCGGGCCTATTTTCAGGCGGGGAAATTCCCTGCGAGGAGCGCCTTTGGCGTAACGGGTTTGGCTCTAGGGGCCGCCCTGGAAGTGGAGTGCATCGGTTACATCACAACTCCTGCAATCGCTCGCTAATCCAAGACATCGACTGCCGACTCTTTCCAAGCACGTGTTCCTAGGCGACTGTGTCAGTCGGCACACAGAAATGTCTGCTCCCGGCCCGGAGCGGACCTCACCGAGCAGCGGGTCAGAATAGAGTTCATTCGGATTTGACGATGCGTTTCGATGAGACGGATGAGGCACTGAGACCGGCAACTTGCGGTGTAATCGCCGTTCTAGTTGCTTTGTTCGGTGCCGGCCTGTGCGCTCTTGGCTGGAAATTGAACATCCCGGCGCTGGTGCTGCTTGGCGTCATTGCCGTATGCGCAAGCATACTTAGCGGTATTGGCTTCATCCTATGGGGCTGGTGGAAGGCATTTCGAACGCAATCAAAGTAAGTTGGCTTCCGACCCGGAGCGGACTTTCGCAAGGGTGTGCATGAGGAGGAATGATTGGATGTCGACTGAGATATCAATGGAAACAAAGGTAACGCTGAGGCAGGCGTTCCTCATCATGCATGCCTACTTGAGTCTCCACTTCGAGTTGAGGGGCAATCCCGGCGAGATTGGCGCCTTACTGAGTGATTTGTCGCTTTGGGATACCGAAAGCGGCGGCAAAGAGCCGATGGACGGAGCCGTATTTCCGGATTGGCTGAACTGCGCCAAGGAAGTCCTGTCGGCCGACGCAACGCCAGAGGGTTTTCGGGGTGCCGACATTCTGCTCGACGGCAAACCACCTACGATTAAGGTCAAGCGTTAGAGTCGGCTTCTGACTCACCGCGGACAAGTTGGATATGACGAGACTGATCACTAGGAGATAGCTAGTCCGATGATCGCGTTCAGGGTTCGCGAGATGAGCCAAGCCGAAAGGCGGCGGATGATGCTTGCCGGGGTGCCCATTCTGGCCGCCACCTGGGTTGCAGCCCTCGGGCATAGCGCCGTGGTCTACCTTCCGCTTTTGGTCGTCGTCATCCTGATCTATACATTCTTCTACGGGATGATTTTCAGGGCGCTGGAAATAGCGGAGCAACCTCAGCGTAGGATTCGCTTTTACGCCGGCGTGATCGGAGTCGAATTGGTTTGCATCGCCGTAGCTTTTGGCGTGCATTCGTTGTTGGTGTAGAGGTCCGCTAACGACTGCGGGCTCAATGGGTCAACGCAACACCCAGATGCTTGGTCAGCAGAAGGCGAGTTGCGACGGTATCCGGACTCAGGTTCATTGCTTCAAGGCCGGTAGTCAGGAAGTGCCTCAATTCCAGGGTCGAATGGATTCAGGGGCTGTGGAAGACGTTAGGAAAGCTGCCGAATAGTCGTAAAACGTTGAAACGCATGCAGAACATGATCTCGCCCAGGTGTTGCGTTGACCGACTGAAGTCGCAACCCGAAGCGGACGGTTTAGAACCCAGGCTTTAGCGCGATGGTCCTAGCGATTGACAGGATTTGGATCGTCGCTTGCCCGCGCCACATGAGCTTTCCGTCACGCTGGCGCTCAAGCAGCGGCTATTGTCATTAGGAGATCAGCCCATGGAGTACCACGCTCGCTGCCATTGCAAGCGCGTGCGCTTTTCGTTTCGCAGCCCCGAGATCACGTCCGGCAAACGCTGCAATTGCTCGCTGTGTGTCCGCAGGGGGGCGGTGCTGTCGCCAGACTACATTCCAGCCGCCGACTTCACGCCGCACGCCGATGAGAGCGACCTGACCGTATACGTCTAGAACGACAAGGTCTTGCGCCACTATTTCTGCAAGACCTGTGGCATCTCTATCTACAGTGCCGTCGCTGGCGAAGACGGCAAGGACCGTTATCGAGTCAACCTCGGTTGCGTGGAGGGCCTCGACGCGCTGGCGCTCGACATCACGATTGTCGACGGCAAGTCGCTGCCGCTTGCCGATGCGCCTTGAGTCTTCTGAACTCGTTGTCGTTGCGCGGCGGGTTTGAAGTTGCTTGGGGGCTGTTCAAGCGAGCGTCCACTAAGAACGATCGCCAGTTGGCGGTTCAGATGGCGGGTTCGCCATTCCAACAATAACGGGGTCGAGTTCACTCCTCCGGAGTCCAGAAGTGAGCCTGACCCCGTTGTCGTTTCTTGCTGCACGCCTACCTGATCCCCAACGCACTCAACCCCGCCCGACTCGCACGTCGCACCCGCATATCCGCGCGCCACATCAAAGCCTTCATCGACGGCACCCACCCCAGCACCCCCAACATCGCCATCCGCCTTTCCCTCGCCCTCGACACCACCGCCTTCTACCGGCTGGCGCTGCAGGCGCGGTACGACCTGGAAAAGGGAAAGCCCGTGGTCCGCGCCTATCGTCCTCTTGTTGATTGAGCGGGTTCAGAAACCGCGCGCCCCTAGAGCGCCACGACCACCTGCGTCGAGAGCATCTGCGCCTGGTCACGCTGCCCCTTTTCGTAGTCGTAGCCGAATTTCAACGACGTACGCGCCGAAAGCGTTGCATTGAGGCCGACACTCAACACGCCGCTGTATCGCGACAGGCCGATGCCAACCAGTGGCTGCCATTGCTGCAGGCCGACGAAACTGGCATTGAACGCATCGCCCTGCGAAGCGAGCGTGCGACGGAACTGCGCGCTGGCATTGAAATCAATGGTGCGGCCTTCGTCCAGGTCCCAGTGACGGGCCGCACGCAGGCCGAGGCCGGCCTGCCAGCGATCCAGCGTCTGGGCGTTGGCGCGCAAGCCGAAACCGCCGGCGCCCTGCTCGGCAAAACCGCCGCGCTCGATGCTTGCGTATTCCAGATTGGCGAAGGGCGTGACGCGGGTGCCGGCCCAGTTCAAACGCAGGCCGCTCTCGCCATAGGCTACGTTGTAGTTGCCACTGTAGTCGGTGGATACGCCCTGCGTGCCCGTGCCCAGCAGCAGCTGGCGGCTGACGTCCTGCTGGAAGTGGCCAAAGCCGACGCGCCCCTGCGTGTACCAGTCGCCATTGCGCCAGCCGGCATACACCATGCCTTCCGTACTGCGGCTGTGGTTGCGGTCATAACTCTGATCGAGCTGCTGTCGACCCTGGCTCTGGCCGAAAGCGAAACCCGCCACGCCGGAACTGCCGATCCGCCGATCGTTGCCAACCAGCCATCCGTTCAACTGGAAGCCGACACCGTCATAGCCGGCGCGGGCCATATCGCCACCCACGTTGACATCGTGCGTCCACATGCCGAAACCGGAGTTCTTGCCCAGCAGATCGTCGAAGCGATCCGCCAGCGCACGGCTGGATGCATCGATGGCCTCGAAGGTCATCGCCGCGCTCGCGGCGTGCAACTGGCCGGAGAGGCTTTGCAACGAGGCCTGTGCCGCCTGCAAGGTCGGCGCCTGCTGGAACTGGCCGGCGGCTTGCACGAAGCCACTCGACACGCTCGAGAGATTGCCCGCGGCGATTTTGCTGTCCAGCTGGGTGAACGCGCCCTGCACGCGTTGCGCGCTGACGAACGAAGACGGCGTGTAGGACACGCCATTGCCCGCAGCGGCGGTCGTCACGTTGAGGCCGGTGGTATCCAGCCACGCGCTATTGGCGTCGTAGTTGATGGTGGTTGCCGTGAACACCACGCCGGTGTCCTTGACCAGCTGGCCGAAGGTGCCGGTCAGGCCACCGGTTGCGGTAAGGACATTCGTGTGCGCGTTGCCGACGTAGCCGCCGTCGGCGCCGGTGATTTCGAGCGTGCCTCCGTTGAGCGCAGCTGTTCCGCCGACTGCAAGCTTGCTGCCGAGGCTGACTGACAGGGTGCCAGTGGATGGCTGGCTGTAATTGCCGACCACGTTCGTATCGCCGCCATGGACCGCGATCTTGCCGGCGTTGGTGAGATTGCCGCCAATGCCGGGCACGCCAGGATGCACCGATGCGCCCGAGTAACCGTCGAGGGTGCCCGCCGGGTTTATGGTTACGTCGCCAGGCAAGGCATTCATGGACATGACCGAACCGGTATTGATCGTCATGCCGCCCGTGTAAGTGTTGAGCCCCGCAAGGATCAGTGCGGACGAGCCATTCTGCGTGACGGATCCTGTTCCCGTAATGGTCCCGCCGAAAATGGCCAGCGAGCTATCGAATACGAGGGAGCCGTTGTTCAGGATATCTGACCCAAAAAACGTACTGCCGACCGGACTACCGGGCACGTTGCCCGTGTTGTCGATCTGCAACGTACCGCTCTGGATCACGATGTGCGAGGGACTGATGTTGGCCCCCGACAGCGGTAAGGTGAGGGTGCCCGCGCCGGCTTGCACCAGCGTGCCGTCGTACGCTTGCGAGTTGTAGCTCGTAATCGTGCCGCTGAACGTCACGTCGTCGCTGCGGTCAAATACCAGGCTGCCGTGGTAGAGGCTGATAAGAGTGCCCTGTCCGATGGAGCCCGTCGTGCCTCCGTTGCCAATCTGCAGGGTGCCGCCGCTGATGGTGATGCTGCGCGGATTGAGATCGTCGTTGTCGATGATCCAGGTGCCGCTGGTGGGTCCCGACATGAAGCCGGCGAACGTGGTTTTGCCGGTGACTGCCTGCGAATACAACTGCACGGTGCCTGGGCTGCCGTTCAACGTCAGGAGAGACGTGTTGTTCGAGCCGATGTCGAGGTCGCCATGAATGGAGCCACCGGGCGAGAGCGTCACGAAGTTGACTGCGGTGGGATTCATCTGCACATTGCCGACGATGGTGCCCGCATTTGTCAGCGTCAGCGCTCTACCCATGCCCCCGGCAGTCTGGCTGTCCGGGGCCACAAAAATGGCGCAATCGCCGGCACCCGCGCAGTCCCCTGCCATTGTCCCGGTGGTTTCGATGGTGGAACCGGCAGCGTTTGTCACGCTGCCTCCCTGCTGCAGGTAGAGAGCTGTCGTCGCTCCCGAAATGGTTGCGCCCCCGGTATTTTTTACCACCGCGCTGTCGCCGCTCACGCGGATGGCAAAACCGTTGGCGGAACGGATCGAGCTGCCGACGCCGTCATTGGTGATGCTGCCGCCGTATTGCAGGTCGATCGCGCCCGCGCCACCTGCAATGGCGCCGCCTCCCGTATTTTGAACGGTGCCCGCCGCCAGCAGCGCCCGGATCGCGATGCCGCCGACGGAGCGAATGTTGCTGCCGGGACCATCGTTGGCGATCGAGCCGCCATAGCCTGAGTCGATGCCGATGTCCCCGCCTTCTATCAGTCCGCCGCTGCTGTTTTGGACGGTAGCCACATAACCATAAAGCGCGATGCCAGCATGATTTCCCTGGATGATGCCGCCGTCATGGTTCTGCACCGCAGGGGTGTCGAAATAGGCGCTTCCGGCATCCACGGCAACGCTCGTGTTGCCACCAAGCACGCCCGCATTGTCCAGGCCTCCGCGACCTTGCAGCGCGATGTGGTTCGACAGCGAGGCCCCTTGATCTACCTGCAAGGTGGACGTGGGACCATATGACACATTGCTGACGCCAACGGTGATGTCACCGGCCCCCAGTGCCGCTCCCGCAGCAACCTCCAGCGTGCCGGCGTTCACCATCGTGCCGCCTGCATAGGTATTGGCGCCGGTCAGGGTCAGCTTCCCCGTACCGAGCTGGGCCATTGCGCCGCTGCCACTGACGATGCCGCTGAACGCCAGGTTGTCACTGCGGTTGAACGCCAGCGACGCATTGTCCGTCACGTTGCCAAGGATCGAACCGGTGGCGCCGCCGTTGCCGATCTGCAAAACGCCGCCGCTGATGATGGTTCCGCCGGTATAGGTGTTGTTGCCGCCCAGCACCAGCGTGCCGGCGTCGGTCTTGACCAGCGCGGTGCCGCCGTCGAGCGCGCTGTTGATGGTGGCCTTGAAGCCTGCGCCGGCCGAGGTTCCGTCACCGACCCGGAGAATGGACTGCGTCGTATCGTCAACGCTGCCGACGAGGTTTATCGCATCACCCTGGATTACGTAACCGTCGCTGGCGAACTGCATGCCTTGCGCATGGACAATGCCGTTGCCATCGTTCACGGTCACCGTGCCCGGTGCACCCTGGAACACGGCAAAAGAGCTGTCGCTGAAAGGCGCGTTGATGGCACCATCGGCGCCGGTCCAGTTGTTGTTCGTGCCGCCTGTTGCCCAGGTGCCATTGCCACCGTTGATGACATTGTTTCCCTTGGGACCGGCATCGCCGTCCCAGAAACTGAAGACCATGCCCTTGGTGTCGACCAGATTGACCTCATGGGCAACGCCGGTCTGCACCGCCCAGCCCGTGGATGGCATGATGCCGAGCGTCAGGCCGTTGTCGACCAGGGACCCGTCGTAGTTGAACAGGCGGTGCACGCCGGGGCCCAGGTCGCCGCCCGACGCGACGTCGATATTGAGCACGCCATCCAGAGTCAGGTTGCCTTTGACGTTGACCAGGTCGCCGGCCTGGGTGCCGCCCGTGGCTTGTCCAAAGCCGAAATTGAGCAACGAGCCGGAAGACAGGGTGAGATTGCCGTTGATGGTGAGCGTGCCGGTGGCCCCCTTGTCACCTGGCGCCAGCGCCGCACCATCGGCCACGAAGACATCGCCGCCCAGCGTGCCATAGCCGCCGAGCGTGGCACCGTTGGCAACGGTGGTCGCACCCGTTGCGGCGGACTGGTTGCCGTTCACGTAGAGTGCGCCGGCATCGATCTGCGTGGTGCCGGTGTAGCTATTGGTGCCGGTGAGAAAGAGAGTGCCGGTGCCGGCCTGGATGAACCCACCGGTGCCCGTGATCACATGGGCGAAGCTCACGTCGTCAGCGCGGTCGAAGGACAGCGTTCCGTTGTTGAGGACGTCGCCGATGATCGATCCGGTCGTGCCGCCACCGCCGATCCGCAGGAGGCCGCCGCTGATCGTGGTGCCGCCGGCATAGGTGTTGGCGCCGGTGAGGATAAGTGCGCCGTTGCCGGCCTGCACCAGTGCACCGCTGCCGCTGACGATGCCATTGAAGGTGATGTCGTCGCTGCGATTGAACACCAGCAGCGCGTTGTCCACCACATCGCCGGTGATCGAGCCGGCCCAGCTGCCATTGCCGATCTGCAGGACGCCCTGGTTGATCGTGGTGCCGCCGCTATAAGTATTGGTGCCGGTCAGCGTCAGAGTACCTGCGCCGCCTTTGATCAGATTGATCGAGCCGCTCAGGTTGTCCGGCCATACGGTGACGGTGTTGGCGCCCACGTCGATGTTGCCGCCGGTGAAGCCGGTTGGACCTACGGGGGGAGACGTCGGCTGCGTGGGTTTGACGTTGCCGCCGCCACCGCCACCGCCACAACCTGACAACCCAAGTGCCATTGCCACGGCCACAGCCATTGCGCATGGCCTGACTAACACACGCACGATCGTACGACCGGGTGCATCCGCACCGCGCCATGCTTCCATGTTTTTCCCCCCTGTGGTCGCAGCATCTTGCCGCAAGAATTGTCAGGGGGCCAGTACGGCCAGTCCGGGCTTCCCAGGCCGCCAGCAAAGGGGGGCGACCAAGGTATTTGAAAGCGGGGTCAGGTTCACTTCTCTCGAGTTAACAAGTGAATCTGGCCCCATTTCCTTCGCTGTCCTGCGAGAGCCGCAAAGCACATGGCGACGTGTTCGGGCACGGCGCGCACGCCCCAGGCTGATGCCAACACGCATGCCACGGCCAACCACCGTCGGGAAACTGGTGCGCGACCACCACGATGAACTCACCACGACGATCACGATTTGCACCGCGGCCATGTGATGGTCCTTCCGCCAGCTCAGCGGCCGCCCGTAATCTTCGTTCGCGTGCTCACATACACATCGCCCGGATCGTCGACGTTGAGCTTGCGACCGAAGTACAAGCGCGTGTCATCCGCCGACAATGAGGCGCGGGTTTCAGAGGCCGGCGTGTTGATGGCTGGATTGTCGATGCGCTTCGGCGGCGACCATGGCGATGCGGTGTCAGTGCGCGTGGATACGTAGATGTCCTGGTCGAACGCGCTGGTGCCGGCACGGTTGGAACTGAACACGATCTCGAGGCCGTCCTTGCTCACGTTGGGCATGCGGTCGTCGGCGGCTGTGCTCAATTCGGCTATGCGCTCGCCGGGCAGTATCCTGCCATCGGGCAGTACCCGGCTCATGTAGATGTCCTGGCCCTGGCTGTCGGGATAGCCGTTGCTGGAGAAGAACAGGCGCGTGCCCTCGGGGGTCTCCACCAGCGACGGGCTGAACTCCGCGCCCACGGTGTTCGGGCCGCTCGGGAAGCAGCCCAGGTTCACCGGTTCCTCCCAGCCGTGGGCCGGATTCTCCCGCGTGATGTACATGTCGCCAGCGGACGGGCCACCCACGGGCGGAGGTGGCGGCGTGTTGCCGGGATAGCAGTCGTCGGCGTTCTGTCGCGAGCTGACGAACAGCAACCACTTGCCGGGCAGCGGCGTCGGGCAGTAATCGAATTCGGACGAGTTCACCAATGGCCCGAGGTTCTCCGCCGCGCCCCAGTCCGATTGCAGCGTGTCGCGATGCGCGCGGTAGAGGTCGAGCTTGCCCTGCGCCCCGGGCACGTTGCGGCTGGAGGCAATGTACAAGTCCAGACCGCTCGGGGATTCGATCGGGCAGCCTTCGGCGGCGGGCGTGTTGATCGCCGAGACCGGCTGCGGATCGCTCCACGGGCCGAAGTGCTGGGCGCTGACGGTACCGGCCAGCAGCAGCCCGACGACGGCCGAGATACCGCAGGTTGCGGATTGCAGTTTCATATGCCTCTCCTTGCAGGTTGGGTGGTCTGATCGGGCTTCGACGCCGGGCTTCTCGGTTCGACGCTTTGGCGCGCGCGGCCACGTGCCCGACATGGCTGCCGCCGGCCGTAGGGACGGCCATCAGGCACGGGCTGGCCCAGGAGAACTTGGGCTCACGGCGATTCGCCTGGTGCGCATGCCGCTGATGCCGGCACGGCCAGTGTCGCGCCGGCATCGCTGTCGGGTCTTGAGGAAAGGCCGAGGCTTTGTGAGGAGAGCTTGGGGAATGTTGGGGCGCACGGGCGTATGCTTTGGACGCCCTCCCGGACCCAGGCAGGCACCCGATGTCCCAGCCGCAGCCGGCCCGCCTTGCCTTCGACGACGTGGTCATCGATGTCGCCGGCCAGCGCCTGTGGCGCGACGGAGTCAGGCAGCCACTGGAGCCCAAGGCGTTCGCCGTGCTGGCCCTGCTGGCCTGCGCGCCGGGGCGGGTGTTCGGACGCGATGAAATCCTCGATGCGGTCTGGGGCCACCGTCACGTCACACCCGGTGTGCTCAACCGGGTGGTGACCATGCTGCGCCATGCACTGGGCGAGGACGCGCAATCTCCACGCTACCTCCGCACCGTGCATGGCGTCGGTTACCGCTTCGAGCTGCCTGCCGCTACGGAGCCGCGGCCTGATACACCGTCGGAGGCACCGACGGCCGACGCTCCCATGCTCGATACCGCGCTCGTGCCGACGCCACACCCGCGCCGCCGTGCCAGCGATGTGTCGCCCATGCGCAAGCTTCTTAAAGCGACGATGTGGCTGCCACCGTTGCTGGCCTTGGTCGCTCTCGCCGGCTGGAAGCTGTGGCCGCGCGACCTGTCCGCCGCCACGGAAGCGGCACCGGTGCTGGAGCAGCGCAGCATCGCCGTGCTGCCGCTGGTGAACGCCAGCGGTGACGCCGGGCAGCAGTTCTTCTCCGACGGGATCTCCGAAAACCTGATCCACGCCCTGTCCCGGTTCGAGGGCCTGAAGGTCATCGGCCGTACGTCCTCGTTCCGCTTCCGCGACGGCAAGGACGAAAGCAAGGCCATCGGTTCGAAGTTGGACGTGGCGTACCTCGTCAGCGGCAGCGTGCAACGCGAGGGCAGTACCGTTCGCATCGGTGTGGAACTGGTTTCCACCGCCGATGGCCACACCGTCTGGACCGAACATTACGATCGGCCCTACCAGGATCTGTTCGCGCTGCAGGACGAGATCGCCCGCGCCATCGCCGGCGCCCTGCAGGCGAAACTGCTGCGCACGTCCTTCGCCACGAAGCAGGACGACCGGCCGCCCAGCGGCAACATCGAGGCCTACAACGCCTATCTGCAAGGCCTGCGAAGTTTCTACATCGGCGATTACCGCAAGGCCATCGAGCTCCAGGAAAAAGCGACGCGGATCGAACCGGGGTATGCCTCCGCCTGGGCGCAACTGTCGACCGCGTGGGCGCTCGTGGGTCAATCCGCGGTGGAAAGCGAAGAGGCGCAACGCGCGTATGCCGAGGCGCGCAAGGCCACCGACGTCGCGCTGCAACTCGCGCCCGACCTGGGTCTCGCGCACGGTGCGCGCGCGAACTTGCTGCTGGCCGCTGATTTCGACTGGCTCGGTAGCATCGCCGAATTCCGCCGCGGGTCGCAGCTTGCGCCGGAAAACGGCCAGATCCGCGGCGGCCTAAGCCGCGCGCTCGCCGCAAGCGGCCACCTGCACGAAGCCATCGAACAGCGCCAGCGCTTCCTTTCGCTAGACCCGCTCTTCGCAGGCAACCACTACCTGTACGCCCACCTGCTGATCGCCTCAGGCCGGCTGGACGCGGCCGAAAGCAGCATCCGCTTTGGTCGCGAACTGCAGCCGCGACCAGGGCCGCCTTCCGACTTGATGTACGTCGCCATCCTGCGCGGCGATGCGAACACCGCGCTGGATGTGGCCGGGCGCCAACCTCCCCTGTGGCGAGAAATGGCACTGGCCGTGGCGGCGCAGATCGGCCCGGATCGCGCCGCGGCGGATGCGGCACTGGCGAAAGCCCTCGAGGACGGGATGTGGAACAAGACCACGCCCTACCTGATCGCGCAGGCCTATGCGCTGCGCGGCGATGCCGACAAAACCGTCGAATGGCTGGAGCGCACCTGGTCCACGCACGACACCAGCCTCCACCGCATGTTGTACGACCCGTTGATCCTGCGCTTCCGCAACGACCCTCGCCTCGCCGCGTTCTGTGCAAAAGTGGGCCTGCCGCCGCCCTCGGCAAGCGAGGCGCTGAGCATCGACCAGATCCTGGCGAACGCGGGGAAAGGCTGAAGCGATAACGGGGCCAGGTTCACTTCTCTGGAGTCCAGAAGTGCATCTGACCCAGTCGTCGCAGACCCCGTTGTCGCGCTTTCCAATGCTCAGCGAGTAAACGCTTGCCCTGACGAACGAATGGATCGAAAAAGCCGAGGGCGACCGGGCGGCGGCGACCAGGCCAGCCTTTGCCCCTTGCGGGCATCACATTCGCGGAATGATTAAGATCGGTGGGCACGCAGCAGGTGACCGAAGGGGAAAAAATGAAGAAGTTCTTCCAGATCCTTGGCGGGATCTTTCTTGTGCTTGTCTTGATCGTTGCAGTCATGGTGGGTGTTGGCGTCTACCAGGGAGCGGGGCTCGACGCGTCCAGCAAGGCCTATGTCGAAGCGAACGTGAAGCCCGTGGTCGCGACCTGGTCGAAAGACGAGCTGATGTCGCGCGCCGCGCCACAGCTGGTCGAGATCATCCGCAAGGATCCGGATCAGCTGGATCAACTGTTCGCCAAGCTCAGCAAGTTGGGCGCCCTGAAAAGCCTGAGTGAGCCCAAGGGGCAAGCACTCTTGGCGGTCAACGCTGGCAGTGGCAAGACGGTAAGCGCGTCATACACGGAGTCCGGGGAGTTCGAGAACGGTCATGCGGACTTCAATATCAAGCTCATTCAAATAGACGGCCAATGGCGCCTCGCCGGCTTCTACGTGAGCTCGCCGATCATGCTTCAGTGAAACGACCAAACAGGCGGGAAGGGTGCACTTTTTGCAGAAGATCAGGCAGACGTGGGGATTGATGCCTCGCGAGCAGTGACTTGCACGACCGGCACTCAGGAGTGACGTGATCTCGGTGTGACGCATGCTGCGCATGCGAATCGATAATCGTTGAATGGACTTTTCATCCCAGGAGAAAGGCACATGGAACGCTCGGGTAGGGATATCGGCAGTTCATCCGGTCGTGGCAAGGCAACAGGGTCGCGACAACGGGTACTGGCCATCGTGCTGGTTGCGCTGGCCGTTCCGTACGGCATCTTCTCCCTGGTTCAATGGCACGCATCCAATGTCGAAAAACGGGAAGCGTCGGCATACACGAATTTCGTGAAAGCGATGGTGCAGGCGGAGTCCATCTCGGATCCACTGCAGCGTTGCCTCCAATACCCCGAGCTGCCTGGAAGTCACTGGAACGCGGAAACCACGCGGTCCTATTGCGAGTTGCGCACCCACAAGACGATGCGGCTCGCCGAGATCGACGCCCTCCTCAAACAGGGGCGTGCCGCCGAGGTTGATCGCACGTTCCAGCAATACCTGGACACTCAGTTGCATGAGGCCGGTCATCCTGGGCTCTTTGACATCGCTTTCGAGAACGCCGGTTTTGACAAGTCGTCCAGCGACACGCGGCGCATCATTGACGCATGGAAGCAGCAGTCTCCTGACAGTGCCTTTGCATTGGGTGCCAGCGGCGTGCAGTACGTCGATGCTGCCCAGGAAGCACGAGGCCGGGACTGGTCAAGGAACCTCGGCGAGCAGCAGGTGATCGATATGCGTCGCCAACTTGTACTGGCGAAGCAGGATCTGGATCGTTCGGTGGCTCTGCTGCCGTCGTTGACCGCGGTCTACAAGTCCATGATCTATCTCGGGGCACTCGCCGGCGCCCAGGATTACCTGGAGAACGCTGCCGCGATGGGGATGAGGGCGGACCCGTACAACTTCTCCATCCGCCTTGAAATGATGAACCTGGCGCAGCCCCGATGGGGAGGGCAGTTCGGAGGTGTGGAGACACAGCGCGCGAGAGACCAGGCAGACGCGCAGCACAACCCTCTGCTGAGGATCCTTGCCCAATATCCGAACCTATATCGCGCCACGTGCAATTGCGGCTATTCGGCGGAGCAGACCCATCAGCTGGTCCTGCAGGCCAGCGACGGAAATGTCACTTCGTACAAGCTGGTCGATCTTGCCGACATGATGTTCGATGCCGATCCGAAACTGGCCGTGCAGCTCTACGCGCAAGCACTTCGCTTTGATCCCACCCATGCGGACGCGCTGCAGTGGCGTTCGCGGTTGCTGATCAACATGCATGACACGCAAGCTGCCATCGACGTCATCGAGGCGGCAGCAAGGCACCACCCGGAGGACAACGCCGTCGCGAATCGGCTGGCCAATATCTACAGGCACGCGGGTCGTATCCGCGAAGCGGAAGACACCTACCTTGCTGTGCTCAAGCGCGACCCGGATGAGCAGTACGCCATGTCCCAGCTGGGGGATCTCTACAATCATGAAGCGCATCAGCCGGACAAGGCAGAGGCGCTTGCCGATGTACTGATAGAACGCCACCCCGACGACCCCCACGGCTACATCGTGCGGGTCTGCAACCAGATGGATCATGACTTGCCCGGCGTCTACGACACCATCCATTACTTTATCGACCACTTCGGTCTGCAGCCGGAATGGAAGGACCAGGTTGCGGAAATGCGGGCGTATCTGGCAAAGCATCCAGAGCCGCCGCGCACATAAGAGTCTGGGCCGTGGAATGGCTCCGAAAGATGGGCACGAGCCGTCGAGGCCGTTTGCGTTGTCGGATTTGGATGGCTGTGCCGATGCGCTCTACCATCGGGGATGGGGCGTATTCCTAGGCTGCGCCCCCAGGGCCCGGGTTGCACAACGTCGCTGCACACTCGTCAACTAACATCCAGAAAGGGCATTGCCATGGTCGCTATTCTGCGTCGTCGTGTTATTCCTCTGGCCGTACTCATGGGTCTTTCGTCGTCGGCGGCGGCGCATGACGTGGTGATCCGGAGCGGCTTGATCTACGACGGCTCGGGCAGCAAACCTTATGCCGGTGAAGTGGCGATCGATGGTGACCGCATCACTTACGTGGGCCCGGCGCGCAAGGGCACGAGCGGCAGCAGGGACAAGACCGTCATTGATGCGCATGGCCAGGCGATTGCGCCCGGCTTCATCAATATGCTGTCGCATCCGGAAGATTCGCTGTTCGTCGATGGGCGCGCGCTGAGCGACCTGACGCAGGGCGTGACGCTGGAGGTCATGGGGGAGATGTCGATGGGGCCCTTGAACCCTGCCATGCAGCACCTGATGGCCGAGCGCCAGATCGACATCAAGTATCCGGTGACGTGGACGACGCTGGGCGAGTATCTGTCCCTGCTCGAACACAAGGGAATTTCACCGAACATTGCATCGTTTGTCGGCGAAGGAACGGTGCGCACCAACGTGTTGGGCGAACGCAATGTGGTGCCGGACGCGACGCAGCTTGCCGCCATGCGTGCGCTGGTGCGGCAAAGCATGGAGGAGGGCGCACTGGGCGTGACCACGGCCTTGATCTATTCGCCCGAAACCTATGCCAAGACGCCGGAGCTGATCGCCATGGCGCAGGAATCGGCACGTTGCGGCGGCATCTACTCGGCCCACATGCGCAGCGAAGGCGACCGCATCGAGGGCGCCATCGACGAGATGATTGCCATCGCCAAAGCCAGCGAGGCTCCGGTCGAGATCTACCACCTGAAACTGGCGGGCAAGGACAACTGGAACAAGATCGACAAGGTGATCGGCACTATTGAGCAGCAGCGCGCGCAAGGCGTATGCATCACGGCCGACATGTATACCTACACGGCGGGCGCCACTGGACTGGATGCGGCGATGCCCTCCTGGGTACAGGAGGGTGGCTTGGAAGCATGGATCGCGCGCCTGCGCGACCCGGCCGTGCGCAAGCGGGTGCTGGCGGCAATGCGCAACCCTCATCCGGCCGACTGGGAAAACCTGCTGGCAGCTGCGGGCGCGGAGAACACGGTGCTTCTGCAATTCAAGAATCCCGCGCTCAAGAACCTGACCGGTAAAAGCCTGGCGCAGGTCGCGCGCGAGCGTGGCGTGAGTCCGGAAGATGCGGCGATCGATCTGGTGATCGAAGACGGCTCACGCGTCGGCATCGCCTATACGTTGATGAGCGAAGAAAACGTACGCCGCATGGTCGCGCTGTCGTGGGTAAGTTTTGATTCTGACGAAACGGGCGCCGCGCCGGAAGGCGTGTTCCTGAAATCGTCACCGCACCCGCGTGCCTATGGCAGCTTCGCCCGCGTCTTCGCGCAATACGTGCGCAAGGACCATGTGCTGACCGTGGAGCAGGCGGTACGCAAGCTGAGCACGCTGCCGGCCGACGTGCTGTCACTGCCTGATCGAGGTCGGTTGAAGGTGGGCGCGTACGCCGATGTAGTGGTGTTCGATCCCGCAACGATCCAGGACCACGCCACGTACGCCAAACCGCACCAGCTGACGACGGGTGTGCAACAAGTGCTGGTGAACGGCCAATTCGCCATCCGTGACGGCAAGGCAACCGGCGCGCCTACCGGCCGCTTCGTCCGTGGCCGCGCCGCCAAGTCACTCGGCGGCAGCTGCAAGGACTCGGCGAGTCAATGGACCTGGACGTGGACGAAGTAGTGCACGTCCTGCCCTGAGCTATCTGGGCGAAGGCGCTGATGCGTTGCCGGCCCGGCAGCGCTACCCGTACCGTAAAGGCATATTCATTCTCTGCAACGGGAAGTAGCTCAGTCGACGCTGTTCCGATTCCATCTGTCATTGCGCACGTAACAGCAAGGCCATGCGACCGCCTTATACACGCCAACGATAGATCCCAAGCCCCATGGACCCGTGTCAGTGGCGAGAATCGAAGCCGTTGTTCTGCTGATGGCCACGCGCAGCGTTTGTAGCTCGCGCGATTCTGGCGGCAACGTATGTGACGAGCTGGATGGCAAAACCTGCGGCTGCTGCGATGTAGATATATATGCCGTGACCCAGTACCGACATCGGACCGATGATGACCGCATAGCTGAGCATCACGAGCCAGCAGATGAAGGCTGCGAACATGATGTAAAGACCGGCTAGCTTCCATGTCATGACGAATCTCTATGCTTGTTGTGAACAGTACTTTTCCTTGCCCAACGCGGCACTTCAGCGATCAAATGTGCAATCGAATGTATCGAGGTGACGGAGTTATCCGGTGCATCACTTCATTGTTGTGAAGCGGTGCTTATTGTTTGGATGGGTACGAAGGATTTAGTCACAGATCAATCTCGTATCCTCAGGTCAACGCACCTTTCAGACGTTGCTTACGTGGGATGATGTTGACAGCCGGCAATGAGATGTAGTTTTCGCGAGAGAGCGAGGGGTAAGTGAAAAATAGGGGTAAGAGCCGGCATGTCGACTCTGACCCGTCTTTTCCGATGCCCCTCCTTCTTGTCGGCCTAAGCTTAGGTTTGGCTTCCGTAAACGATGCCCCAAACGCAGATAGCCAGAATCAACGACAAGGCCACATGATGCACCTTGGATTTGTCTGACATCCCTGAAATCACGCCAAGCAACACGACAAGAACCAACCAGAAGGGAACGCACATTATTTACTCACTTATGCACGAGAACCGAGCGAACAAGGTGCTCAACGGAAGATGGCGGTAGATGGGTGAGGTATGAAAGGCCAGTCGTTTAGGTGCACATGAATGTGGGGCCAAAGGGAAGATCTTCGTCCATCCAAAGCAAAGGCGACTTGCGTTGGTGGTCTACGATTTATAGGGCCGATTTCGTCACCAGTCTTCGCGATGGTCCCGCCATCGAATACCAAGCCAAGTTAGGGCCGCAACGAGGACGAAGACTACCCCGACAGAACTGAGGGCCGCCTACATGGGCGCTCAGAATCAAGCATGCCCCGTCCCCTCATCTCCCGCTTCTATCTAGCCATCACAGGTATTGCCGCCTGGCCTTGCTGAATTGCTTGCTGCTGTACCGGTTCTTGTTGCTTTGCTGGGGTCTGGTCCTGCTGCGATTGGAGCTGCTGGATGGTTTGCCACCACAGAGATGCGCTTTGTTCCATCGGTGTGTTGACCGCGGAAGTAGGTACGTCGGCGTGTTTGGCGAATAGTGCATCGAGCTGGCCTGCTGGCCTTTGCGTGGCCCAGAGGCGGCTGCCATCATCACTTAAGGTGATCTGGTCGATTCTCTCCAGCCCGTTGGCTCTGGCGGACACGGCCAAGGCCGAAGCGATGTTGTCACTCATTTGGTCCGGTGTCCGACCCAATTGTTGGTCCAGGCGATACACCTGTTCGCGGGCCTGTTGAAATAGAGGCTGATCCGGGTGGGCCGGATCATCCAGCCGGGTCGGCGCCTGGGATGGTTGTTGGGCATCCTGCGATTGAACCTGCTCGGCGAGTACCCGGCGTGTCGCGGGACCGGCAACGCCATCGGGTGTCAGCTGGTGATCGCGCTGAAAGGATTCAACCGCTGCCTTGGTTGCTGGGCCGAAAGAACCGTCAACGTTCAGCGGATAACCCACGTTTGCTAGCTTGTTCTGCAATTCAATGACGGAGGCCCCCTCGCTACCAACTCGGAGAAGAGCACTAGCATTGAGATTCGAGTGGTGCTCGGTACGTCGATGATGCGCGCCAGGGAGATCCCGCCCTTCTGCAAGGGCAATCAGCTCGTCCTTCTCGATCGTCGCGCGACCCAGAACGGATTCCCGCACTTTGGTAGAGGAGCTCCTGAAATAGATGTCGTTGTGTTCGATCTTGTAGTCCTGAATCGCAACGACAATGTCCTTGTCCGATAGTTTGGCAAGGTCATATTGCTCACCGAAGGCGGCCTCGAGGCCTCGTTCAAAAATGCCTTTCGTGAGGCCGCGATACTGGACAGAAGTGCTGAACAGTGCCTCCTGTACGGCAGGGCCTCTGTCGGTCAGGTCGACACCGGCATCCTTGAGCCGTCGTGCCTGGACGTCGTAGTGGGTCGACTTGATGAACTGGGTTTGATCCCTTCCGAAATCGGGATCGTCGTTACCGAGTTTTCGCCATTTCTCATTGAACGTGGGCGTGTCTGGCGTCAGGCCGCGAAACTCGTTCTTGTAAGCCGACACTTTGAGATATTCGTTGATCGTTCCAGTGCTGGTGGACAACTGATATGTCCCATAGGAGACTCCGCCGTGGTCCCCCTTGCCCGTGGAAATAGTGGCTGGCCCCGCGCCCTCGTGCCGCTCGGAAACTTCGCCCAGATGATAGTCCCTATCGTTGGTCATGCTCGCCTCCTTTCTTCGCTACTACCCTGAAAGAAACTCGGATTTCTATTGGATAAACAATCTCGCTTCCAAGTCCGACGCCTGTTTTCCGGTTTCGTCGACCATGCAACTTAGTGCATCGAGTTCTGGCCGCTCGAGACCATCAACAATCGCCGCGCAGCGATTGTCCCGATACTGAATCCATATGGTTTCTTCCGCTTTGAGCTTTGCCTGAAGCGCGGGGCCAAGCTTGGCCATCAGTGCGCGATAGGCCTTATTCAGACGCTTGTCCTGATAGTCAAGCTCATCCATCGCGCATGTCCGCATGGGGGCAGTGGCGGATGACGCTTTGTCTAGACATTGCCCATACGAAGGACGCAAACCGTATAAGCGAGAAATCACCGCCTGCTCGTCATGCACTCCGGAAGAAGCGTTGCTGAGGCTGGGTATCAAAAGCAAGGCCATCACCACAGTCCATTTTGTCGTCATTGAAGCCTCCTTTTTAGGTTGTAATCTGCGTGAACTATCGTATTTTTGTCCACCCTCACGGTTGCAAATCAGCATTGCCTCACGCTGCGCTAGGGCCTGGGCCCGTGAGTCCGGAACGCACCGGTGGACCGCGGCGCTAGTTGTCATCGCTCCACGGGAACAACCCCGTCCACGATTTGAATGCCTGACGTCACTTGGCGGATCGAGGTGAGTAGTGGGTTTGCAAGTGAACTCCGCGCGTGGCCGTGGGAGTTGATGTCAATGAACATCAGCACCTTCCGCTCTATTCGAATCTTCGAAGATGTTGATCAAGCTTTTAACTTGATGTGCCATTCCATCGGGTGGGCGCAACGTCTGCACACGATTTCTATCATTCGCTGTTCGCTTATCACGGCTTTGATGAAGCGGGCAGTTTTCTACAAGCACATCCCGTGATCGGGAGGCCACCGCTCCCGAGGGTCGTAAATGATGTTCCGGTCGGCTATTCGGAGCCATCTGCGCTTTACCTAGTCCAATGGCGAGTGCAGCTTTCATCGGAAGGTGGTGTCTCTCGCCATCGCGACGACACAGGTCGTTGTCGTTTCCCATCCGAACTGCCATTTCTCACGTAGCGCATCGGAAGCGATGTGCTGCTACCCATCTTCCATGCGCACTCGACCTGGATCACTCCCCAGGACGGATTCATTAAGGTCCGCCAGCCTGGCGAGCTGGAATCAGGCCCACAGGGTTCCGCCGACCGCCCTGGTCTACCGCCAAAGCGAGTGGCCCATGTTTGAAAACTGGGCAACGCCGACGTTCTATTTTTCAAGGACGGCAAGTTGGTGCGCGAGGCGAGTGGGCGGCCACCCGAGGGGAATGAAGAAGCTCTCAGAGCAGCGCTTCGCGTGGTGGGGCTTTCTCGACCGAAACGGCAGTGAAAGCGGGCTGAGGTGATCCAAGGTGGAGCTCGCAGGCGAACGCGCCTGCAACGTCACCGAGGCCCTGGGATGAGCCGAAGCCAGAAAAGGAAATGGGCGGCCCTTGCGTGGCCGCCCATCAGTCCAGCCGGTCCGCCGTGCTCAGCGGTCCGTTGGTGCTCCGCCAGGATGGCGGTCGCATGCTTGGCCGAGTTGTCCTGCCAACTCGGGAGCAGGGTCAGATTAGGTGACGGACCGTTGTGGTGCCATCAGTGGAATCTTAGTAAGTCGTAAAATCGGGTTTGCCAGTCAGCTTCAGGCAGGTACCCGTCCCATGGTGGACGCCATGCCAGATCGGCCTCGGGTTTCCCGCTCGACGTGGAGCCATGTCAGGTCATCAGGGTCGGCTTGTCGAAAGGAAGCAGCGTGGCGCCCATGTGTTCCATGGATGGCTCGACTCGCTCAAGCAAATCCCGTGGCGCGTCGAGCACCACCAGGATTCGCCCCTTGGCGAGTTCGTCATGGAATTTCCGACGCACCGGATCCTCGACGGCGGATCCCGCCAGCGCGGTAGCCCAACCGCCTACCGCCGCTCCACCCAGTGTCATGGCGGCCGCACCGGCGAATGTAAAACCCAATGGCGGGATCGCTATGGCCACCAAGCCGCCCAGCAACCCCGTTGCCGCGCCGCCAAGCACCCCTCGTATCGCCGCTGGATAGAAGTCGCCTTCGACGACTTTCCGCTCGCAGGGGATGGCCGCCAACTCGATGTCCGAGCGCGCAATCAAAGAGATGTCCCGGTCGGCGATCCCGCAGTCGCGCGCCACCTTCATCGCGACGCCGGCCGCCTGGATGTCTGGCACGCTGAACACATGACGCGTTTTCATGGCCGCGGTATCTTGATGCCGCCAAAAACGTTAGTCCCGATCGAGTAATCACGATGGCAAGCTTTCGTGGCGTTACTGCTATTTCCTTGCTAAGTAGCATCTCGCCGCCGGAGGGGTTGTTCGCTATTCACTTTCACGTTCTGGCCAACCCGTCGCCAAGAAGGTTCAGGTCGACCTTCGAATGACTGAAGAAGTGCACTTGGTGCATTCTTTGTGGCGATCGGCCTCAATGTGTCGGCGCCGTCTCCAGCTCCGGCGTGGTCTTCTCCAGAATCTTCATGGCTTCGCGATTCCTCTTCTCCCAATCGCGTAGCTCCTCATTCGACATGGGTGGGTCTGCCTTGTAGACCTTTTGGCTCGGCGATGCGGCAGCCTGCACGGGAGTGGAAGCAGTCCGGATCGCCGGCGCGCCTTGCGTGGCAATAGTGCTTTGGCGTGGTGCGGGTGAGGACGGCAATGATGCGTTCGGTACGATGGCAGGACGCTCCGGCTGCTGCTTGGGCGGCGCGACCGCGAACAGCAGGCAGACCGCCAGGCCACCGACGAAAACCAAGGGATGATCCAACGCGCCGTCAGGTTCCTTCCTCGCCTGGATGCCCTTGATCGTGGCGAGCAATGCGTGACCATCGACCAGTTCGATGCGTTTGCCGCGAGCGAACGCTGCGGCATCGGACGTGTAGTGACCGAGGGCGACGATCTTCACGGCGGCGGCGCCCCGGTCCACCAGGATGCCGTACATCTCCCGCACGGTCTGCACACCGACGCGTTGTGAGCGCCATTGTTTGCATTGGACCAGGGTGATCTGGCCGTCCTTGCTCAGCTCCAGATCGATACCGCCGTCAGCACCGCCCTGGCCGGTTTCTTTCACGGCATAGCCCTGCCGCCGAAAGGCTTCGCCGGCCAGGCGTTCGAATGAACGCCAGTCCATGCTGCTGAGGCTGTCCATGCCGGTCTGGGACTCCAGCAGGCGGCGACGTCTGCGCCGGTCGAGGAACGACGCAAATGCTGCGGCGCTGCAAACGAATAGGGCGAACCATGCCAAAGGCCTGTCGAGGCCCATCGACACCGCCTTGGCGAACCCCGCCAAGAACGGATGGCTGCTCGACCCCCACAGCCAACCGATGCCGTACTGGATGCCGATGAAGCCGATCAGCCCCAGCACCAGGCACACCGGCCAGTGCAACGACGCCAGCACGTCGAAACCGCGTTCCTTGCGCTTTCCCATATATCCCCCTGATTAGCGCCACTCAAACGTGGTGAGCTAGCGGCATGCCTGAAGGCTATCGCTGAGGAGAAGCCGGTGCCAGCGTCATGGGCGAGCGGGATCGGGCTTGAACCGCTTCTTCGGTGGGTGGACTCTGCTTCCGGGCTTGCCCCGACGATGAAGCATTCCCTAGGTAGCCTTGTCGCCACCGGCTATGCTGGGCCTGCTCGGCGCGGGGGCGCTGATCCAAAAAGGGGAAAACATGGCGACACGATCCAATGGACCGGCAGCTGGCTTTGGCTGGCTGACGAATGGCTTCAGTGCGGGCTTCCGTCATCCCAAGCCCATGCTGGGAGGCGCAGCCCTGCTGGTCGTGGCGTGCCTGTTGCCGACGCTGGTCACGCTGCCGATGCAGTTCGGCGCGATAGGCACCGGCATGGCGCAGAGCCCGACCGCCCTTGTCTCGATGATGGCCATTTCGATGCTGATCAGCTTGTTGATCATGCCGCTCTACGCGGGCTACCTGCAGGTTGTCGACGCAACGGAGCGTGGTTTGTCGGCGAGCGCGCTCGACATTTTCAACCCGTACCGGCGCGGCGAAGCGTGGCGCCTGATCGCATTCGGGCTGGCGAACATCCTGCTTTACATCATCGTGATCGCCATCGTTATCGCGGTGGCAGGCAGTGGCATTGCCAGCTGGTACATGCAGGTGATGACGGCACAGGCCGCCCACCAGCCACCACCGGGTCTGCCGCCGGGCTTTGGCACCGCCATGGCGCTCATCATGGTGTTTGGTCTTTTCATGACGGGCTATTACGCGATCAGCCTTGGCCAGGTCGCACTGGGCAAACGCAGTGTGTTCGGTGCCATCGGCGACGGCTTGGTCGGCGCGCTGAAGAACCTGCTGCCATTGCTCGTGTTTGCCGTGAGCCTCGTGCTCGCCTGGGTTGTGATCGTGATCGCCTTCGCGATCGTCGCGCTTCTGCTGACCCTGATTGGCAAGCTCGTCGGGGCGTGGTTGACGCTGGTGCTGATGATCCCGCTCTACCTCGCCATGATGCTGGCGATGTTCGCGGTGATGTTCGGCGTCATGTATCACCTATGGCGCGACGTGTGCGGTGACGACGCAGTGAGCGGCGTGGCGGCGGCGACTGCTGCCTGATCTGCTGCACGTCGATAATTCATCATTCAAGGCAGGGCCAGGGCGCACTTTTCCATAAAGGCGACTCTGGCCCTGGTTTTTTGAGGACAGAGCATCGTGGCTATCAAAGGCCAGGGCGATGTCTCGATCTTGCCGAAGTATCCGGATCAGGAGAGACACATGCTCAAGAAGACCGCTAGATGGCTGTTCGTCATCTGTGCGATCACGCTCGCAACCGCCTGTGCGCTCAAGCAGGAGGCTGATGCCAAGTTTGGCGATCAGCATTTCAAGACGACGATCGCTCTTGTCGAGTTGTACAAGCTGCGGCATGGAAGCTACCCGGAAAAGCTTCAGGACCTCACCTTTACCGGCGACTGGGATGCCATCGCACTGAACTCCGTGTCGTACAAGCGTGTAGGCGATGGCTATGAACTCGACGTGGTGCGAGGATGGGTTGGATCCCCGGCGTTGTCCTATCCACCGGAATTCTGGAAGGGACTAGGGCTGGTCGCATCCAATGTCGGTGGAGCTCCGGCGGCCTCTCATCATTGAGAGAAGCGGGGCGCATGTGTCGTTATTTCTTTCGCAATAACCACTCTGAACACGCGCTTCTTTCGAGCAGTACGACAACCCATATGAGGGGCATTCGAACAGCCTCGATGGCTATCGAACCTTCACGGCAACTGCGCTCCCTTTGACTCCTGTTTTGGCTCCCGCCCGGGGAACCCTCGACAAAAGAACCTGTCTATCGTGGCTCGCCTCAACACGCGCCGCCGATATGCGCAGGTTTTTGCCGGGGATAATTGGCTTGCATGAGGCAGGGTCGTGGAACGTTCTGGGCGGGGTGGAGATAAACAAGAAGGTGATCGTGCCCGAGGCCTGGCACTGCTCGACAGCGAAACGCGCCAGGCTTTAGGGCGAAGGCGCTGGCGACAGCCGCCGCTGACGCGGCCGGCACTGACGCTCGCATGGGTTCTTGTGTGTGCGCTGCACGCGCTGTTTGCCTTGGCGTTGTGGTACGAAATGCAGCCCGGGTCGCAGCAACGTGCAATGGAAAGCGCCGGCAACGATCGTGCGTTGATTGTTCGGTTGATCGATCGCCCCAGCAAGTCGCCAGCCGCGCCGCCGCCGGGACCATCCACGGTGCCCGAGAAGACGATGGCGCCGCAGCCAGTGGCGACGTCGCCCATCAAGCCAGTAGCGCGCGAAAAGCCCCGCCGTGACGCCATGGTCATGCAGGATCATCAGGCGGCGCCTGCGCCGGCGGCCTCTGTTGCCACGCCGCCCGCCATTCATGTGTTCGGGGTTCATCTGCCGCCCACGGCATCGACGTCGGCAACAGCAGACGCGAACGCCAAGGCCGAACCGGCCAAGCCGACGGATGATCGCCAGATCATGCAGCACGACAGCAACCGCATGCAGTACAAGGCCACGCGCTTCGAAAAGTACTTCCCGCCGCCGAACGAAACCGCCGGTGGCGCCGTGGGGCGTCATATAGGCGATGCGATCAAGGCAATCGCCAAAAGCGTCTGCGATCCCGACAAGAAGAGCACGGCCGCCAACCCGCTATGCGCCGCGCCGCCGCCTCCAGTGTCGTCCATGGATCGCGATGAACGCCTCAACCTGCCACCCGCGCCTTTGGCCAACAATCCAAATCCACCGAAGACGCCACCACTCGCAAGCTGCATCGCCGAGTACAAGGACGGCCAGCCACTATCGTCCGGTTGCCCGGTGAATACACCTGATCTGGCTTTCAAGGCCGAGATGCGCGAATGCATCGATCTGTTCCGCGCAGGCAAGCGCCTCAAGACCTGGTGCCCGGCCGACACGCCCCAACGGGCAGCCACCGAGGCATCGACGCCAACGACCTCGTCGAGCGCCAGTTCGCCCTAGGTACTATCAGACGTGTAGCGTTCTAGCACTAGCGAAGGGCGGAGACGTCGGATCGGAGCGCAGCTTGGATGTCAGCACGGAGAACGTGCAAATGTGCGCTGCATGGTGGCTGGCCGACGCTACCGATGGCGTCGGCGGAATCGCCTGCGTTGCCGTGCCGGCGTCTCGTCAGGTTCGACATCCTTTCGAAGTTGGCGCCTGATCATTGCCACAAGCGCGATGCTCAGCGGAACGACGGTAAGCACGTAGTCGCTCACTGTCCACGGAGCGTTACTTAGGCGCGCCAGGCCGAATACGCTTGCGGCAAAGTCCACGCTCGAATGCTCCCCGTTCGGCTTCTCGCGCCTCTATGGTGTGGTCCATCTCGAATTCACGCGGCCACTTCGTGCATCGGTCCATGGTAGCGAAGCAGAAGTATCCCATGGCCCGGGAGTGATTCGCATGGCATCGGAAGTGACGAACATCCAGGTGACCGTTTCCAGGAATGGTCCGTATCTGGTCGTGGGCGATATCGCGCTGGCGACACAAACGGTTGTCGCTGACAGCGAAGGCGGTTCGGAGAATTGGCAGGAAGGGCCGCCGATGGATCATCCGGCGAGCTACGCGTTATGTCGCTGTGGCATGTCGCGGTCGAAGCCGTTTTGCGATGGCTCGCATAAGACAGTGGGCTTTGATGGTACCGAAACGGCAAGCCGGCAGCCGTATCTCGATCAGGCGCAGGCACTGAATGGCCCCGCGCATACCCTGACCGATGTGGAAAACCTCTGCGCGTTCGCGCGGTTCTGCGATCCCAACGGGCAGGTCTGGAATCAGGTGGCCGAGAGCGATGATCCGCAGGTACGGGCCATGTTCCTTCGGCAGGTGAATCAGTGCCCGTCTGGCCGCCTTGTGGCCTGGGACAGGGCGACTGGTGAGCCCATCGAAACCGGACTGCCGGTATCCATCGGCCTCATCGAGGATCCGGTGGAAGAGTGCAGCGGCCCCCTCTGGTTGCGCGGTGGCATCCCCGTCGTTTCCGCCGACGGATTCAAGTACGAAGTGCGTAACCGCGTGACGCTCTGCCGATGCGGCCAGTCAAAGAACAAGCCCTTCTGCGATGGCGCGCACGCGGCGGTGCATTTCAGGAGCTATTGAACTGCTCCGAGGCGGAATGAAGCGCGTCCCCTGACTCGAGTGACCCCGTGCCTCAAGGCCGATTGGACACGCTCGGCCGCAAGTAGATCGCCAGGCACGTACAAATCAGCACCATGGCGACCATGGGAAGTCGAACGGCTACCAGGGCGGCCAGCACGAACGTGCTCAGCGTGGCCATCGAGCGAATCCTCATGACCTTGCGCTCCGATGCGGAGAGCTTGCGCACGCCCTGCCGGTCGATGGCTTCCCTGCACAACATCACATAGGTGATGTTGATGAAGGCGAAGACCACGGCGTACAGCACGACAGGCACGGGTGCGAGCTCGGAGTCGGCGATCCACGCGGTGGTGAAGGGTACCAGCGACACGCTGAAAAGGTGTCCGAAGTTTGCCCAGATGAGCGATCGCGAAGCCTCGGTGGAGTAACGAAATACGTGGTGGTGGTTCACCCACACGATCGCGAGAAACAGATAGCTCACCGCATACGCGAGCCCTGATGGCCAGAGTTGAATCAATGCGGCGAACGTAGCTTCATGTGGTGGTCGAAGTTCGAGCACCAGCAGCGTAATGACGATGGCAAACACGCCATCGGAGAAGAACAGCAATCGCTCGGGACTCTTGCTCGCGTCGGCCATCGCCAGCACCTCGCCCGCGTAGGGCAGCATCGACTGTAGGTGGATGCGGCAGCGCGCTATCCGGCACGCGCGGTTGCATCCCTTGGGCCCAGTCTAGCGGGAGGATCATCCCTGTTTGCGTCGGGACGCCCAATAGCTGTCCAGCGCCCAGGGACCGGCGCCGCCGATGCACAGCGCGAGCAGCCCGGCGGCGTAGAGCAGGTCCGTTTCGTAGCCGGGTTGGCCGAAGTGCGCACCCATGGCGTCGTAGGACATCAGCTTGATCGAGCTGAAGCCATTGGGCAGATGCACCGTGAAGATCGCGACTGCCAGCACGACAAGCATTGGCAGCGCCGCTAGTGGTATGAACGCGCCCAGGAGGATAAGCAATCCGCCGATCAGCTCGATCGCGACCGTGGACCAGCCCAACAGGCCAGCAAACGGCATGCCTATTGAATGCAGGATGGCAATGAACGCATCGGGGCCGCGGGCGAGCTTCGCATAGCCATGCTCCATGAAGCCCAGGCCGATGATCAGCCGCAACGGCAGGGCGTAGATATCGCGTGGCAACGGAAGGGGAGCAATGGCAAGCCTGGCGAAAAGGGATGTCTTCATGACAGGTTCTTCGCTGTTGTGACCGCGCCGGTTACATGAGTCCCAAAGGATATTCAGGCCTATCCATGTGGCCGGCGCGACCAAGAAGGTGTGCGTGCTAGCGGTCGGGCCCTTTTTCACGGCAGCGCAAGGGTTTCCGAGTGACAATCCCACGGCCGGTCGGCCCTGTCTGGGGATACACGCGGGTCGACGGCAGGCGGTCACGGTGGCATGTCTGCGCTTCATCGACATGACCGGCGCGACCCGTTCCCGTGGGGCGTACTCAGCGTCGTTGGGGGAAGGTCATGCAGGCATCGAAATGGCATATGGCGGCGGTGGCCGTCATGGCGGTCGCGGCGGCGTCGGCGGGCGCCTTGGCGTTGCCTTTGTCGACGGAAAAGGGCGCTTCATCGCCGCATTGGGCTTATACGGGCGAGGCGGGGCCGGCGCATTGGACATCGCTGGATCCGAGCTTTTCCGCCTGTGGCGTGGGCCTGGCGCAGTCGCCTATCGACCTGGAGTCGCGCGACGCCAAACCCGGCAAGGCGGGCGAGTTCCACATCGATTACGAGAAGGGCGATGTGGACCTGGTGAACAACGGCCACACGGTGCAGGCCAATGTCACCGACGCCAAGGACACCGTGGTCTACGAAGGCGATACCTATCGGCTGGCGCAGTTCCACTTCCACTCGCCCAGCGAACACATCGTGGACAAGACGCGGTTTCCGCTGGAAATCCACTTCGTCAATCAGGATGGCGCCAAGCACATCCTCGTCGTGGGCGTGATGGTCAAGCTCGGCGATGAGAATCCGAGTCTCGCACCGGTGTTCCATAGTCTTCCGCCCGCGATGGGCAACGCATCGTCCACCGCAGGGAAGCCGATTCCCGTGGATCTCGCCGCCGTGCTTCCGAAGAACCACGAGGCCTATGTCTACAGCGGTTCGCTGACCACGCCGCCATGCACGGAAGGTGTGCGCTGGATCGTGCTGGCGCATCCCATCCAGATGTCCAAGGCGCAGGTCGCGTCGTTCTCGAAGATGTTCCCGGACAATCATCGGCCGCTGCAGAAGATCAACGGTCGGGAGGTCGACGACGAATCCGAGTAAGCCCGGGCGCCGGCCACCCGGCATGTCGGGCGGCAGCGATGGATCGCGGGCTGTGGCTCGGGCTCTAGCACCCATGCCAGGCAGTGCTATGCAACACGCCCCACAGCGGCGATCATGCCGTTTCGACTTCAGGTGACACGCCATGACGAGCTCCGACGACGATTTCGAATCCAGCCACCACTTTCACGACGATGGCGACAGCTCGCTGGAGGCCCAGGTCTGGCAGTTGCTGCTGTTGATCAACCCCGGTGACGACGACACGGCCTTCCAGCAATTCGCCGGTTATCGCGATGTGGTGGGCGATACGCCGGACGACGACGTCGACGTGGCGCAGGCGGTGGGGCAGGTGGCCGATTGGCGTTCGACATTCCACGTGGGCGCGGACGACACGCGTGCACTGGTGCAGGCGCTGGATGAGCTTTCGGCGCGCTGGAACATCGACATCGATTGGGATGGCGATCCGGACGACGACGATTTCCATGCCGATGTCGATGCCGCCGAACTCATCGGCACCGCGTACGATAATCTCGCCCCGCACGGATACACCTTGTGGGTTCGCGATACCGACGACGACAGCCTCGCGGGCTGGATGACACTGTCGCGCGACACCGAGGCCATGCGCGAGCTGGCGACGGAGCTCGGCGTTCACCTGCGCCGCGGGAATGAGCTGGGCTGAGGGATACTGGCCCGCTGTTGAACGAACCGAGCGCAGGCGTAGGTCACGCTCTACGAACGATGGTTTTCCTATGACTGCAGCGATGCGCTTTCCCTACGCGGGCTTCCTCGCGCGGCTGGAGCAGGCCGGCAGCGATATTCCACGCGACGCACTGGGCACCTTGCCGCCACTTCTCGAAAGTCTGCTGTCTGTGCCGCCTGAGTCGCGCGCCGAGTTGATGGCATCGCTTGCGCTGCTGCTGACCGCGCGCAAGGCCACCCTGCAGGCCGCGTTCGACACCACGCTCGCGGCGGACGAGCTGCGGCGTTATCAAAAGTTCGCCAAGCCGGGAAAGCCGTCGGCACATATCGTGCAGCTTCGCCAGAAGCAGGCGGCGGCACGCCAGGCCACCAGCATCGCGCGTCAGTCGCTGATCAAGGCAGCCGCGACCTTTGTTCGCGTCGCTGGCATCGACGTGCCGGAACGCACGCCCTTGGATATCTTCATCATCGACTGGATCGATACCCACGTTCCCGCCGAAAGCGCCTGAAAGCCGGGCCGCGCATGCGCCCAAAATATGTTCTTTAACATAAATTGCCGCGGCGTAAGCTGGCCGACCGGTAGAGTCATGCATCGCAGGACGGGCCGTCCCTGGGCTCGCCTGTCGACATCGGACACCTGGCGAGGAGTGGACCATGAAGCAGTTTCTGGCGGTTTATCTTGGCAATGAGGCGTCGTTCAATGCATCCGGATGGAACGCCTTGAGCGAGGACGCGCGCAAGAAGCGCGAGCAGGAAGGCATGCAGGCTTGGGGCAAGTGGGTCGAAACCCACAAGGCGGCCATCATCGATACCGGTGCACCACTGGGCAAGACGCTGCGCGTCTCCAAGGATGGCATCGAGAGCACACGCAACAACCTGACCGGCTACACCGTGGTGCGCGCCGACTCGCAGGAGTCCGCCGCCAGGATGTTCGAAGGTCACCCGCATTTCACGATCTTTCCCGGCGACTCGATCGAGATCGTGGAGTGCCTGCCCATGCCGGGATAACGATGCACTTTGGCATGTGAGCGAAGAGTCGGACGTGTGATCCGGCTCTTCGCCGTGCATCGACGGACTTGTGTCGTTTCGCACTCACGGCCACTCAGGACTTCGGCGCGATGCCGATCGTGCAGCCGAGCGAGCCGGTGGTGAAGACCATCCCGAAAACGCGGCCATCGTCATTGCGGCGGAATCAGATCGCCGCGATCAGGAACGCCTCACCCCGCGGCACCTCCATGCCATCTGCGCGACCGGTGAAGTAACGTGCATTGAGATCATCGTTGGACACGTATCTTGCCGTGTCGAAACCCGCCTCGCGCGCGAGCGTCATGATGTCGTCGGGGCTGAAGAAGCTGATGAAGGGCGTGCCGGAGGCGTGCGCGCGTTCGTGCAGCATCTGGTGCATGGGGCGCTCGGCGGGATCGATCAGCTCCAGCGGCAGCAGGAAGGTCATGGCGAGCGAGGAGCCGGGCGCGAGCGTGCCGACCTGGCGCAGCGTCGCGATGTTGGCTTCGCGACTGAGGTACATGGAGACGCCGGTGGAAACCACCACCGCGGGCTCGCGTGTGTCGAAGCCGGCTTCGACCAGTTTCTCCCACCACGATTGGCCGGCTTCGAAATCCACCGGCACGAAGTGCAGCCACGAGGGTATGCCCAGTCCGGATTCGATCAGGCGTTCGCGCTTCCACAGCTGCGGGCCAGGTTGATCCACTTCGAAGACGCGCAGCTGCGAGGCGATGTCCGGCCGGCGTTGCGCGAAGGTATCGAGGCCGGCGCCAAGCAGCACGTATTGCGTCACGCCGTGCGCTACCTGTTCCGCGACCAGGTCTTCGATGAAGCGCGCCCGGGCCACCACGCCGGCGCGAAAGCCGCGGGTGCCTTGCGGATCCATGTCCGGGCGTTGCCGCCAGGTTTCATCCGGCGCCACCAGCTGCAACCCGACCGCATCGTCCAGCACATGCGGAGGTGGATCGATCAGGGTGTGCATGGCGCGCCACAGCGCGACGCGAACAGCAGTCTTCTCCGGCTCGATCTGCATGGCGAGGTTCCAGTGTGGGGGTGTGGCGCCGCGATGCCGTGCGGCAGGGAGCCCTAGAGGTAACGCCGATCCGGGCGGCGGGCAAGGCCCGGAAGGTCGCTGCGCCTGCATGGCCGGTTTGTATCGGCATGTATCACGGGGCCGTCGGATACACAGGCATGCAAAGATCCCGGGTGGGCGACACGATGGCAATACATGGCGATGCTCTCCTATGCCGGTACACCAACCAGCCGGGAGAGGACCATGTCGGACCGTATCGATCAACGCAGGCGCACGTTTCTGGGCACGGCAGCCCTGGGGCTGGCGGCCACGCAGGTGGGCTGGATGTCGCTCGCCAGCGCACAGACGGCCAAGCCCGCCACCGGCGGCAGGGCGAGCGTTCGCACAGGGCACACATCGTTCTCGTCGATCAAGCGCGTGAAGACGGATGCGCTCGACGTGGCCTATGCGGAAGAAGGTCCGGCCAATGGCAAGCCGGTGTTGCTGCTGCACGGCTGGCCGTATGACATCTACAGCTTCGTGGACGTTGCGCCGATCCTGGCGGCGGCCGGTTACCGCGTGATCATTCCGTACCTGCGCGGTTATGGCGACACGCACTTTCTGTCGGCCGATACGCCACGCAACGGCCAGCAGGCTGCGCTGGCCGCCGATGGCCTGGCGCTGCTGGATGCGCTGCATATCAAGAAGGCCATCGTCGCGGGCTTCGACTGGGGCGCACGCACGGCGGACATCATGGCCGCGTTGTGGCCGGAACGTTGCGAGGCGCTGGTGTCGGTGAGCGGCTACCTGATCGGCAGCCAGGCACTCAATCGCGCACCGCTGCCGCCGAAGGCCGAGCAGCAATGGTGGTATCAGTACTACTTCACCACCGAGCGCGGCGCAGAGGGCTATGCGAAGTACACGCACGACTTCGCCAGGTTGATCTGGGAAACCGCCTCGCCGAAATGGGCGTTCGACGATGCCACGTTCAAGCGCTCGGCGGCGGCGCTGGACAACCCGGATCAGGTCGCCGTGGCGATCCACAACTATCGCTGGCGCCTGGGCCTGGCGCAGGGCGAAGCCAGGTACGACGACCTCGAAAAGAAGCTCGCCATGCTGCCGGCGATCGCGATCCCCACCATCACCATGGAAGGCGACGCCAACGGTGCGCCGCATCCCGAACCCAGTGCCTATGCGAAGAAGTTCACCGGCAGGTACGAGCATCGCCTGATCACCGGCGGTATCGGCCACAACCTGCCGCAGGAAGCGCCCGAGGCGTTCGCCAAGGCGGTGATCGACGTCGCCGCGTTCTGAGGCCGCACGAACCCCTGTGCCTGCATCGCAAAAGAAAGGGGCGCCGTGGCGCCCCTGTTCGCATGCGGAACCGAAACGTGGCTTACATGTTCTCGACCGGCAGCACGCGACGGCGCGTGCGTTCACGCAGCGAGCAGTCGCGCAGCGTGTCCGCCATGGCTTCCAGGTCGGGGATGCCGTACAGGCGAACCGACGGCATGTCGCGATCGGAGGAATGCATGCAGAGCAGGCATTGCCCGAGCAGTCGCATGCCGAGCGGCTTCTCAAGGTCGAAGTGATCGACGCGGAACAGCTCGAGGTTGTCCTGCGTCTTCGACAGCAGGCCGCGCTCGACGCGGATGCGCTGCGTGGTGATGGTGTAGCTGACAGAGATGCTCTGCATCCAGTACACCAGTGCCGCGATGCCCAGCGTAATCACCGCGATGACGTACTGTCCGAAGCTGTAGAACACCGCCGGATGGCCCTGGAAGAGCACCTTTTCCACCGTGGCGTCGCGTGCCGCCTGGTACGCCTCGAGGTCGGTGCCGCAGAACCGGCATTTCCTGGCGACGGCCATGATGGATTCGCCGCATACCGGGCACGGTTTGCGCTCTTCGTTGGCTTCGGTCATGTCCCCTCCCTCGGAATGGATGCGTGCTGCTGCCGCGCAAAGTCTGCCCGATTCTGGCATGGCCGGACATGGGCGCGTGAGCAGCCGTTCACGCCGCGTGGGGCGGGACGAGCCGGCCTATGCGCGGCCCGCTCAATCCAGTTTCAGCAGGGCCAGCGCCTGGTGTCGTGCGGATTCACGCAGGGATTTGCGCAGCTCCGGGTCGTTGGTGGTGCGCGCAAGCACCATGCCGCCCACGCACAGCGCCACCATGGCCTCGGCGCGGCGATCCGCGTCGCGGATACCCTTGAGCGCGCAGCGATAGATGTGGCGCATGCCGCGCATGAGGTCGGTATAGGCCTGCTGCGGTTCCAGCCCGGCGCGCGCCACATCGGACGGCAGCGCATACAGCGGGCAATGCAGGTCGATGTTCTCCAGCACTTCATCGCTGAGGTAGAGATCGACGAGCATGCGCGCCATGCGCTTGGGGTCCTTGACCACCTGGTCCGCGTTGGCGGTGGCGAACGGATTGCAGGTTTCGAAACTCGCGACAGCGGCGGCGTAGAGGTCGTCCTTGCTGTCGAAGTGGTGATAGAACGCACCGCGGGTGAGTCCTGCAGAGGCCATCACCTGGTCGATGGTGACCTGCTCGAAGCCGTGGCGATTGAACAGGCGGCGGGCGGATTCCACGACGCGCGCTCGCGTCTGCACTTTATGTTCAGGGCTGTAGGGCATGACTGCGAACCTCCTCGGGGACAGGTATAGCAGGCCTGAAAATATGTTCTTTAACATATTTTGCGGCGGGGTAACCTCGGTCATCGGTCATGGATAACAACCGGAGATCGAACATGAAGATTTACTGGATCAAGGCGCAGGCGCCGCGCCGTGTGCTGGCGCTGGTGAAGTATCTCGGCATCGACGCCGAGTGCATTCAGGTCGACGCGAAGGCGGGCGGTCTCAAGACCGCCGAGTACAAGGCGCTCAATCCCAACGGCAAGGCGCCGACCCTGGTCGACGGCGACTTCGTGCTGTGGGAATCGTCCGCCATCAATGCCTACCTGTGCATCAAGGAAGGCTCCGACCTGTGGCCGGCGCACAACCCTGCCGAACAGGTCGAGGTCATTCGCTGGCTGTCGTGGAACGACAATCACTGGGCAGGCGCGGTGGGGCCGTTCTACTTCGAGTTCGTGGTGAAGGAAACCTTCAACATCGGCCCGCCGGACCGCTCGGAGCTGGCTGCGGCATTGCCCGGCTTGAAGCAACTTGCCGCCGTTCTCGATAGCCATCTGGAAGGTTGCGACTTCGTGGCATGCGGTCGACTTACCATCGCCGATTTCCAGCTGGCCGCGATGGCCTGCGACTGGCGTCGTTCCGAGATGCCGCTGGCGGAATTTCCGAATATCGTCCGCTGGCTCGATGGGCTGGACCGCCTTCCGGCCTGGGCCGATCCGTGGCCGGCCAGCAAGTCGAACGAGGCGCCGGCCGCGCACGACAGGCATGCCAGCCTGGCGTGATGACCACCAACGATTCCAGGCATGACGAAGGGAGGCACGCGTGGCTGATCTGATCCTCACCACATTCAACTGGGTTCCCGACATGCCACGCGGCTATGTGCGTGATTTGCGCGTGCGCTGGGCGATGGAGGAAGCGGGGTTGCCGTATCGCGTCGAGAGCGTGCCGTTCGATGCACGGGGCGCCGAGCACTTCGCGCATCAGCCCTTCGGGCAGGTGCCGTGGTTGACGGATGGCGACGTCTCGATCTTCGAGAGCGGCGCCATCCTGATGCATCTGGGGCAGCGCAGCGAGTCCTTGATGCCCACCGATCCGCAGGGACGCAGCACCGCGATGGAATGGCTGTTCGCCGCGCTGAATTCGGTGGAAATGGCGAGCGTGCCCTGGTCCATCTTCGTGTTCTCCGGGGTGACCGACGAGGCTGCGGGGCGAAAGCTGCTGGATGGTTTCCTGCATGCGCGGCTCACGCATATGGAACCGATCCTGGCGGGGCGCGAATGGCTGGCGGGAACCTTTTCCGTCGCCGACATCGTCATGGCGGACGTCTTGCGGCTGGTCGACCGCTTCGATGGGCTCGCAGCCCACCCTGCGTGCCGCGATTATGTGGCCCGCGCCACCGCGCGGCCCGCGTTCATCAAGGCACATGCCGATCAGATGGCGCATTTCGCGGCGGCGGATTGAGCGGTTCGTGCTTGCTTGACCGAACGCCCGGATTGGCCTTGCCTGTGCAGTCACGATGCGCGGGCGCGGATGATCCAGCAGGCGGCGTTGTAACGCACTTCGTCGCCAAACACGTACGGATCAAAGGCGGGCCTTACGGCGGCGATGACGCGCGTGCGTGTCGCTTCATCGGCCTGCTGCATCGCGACGCCCACCGGCCCCAGGCGCATGAAGTAGCCGATCAGTTCGCTGGACGGATACGTGCAGGTGACGTCGAGCGGCTGGATGTCGACATGCTTCCAGCCGCCATCCGCCAACAACGATGCCGCGCGTTCCCTTTCGGCGAATCCGAACTGGCCCGGCCCGGGCAGGCGTGGAGGAAGCTCGATCACCGACGCCGCCGCGCGTTCGGCCGTGGTCATGTACGGATTCTCTTCCGCGCTTCGCCACACGATGAAGCACAGCGAGGCGTCGTTGCGCGCGGCATACCGCAGGTTGGCAAAGGCGATGACGGCCTGCTCGAAGAACATCACGCCAAGGCGCGAGATGAACATGTCGATGCTGTCGGCGGCGAAGTCATGCGTCTGGGCGTTGTCGCAGATGAACGTCGCGGAAGAGCCATCGCGCCGTGCACGTTCGACCGCGGCTTCCGTCATCGGGCGGGATATGTCCACGCCCACGCATTCGGCGTCTTCACCCAGCGCCCGGGCGGCCGCGAGCGTGGTGTCGCCGGTTCCGCAGCCGATATCGAGAAGACGGCGCGGCGAGCGGGCGCGTACTTCATCGACCAGCACCTCCTTGAGTGGCCGGAACATGCCGTCGAGCACCGGCTGAAGATCGACCCAGGTGCATCCGGAGTGCCCGTTCCAGGCGTCGATGGGCGAAGGCGTGTGGGTCATGTTCGCGTCCCGAAGCGGCCGATCAGCGAAGGGAAGCCTGGGTCATATCGGGTCGACCGGGCGTCAAGGGGGCGCTCGCGGCCTCGTGGTTGCCGGCGCCTTGTAAGCCCCCCGGTCCGGGAGGCATAGTCACCCGGCAGCTTGGCACGGCCGGGAGAAGACATGCGGGTACGCCTGGAAGATGTAGCGCGCGCGACGGGCGTCTCGCCGAAGACGGTGTCGCGCGTGCTCAACGAGGAGCCCTCGGTCAAGGAGTCCACCCGCCAGAAGGTGTTGGCGGCGATGGAATCGATGAACTATCGCCCCAGCCCTTCCGCGCGCGGCCTGGCCGGCAGCCGCTCGTTCCTGGTGGCGATGCTTTATGACAACAACGACAACCCGGCCTCGACCTATCTCGCCGAAATCCAGGACGGCGTGCTCGATGCCTGCGATGCGCACCGTTACAGCATGATGGTGTGCCCGCTGCGCGTACGCGACCAGGATTTCATCCGTCGCGTCGACGCGCTAGTGTCCGACCACCACATCGACGGCGTGATCGTGACGCCACCGCTCACCGACTACGCGCCCTTGCTCAAGCGCCTGCAAGAACACGGCGTGCCGCACGCAAGCATCTCGCCGGTGAACCACGAAGGCGTGATCGGCGTCTGCATGGACGAGCAGAAGGCTGCGAAGGCGCTGGTCGATCATCTCCTGCAGCAGGGCCATCGCCGCATTGCCTATATCGCCGGCTTTGCCAACCACGGCGCCAGCCGCTGGCGACTCAACGGCTACAAGGACGCGATGGCGGCCGCGGGCATCGCCTACGACCCGAAGTATGTGGTGCAAGGCGAGTTCACCTTCGGCTCCGGCGTGCTCGCCGCCCGGCAGCTGTTTACGCTTGCCGAACCGCCAACGGCCATCTTTGCCGCGAACGACGACATGGCGGCCGGCGTGATGTGGGCGGCGAACGAGCGGGGCCTCAAGGTCCCGCAGGATCTCTCCGTCTGCGGTTTCGACGATACGCCGCTCGCCACGCAACTGTGGCCGCCGCTCACCACCGTGCGCCAGCCAGCCCGCGACATGGGCAAGCTCGCGGCATTGCAACTGATGGAACTGCTGCGCGGCCGAGGCACCGGCCTGCTGGTGCAGGTGCCGTATTCGCTGCAGTTGCGCGAGTCGACCGCGCCCGCGCCGCGCGAGGCGCCCGTGAAGGGGCGGCGCAAGGCTCGCATCTAAGCAGCGAAGACAGCCGGCGTGCGCGTTCGACGCACGCGTTTCCGTCATGGCTAACGAAAGACGTGCAGCACTTGCATGTGCTGCATGGCGTGGCTACTCTGCGCCTCCCATCAACCCAACAAGAGGAGGAATAGAACAATGATTGTTGTAGCAGCAGCCTCCGCCGGGTCGACGCGCTTCTGATTTTCTGCCGGCTTTTCGCCGGCGCGCTTCATCTTCCGCTTCGCACCCAGGCGATTCGTTCGGCCCCGTTTCCGGCTGGCCGTCGTTCTCTTTGTCTGCAGGGTGCTCCCATGCCTTTGAATTTTTCCCTCCACCAGCTCGGCTGGCGGCCTGAGTTTGCGCAACACCTGACGCTCGACGATTTCGAGGCGGGCTATCCCGCGCGCGTCGCGGCGGTGCATCGGGGCGGTCTCGATGTGTTCTCCTCGCGCGGGCAGGGCACCGCCGTGGTGCCGCGCCATGTCGAAGCCGATGCCGGTATCGCCGTCGGCGACTGGGTCCTGGTGGAACATGGGGCGGGTCGCGTGATCCGCCTGCTGGAACGTCAGTCGCTCATCGCGCGCACGGCGGCCGGCGAAGAACATCGCCGCCAGTCCATCGCCGCCAACCTCGACGCGCTATTCATCGTGTCCTCGTGCAACGAGGACTTCAATCCATCGCGCCTGGAGCGCTATCTGGCGCTGGCGTTCGACGCCTCGGTGACGCCGGTGGTGGTGCTCACGAAGGCCGACCTGTGCGCCGACGCGGCGGCCTACGTGGCGATGGCCGAACGCTTGGCGCCCTCCATGGCCGTGGTGGCGGTCAATGCCACCGACCCTTCATCGGTGGAACAACTCTCGCCATGGCTGGCGCCCGGCAGGACGGTCGCCTTCGTGGGCTCGTCGGGCGTAGGCAAATCCACGCTGGCCAACCGCGTCATCGGTGCAGACGTGCAACTGACGCATGGCATTCGCGAGGACGACGCGCGCGGGCGTCACACCACCACGTCGCGCGAGATGTTCGCCACCACGATCGGCGCATGGGTCATCGATACGCCGGGCATGCGTGAACTACGCCTGGGCGCGACTGCGCCCGATCTGGGCATGGTCTTCGATGACGTGGAACGGCTCGCCTCACGGTGCCGCTTCCGCGATTGCCGGCATGAAGACGACAGTGGTTGCGCTGTGATCCAGGCTGTCGCGGAGGGGGTGCTGGATCCACGGCGCCTCGACAACTATCGCAAGCTGCAACGCGAAGCGGCACACGCGCAACGCAGCCAGCGCGAAGAGCGTGAGCATGGTCGTCAGTTCGGGCATGTCGTACGGCAGGCCATTCGTGCCAAGCGCGAGCGGCTCGAGCAGTGAATGGCGCGGCGGTGCGAGACCAAGGCGCGACAGAGGCCGCGGGATGCGGCCTCTGTCATCGCAGGAGCTATTTGCCAGCGCCCTTGTAGCTGAGCTCGGTGTTGTAGCTGTCCACGTGGGATGAACTGCTTTCAGTGGCCTCGTTGAGCGATTTGCGCATCGCCTGCGCATCCTGCTTGCCGTACACGTTTTCGACCATGGTCCAGAGCGGCGTTTCCGGATCCTTGCCAAGGTCTTCCCACGACTTGGCAGGTATCACGACGACGAAATCCGGCGCATCGGGACCGGCCTGCTGCATCTCGCCGATCATGTAGTTGCTGGGCCATTTCGTCTTCTCGGCGGCGGCGGCGATCTTCTTGGCAACGTCGATGAAGGCCTCGTGCGGCTCATGGCCATGCTTGAGCTTGAAATCGACCACCTGGATGTACGGCGACGTCAGAGCCATGCCCTTGGGCATGTGGCTCAGGTCATTGCGTGCCTCGACGAATCCGCTCACCTCGCTTTTCAGATGTGGATTCACGCTGGCGCGAAAGATCTGGTCGCAGGCCTTGCTCGTCTCATGCATCGCATCGAAGGCCGACCACGGCACGGCTTCGGTGGTATAGGAATAGGCGTAGGTATCGCCGGTTTCGTGGGACCAGGCGGTCCACGTGTACTTGAAGCCGTGCTGGTTGAGGCACTGGTTGTAGCTCTTGATGCCGGCTTCGTACGCCTGCTGATCCGCCGGGGCCACAAAGTCGGTGTAGTCGCGAATGAGCATGGGCTTGGGCGCATCGGCCGCGGCAATGGCACTGATGCAGCTGCAGGCGGCCACGCTGGCCAGCCAGAGCGTCGACGATTTCATGATGTTCTCCCTTGAGGCAGCGGCCTCGATGATGGGTGCGGTCGCGTTATGGAGCGAAAGCGCGAGAACGTTCGATCACGATGGCAACAGCGTGGAACGAGGTCCTGTCACACGGACCACGGGGACGAAAGAACGACGGGCACGACGTGTCGGCAACACGTTGTGGGTAGGGTGACGCAACGCGCTGTGGCGTCGTCGTGCCCGGCGTGTCGGAAAGGAAAGGTGATGTATTGGCGAACATGGCGCGCCCCGACGTGGTCGATGTTGGCGGCGTCACGCGGAACCGGCCGTTGACCGAAGTGGCGTGACGCGTCTGCCTGAAACAAAGCCGGGCGGCTGGACGAATGTTGCGCTCGTCACGCAAGGTGGAAATACGTCGAAAAGCATAGGCCGCCCATGGGGCGGCCTGGCGGTACCTGGAAACGACCGGCGAAACGCCGGCGAATCAGGGTTTGCTTGCTGTCCAGGTCAGGTCGGTCACGACAGGGAAGTGATCGGACGGATAGCGTCCGGCCTCCTGCGTGGTGACCGTGGCGTAGTGCGTCGGCGTGAAACCGCGCGTGAGGATGAAGTCAATGCGCTGGTCCGGTTGGCCGGTGAAGTTGTGGAAGGTCTTTTCCGGCCCCTCCACTTTGGGCGACGCCACGCGGGCATCCTGCAGCGTCTTCGTCAGTAGCGCGTAAGTCTCGCTGCTCGGCGTGGTGTTGAGATCGCCGGTGAGGATGAAGGGCACGCCCTTGGGCAGTGCCGCGATCCGCGCGACGATTTCCTTCGCGCCCTTCAGTCGCGCCGGCTCGTCTTCCTCGCGATAGGGCAGGTGCGTGTTGTAGTAGTAGAACGTGCGACCCGTGGCGATCTGTTCGAACAGCGCCCAGGTCACCATGCGTGGAAGCGGATGGCCCCAGGTGATGCTGCCGGGTTTGTCGGGCGTATCGGACAGCCAGAAGTTGCCCGAGTCCTTCAGCCGCAGCACGTCCTTTCGATAGAACACGCCCATGTGCTCATCCGCATGCCCACCGAAGCGGTCGATACCGAACCAGGTGTACTCGGGCAACTTGCTCACGACGTAGTCGCCCTGTTCCTTGTGCAGCTCCTGCGTGCCCATCAGGTCGGGGTGCTGTTCGCGGACGGTACGCACGAAGATGTCGCGCCGCGCTTCCCAGCGGTTGGGGCCATCGGCGGCCATGGGCGTGCGCACGTTGAAGCTCATCACGCGCAGCGTCTGCGCGGCGGCGGGGAGGCTGGCAGCCGCCAGCATGGTGAACAGCAGGGACATCAGACGAGGGCGGAACAGGGACACGATCACCTCCGGCGTGCTGAGAAGGTAGGGACCGTAGCACGATCGCCCGACACGATCACTTGGCCTTGAGGTATCGTGCGCGCCACCACCCGGCTACCCACGGTGCACATGGCATGAGCGACACCTCAATCCACTGCAACGGGCAGCCTTGCACAGGCGCGTCGTCACCGTCGTCTCGCGTCCACCCTGCGCAGGCGCATGGAACATCGCCGGCGGTTTCGAACTGGCCTGGCACGACGCCTGACGCATCGCCTCATCGCACCACGGAAGCTCCGCCATGACCCAGCGCGTCGCCACCTGCAGTTGCCGCCAGCTGATGCTGCGCACGACGGAAGAACCGTTGCGCGTCTCCATCTGCCATTGCCACGCCTGCCAGCGCCGCACCGGCAGCGTGTTCGGCGTGCAGGCGCGCTTTCGCGAGGGGAGCGTGGTGATCCGCGGCCGTGCGACCGCGTATGTACGCAAGGGCGATACCGGGCAGGACGCCACCTTTCATTTCTGCCCGGTATGCGGTTCGACGCTCTATTACCGGCTGGATTCCGTCGAAGGCCTGATCGGCGTACCGGTCGGCGCCTTCGCCAACCCGGGGTTTCCGGCACCGAACATCTCGGTGTTCGAGGAGTGCATGCATCCGTGGGTCACGGTGCCCTCGGACATCGAGCACATCCACTAGCCCACAGCGTTTGGACGGCCGATCGCGCGAAGGCAGCCACGTCGATGAACGCAGGCTGGCGCGCAAGAACTTGCTCATCAAGGACAAGCACGCAGCGCCGATATCCGCCATGAGGGGAGATACCGTCTGTGGCAGGGCTATCATGCGCTTTACCGTTCGTCTGAAAATCATCGCGGCCATGGGCATCGCCCTGGCCATCGCTGCTGTCGTGGGTCTGGTCGGCCTGTACGGAGTCCGCGCGACGTACCGGCTCGTCGACGACATGTATCGCACCAACGTGCTGGCCATCGTGGCGGTCACCGACGTGCGCGCCGCCATCATCGATGACCGCCTGGCATTGAACCGCTCGATCATCGATCCCAGCCAGCGAGGTTTGGCGAAGAAGATCGCGGCCGACAAGGAACGACTGGACGCTGCGTGGCGCCGCTACTATCCGGGCATGGTGTCCACGGCGGCCGAACGCCGCGTGGCGGAACAGTTCGAGGCGGTGCGCAAGGAAACGCTGCCCTTGATGGACCATGAGGTCGCGCTGCTGGACGCGGGCAAGACCGACGAGGGGCGCGCGCTCCACGTGAGCAAAGTGTCCCAGGGCATGACCGGCGAGACCGCTGCGATCGACCAGCTCATCAGCATCAACGAAAAGCAGGCCGGGGGTTCGGCGGCCGATGCGGCGACGCACTTTGCGCGTACCTGGCGGCTTTCGCTGGCCATCCTCGCGCTGGGCGTACTGGTGCTGCTGGTCGTCGCTGCGGCCCTCATCCGCACCGTGACGCGGCCACTGAACCAGGCGCGTATGCTTGCGGGTGCCATCCAGCAGGGTAGGCTCAACAACGCCACCATCGTCACCGGCAACGACGAATTCAGCGACACGTTGCATTCGCTGGACGCCATGGATCGCCAGCTCACCGCCATCGTCACCCAGGTGCGCGACGTGGCCGAGCAGGTGAACAGTGCCGCGCGCGACCTTTCCCAGGGCAACGACGACCTGTCCCAGCGAACGCAGGAGCAGGCCAGCTCGCTGGAGGAAACCGCCGCATCGATGGAAGAACTCGCCGCCACCGTGAAGCAGAATGCCGAAGGCGCCGGTCAGGCACGCGAGATGGCGCTGCGCATGCGTCGACGCGCGGAAGAGGGCCGCGACATCGCAGGTTCCGCTGTCGGCGCGATGCAGGCGATTACCCAGGCAAGCAAGGAAGTGGGCGAAATCGTCGGCATGATCGACGAGATCGCCTTCCAGACCAACCTGCTCGCCCTGAACGCGGCGGTCGAAGCCGCGCGCGCAGGCGAACAGGGTCGCGGCTTCGCGGTGGTGGCCACCGAGGTGCGCAACCTCGCACAGCGCAGCAGCGCAGCCGCCAGGAGCATCAAGTCGCTGATCCAGGACACGACGCTCAAGGTGTCCGAAGGTGCCGGGCTGGTGGAGCGCACCGGGCAGGCGCTCAACGACATCGCCGGCGAAGTGCGCGAAGTCAGCACGATCATCGAAGTGATCGCCGCGGCTTCGGAAGAACAATCCGCCGGCATCGGCCAGGTCAACAACGCGGTGACGACGCTGGACGAAGTCACGCAGCAGAATGCTGCGCTCGTGGAAGAGGCCAGTGCGGCCAGCCGGAACACGCTGGATCTGTCCCAGGCGTTGATCAAGCAGGTCGCCTATTTCGCGGTGCAAGGCGAAGCAGAGGCAGCGACGAAGACGGCCGCAACCACCGTGGTCGCCCACGCAGCGCCGTCGAAGCCCTCCGGCACGGCGACGTTCCAGGCTCGCCCGGCGCGACCGTCGGCCACGGCCGAACTGGTCACCGCCGGCGATCACTGGAAGGAATTCTGATCCATACTTCTCTATTGGTACTCAACGCATGGCGCGCTCGCGCGTTCCCTGCGTTGGCCACACCAGCAATGCAACAAGGCGAGAAGGACGCATGCAGTCAGGAGAGTTCGATCGATGGGCAAGGACGCGCAAGCGAGGCATGCTGCGCTTTGTGCTGCGCAGCGGCGTGGTCTTCTACGGCCTGCCGATGTTCTTCATCATGACGTACCTCATTCCGCACCCGCGTCTCACCACCGCGCAGTCGGCGATGCTCTGGCTGATCGCCGGCACAGGCTTTGGCGTGGCGATGTGGCTCGTGCAGGAGCATCGATTCAGAAAGGTGACTCGTCGTCCATCGTGAGTCGCGCTTAACGAAAAACTCCCCTCGATCTTCATCTGGTCTTTCGCCGCAGCGGCGCAGTGTCTCGTGAGACCGCGGTCAGGCGGTTGATGGCTGCGGTGGGTCGGTGTGTGCGTGTGCCTGCATGGCTATGGCATGCGTGACAACCGGGAGGCTTCAGCATAGTCCGCCTGACGTAGGGGGCGGGGTCTCTCGGCATGCAGCTGTCTTGCTGTTCTGGGCAGGCGCACGCATGAAGCCAAACAAGAGGAGACCAACCCATGGCACGCCATACCACCTACGTCGTTCGTGCATTCGCGGGTGCAATGATCGTCGCGCTCTGCGGCTGTTCCGACTTCGTCAAGAAGACCGACTACGACGCCGCCCTCACCGAGTTGCGCGGCAACGATCAGAAGCAGCAGCAGGAGATCGACTCGATCAAGCAGGAGATGCAGCAGAAGTTCGCGCAATACGACTCGCAGATCACGGCCATGCAGGGCCGCATCAGCGTGAATACGATCGCGCATTTCGATACCAATCAGTCGACCATCCGCGATGACGACAAGAAGCAGCTCGATGACTTCGCCAAGATCATCAAGGACCATCACTCCAACGCGGTCATCACCGCCGAAGGCTTCGCCGATCCTTCCGGCAGCGCAGCCCACAACCGCCGCCTGGCGCAGAAGCGCGCCGACGCCGTGCGCGATTACCTGATCCAGACCGGCGGCCTCAACGCCGAACAGGTCCGCGCCGTCGGCTACGGCGAAGTGAAGAACCGCCAGGTCGTGAAGGGCGCCCACGGCGACGAAGGCCAACCGAACCGCCGCGTGACCCTGGTGACGGATTTCACGGGTAGCACCTGAGTCGAGATAGCAATCCCGGTGCACGAACAAGGCCACCCCGGTGGCCTTGTTCGTTTTTGAGGCCGACGCGCCGGCAACATAATTAAGCTTTCGTGAAGCTTGCGTAGAATGGTTTGTGACAGTAAGGTTCCCGCCGGGGAGTCAGGTTCATGCAAGCTTCGACTTAGAACCCTTTTCCGGTGTTCCATCGCAGGCGAGGCGGAAGCCGCTGTAAGAGCGGTTTTGGTCGATATACGGGTGCTTGCTCCCTCTGTCGTTACCGTGCAGCGAAGGAGTTAGCCCGTGAGGATGACCTGGCTATATCGCCTGGGGGTAGTCGTGGCCGCCCTTATGACATTGTCAATTAGTTCGTGGGCGATGGACCGTCTGTCGCTGAATGTCGAGATCGACAGTTATCTGTTTTCGTACGGCTTCTGGGTCAGCTCCATCCCCGTTTCATTGCTGCTGATCAGCCTGATCGCGCTTACGGGGCGTGCATGCGTGTCCCTGTTGGTTTCGCTGGCGTTCCTCGCCGCACTGTATGCGATCAATACGCAAAAGACCGTTCATCTCGCTTCAACCTTGAACGTCTTTGATTTTTATCTGTTGAAAGGCATCGACTGGAGTTCGGTGAGCCTGTTCGCTCACTACATAAACTGGACTTGGATATTGCTGGCATGCGTCGCGCTCGTGCTTGCTGTCGGGTTGCTTTTGCGCCTGGAGAAGCCCGTTCTGCCCCGGAATCTGCTATTGCGCATCTGCATGCTTGCATGTGCCATTGGCGTGGCCGATCAGGTGCTTGTCGGAGATACCGGTCGGCATATTTATGACGCTGATCGGTTGCGTGTGTCATCGCCTTCGCCGTTTCTTACTCAGTTTCACGCGGGCCTGATAGGCAGCCTGTTTTACGCCGGTAACGATATGAATGCCGCGCTGAATGAGCCCATTGACCGGCAGGCGGTCAAAGGTCTCCTGGCTCGCCTGGATATCCATGACAGGTTTGTTCCGGACGCACGTGAGGGGCAGCAGCCGGACGTTGTTGTCATCCAGAGCGAATCATTCTTCGATCCGGGCATCCTGAATCAGGTGTCCGATACGCATCAGCTCCTGCCGACGCTGCATCGGGCATTCGAACATGGTGTAGGCGGGTCCATGACGGTGCCCACGTTTGGAGGTGGCACGTTGCGAACCGAGTTTGAAGTGCTCACGGGCATTCCTCTGGCTGCGTATCCGCACGTCCAGTTTCCTTACCTGCAGATTTCGCGTTTAACCATTCCCGGTCTCGCGCGTGATTTTGAACAGGCAGGCTACGAGACCGTCGCCGTACATGGCAACGGCGGCGAATTTTGGAATCGTCGGCATACGTTCAAGTCGTTGGGATTTTCAAAATTCATAACGGCAAAGACGTTTGGGCCGCAATCGTACAAGGATGGCCTGTACCTGTCTGATCATTCGATGACGGACGAGATCATAGGTCAGCTGGAAAGGGGCGGGCGGCCGCAATTCGTATTCGCGATCAGCATTGAGGCGCACGGCCCGTACAGGGGAGTGCAGGTCAAGGATGAAGCCCTCCGTAGCAGCATTCCAGCTCCCGCGGGGGTATCAGCTACGGCTTGCGAAGAATTCTCGCACTACGGTTACCACATAGCGGCTGCAGATCGGGAATTCGGGCGGCTCTGGGACTACCTCGAGCACAGGAGGCGACCGTATATCCTCGTTTTCTATGGAGATCATCTGCCAGGTCTGGAGGTGGTCTACCAGGAGACGACCTTCCGCAATGGCAAGCCGGCAGAGATGCAGCAAGTTCCATGGGTCGTGGTTGGCAGCGGACTCGATGGTGCCAATAGGCAAGAGATCTACGCCTGGATGCTTCCGCACGAAATATTGAAGCTTGCGCAGGTAAATGGTTCGGAATACCTCGATGTGGCCTTTGCCGCCGGCCGCCTCGCTCTTTCGGGTGGGGACGACGCCGATGGACACCTGCTTGACGATCTCTATTCGGCTGCGCGATTGAATCTGAGCGGTGAATTTGAAGACGCAGACGGGGCCCACAGCAATGCGCCTTAAAACGGGGCTCCGGCTTTCTCGAAAAGGCATGGTGAATATCACGGCGGTATTGCTGCTCGCGAGTCTCGTCACAGTGGTTTATTGGTTGTCGAATCATGGAAGGAAGGCCATGTTGGTCGTGACTCCTTCACGCATTGAGCAATGCTCGCGGCCTCGCATCGCAGCGGATGTGCGCTGGGTAGTCCCCAAAGGGCAGACGGCCGTGATTTACATTTATATGGTGGGCCAAAGCCCGCCTGTCCCGTGGCACGGGGCTGAGGGGCATGGGGAGGCGAGGACAGGTGAATGGGTGGCTGACGGAACCACCCTTGCGCTTACGGCACAGGATGGAACGGTGCTTTCCAAGCACACCATGACGTCCATTGCATGTGAGTGACGACGGCTTAGGGATTTCGCATCCTCCCGTCCTGTGCGTGTGCCGAGGGGCCGGAGAAAATGGTGCAAAAAAAGCCGCCCCGAAGGCGGCTTTTTCTATCGGCGAAGCGCTGGTGATCAGCGCTTCATCGAATTGAAGAACTCGTCGTTGGACTTGGTGTTCTTCATCTTGTCGAGCATGAACTCCATCGCGGCCAGCTCGTCCATCGGATGCAGCAGCTTGCGCAGGATCCATATCTTGGAGAGCAGGTCCGGTTCGATCAGCAGGTCCTCGCGGCGGGTGCCGGAGCGGTTGATGTCGATGGCCGGGTACACGCGCTTCTCGGAGATGCGGCGGCTCAGGTGCACTTCCATGTTGCCGGTGCCCTTGAACTCTTCGTAGATCACCTCGTCCATCTTGCTGCCGGTGTCGGTCAGCGCGGTGGCGATGATGGTCAGGCTGCCGCCTTCTTCCACGTTGCGGGCGGCCCCGAAGAAGCGCTTCGGGCGCTGCAGCGCGTTGGCGTCCACACCACCGGTGAGCACCTTGCCGGAGCTCGGCACCACGGTGTTGTAGGCACGGGCGAGGCGGGTGATGGAGTCGAGCAGGATGACCACATCCTTCTTGTGCTCGACCAGGCGCTTGGCGCGCTCGATCACCATTTCGGCGACCTGCACGTGGCGCACGGCCGGCTCGTCGAAGGTCGAGGAGATCACTTCCGCACGCACGGTGCGGGCGATTTCCGTCACTTCTTCCGGGCGCTCATCGATCAACAGCATGATCAGATGGACGTCCGGATGGTTGTACTGGATGGCCTGCGCGACGTTCTGCAGCATCATCGTCTTGCCGGACTTCGGCTGGGAGACGATGAGGCCACGCTGGCCGCGACCGACCGGCGCCACCAGGTCCAGGATGCGGCCCGTGATGTCTTCGGTGGAGCCGTTGCCGCGCTCGAGCTTGAACGCCTTGCGCGGGAACAGCGGCGTCAAGTTCTCGAACAGCATCTTGTTCTTCGACGCCTCCGGCGGATCGCCGTTGATGTCGTCGACCTTGAGCATCGCGAAGTAACGCTCGCCTTCCTTCGGATGGCGCACGCGTCCGGTGATGTAGTCGCCGGTGCGCAGGTTGAAGCGGCGGATCTGGCTGGGCGACACGTAGATGTCGTCCGGACCGGCGAGGTAGGACTCGTCGGCCGAGCGCAGGAAGCCGAAACCGTCCTGCAGGATTTCCAGCACGCCCTCGGCCCAGATGCCACCGCCGGAGCGGGCGTGGGCCTTGAGGATGGAGAAGATCACGTCCTGCTTGCGGGCGCGCGCGACGCCTTCCTGGATGCCCAGCGACTCGGCGAATTCCAGCAGCTGGATCGCGTTCTTGCGCTTGAGTTCCGTGAGGTTGATCAGGCGATCGTTGCTGCCCGCATCGGCGTAATCATCGTCGACCGGCAGGCCGTTGTTGTTGCGCGGATGCTGCTGATTGCCGCCACCGCCACCGCCCTGGCCACGCTGCTGATTGCGTTCGTGGCGGCGACGACGACCGCGGCCATCGCGATCATTGCGGTTGAACGGCTGGTTGCCGTTGCCGCCACCTTGCTGCTGGCCGCCCTCGCGAGCTTCCTGCGGCGGGCGCTGGCCACCTTCATTTTGCTGCGACTGGCCTGCGGAAGACTCGGTGGCAGGGGCGGGCGCCGGCGCTTCGACGGGCGGCGCGGCGCGTTCGGCGCGCTCGACCGGCGGAGGCGGCGGCATGTCCAGCTGGGCCTGCTTTTCGGCCTTGGCTTCCGCGGCGGCTGCGGCAGCAGCGGCGGATCGGCGTGGTGCGCGAGTGCGGGTTTCAGCCACAGGTTTGGCGTCGGCGCTCTTTGCGTCGTTGGTTTCTTTGCTTTCGATATCAGACACGGGCAAACCTCTGCGGGGCGCCGTTGATGAACAGGAGGGAAGGTTGCGTTGCGCGGACGGCGCGGGGGACAGGACAGTCCCGACGGACGAGAAGAAATCTAGCACTGGGATCGCGGCGGCGTAAAGCGCCGCGATCCAGGAAATTCAGAAAACTTAGATGGCCTTGTCGATCAGCTGGGTGAGCTGACCCTTGCTGACGGCGCCGATCTGGGTGGCTTCGACCTTGCCGTTCTTGAACACCATCAGGGTCGGGATGCCGCGGACGCCGTAGTTGCGGGGCGTCTTCTGGTTATGGTCGATGTTGATCTTGGCGATGCGCAGCTTGCCCTCGTACTGCTGGGCCAGCTCGTCCAGGATCGGCGCAATGGCCTTGCAGGGGCCGCACCATTCCGCCCAGAAATCGAGCAGCACGGGCGTATCGGAATTGAGCACTTCCTGCTCGAAGGCGTCATCGCTTACATGGGTAATCAGGTCGCTCACCGGGGTCTCCGAAGGTAGGCGGGATGGGGCTTTCACGACCTCGCGCCCAGCATCGGCTACACTGGGGCGCCCATGAAGCGCGGGATCGTACTGGAAGGAAGGCTGATGCCGTTGCGGCAGGCCTCCATTCCAACGTAACTCGGGGCACGATTCAAGCGATTCAAGGGAGACACTGGCCCTTTCGCGCGGGTGGCATGATGCCCAGAAAGCCCACAGGGGGTGGGGCGTGGCGCAGCCCAGGCTGGTTGCCTGAGCAAGCCACGCACCGCGGTCTGTGGGCTTTCTGGGCATCACCCGCAGGGCCGCTTCTGTATGCCCACCGCTAGGCGTCGCACCATCTCGACAGGCAACCAGCCTGCCTTCGCTGGCGCAACACCTAGCGGTGGGCATACAGAAGCGGTGACACTCGCGCGAAAGGGCCAGTGTCTCCCTTGGGCGGCCACGGACGGCTCCGTTGACATAGGTGAAAGGGTTTTCCTGGCAGGACAAGCCCTTACATGGGTGCAGTCCTTTGACCTATGCCAGCGGAGCTGTCGGATTACCGCCGCTCCCTCCGGCGCCCGCCAAGGCAAGCGTCGCCGGCACGCGCAATCTCACGATTGGGCCTGCCGCCGTGCCCTCTGGCTGCGCCGAACATCCACCTGTTCCTTGTAACGTCTCACCAGCAAGGAGCCGGGCGGTCGCCGCTGATGGCGCTGCCCGTACCAGAGTCTCCATAAGCAATGTCTCAAACCGTACTCACTGATACTTTTTTCACCAATTTCGACCTCCATCCGCTGCTCCAGCAAGGCCTTGACGAGGCCGGCTTCACCCGCTGCACGCCGATCCAGGCGCTGACCCTGCCGGTCGCGCTCACCGGCCGTGACGTGGCGGGCCAGGCCCAGACCGGCACGGGCAAGACCTGCGCGTTCCTGGTGGCGATGATGAATCGCCTGCTCACCACGCCCGCCGTGGCCGAGCGCAAGGACAGCGACCCGCGCGCCCTGGTGATCGCACCGACCCGCGAGCTGGCCATCCAGATCGAGAAGGACGCCAAGGCCATCGGCCGCCACACCGGCCTGCGCACCGCGCTGATCTACGGCGGCGTGGACTACGACAAGCAGCGCCAGCAGCTCAAGGACGGCTGCGACATCATCATTGCCACCCCCGGCCGCCTGCTCGACTACTACAAGCAGCACGTGTTCGGCTTCGACGGCGTCGAGGTGATGGTGATCGACGAGGCGGACCGCATGTTCGACCTCGGCTTCATCAAGGACGTGCGCTTCATCTTCCGCCGCCTGCCGGCGCGCGAGCAGCGCCAGGTGCTGCTGTTCTCCGCCACGCTGAGCCATCGCGTGCTGGAGCTGGCGTACGAGCACATGCACAACGCGGAGAAGCTCGAGGTGGAGACGGATAACGTCACTGCCGACCGCGTGCGCCAGGTCGTCTACTTCCCCGCCAAGGAAGAGAAGATGCCGCTGCTGCTCAACCTGCTTGAGCGCACCACGCCCACGCGCAGCATCATCTTCGTCAACACCAAGGCAGCGGCCGAGAAGATCACGGATCGCCTGAAGCGCCAGGGCTATCGCGTCGGTGCGCTGTCCGGCGACGTGCCGCAGCTGAAGCGCCAGAAGCTGCTGCAGCGATTCCAGGAAAGCCAGCTCGACATCCTGGTGTGCACCGACGTCGCTGCGCGCGGCCTGCACATCCCGGCGGTCAGCCACGTGTTCAACTACGACCTGCCGCAGGACGCCGAAGACTACGTGCACCGCATCGGCCGCACCGCGCGCCTGGGCGCCGAAGGCGACGCGATCAGCTTCGCCTGCGACCTGTACGCGATGAGCCTGCCGGACATCGAGAGCTACATCGGCCAGCGCATCCCGGTGGCGAACATCGAGGCCGACATGCTGGTGATGCCGAAGGCGCGCGAGCAGGACGCCCAGTTCATGGCCGACACGGCTGCCGACAGCGCCGCGTTTGGCGACAAGGTGGAGCAGCGTGGCGAGAAGGACGGTGGCCCGCGTGGCCGTTCGCGCAGCCGTGGTGGCCGCGACGGCGATCGTCCGCGCAGCGACAAGCCGCGCGAACCGCGCAAGCCGCGTGCCGAGGCCCCGGTCGAAGCGAAGCCCGAAAAGCCCATGGCACCGGAGGCCAACCCGGCCGAAAACGCCGAGGGCGATGGTGCTGCGCGCAAGCGTCGCCGCCGCCGCGGTGGTCGCAATCGTCGTCGCGAGGGCGAAGTGGCGACGACGGAAACCGCCGCACCGGTCGAAGGCCGTGGCCAGCGTGGCGAGCGTCGCCAGCAGCGGGAGCGCACCGGCAACGACGCGAACCACGCGCGTCCGTCCCGCCACGTGGCGATCACCTCGGGCGTGCAGGGCGAAAGCGCCCCCAAGAAGGTGGGCTTCTTCCGCCGCCTGAGCCGGTTCTTCACCGGCCGCTGAGCATGGGCGCGCACGGCGCGCCTACGCATGGCTGTCGCGGACTGAATCCGCGGCAGCCAATGCAAACAAACCGCCTGACCTTCGCGCGTGCTTCCCTTATCCTTGTCGCCAATGCGACATCCAGGATCGGGGACACGCGGTGATCCGCTTCGACCAAGTCAGCAAGCGCTATGAAGGTGGCCATGAGGCCTTGTCGCAGCTTTCCTTTGAAGTGGCGGCCGGCGAGATGGCCTTCGTCACCGGTCACTCCGGTGCGGGCAAGAGCACGCTGCTCAAGCTGCTCGGCCTGATCGAGCGTCCGTCGCACGGCAACATCACGCTGGACGGGCAGAACCTCGGCAAGGTCGGTCGCAGCGGCATTCCGAAATTGCGTCGTCGCATCGGCATGGTGTTCCAGGATCACCGCCTGCTGATGGACCGCACCGTGTTCGCCAACGTCGAGCTGCCGCTGATGATCGGCGGCATGGCGCCGGGCGATCGCAGCAAGCGCGTGCGTGCGGCCCTCGAGAAAGTGGGGCTGCTTTCCTACGAACGCCAGTTGCCCGCCACGCTCTCGGCGGGCGAGCAGCAGCGCGTGGGCATTGCGCGTGCCATCGTGGCCAAGCCGATGCTGCTGATCGCCGACGAACCCACCGGCAACCTCGATCCGACGCTGGCGGTGGAAATCATGGGCCTTTTCGCCGAATTCCAGCAGGTGGGCACCACCGTGCTCGTCGCCAGCCACGACCTGCCGTTGATCAAGCGCATGAAGAAGCGCGTGGTGGTACTGGACCACGGGCGCCTGGTGGCCGATATCGCTTCCGAGGAGGTCCTGTGAACACGCAGACCGACATTCCGCTCAACGAAAGCCCGTTGCTCTCGGAAACGCACGGGCGAGGCGGTCGCCATCGCGCGCGGCCAGTGGCGAGCTGGCGCGAGCATCATGGCTGGAGCGCGGCGGCGAGCCTGCGTCGATTGATGTCGCGTCCGGTCGGCACGCTGCTCACGGTGGCGGTGATGGCGATCGCACTGGCCTTGCCGCTCACCTTCTACCTGCTGCTCGGCAACGTGCAGAAGATGGGCGAGGCGCTGGGCCAGAACCAGACCATCAGCGTGTTCCTGCAGCCCAGCCAGAGCGCGGCGTCCGCCGACCTGATGGCCAAGAAGCTGCGTGACCACGCGAGCGTGGCCGCGGTGACGGTCAAGACCCCGCAGCAGGGCATGGACGAGCTGGCGAAGATGCAAGGTTTCTCCGGCGCGCTGCATACGCTGGACGCCAACCCGCTGCCCTACGTGCTCGAAGTGCTGCCCAAGCCCGACGCCACCGCCGACAGCGTCGACAACCTCGTGTCCGACGTGCGTGGCATGCAGGGCGTGGACCAGGTGCAGGATGGCGGCACCTGGCGCCAGCGCCTGGAAGCCCTGCTTGGCGTGGGCGAGCGCGCGGTGCTGATTCTCGCCGTGTTGCTCGCGGTGGCGGTGCTGCTGGTGGTGGGCAACACGGTGCGCGTGGATATCGCCAGCCGCAGCGAGGAAATCGGCGTGCTGATGCTGGTGGGCGCGAGCCGCGCTTTCGTGCGCCGCCCCTATCTTTATGCCGGTATCTGGTACGGCCTCTTCGGCGGCGTGCTTGCGGTGGGTTTTGCCGTACTGGTGGAATGGGCGCTGGCCGAGCCGGTTGCCCGCCTGGGCCAGGTGTATGCCGGCAAGCTGCAGATCAACGTGCTGCCGGTCTGGCTGCTGGCGGCGGTGCCGCTGGCATCGGCTCTGCTGGGCTGGCTGGGCGCCCGCCTGGTCAGTGCCTGGCAGTTGCGCAAGGCCGCATGAAGCGTGCGCGGGCTCACGTCCGCGCCCAAGTGGTAATGCGGGTGGTGGATTACCGGTGCAAGATACCGGCTGGGATCGCGGTGCGGAGGGTTGCACCCGGGGGACAGGGATAGGGAATCCCGGCCAACAGGTGGATGACAGGGGATGAGTACGAGTTTCAGTAGTCGAGTGATAGGAACGGCGCCCCGGGTGCTGGTGGTGGACGGCTCCAAGGTGGTGCGTCAGCTGATCGCTCGCGTGCTGAAGGCCGAACTGCCGGAATCGGAGGTGGTGGGTGCCGGTTCGGGCGCGGAAGCCAAGGAGCTGCTCGAGGGCGGCGCGTTCGACTTCATCACCATTGCCTTGCGTCTGCCCGACATCGACGGCCTCGAGCTGGCGCGCCATGTGCGTGAATCGGCTGCACAGGCCTATGTCCCCATCGTCGTGGTCTCGGGCGATGTCGACGGTCGCCTGCACAGCCGCACCCTGGGCGAACACGTCACCGACTACTTCGACAAGTCGCTGGGCTTCCAGGCCCTGGCGGAATTCATCCGCGGCTATGTGCGCCCGGCCGATTCGGCCGAAGGCGAAGTGCTGTACGTGGAAGACAGCCGCGTGGTGGCGCTCGCCACCCGTCGCATCCTGGAGAAGCATGGCCTCACCGTGCGCCACGTGATCAGCGCCGAGGACGCGCTGGCGCTGCTGGATACCGCGCGCGAGCAGGGCAAGGTGGGCGCCGACATCGTGCTCACCGACGTCAGCCTGAAGGGCGAACTCACTGGCGGCGACCTGCTCGAACGCATTCGCCGCGAATACGGCTACGGCAAGGGCCGCCTGCCGGTGCTGGTGATGACGGGCGACGAGAACCCGGTCAACCAGGCCGCCTTGCTGCGCACGGGCGCCAACGACCTGGTCGAGAAGCCGATCGAGGAAAAGCTGCTGATCACCAAGCTGCTGTTCCAGTTGCGCGTGTCGCAGCACCTGCGCGAACACGACGAGGCGGCATGACCGAGGACCGCGTGAAGCTGGAGCCGTCCTGGAAGGAGCGCATCGGCGACTACCTCGGCCGGCCGGACATGCAGGCGTTGTCGGCCTTCCTGCGCACGGAGAAACAGGCCGGCAAGGTGATCTACCCGCCGGGGCCGGAAATTTTCGCCGCCTTCGACCACACGCCGTTCGATGCCGTGCGGGTGGTGATCCTCGGGCAGGACCCGTACCACGGCCCGAACCAGGCCCATGGCCTGTGTTTCTCCGTGCGGCCGGGCGTGCAGACGCCGCCGTCGCTGCAGAACATCTTCAAGGAGATCAACCGGGATCTAGGCATCGCGCCGCCGGACCACGGTTGCCTCACGCCCTGGGCGGATCGCGGCGTGCTGCTGCTGAACGCCACGCTTACCGTGCAACAGGCCGCGGCCGGTTCCCACCAGGGCAAGGGTTGGGAGGGTTTCACCGATGCCGCCATCGATGCCCTGAACCGGGAACGGGAAGGCCTGGTCTTCATGCTCTGGGGCTCCTACGCCCAGAAGAAGGGCCAGCTCATAGATGCCCGCCGCCATTGCGTTTTGCGGTCCGTGCACCCATCTCCTTTGTCGGCGCACCGAGGCTTCCTGGGTTGCGGTCACTTCTCGGCGGCAAACCGGTATCTGGAGAGCCGCGGGGTGGCCCCGATCGACTGGTCCCTTCCGCCCCGCGCCGAACTCGGCTGAAACGGGCTTTTCACCACTGCTGAACCGCCCGCCAGGCACAGTGGAGCCTCCCCTGGGATGCACCACTGGACGTGTGTCCCAAATTCCTGTACTATTCAGTTCATGAAAAGGCCGCGGAACTTGCCGGGGCCTTTAGCACTCCTACCACCCGAGTGCTAAGCTGATCCCTCATTCAGGAGGTTCCACACATGTCTCAAGCTTTGGTGACCGCCAACCTGCCGGTGCCGAGTGTCGTCGGCAGTCTGGATGCCTATATTTCGGCGGTCCATCGGATCCCGGTGCTGACCCAGGAAGAAGAGCAGTCCCTGTCGCGTCGCTACAACGAGAGCGACGACCTGGAGTCGGCCCGCAAACTAGTGATGTCGCACCTGCGTTTCGTGGTGCACGTGGCCCGCGGTTACAGCGGCTACGGCCTGCAGCTTTCCGACCTCATCCAGGAAGGCAACATCGGCCTGATGAAGGCCGTGAAGCGCTTCAACCCGGACCAGGGCGTTCGCCTGGTCAGCTTCGCGGTGCACTGGATCCGTGCCGAAATGCACGAGTTCATCCTGCGCAACTGGCGCATCGTCAAGGTGGCTACCACCAAGGCGCAGCGCAAGCTGTTCTTCAACCTGCGCAAGAGCAAGAAGCGCCTGGGCTGGATGAACGCCGAGGAAGTGCGCACGGTGGCGAAGGACCTGGGCGTGCCGGAGGCGACCGTCCGCGAGATGGAATCGCGCCTGTCCGGCCGCGACATCGGCTTCGAAGCCCCGGCCGATGCCGAGGAAGACGCCAAGCCGGCGCCGGAAGCGTTTCTGATCGACGATGGTGCCGACCCGTACGACAACGTGGCCGACGCCGATCAGGCCGACAACCAGCTCGACACGCTGTCGACCGCTCTGCAGAAGCTGGACGAGCGTTCGCGCGACATCATCCAGCGCCGCTGGCTGAACGAAGACAAGGCCACGCTGCAGGATCTTGCCGATGAGTACGGCGTCTCCGCCGAGCGCATCCGCCAGGTCGAGGCCAACGCCATGAAGAAGATGCGCTCGCTGTTTGCCGCGTAACCGCATCGAACGGCGTAACATGCCAACGGCCCCGCTCGGGGCCGTTGGTTTTTGCGGGGCAGGGAAGGCTCCGCGTTCCTGTCACTGGATACGCGCATAGCCTCCTAGCCATGGCCCGAGTGCTGGTCATCGAAGACGACGAAACCACGGCGCGAGAAATCGTCGCCGAGCTCAGCGTGCACGGCATGACCGCCGAATGGATAGCCAATGGGCGCGAAGGGCTCGAACGTGCCTGCCAGGACGGCTACGACCTCATCACGCTGGATCGCATGCTGCCCGGCATGGATGGCATCGACGTGGTCGCCGAATTGCGCCGCGCGCAGGTCGACACGCCCGTGTTGATGATCAGCGCGCTGAGCGATGTGGACGAACGCGTACGCGGACTGCGTGCGGGCGGTGACGACTATCTCACCAAGCCGTTTGCGCCGGACGAGATGGCCGCCCGGGCGGAAGTGCTGCTGCGTCGGCGGCAACCGCAGGCCGTGCAGCGATTGCGCGTGGCCAATCTCGAACTGGACCTGGTGAGCCATGTCGCCTACCGCGACGGCCAGCCGCTCACGCTGCTGCCCACCGAATACCGCCTCCTGGAGTTCCTCATGCGCAACTCCGGCCAGGTGCTCACGCGTTCCATGATCTTCGAGACCGTGTGGGGCTTTCATTTCGACCCCGGCACCAACGTGATCGACGTGCATATCGCGCGGCTGCGCCGCAAGATCGATACGGCCGGCCAGCCGCCGCTCATCCACACCGTGCGCGGCACCGGCTACATGCTGACGGCCGCGCAGGAAACCGCATCGGTGACGCCATGAACGCGCGCCCCAACGCCTGGCATTCGGCCACGTCGCGACTGATCCTGATCTATGGCGCGCTGTTCGCGCTGTGGGGCTTCGTGCTGGTTGGCGTGATCCAGTGGGAAACCACGCGCTATCTCAACAACGTGATCGACCAGATGCTGCTGCAGCGCATGCACTACATCGGCTCGACCGAACCCGATCGCCTGCCGGCGACGGTGGATGCGGCGAGCAAGATCGATCCGCACGGCATCATGTCGGTCGGCCTGTTCGACCACGAGCATCGTCCGCTGGCGGGCAACATCGACAACCTGCCGCGCGCATTGCCGCGCGATGGGCTGGTGCACCAGCTCGCCCACGGCCTGCCGCGCCCGGATCGCGACGCCGAGCGCGTGCGCGCGCGCGGCCTGGCATCCGAGCTGCCCAACGGCGACATCCTGGTGATCGCCAAGGACACCAGCACCATCGACGGCATTGGCGCGATCATCCGGCGTGCGCTGCTATGGGGCGTGTCGCTCACCATCATCCCCGGCCTGCTCGGCGGCTTCCTGCTGCGGCGCGGGCCGGAGAAGCGCATACGCGCCTTGCAGGAAGCCACCGATCCGATCCGCCAGGGCGATCTTTCCAAGCGCTTGCCGGTGAGCCGCCGCGGCGATGAAGTGGACCAGCTCGCCGGCATCGTGAACACCATGCTGGGCGAAATCGAGCGCCTGATGAACGAAGTGAAGGGCGTGTGCGACAACATCGCGCACGATCTGCGTACGCCGCTCACGCGTCTGCGTGCCCGCCTCTATCGCACGCAACAGCAACTGGAAGGCCAGCCCGAGGCGACCCTGATCGAGGCGTGCATGGTCGACATCGACGCCGTGCTGACGCGTTTTCGCGCGTTGCTTCGCGTGTCGGAGCTGGAAGACCGCAACCGCGCCGCCTGCTTCGACGAAGTGGACGTCGGCCAGGTGTTGAGGCAGGTGCATGAGTTCTATGCGCCGGTGGCCGAGGATCGCGGGCAGCCATTCGAACTGGACATCCAGACGCTGGCGCCGATCCGCGCCGATGCGCATCTGCTGTTCGAGGCGCTGGCCAACCTCGTGGGCAACGCCATCAAGTTCACGCCGCCGGGCGGACAGGTGCGCCTGCGCGCGAGCATGGACAAGCGAGGCCCGCGCGTGGACATCATCGACAGCGGCCCGGGTATTCCCGCCGACGAACGCGACGCGGTGACGCGACGCTTCTATCGCGGCGACAACAGCCGCACGACGGCTGGCTCCGGTCTGGGCTTGAGCATCGTCAGCGCGATCGTGCGCCTGCATGGCTACGCGTTGGATATCGGCGAAGCAGGCACGGGCGCACGTCTCACGTTGTACTGCTATGCGCTCGCGCCGGGTGAAAAGCCGGGCACGTGCCTGTCGCGATCCGTGCCAGAAGTCACGCCTGCCATCGTGTGACAGCCGGTTTGCCGGCAACATGAAATTATCTTCATGCGTCCGGATGATCCGGGCGCATCAGGTGCATGCGAAAATTTGCCGCGACGCATCATTCGCGCACGGAAATCCCCCGCATGCTTGGCATCGTCCGGATCGCGCTCACGCGGCCCTACACCTTTGTTGTCCTTGCTCTGACCATCCTGATCTTCGGCGTGATGTCGGCGGTGCGTACGCCCACCGACATCTTCCCGGACATCAACATCCCGGTGATCGCCGTCGCCTGGCAGTTCACCGGCATGACGCCCGACCAGATGGCCGGCCGCATGAACACGCCGTTCGAGCGCGTGCTCACCACCACGGTGAACGACATCGAGCACATCGAGTCGGAATCGCTCAATGGCATGGGCATCACCAAGATCTTCTTCCAGCCCGGCGTGAACATCGCCACGGCGAATGCGCAGGTGACTGCGGTCGCGCAGACGCTGCTCAAGCAGATGCCGCCGGGCGCGACGCCACCGTTGATCGTCAACTACAACGCATCCACCGTGCCGATCCTGCAGCTGGCGCTGTCCGGCAAGGGGCTGAGCGAACAGCAGCTCGGTGACCTCGGCCTCAACCTGCTGCGTCCGCAGCTGGTGACCGTGCCCGGCGCGGCGATTCCCTATCCATTCGGTGGCAAGACGCGACAGATCCAGCTCGATGTGGATCCCGCGGCGCTGCAGGCTCGCGGTCTCTCGACGCAGGACGTCGCCAATGCGCTCGCCGCGCAGCAGCAGATCAGCCCGATCGGTACGCAGAAAATCGGCAAATACGAGTACGTGATGCTGCTGAACAATGCAGCCGAACGTGTTGCCGAACTGGAAAACCTGCCGATCAAGACGGTCAACGGCGCGACCATCTACATCCGTGATGTGGCCCACGTGCGCGACGGCAATCCACCTCAGACCAACATCGTGCACGTCGATGGCGTGCGCTCGACGCTGTTGTCGGTGCTGAAGAACGGCTCGACGTCCACGCTCGCCATCGTGGCCGGCGTGCGTGACCGTCTCGAGAGCATGAAGGATGCGCTGCCCGAGAACCTGACGATCACACCGATCGGCGATCAGTCGCTGTTCGTGCGCGCGTCCATCAACGGCGTGATCCGCGAAGGCGTGATTGCCGCGGCGCTCACCAGCCTGATGATCCTGCTGTTCCTCGGCAGCTGGCGCTCGACGCTGATCATCGCCACATCGATTCCGCTGGCGGTGCTCGGTTCGGTGTTCGCGCTGTCGGCGCTCGGCCAGACGATCAACATCATGACGCTCGGCGGGCTCGCGCTTGCGGTCGGGATCCTCGTCGACGACGCCACGGTGACGATCGAGAACATCAACTGGCACCTGGAGCAGGGCAAGGACGTGATCACGGCGATCGTCGACGGTTCGTCGCAGATCATCGTGCCGGCCTTCGTCTCGCTGCTGTGCATCTGCATCGTGTTCGTGCCGATGTTCTTCCTGACGGGCGTCGCGCGCTACCTGTTCGTGCCGCTCGCCGAGGCCGTGATCTTCGCGATGATCGCCTCGTACATCCTGTCGCGCACGCTGGTGCTGACGATGGCGAAATACCTGCTGCACGAGCATCCGCCGACCGTGGACGAGCACGGCCAGCACCTGCCGCTGCCGCCGCCGAAGTCGGCGCTCGGCCGCTTCCAGCGCGGTTTCGTCGATCGCTTCGAAGTGTTCCGCGCCGGCTACAGCGGCATGCTCAACCTCGCGTTGCAGCATCGCAAGGTGTTCGTCACGGGCTTCCTTGCGTTCGTGCTGTTGTCGTTCCTGCTGCTGCCGGGCCTGGGCAGCAACTTCTTCCCGGACGTGGATGGCGGCCAGATCCTGGTGCACGCCCGCGTACCGGTGGGTTCGCGCGTGGAAGTGACGTCGGCCGAATTCGCGGACATCCAGAAGGCCATTCGGCAGGTCATTCCACCGGATGAACTGGAAGCCATGGTCGACAACATCGGCCAGTATTCCAGCTCCATCAACACGATCTACAACAACACCGGACAGATCGGCGAGCAGGACGGCGACATCCAGATCTCGCTGAAGGAAGGCCATCGTCCCAGCGCCGAGTACGTGAAGGCGCTGCGCGAGAAGCTGCCGCGGCTGTTCCCGGGCACGGTGTTCTCGTTCCCGCCGGCGGATATCGTGAGCCAGATCCTCAACTTCGGCTCGCCGGCGCCGATCGACCTGCAGATCCGCGGTTTCCATCTCGACAAGAACTTCGAGTACGCGAACCTGCTGCTCAACCGTATCCGCAAGATCCCGGGCGTGGTGGACGCGCGCATCCAGCAATCGCAGGCCACGCCGGCATTCCGCATCGATGTGGATCGCACGCGTGCCGGCGTATTGGGCCTGACGGAGCAGGACGTCACCAGCAGCCTCGTGGCCGACCTCTCGGGCACGTCGCAGGTATCACCGACGTTCTGGCTCAATCCCGACAACAACGTCACCTATCCGATCTCGGCGCAGGTGCCGCAGTACCGGCTCGACTCGCTGGCGTCGCTCGCCAACCTGCCGATCACCGCCAGGAACGGCGGCAATCCGCAGGTGCTTGGTGCGCTGGCCGACGTGTCGCGCACGCATAGCAACATGGTCGTGAGCCAGTACAACATCCAGGCGATGGTGGAGATCTATGCCACCACGCAGGGGCGCGACCTCGGCGCGGTGGCCGGTGACATCCAGCAGATCCTCAAGGACACCGAGAAGTCCAAGCCCAAGGGCGCCAACATCGCGCTGCTGGGCCAGGTGCAGACGATGAACGCGGCGTACTCGGGCCTGCTGTTCGGCCTGCTGGGCTCGGGCGTGCTGGTGTACCTGCTGATCGTGGTGAACTTCCAGTCGTGGACCGACCCATTCGTGATCATCACCGCGCTACCCGCGGCACTGGCCGGCATCGTATGGATGCTGTTCGTGACGCGCACCACGCTGTCGGTGCCCGCACTCACCGGCGCGATCATGTGCATGGGCGTGGCCACCGCCAACTCGGTCCTGGTGGTGAGTTTCTGCCGCGAGCGCCTGGCCTTCCATGGCGATGCCACGTTGGCGGCGCGCGAAGCGGGCTTCGTGCGCTTCCGCCCGGTGCTGATGACGGCACTCGCCATGATCATCGGCATGGTGCCGATGGCACTGGGTCTTGGCGATGGTGGCGAACAGAACGCGCCGCTGGGCCGTGCCGTGATCGGCGGCCTGCTGTTCGCCACCACCGCCACCCTCATCTTCGTCCCCGTCGTCTTTTCCATCGTGCATGCGCGACGCGGTCGCGCCTCCGATTCGGCTCCTGTTGCCGGAGAACCTGTCCATGTCTGAGCACATTTCCTCTCTGCCGGAATCGACGCCGTCGCTGCGTCGCCTGCGCCTCGCCGCGCTGATCGCTGCTGTCGTCTTCGGATCGGTCGTGGTCGTCGGCGTGACGATGCGCATCTCCGATGCGCGCAGCCTGCGCCAGTGGACCGACGAACAGGCCATTCCCACCGTGGTGGTCACCACGCCGGAGGCCGGCAACGGCAAGTCGCCGCTGGAACTGCCTGCGCAGATGGACGCCTATACGAATGCGCCCATCTATGCGCGCACCAGCGGCTACCTGAAGTCCTGGAACAAGGACATCGGCGCGGTGGTGAAGGCCGGCGACGTGCTTGGCGAGATCGACACGCCGGACCTCGACCAGCAGCTGCTGCAGGCGCAAGCGGATCTCGCCAGCGCCAAGGCGAACTCGGCGCTTGCGGCCACCACCGCCAAGCGCTGGCAGGTGCTGCACCAGACCGATCCCGACTCCGTGTCGCAGCAATCGGTGGACCAGTACAACGGTGACTACGCCGCCAAGCAGGCCCAGGTCAATGCGGCGCAGGCCAATGTCGACCGGCTGAAGGCGCTGAAATCGTATGCGCGCCTCGTCGCGCCGTTCGATGGCCGCGTGACCGCGCGCAACACCGACGTCGGCGCACTGGTCACGGCCGACAGCGGTGGCGGCACGCCGCTGTTCCAGGTATCTGACACCAGCAAGCTGCGCGTGTACGTGCGCGTGCCGCAGGTGTACGCGCCCAGCATCCATCGCGGCGACGAGGCCACGCTCACCGTGCCGGAATATCCGGGCAAGACATTCACCGCGAAGGTCGAAGCCGACGCGCGCTCGATTTCGCCGACCTCGGGCACCACGCTGGTGCAGCTGCTGGTGGACAACCCGGATGGCAAGCTGCTGCCCAGCAGCTACGCCAGCATCAGCTTCAACCTCGCGTCCGCCGCACTCGGCGTGCGCGTGCCGGCCGAGGCGCTGATCTTCGATGACAAGGGTCTGCGTGTCGCGACGCTGGACGCGAATGACCAGGTCAAGTTCAAGGAGGTGACCATCCGTCGCGATTACGGCAAGTCGGTGGAACTGGGTTCGGGACTGGAGCCGGGCGACCGCGTGATTAGCAATCCGCCGGATGGCCTCGTCGATGGCGATCCGGTGCGCATCGCCAAGAACCCGCAGCCGGCGGCGAAGCCCCATGAAAAAGCCTAAGCATCTCGCACTGACGCTGGGCGCCACGCTCGCGTTGGGCGCATGTTCGATGGCGCCGACGTACAAGACGCCGGAAGCGCCGGTGGCCGATCACTATCAGCCGGCCGGTCCGTGGACCTCGGCCGCGCCCGCCGACCAGCTGCCTCGCGAGGGCTGGTGGAAGCTGTATGGCGACGCGCGCCTGGATGATCTGGAAGGCCAGTTGCTCGCGCACAATGCAGATCTCGCGGCGGCGCTTGCAAGCTACCAGCAGTCACGCGACTTCCTGCAGCAGGTGCGAGCGGATTTGTTTCCGCAGGTACAGCTGGGCGCGGGCGCCGTGCGCAATCGCCAGTCGGACAACTCGGCGCTGCGTGGCCCCACCTCGCCCACGTGGTACGACACCTATTCGCTGACCGGGCAGGCTACCTATGAAGTGGACCTGTGGGGGCGCGTGCACGACAACGTCGCCGCGGGCCGCGCCTCGATGCAGGCATCGGCGGCCGATCTCGCGTCGGTGCGCCTGAGCCTGGAGGCGCAGCTCGCCGACAGCTATCTCGTGCTGGTGGGCCTGGATCGCCAGATCGACCTGTTGCAGAAGAGCGTGGATGCGTATCAGCGTGCGTTGCAGCTCACACGCACGCTGCAGGCAGGCGGCGCGGTGTCCGGTCTGGACGTGAACCGTGCGCAGACGCAATTGTCATCCACGCGCTCGCAGCTGTCGCAGACGAAGGCACAGCGCGACCTGCTGCTGCACGCCATTGCCGTGCTGGTCGGCCAGCCGGCATCGAGCTTCACGCTGGAAGCGAAGACGGAACTGCCGGCGTTGCCGGTGATCCCGGTGGGCCTGCCGTCGACGCTGTTGCAACGGCGCCCGGATATCGCCGCCGCGGAGCGGCGTACGGCCGAGGCGAACGCGCAGATCGGCGTGGCGCGTTCGGCCTTCTTTCCATCCTTGACGCTCAGTGCGGGCGGCGGTTTCAGCAGCGGTGCGTGGGGTAATTTGCTTACCGCGCCGAGCCAGGTATGGGCGCTGGGCCCGAGCCTGCTGATGGATATCTTCGATGGCGGTCGCCGTCGCGCGCAGGTCGATGCGGCGCACGCAGCCTTCGACGAGGCCAGCGCGCACTACCGCAGCACGGTGCTTACGGCGTTCCAGCAGGTGGAAGACAACCAGTCGTTGCTCAACAACTATGGCAATGCGTTGGTGGACCAGAGCGACGCGGCCAAGGCGGCAGATCACACGCTCAATCTGTCGACGGCGTTGTACAAGCAGGGCGCCAACAGCTATCTCGATGTGGTGACGGCACAGGTGGCGTCGCTGGATGCGCATCTCACCCTGCTGGGGCTGCAGACGAACCAGCTGCGCGCGAGTGTGGGGCTGGTGCGGGCGCTGGGTGGTGGTTGGGAGAGTGGGGATATGTCGCCGGAGGTGTTGGCGAAGGATGCGAAGGCGCAAGCGAAGAAGTAGGTGCTTCTCCTCGCGTTTTTGTAGGAGTGCACCCAGTCCGCGATCGCTTTCCGCGCCGGGCTGCGCTCTTCGTCTCTCTGCTGTGAGCGGTCACGGTGATTTGGTTGTTGTGCTTTAGCAACCTGGCTCGCCTGCGACCGAAGGGAGTCCCGTGGGGCGGCGGGCTTCCGTCCTTCTGCCGAAGGCCGGGTCACTTTTCTTTGCTTGCTCACGCACGCGCAGGAGCGCGTGCGAACGGCGAAGCCGGCCCGAAGGGCGAAGGGCAGGATGCCCTGAGTCAAGAAAAGTAACCAAAAGAAAGAGCACTCCGCTTTGGCGCTGGCTGGGCTTACAGCCCAGCCAGTCCGTGAGGGACGGCCGGGCTTTTCGACCGGGCTCCTGCGCGGACGAAAAGTGCCCGACGTCCTGTCGGGCACCCCTGCGGGGCCTATTCGTCCACCCCTCACCGCCACACAGGGTTTCAATGACGGCTCGTGCCGCGGAGCGGCACATCGCGTTGAAGAGATGTGGTCGCAGTTTCTTTGTAGGAGCGCACCCAGTGCGCGACCGCAGCGGTCATCGTCGACGCCGATCGCGCACTGGGTGCGCTCCTACAAGGGAGCGGCGAAAAAAAACGCCCCGTAACCGGGGCGTTTTTTTTCATTCCCAATGGAAAACCCGCTTACAGCTTCTTCGCCAGCAACGCTTCCAGCTTGCGCTGGTCGACGGCGAACTTGCGGATGCCGTCGGCGAGCTTGTCGGTGGCCATGGCGTCTTCGTTATGGCCCCAGCGGAAAGCGGCTTCGGTGAGCGGGGTGACCTTGGCTTCGCGGGTACCGTCGTCGTTCAGTGCGCGCGGCAGCGGCGACTGCTCCTGCTGCAGTTTGTCGAGCAGGTCGGGGCTGATGGTGAGGCGGTCGCAGCCGGCGAGGGCCTGGATCTGGCCGATGTTGCGGAAGCTGGCGCCCATCACCACGGTGTCGAAGCCGTGCTTCTTGTACCAGGCGTAGATGCGGCGCACCGACTTCACGCCCGGGTCTTCTTCCGGCGCGTAGCTCTTGGTGTCGGTGTTGGCGACGTACCAGTCCATGATGCGGCCGACGAACGGCGAGATCAGGAATACGCCGGCTTCGGCGCATGCCACGGCCTGCTCGAACGAGAACAGCAACGTGAGGTTGCAGTTGATGCCGCGCTTCTCCAGCTGCTCGGCCGCGCGGATGCCTTCCCAGGTGGACGCCATCTTGATGAGGATGCGATCGCGCTTCACGCCGGCTTCTTCGTACAGCGCGATGAGTCGCTCGGCCTTGGCGATGGTGGCGTCGGTGTCGAACGAGAGGCGCGCGTCGACTTCGGTGGACACGCGGCCCGGCACCAGCTCGACGATCTTGCGGCCCACGGCGACCGCGAGGTGGTCGCTGGCGTCGATCAGCTGCTGCTCGCGCGAGTTGCTCTCGGACTTGGCGCGCTGCACCGATTCATCGATTAGCGGTGCGTACGCCGCCGATTCCGTCGCCTTCAACAGCAGCGAGGGATTGGTGGTGGCGTCCACCGGGTGATAGCGGGCGATGGCGTCGATGTCACCGGTATCGGCGACGACGGTGGTGTACTGGCGCAGCTGTTCGAGTTGGGAAGACACGGCGTGGTCCGGCTGGAAAAGACGTCCATTGTCCACGGCTAGGCGTCCCGGGGCAAAGTCGCCGTCTCATCGCGGCCGGTGACGATGCGGGCGTGACGCTGGTAGGTCCAGTACGCCCAGGCCCAGTCAAGCATGACGACCAGGCGGTTACGGAAGCCGATCAGGAACGCGATGTGTGCCACCAGCCACACCCACCAGGCGAGCAGGCCGGAGAGTTTCAGACGGCCAAACTGCGCGACGGCGGCCATGCGGCCGATGGTGGCCAGCGAGCCGTCGTCGCGATAGCGGAACGGCGGGCTGGTCTTTCCCTGCCAGCGAGCCTTGAGTGCTGCGGCCACATGGCGGCCCATCTGCTTGGCGGCCGGTGCGACGCCCGGTACCGGCTTGCCGTCGGGCTGGGTGACGCTGGCGAGGTCGCCGATCACGAACACTTCCGGATGGCCGGGCACGCTGAGGTCCGGCTCGACCAGTACGCGTCCGGCACGATCCACGGGTGCGCCGAGGCGGCTGCCCAGCGGTGAGGCGGCGACGCCGGCCGCCCACAGCACGGTGCGCGCGGCGTGGGGTGTATCGCCGAGCATGACGCCTTGGCCGTCGATCCGCGTGACCGCCGTGCCCAGGCGCACTTCCACGCCAAGTTTTTCCAGTTGCCGACGTGCTTTTTCCGAGAGCTCGGGCGCGAAAGCCGGCAACAGGCGAGGGCCGGCTTCCACCAGCAGCACATTGGCGCGGCGCGGATCGGCGCGGCGGAATTCGCGGGGCAGCGTGTGACGCGCGATCTCCGCCAGCGTGCCGGCGAGTTCCACGCCGGTCGCGCCGCCGCCGACCACCACGAAGTTGAGCCAGGCCTGCCGTTGCGCGGGATCGTCCTCGCGCTCGGCGCGCTCGAAGGCGAGCAGCACGCGGCGGCGGATGGTGAAGGCGTCATCCAGTGTCTTCAGGCCTGGCGCATGGCGCTCCCAATCGTCATGGCCGAAGTAGGCGTGTGTGGCGCCGGTGGCGACGACCAGCGCGTCGTAGCCGAGCGTGCCGTGGCCGAGCGTCACGCAGCGTTGCGCGAGATCGACGTCGAGCGCTTCATCCATCAACACGGTGACGTTGGCCTGGCGTCGCAGGATCTGCCGCAACGGTGCGGCGATGGAAGGCGCGGAAAGCCCCGCCGTGGCGACCTGGTAAAGCAGCGGCTGGAACAGATGATGGTTGCGCCGGTCGATCAGGGTGACGCGGGCGTTCGTATCGGCGAGTCCGCGCGCCACGGCGAGGCCGCCGAAGCCGCCGCCGAGAATGACAACGTGAGGATGTGAGCCGGAGGAGGATGCGTTGCCTTCCATGTGATGCCTCGTGTGAAGTCGGGAATCATGGGAAGTCGCGTCGTCGCCCTTAGTAAAGATCGACGGGGTCGACGTCGAGCGACCAGCGCACGCGACGCGCCGAAGGCAGCGTCGAGAGCATGCGATACCAGGGACGCAAGGCGGTGTGCAGTGCGCTGCGCGTCTCCGCCTCGATCAGCAATTGGCCACGATGACGGCCCGCGCGCAGCGGCATCGGCGCGGGCATGGGGCCGGCCAGTTGCAGCGGTGCGCCGGCAAGCGCGTGGGCGGCGTCGACGAGGAACGCATCGACGTGCTCGCGCTGGTGCGCTTCGGCACGCAACAACACCTGGTGACCGTAAGGCGGCAGCTGCACGCTGCGGCGTTCATCCAGCAGCGTGGCCGCCGCGGCGGCGTAGCCCTGTGCGAGCAGCTGGCGCAACAGCGGATGGTCGGGATGATGCGTCTGCAGCAGCACGCGTCCGGGCTTGCGCGCACGGCCGGCGCGACCGGCCACCTGCACCACCAGCTGGGACAATCGCTCGCTGGCGCGGAAATCCACGCTGTGCAGGCCTTCATCCACGCCCACGATGGCGACCAGGGTGAGGTTGGGCAGGTCATGTCCCTTGGCCAGCATCTGCGTGCCGACCAGGATCGCGGGGCGGTCCTCGTGCAGGCTTTCCAGCAGTTGCTCGAAGGCATCGCGGCGGCGCGTGGTCTCGCGGTCGATGCGCAGCACCGGCACCTCGGGAAACTGCGCGGCCAGCGCTTCTTCCAGCCGCTCCGTACCCTGGCCCTGCGGCTTGAGGTCGGGCGCGGCGCAGGCGGGACACTGCGCAGGCAGGCGCGCGGTGTAGTCGCAGTGATGGCAGATGAGCTGGCGACGCCCGGCATGCAGCGTCATCGGGTGTTCGCAGCGGGGGCATTCGGCATGCCAGCCGCAGGCGTGACAGAGCAGCACCGGCGCATAGCCGCGGCGATTGCGGAACACCAGCGCCTGCTCGCCGCGCGCCACCGTGTCGGCCACCGCCGCCAGCAGCGCGGGCGACAGGCCGTGTTCCAGGCGTTGCGCACGCATGTCCACGATCTGGACCTGCGGCGCGCGGATCGCGCCGGGGCGTGCGCGCAGATGCAGGGCGCGATAACGGCCGGCCTGCACGTTGGCCAATGATTCCAGCGACGGCGTGGCGGAGCCCAGCACCACCGGCACGTCGAGCGCGCGGGCGCGGAGCAGGGCGAGATCGCGGGCGTGGTAGCGGAAGCCTTCCTGCTGCTTGTAGGCACCGTCGTGCTCCTCGTCGACCACGATCAGGCCCGCATGAGGCAGCGGGGTGAACACGGCTGAGCGCGTGCCGAGGATGACCTTGGCCTCGCCGGATCGTGCGCGCAGCCAGGCGCGCGCGCGATCGCCTTCGGCGAGATTGGAATGCAGCACTTCCACCGCGACGCCCAGGCGATCCCGCACGCGGCGCACGGTCTGCGGCGCCAGCCCGATTTCGGGCACCAGCAGCAGCGCCTGCTTGCCCTGGGCCACCACCTGTTCGATCAGGGCGAGGTAGACCTCGGTCTTGCCGCTGCCGGTCACGCCATCGAGCAGGAACGATTGGAACTGGCCGAGCGACGCGGCGATGGTATCGACCGCCTGCCGCTGCTCCGGCATGAGCTCGGGCGGCGTGCTGGTCGGGAGGGGGGCGGCGCCGGCAACGCCGGTCCGCTCGATCAGCCCGGCCTCGTCGAGGCGTCGGGCCGCGTCACGCCAGCCGGGCAGCAGCTCGTGGAGCAGCTCGGCGGTGACCGGGCCCGGCGCCAGCGCTTCGAGCAGGGCGCGACTGCCGCCGCGGCGGCTGCCGGCATCCAGCGCGCTCTGCCCTGCAGCGGTCAACGCCCAGGCTTCTTCCCGCAGGTCGGGGAGCGGCCGGTCTTCGCGCAGGGCCAGTGGGAGCGCGTTGGCATAGGCCTCGCCCGGCGCGCCGAGCCAGTAGTCGGCTGCGCGGGCCAGGGTGGCCATCAATTCGGCGTCGAGCAGCGGGCCGTCATCCAGCACCTTGAGTACCCGCTTGAGCCGCGCATGGCCGACGGCAGACTCCACATTCGTTTCCACCACCACGCCCACGGCCTTGCCCTTGCCGAACGGCACCAGGACGCGGCTGCCCACATCCGCCCGGCCCGAAGCGGCGGGCAAGTAATCGAACAGGGTCGGCAGGGGAACCGGGAGGGCGACGCGTAGGACGGCGGGCATGAACACCTCGTGACGTCGCAGTGTAACCGGGCTGCCATCGCGGGGACGAGGGATGCATGCGCGGGCGAATGGTCTGCCGACGGCCGTTTGCGGGGGCTTGCTGCCCCGCCATCTAGGAAAGGGGGCTAAGTGACTATCGGCATGGGGCTTTTGCGGTTATCCACAGCATCTGTGGATAAGTCTGTGGATCGTGCGTTGAAGGAGGCCCTTCAAGCGCATGAAAACGGCCTTGGGCACGTACTGTTCAACTTTTAACCAGGCTGAAATCTACATATAAATCAGCTAGTTAAATTTTCCAGCAGGCTGGGGTTCATACAATTGCCATAGGCACGGGTCTTGCCTTGACAGGCCTGTGACGCTGTGCAAAACCCCCGTCGGGACAACGGGGGCTTGGCCAGAAAGTGGCTCACGTGCGCGGTTTGTGTGTGATGCATGTCACAAAAAATTCGCGTAGCGAACGTCAATGCGCCAGGCCCAGCAAGGCCGCAAAACCCAGCGCAAAACCGATCAGCCACGAGTAGCACCAACCGATGAACAGGTACTTCACCGTGGTCAGGAACCAGCCCTGGCGATAGACCCGCTTCTGCATGATCAGCAGGTAGACCGGCACCCAGATCCCCAGCGCCCAGATCACCAGCAGCAGGGGCGTGCTCGCCCAGGCGGCGTGCGGCACCAGCCAGCTGCGCAGGCCGCCGACCAGCACGCCCAGGAACAGGACCAGGAACATGAAGGCGTGGCTGTGCAGCGCCACGATCAGGTGCTCCATATAAAGGCGGCGCTTGAACAGGTACATCAGCTTCAAGAGCAAGGCGAACAGCGGCATCACCACGAACATGGTCTGGGGTAGCACGCCAAAGACGCCCGCCAGGATGCGCTCCTGGGCGGCGGCGCCTTCCTCGCCGCCAACCATGGCACCCCGCAGGTTGGTGCCCATGTGCTCAAGGGAGCGATTGAGGCTCCGGACCATGCTGTCAGGCAGCCAGCTTGATTCGATCTTGTTCTGGTGGAAGTCCCAGCCATCCTCCGTCTGCGCCGCCAGCGGCGCGGCGCCCAGCTGTTCGAGGCGGTGGTTGGCGTGGTCGCGCTCCACGCTGATCAGCTTGCGGATGGTCTTCTTGCCGTGCTCGGCGTTGTCGGCCGCCTTGTCGATGTCCTTGCGCATCGTCTCGAAGCGGGCGCGGACCGCATCGGCGGCGTTGTCCTTGGCGAAGTCGCCGGTGCCGGCGCTGGCTTCGAGGTTGGTGTCGGTGAAACCGACGTTGTCGATGGCGATGCGGGTGACGAAGAAGGCCAGCAGGCACAGCACGAACATCAGGCGGAACGGCGCCACGTAGCGCTGCCGGCGGCCGGCGAAGTATTCCATGGTGAGGAAGCCGGGCTTGTAGAACAGCGGCGGCACCGTGTGCACCACGCGGCCATCGATGTGCAGCACCATGTCGAGCGTGTCCTCGACCATGTGGTGCATCGGCCGCAGCACCGAATGGATCGATTGCCCGCATTCGTGGCAAAACTCGCCCTGCATCGGCGCGCTGCAGTTGGCGCAGTACAGCCCCTCGAACGACACCAGTTCCTTCTTCATGCGTCCCCCTGACTCAATCAGCCAAAGATCTTGGCACAAGAGGGCGATATCGGCACGGCCTGCAGGCGTGCTGCGATCCACGCTGTCGGGAGGCTGCCGACGGGTGCGCTAGAATGCCGGGCCCAGGAGTCTTCCCATGTTCTCTTTCCGCCCCGATCGCGCCAGGGTGGCGCACGAGGTCGGCGCCACGGTGCGCCTTGCCCTTCCGTTGATCGCCGCGCAATTGGCTGCGGTGGGTCCGAACTTCGTCGATGCCGTGCTTGCCGGGCACCTGAGTGCGCACGTGCAGGCCGCCGTCACCACGGCGGTGAGCATCTGGGCGCTGGCACTGGTAAGTGGACTGGGCATGATGATGGCGGTGCCGCCGTCGGTCGCGCAGCTCGATGGCGCGGGCCGTCGCCACGAAGTGGGCGCGGTGTTCGTGCAGGCGCTGTGGCTGGCCTGGGCCATGGGCATCGTGATGTGGTTCCTGGTGCGCAACGCCACCCCGATGCTGGACTGGATCGGCGTGGTGCCGACGCTGCGCGCCGACGTGATGCACTTCCTGCACGCGATCAGCTGGGCCGGCCCGGCGCTCACCAGCTACTTCGCGTTGCGCGGCCTGTCCGAGGGCCTGTCGATGACGCGTCCCTCGATGTACTTCAGCTTCGGCGGCCTGCTGGTGCTGGCGCCGCTGGGCTATGTGCTGATGTACGGCAAGTTCGGCCTGCCGGCGCTGGGTTCGCTGGGCAGCGGCATCGCCACGGCGACCGTGCTGTGGCTGGAGATGGCGGGCTTTGCGCTGTACATCGCCAAGTACCCGGCGTATCGCGACCTTGGCCTGCGCGAAGGCATCGCATGGCCCAAGCCGAAGATGCTGCTGGAGCTGCTGAAGATCGGCGGTCCGATGGCGGTGACCCTGCTGGCCGAAGGCGGCCTGTTCGTCGCGGTGGCGCTCGCCATCGCGACACTCGGCGAGACGGTGGTCGCCAGCCACCAGGTCGCGTTGAGCGTGGCGACGGTGGCCTTCATGGTTCCGCTGGGCCTGTCGATGGCGATCACCGTGCGCGTGGGCAACGCGGTGGGCCGCGGCGATGCACGTGGCGTGCGCTATGCGGGCCTGTGCGGCATCGGCCTGGCGCTGTGCGTGCAGACGGTGTCGTCGTCGCTGATGCTCGGCATCCCGCACCTGCTTGCGCGGATGTACACGCATGACGCTGCCGTGATTGCGCTGGCCGCGCAGCTGATGCTGCTCGCGGGCTTCTTCCAGTTCTCCGACGGCATCCAGGTCACGTCCAACGGCGCGTTGCGTGGCCTCAAGGACACCCGCGTGCCGATGGTGATCACCCTGTTTGCCTACTGGGGCGTGGGCATGCCGGTGGGCTGGTGGCTGGCCTTCCGCCACGGCATGGGCGCGCGCGGCATGTGGATGGGCCTGATTGCCGGCCTGACCATGGCGGCCATCCTGCTGTTCACCCGCTTCTGTCGCAGCGCCTTTCGCGAACGCTGGCAGCGACCCGCTTGAGGGCGCCTGGTGGCGCCCCGCACGGGCGCCGGCCGTCAGCCGCATGTGTCTTCAGCACCACATGACCTTCGCCGTACGAACGGCTACGCTGTCACCGACCTTCTGAGGACCTTCGCATGACGGAACGCCGCCCCAACGGTTTCTGGGCTTTTCTCTGCGCACTCGGGCGCGGCATCAACGTGGTCAGGGTGGTCATCCTCAACCTGGTCTTCTTCTTCTTTTTCTCCATCCTGCTGCTGGTGCTGCTCGGCGGCTACCTGGGCAGCCGCGGCGAGCACGCGATCCTCAGCGACAGCGTGCTGGTCATCAAGCCCAAGGGCGAACTGGTCGAGCAGTACAGCATCGAGCCGATGGAGCGCCTGCTGGCGCAGCTGTCAGGCAATCCGCCGAAGCAGATCCAGCTGCGCGACCTCGTAGGTGCCATCGACGCGGCCGCGAAGGACACACGCATCACGCGCATCCTGCTGGAACCCGGTGACCTGCAGGGCGGCGGTTTCGCCGCGTTGCGCGAAGTGGGCGCTGCGCTGGATCGATTCCGCGCCGCTGGCAAACCGGTGATCGTTTGGGCGGCCAATTACGACCAGGGCCAGTACTACCTCGCCGCGCATGCCGATCGCGTGCTGGTCGATCCGCAAGGTGGCGTGCTGATCACCGGCCTGGCCAACTATCGCCTGTTCTACAAGGACCTGCTCGACAAGCTCGGCGTGGACGTACACCTGTTCCGCGTGGGCCAGTTCAAGAGCGCCGCCGAGCCGTACATCCTCGACCACGCTTCACCGGAGGCGAAGGAGGCCGACAGCTTCTGGATGGGCGGTCTGTGGGACAGCTACATCAACGAAGTGGCGAAGCTGCGCAAGCTCGAACCGGCCACGCTGCGCGCCGACATCGACAGCCTGCCGCAGAAGATCGCGGACGCGCGCGGCGACCTCGGCCGTCTCTCGCTGGACCAGCATCTGGTCGATGGCGTGGCGACGCCGGCCGAACTCGAAGCGATGATGCGCAAGGAAGGCGTGCCCGCCGGCAAGAAGGGCGAGGGCTTCCGCCAGATTTCGCTGCAACGCTATGGCGCCAACCTGCCCGACAACGACGGCGGTTTCGCACCGGGCGTGTCGGTGGTGGTGGCCGAGGGCGAGATTTCCGGCGGCAAGCAGCCGCAGGGCACGGTGGGCGGCGACTCCACCGCCGCGCTGATCCGTGCCGCACGCACCGACAAGCGCACCAAGGCGCTGGTGCTGCGCGTGAATTCGCCGGGCGGCGAAGTCTACGCGGCCGAACAGATCCGCCGTGAAGTGGCGCTGACCCGCGATGCGGGCATTCCGGTCGTGGTGTCGATGGGCAATGTGGCGGCCAGCGGCGGCTACTGGATCTCGATGAACGCCGATCGCATCTACGCCGAGCCGAACACCATCACCGGTTCCATCGGCATCTTCGGCATGGTGCTGACGGTACCTGGCACGCTGGACAAGCTGGGCGTGAAGAACGACGGCGTGGGCACCGGCCCGCTCGCCGGCGCATTCGACATCACGCGTCCGCTCGATCCGAAGGTGGGCACGGTGATCCAGGCCACCATCGAAAAGGGCTATCGCGATTTCGTGGGACAGGTCGCCAAGGCGCGCGGCAAGCCGTACGACGCGGTCGACACCATTGCCCAGGGTCGCGTGTGGACCGGCCAGCAGGCGCTCGATCGCGGCCTGGTCGACCAGTTGGGCGGCCTGGGCGACGCCGTCGCCGATGCGGCGCAGCGCGCCAAGCTCGGCAAGGACTATCCGGTACGTTACGTGGAGGAATCGCTGGGCGGCTTCGAGCAGTTCCTGGTCAACCTCAACGAGAGCGCGATGGTGCGGGTGGCGCAGTCCTACGGCCTGCAGTTGCCGGCCTGGGTGGCGCATATCGACACGATGGCGCCGGAGCTGAAACTGCTGCGCCATGCGGAAACGGGTCGGCCGAACATCTACGCCTATTGCTTCTGCACGCCGCGCTGAGCGAATCGTCCTCGCCAAAAAACCAAGGCCCCGGCTTCCACCGGGGCCTTTTCACTTTTTGGTGCGCGCACAGGTCACATCACGGCGGCGTTGTAGTAGTCGCCATTCCTCTGCACGCGCACCGGCATGCCGAAGGCATCGCCCAGCGCCTCGCTGGTAAGCACATCGGCCTTGTCGCCCTGGCGCAGCACGCGACCATCACGCAGCAGCACCACGCGCTCGATCTCGGGCAACACCTCTTCGATGTGATGCGTTACCAGCAGCAGCGTGGTGCCGCTGCGGGCGAGGCCGCGCAGGCTTTCCAGGAAGCGCCGCCGGCTGGCCATGTCCAGGCCGGCACAGGGTTCGTCCAGCAACAGCGCACGCGGACGGTGGACCAGTGCCCGCGCGATCAGCACGCGCCTCGCCTCACCGGTGGACAGGCTCGCCATGCGTCGGCCCAGCAGATGCGTGGCGCCGGCGTGGGCAATCGCTTCATCAGCGCGTTCGCGCATGGCCGCCGTGACGCGATGATCCAGCCCCAGCCGCCGCGCCGCGAAGAAACTCGACAACACCGCCTCGGAAACCTCCAGCGTCGCATCACTGGTGCAGTCGTCCTGCAGCGAGGGCGAGACGATGCCCAGCAATCCACGCAGATCCGACACATGCCAGCGATCGCGTCCGAACACGTGCATGGAAGACGTGCCGTCCTTGCGGGCCAACGGATAGAGCTCACGCGTGATCAGGCGCACCAGGGTGGACTTGCCCGCACCATTCGCACCGAGGATGGCGGTGTGTTCGCCCGCGTCGATGCGCAGGCTGAAGTGGTCGAGGATGAGGCGATCGCCGCGCATCACGCTGGCGCCGTCGATCTCCAGCAGCGGCGCGGACGCCAGCTCGTCGGGGTAGTGGGCGTTCATGCCCTCAACCATGCCTGCAGCCGGTCGCGTTGCCAAGCCCCGGCAGTCTGGACGTCCAATTGAACGGGCACATCTTTTGTAGGAGCGCACCCAGTAGGCGACAGCGGCAGGGCAGTTTCGCCGCAGCCTGGTCGCTGGCTACCTCACGTCTTTTCCCATTCGCTGATCGCGCACTGGGTGCGCTCCTACAAGGGGAGGGCGACGTTACTGCGTCACCGTGTCGATGTCCTGTCGCTGCTTCTCCGCCTGCTGGTCGACCGTCTTCTGCACGTCGCGGGCGCGCTGCTCATCTTTCTTCAGCTCATCCCACGGCGTGGCGAGGCGCGTGGTGGTGGCGGAGGCCGGCTGTGAGACGGGCGCAGGCGGCTTGCCTGAACAGGCGGCGAGGGAACAGAGGCACAGCAGCAGGGCAAGGCGTGTCATGGGCGTTCCTCGGGGCGCGTGGCCGGCAGTGTCGGGCCTGCGCGCGCCGTCGGCAAGCTTGGCGCGGCACGGACGCAGGCTCTAAGCTCGACCCATGAACGCACGCATCGACGCCTGGCAACTGCAGGGACATACCGCGCTGATCACCGGCGCCAGCAAGGGTATCGGCTATGCCACGGCACGCGAGCTGGCGGGCCTGGGCGCGAATCTCCTGCTGGTCGCGCGCGACGCCGATTATCTCGAACAGGTGCGCGTGGACCTGCTGGACGACTTTCCCGGCATCGAGGTGATGGCCTTCGACGCCGACCTCAGCGAACAGGAGGACCGCCTGGCGGTGTTCGACTGGATCGCCGATCTTGGGGCGCCGCTGTCGTTGCTCATCAACAATGCCGGCGGCAACCAGCCGGCGCCCACGCTGGCGTATCGTGACGAGGAGTACCGCGCGATCTTCGAGCAGAACCTGTTTTCCGCCTTCGAGATGTGCCGCCTCGCGCATCCGCAACTCGTGCAGCACGCGAATGCGGCCATCGTCAACGTGGGCTCGGTTTCGGGCACCACCCATGTGCGGACGGGCTCGCCCTACGGCATGACCAAGGCTGCGCTGCATCAGCTCACGCGCAACCTCGCCGTCGAGTGGGCCACCGACGGCATCCGCGTCAACGCGGTGGCTCCGTGGTACATCCGCACGCAGCGCTCCGAGCCGGCGCTCGCGAACGACGACTACCTCGACGAGGTGCTGGATCGCACGCCGCTGCGCCGCATCGGCGAGCCCGAGGAAGTGGCCGCAGCGATTGCCTTCCTGTGCCTGCCTGCCGCGAGCTATGTCACCGGCCAGGTGCTGGCCGTGGACGGTGGCTTCCTCAGCTACGGTTTCTAGGCAAACCCGGCATTGTTTTCCACAGGCGGTGTGGACGGCCTTGGGGCAAGCCTGTGGATAGATGATGCAAGTGCGCGCCACGCGTGGATTTTCATCACGCTGCTCAGTTTTGCGTCATGCCGCGGGCGGTTTTCCACAGCATTTGGGGAAAGCCTGGTGGCAAGCCTGTGGACAACCCGGCGGCGCGCTTTCGCAGCAGGCACTTGCATGGCTTTGCGCAATACATGCGCAGCGACGCTCAGCAGTTGCGTAGCTGGGCGAGCAAGGTGGCTTCGCGTTTTTCCAGCGGCGGCCGGTCGCTCTTGAAGGAGCGGCGCAGCCTGGTTTCGTTTTCGTCGTATGCGTCGCGCAGCGCGTGGCAGGTTTCAGCAGGCGTGAGTTCGTGGCACTGGTCCTGCACCCAGACGAAGTGGCGCGCGATCAGGCCGGGGGTGATGCGTCCGCGATTGAGCTCGGGCGCGGATGCACCCGCGCCGCCGGGCGGACCGTAGGCCTGAGACAGCGACAGGCCCCCGCCACCGACCATGCCGTAGGGCACCTGGTACGGTTCCGGGTTGCCGTTTTCGCTCAGATACGTCGTGCGGTCGGTGGCGCGCACGCACGCGTACATGACCGGCAGTGGTGCTGCGGGTGTGGCAGGGGCTGGAGGCGGAGCCGCGGGCTCGACGATGGCCTGCTTGGGCGCTGGCGCGGGTGGAGCGGCCTGCGGTTCGGAGTCGTCGAGCTGCAACGTGCGCTGTCGCTGTCCGGCGGCGCATGGCTTGTCCTGGTAGATGACCTTGCCGTCCGCGGTGGTGCATTGATAAGCCGTCCCCGCCCGCGCCGGCGCGCCGAGCGAAAGCAGCAGGACCAGGATGCACAGGCGGATCATGCACGGCCTCCCGTGGGCAGGCATCGGCTCAGAACTCGGCGACGTGTTCCTCGGCAGCGAAACCCAGCGTCACCGCGCCTTCGCCGACGTTGACCATGCCGGTGATGCTCATGGGGGCTTCCATCAGTTCCACGCCGCATTCCTCGCAGGCCGCGCGCAGGCCGTCGTAGCCCGGCAATTTGGCCAGCTCCGCCAGGTCGCCGCCGTAGCTGACGCACACGGCCGGCACCAGCAGGCCGGCATGCACGCGCTTGGCCGCGTAATCGAACAAGGTCTCGGCGCCGTGCTCGAAGCCGCGCACTTTGCCGACCGGGCCGGTTTCGCCGCGATAGCCGCGCAGCAAGGGCTTGATGTCCAGCGCCGAGCCGAGCACCGCGCTCATCAGGCCCACGCTGCGGTCACCCTTCTTCTTGGCGCGGGCACGCAGGTAGTAGAGATCGCGCGGCAACATATAGCCGTACGAGTTGTTGGCGATATAGGTGAGGCGCTCGCGGATCGCCGCAGGCGCTTCGCCGGCATCGATCAGGCGGGTGGCCTCGACGATGGCCGGCCCCGAGCCGGCGAACAGGCTGCGCGTATCGATCACGCGCATCAGGAACGGACCGGTGACGTTGTTGCGCTCGCGCACATCGCGATAGTTCTTCAGCACCGCGAAGCTGGCCTTGATCACGTGATCGTTGATGGCGCTGCGGGTGGCGGTGATGGTCAGGCAGAACACGCAATCCTGTTCCAGCACCAGCTTGTCCAGGAACAGCTTCTGCACTTCCTCGATCGAGCAGGGCTCGGTCTCGGCCGAGTGGCTGCGGCTGCCGAGATTGCGGTCGAGGAAGCGATGCAGTTCGACCTGGCTGCGGTTGTCCAGGAAGATTTCGTCGTCCACGCGAATGGTGATGGGCATCACCGCGATGTTGTGTTTCTGCAGAAACGCCTGCGGCAAATCGCAGGACGCATCGATGGCCAGTCCCATCCGCATCGTCTCACCCCCCATCTTTGACAGAGGCAACATAGCACGCACCCTTGCCGGTGCCGACCCTGACGCTTGGCGCATGCCCTAGGATTTTTTCACCTGTCTGCAGGCGTGCTGTTCTCCAGCGCATCGCTAACGAAGCTGCTTGTAGACGGCCGCGTCGAACGCGTCGACCTGCACCACCTTGTCGCGCGCTTCGTTGGCCTCGCCGAGCGCAGCGTATTCCTCGGCCGTGATGATGCCGGCGGCCAGCGCGATGTCGTCGAGCTGGTCCTTCGGCGCACGGTCGATCCGTCCTGCGCGCACGGCGTCGCGCAGCTTGGTTTCCACCAGCAGGGCGCGCACGGCCTTGTCCAACGCGGCTTCGAGTTCGCCCAGTCCCGGCTCGTGCGGGCCGGGTACGTGGATGTCCTCGGTGAGATGGATGCGTGCCTCGCGGTCTTCCAGGATCGCCCGCGCCGCCCGCTGTCCCAGCCCGTCCGATGGTGGGCGGAAGCGTGCGCCCAGCGGGAACACCAGCAGACGGGCGACCCCGGCAGTGAAGCCGGCAGGGAGATTGTCGAGTACACCGCGCAGCGCTTCCTGGGTGCGATACAGCGCGAGGGCCACGCCCCAGTGCGCGAGGTCGTAGTTGGAGGCGAGCTTGGGTTCGTCGTGGTAGCGCTTGAGCGTGGCGGCGGCGAGGTATTGCCACGCCAGTGCATCGGCGAGCCGCCCGGAGATCTTCTCGCGCCGCTTCAGCGAACCACCCAGGGTCACCATGCACAGATCCGATACCAGGGCGAACGCCGAGGCGAACCGCGTGAGATGTTGGTACTGGCGCTGCATCTCGGTATCCGCCGGCGCCGAGGCGAGTCGCGATCCGGTCAGCCCCAGCAGCAACGCACGCACGCCGCGGGTGAATACGAAGTTGATGTAGCCGAACGTCGCCCGGTCGAAGGCGACCCGATCCTTCGCCGCGATGGCCTCGATCAGCTTCTGCACCCAGGGGTGGCAGCGGATCGCCCCCTGCCCGTAGATGATCATCGAACGGGTGAGGATGTTGGCGCCCTCCACGGTGATGCCGATCGGCACCGACATCCACATGCGCGACAGCGCGTTGCGCGGCCCGCGCTGGATGGCGGCGCCGGCGCGGATGTCCATCGCATCGCTCACCACCTCGCGCATGGCGTCGGTGAGGTAGGCCTTGGCAATGGAGCCGAGCACGGCGGGCTTCTCGCCCGCATCGAGCGCGCCACAGGTAAGCGTGCGCGTGGCCGTCATCAGATAGGTAAGGCCGGCAATGCGCGCCAGCGGTTCCTCGATGCCTTCGAAGCGGCCGATCGGCGTGTCGAACTGCTCGCGCACGGTGGCGTAAGCGCCGCAGATGCGCGTGGCCATCTGCGCGGCGCCGACGGCCAGCGCGGGCAGCGAGATGGAGCGGCCGGCGGCGAGGCTTTCCATCAGCATGCGCCAGCCATGGCCGGCCTGCGCCACGCCGCCGATGATGGCGTCCAGCGGCACGAACACGTCGTGGCCTTCGATAGGGCCGTTGGCGAACGGCACGCCCATCGGGTCGTGGTGCTTGCCGACCACCACGCCCGGGAGGTCACGCGGAATCAGCGCGCAGGTGATGCCGCGGTCCGCCGGGCCGCCAAGCAGACCGTTCGGATCTTTCAGCCGGAAGGCCAGGCCGATCAGCGTCGCGACCGGAGCCAGGGTGATGTAGCGCTTGTTCCAGTTGAGGCGCAGGCCAATGACGTCTTCGCCCTGCCAACGACCCCATTCGACGATACCTTCCGACTGCGTGGCGGCGGCATCGGAACCGGCTTCCGGGCCGGTCAAGGCAAAGCAGGGGACTTCCAGGCCTTCAGCGAGACGAGGCAGGTAGCGCCGTTTCTGTTCCTCGGTGCCGTAATGGACCAGCAGTTCGCCCGGCCCCAGCGAGTTGGGCACCATCACCGTCACCGCCGCGGCGACCGAGCGCGTGGCGATGCGCGTGACCACACGCGAATGCCCGATCTCGGACATGCCCAGCCCGCCGTAGTTCTCGGGCAGCACCATGCCGAAGAAGCGCTCGCGCTTGATGAAATCCCAGACCTCGGGCGGCAGGTCGCGATCCTGCTCGACCTGCCAGTCGTCCAGCATCTCGCACAGCGTCGTCACCGGCCCGTCCAGGAAGGCTTGCTCGCGTGGCGACAGCGGCTTGCACTCGAAACGCCGCAGCGCCTCCCAGTCGGGCATGCCGGAGAAGATCTGCGCGTCCCACCAGACCGTGCCGGCTTCCAGCGCGATGCGTTCGGTTTCCCCGAGGCGTGGCATCACCTTGCCCAGCACGGGCAGCAGGGCGCTGGCGAACAGCGCGCGGCGCAGGGGCGGGAAGCCCGTGGCCAGCGCGATGAGCGCCGTGACAAATAGCAGTCCATATAAAAGGAGTGGCGAGTCGACGCCGCGCACGTACCAGGTCGCGAACAGCGCCGCCGCGGCGGTGACCCAGGCCAGCCATCCGCGACCCGCGAAGGCAAAGCCCAGCAGGAGCAGCAGTGCAACGAGCAGTCCGATGATCAGCATGGTGTCCTCCTGGCATCCGCGGCCATGGTGGGCAGGCCGGCTTCAAGAAAATGAAAAGACCCTCGACCTACGGCGCGTGCGGCGCCCTTGCAGCAGGTAAGATGCGCGCACTGATCTGGCATCTTGCCGGCGTGGCGTCGCCGGTAACGCGTAGCGGGACAACAAACGCTGCGCCGACCCAAGGGGTCTTATGAAGGACAAACAGGAGATCGTCTCCAACTGGCTGCCGCGCTATACCGGCACGCCGCTGGAGCAGTTCGGCGAGCACATACTGCTCACCAACTTCGGCCATTACGTCGAGCTGTTCGCACAATGGCACGGCGTCGACGTGCAGGGCCGCGACAAGCCCATGCCCAACGCCACCGCCGACGGCATCACCCTCATCAACTTCGGCATGGGCAGCCCCAACGCCGCCACGGTGATGGACCTGCTCAGCGCCATCGCACCCAAGGCCGCGCTGTTCCTGGGCAAGTGCGGTGGCCTGAAGAAGAAGAACGCCATCGGCGACCTGGTGCTGCCGATCGCCGCCATCCGCGGCGAAGGCACGTCCAACGATTACCTGTTGCCGGAAGTGCCGGCATTGCCGGCGTTCCAGCTGCAACGTGGCGTGTCGACCATGATCCGCGACCTCGGCTACGACTATTGGACGGGCACGGTGTACACCACCAACCGCCGCGTCTGGGAGCACGACGAAGCGTTCAAGGATTATCTGCGCCGCACCCGCTGCATGGCGATCGACATGGAAACCGCCACCATCTTCGCCGCGGGGTTCGCCAACAAGATTCCCTGCGGCGCCCTGTTGCTGGTTTCGGACCAGCCGATGATTCCCGAGGGCGTTAAGACTGAGTTAAGTGATCGTACCGTGACGGCCCAATTCGTGGAGCGCCACATACGCATCGGTATCGAGGCCCTGAAGCTGGTGCGCCGCCGCGGGCGCAGCGTCAAGCACTTGCGGTTCGAGGACGATGGTGGGCTCGATTAACTTGTGAAATCAGCAGCCTGGCGGCGTGCAACGCGTCCGCCCAGGCTTTCTTCACCGTGGTTTCACCATCTTCACACGATGGTCGAACGGTCGAGGCGATGGACACTCGGCGTTAGGGTTTGGTCTAAACGCGGGGATGAAATCGAAATAAATTACGCTGAGTATAGGCGAACGGCAAATTCTTGCCGTATAGATTTTATTGACTATCTGTAAGTAAAGCGTGATAAATGCGTAGCGCTGTAGACCAAGGTCTACCTAATGCCTTTAGGTGACTCGGGCGCGGGTTTGAGGCGGGGAAATCTTTCAAACCCAGTCATAAATAAATAACGGGAGGGTGTTCTCATGAAGTTTGGGGTTAAGAAACTGTCTGCGTCAGTGCATCTGGCGCTTTCTCTGGGTGCGGTGCTCACCCTTGGTGGTGTGTCCACGGCTGTGTTCGCCCAGGATGCTGGCACGAGCGCAAACGTTGATGCCCAGGACCAGTCGGCAGGGGCCCAGCAGGCTCCGGACCAGAAGGCCAAGACGCTCGAAACCGTCACCGTGACGGGTTCGCGCATCCGCCGCGTCGACGTCGAGACCGCTAGCCCGGTGCACACGATCGACCGCTCGCAGATCCAGCAGAGCGGTAAGGCCACGCTCGGCGACCTGTTGCAGGAAATTCCGTCGGTGGCCGGTGCGGCGACCAACCCGCAGGTGAACAACGGTGGTGGTGACGGTGCGTCCACCGTGTCGCTGCGCGGCCTCGGTTCGCAGCGTACGTTGATCCTGGTGAACGGCCATCGCGTGGCCCGCAACGACATCAACGCGATCCCGGCCTCGATGGTCGAGCGCGTGGAAGTGCTGAAGGACGGCGCCTCGGCGACCTACGGTTCCGACGCCATCGGCGGCGTGGTGAACTTCATCCTGCGCAAGGACTACCAGGGCGCCGAAATCAGCGCCAACGTCGGTGAGTCCGACCAGAACGACGGTTTCCGTCGTGGCTTCTCGGCCATCTTTGGCCACAGCAGCGAGAAGGGCAACATCACCGCCGGCCTCGACTACAACAAGTTCGATGGCATTTCGTCGGCTCGCCGCGACTTCGCCAAGAACGCGACCTACCTGTCGTCGGGCTCGGTGTTCAATTCGGGCTCCAGTCGTACCCCTTCGGGCCAGCTGATCATTCCGGCCCCTGCCAGCGCCACCAACCCTGACGGCAACACGGCGGGTTTGGCGAAGGGTAGTTATACCCTCAACGGCAACCCGACCGGCCGGACCACCGGTGCGGACTATCGTCCGTACAACTCCAGGACGGATGCGTACAACTATCAGGAACAGAACCTGATCCAGACGCCGCAGGAGCGTACCAACGCTTTCGCACTGGCCAACTATCAGCTGACCGATAGCATCCAGGCCCACCTGGACTACTTCTACAACAAGACCACGTCCAACTTCGCGATCGCGCCGCTGCCGTTCGACGCGCTGTCCGACGGCGTGCTGGTGTCGAAGAACAACTACTACAACCCGTTCGGCGTCGATTTCGGTACCGATGGCACCACCCAGGGCCAGGGCTTCCGCTCGCGCTTCACCACGCTTGGCCAGCGCCAGGGTCACTACAGCACCGAAACCAACCAGGTCAACGCTGGCCTGCGCGGCAACTTCGGCAACGACTCGACCTGGCAGTGGGATGCCGACCTGAACTACGGTCACATCACCCAGGCGCAGCGTAGCTTCGGCTACATCTACTACGCCGGCCTGCGTCAGGCGCTCGGTCCATCCTTCCAGGATCCGACCACGGGCGCGATCACCTGCGGGACTGCTGCGAACCCCATCACGGGTTGCACCCCGCTGAACATCTTCAACGTCAACGATCCGCAGACGATCGCCACGCTGAAGAACTACGCGGCCAACCCGTACTACAACACGCTGACCATTTCGCGTCGTGCCGAGGCCAACGCCAGCGGCGAGCTGTTCAACCTGCCGGCCGGCGCCGTGTCGCTCGCCGTGGGTGCGGACTACGACAAGGAATACCAGAACTACGGCGTCGACTACATCGCGACGACCTCGGGCGCTGGCGGTACCTGCCAGATCTCGCAGGAAGCCTGCTCCACGCCGCTGTCGGGTAGCTTCAACGTCAAGGAAGTCTATTACGAAGCCCTGGTGCCGATCCTCGCGGACAAGCCGTTCGTGAAGTCGTTGAACCTGACCATCGGCCAGCGCTATTCCGACTACTCCTCGGTGGGCAGCAAGACCACCACCAAGGTGGCCGTTGAATGGCGTCCGATCGACGACCTGCTGCTGCGTGGCACCATGGACGGCGTGTTCCGCGCTCCGACCATCAACGACCTGTACGCCGGTGCCGCCGGTTCGGCCCCGCCGCTTACCGACCCCTGCATTGGCTACACCGGTGGTCATGCTGCCGCCTGCCAAAACGTTCCGACCGATGGTTCGTTCAAGGGTTCGGGTCTCAGCCAGACCACGGGCGTGAACTCGGGTTCGGTGGCCGCTGGTTACAAGCTGAAGCCGGAATACGGTCATACCTACGATTTCGGTATCGTGTACGACCCGAGCTGGGCACAGGGCCTGTCGGTGAGTGCTGACCTGTGGCGTGTCACGCTGAACGACACGATCACCAACGTCGGCGCCAACACGGTGGTGAACTCCTGCTACAACAACGACGCCAGCCCGTTCTGCTCGTTCATTCATCGCTTCAACGACGGTCAGATCAATTACATCAACCAGCCGACTGTGAACCTGGGCTCGTTGAACGTGAAGGGCACTGACTTCAGCGCCAAGTACCGCATCCCGCACTTCGACGTGGCCGGCACCAATGTCGGTGACTTCGCGGTGTCCCTGGATGCCACGTACCTGATCCGCTACGACAACGACACGGCTCCGGGCCAGGTGGGCGATGTGGTCAACCACATGGCCGGCGTGTACAACCAGCAGGCTCAGTACGGCAACTTCACGCGCTGGCGCGCGCTGGGTGGCCTGAACTGGACGGCCGGTGCGTGGTCGGCATCGTGGACGCTGCGCTACATCGGTGCGGTCAACGTCGGTTCGAAGGACCCGTCGATGGGCTTCAGTGCTGACGCGGCCCTTCCGAACGTGGTGCTGCGCATCCCGTCGGTGACGTACAACAACTTCCAGTTCGGTTATAACATCGCCCAGTACAACACCCGCGTGGACGTTGGTGTGGACAACGCGTTCGACAAGCAGCCGCCGCTGTTCTATCAGAACAACGTGCTCAATGCGAACACGGACGTGAACACCTACGACACCATCGGCCGCTACTTCTGGGCTCGCGTGACCGTGAAGTTCTGATCGACATCGGGCAGTTAGCCGATAATGAAACCGCGCGGTGTGAGCCGCGCGGTTTTTTTTCACTTACACGATATGAGTCGTGATGCAAGCAAGCATTGAAACCATTGCCGCCTTGGCGCAAAAAGGGGCTTTGACCGAGGCCGAGGGGGCCTGCAGGCAGTTGCTGAGCGAGCAACCAGCGTTTGAGCCCGCGCTCGAATGGCTGGCCTATGTGCTGCAGCTGCAGCAGCGCTCGGCCGAAGCCCGTGACTGCTACCGGCAATTGACCGAGCTTAACCCCCGAAACGGAGGCCACTGGAGCAACCTGGCCACGTTGTTGAGGGATGAGGGAAAGCTGGAAGAAGCCGAGCGCGCCTATACCACCTCGCTGCGCATCGATCCCGATGACTGCATCGTGCAGGGAAATCTTGGTCTGCTGTACATGGAGCGTGGCGAATACGTGCGCGCGCGTTCGCTGCTGGTGGAGGCGACCCGGCGCCAGCCGGGCGTCATGAGTGTCCGGATCTACGCCGTGATGGCCAGCTACGAATGCGGCGACACGCTGGGTGTGGAAGAGCTGCTCGCCGGTTGGGAAAGCTGGCCTCCGCTGACGGAAGACTTGCGAGTCGACCTTGCATGGATCTTCGCCCAGCTCGGGCGAGCCGCGGAAGCGGAGCATCTGCTCAACGAAACCTTGGATACCTCGGGACAGCGACCGAGGACGCTTGCGCGCCTGATCCATCTCTACGAGCGCGTGAATCGCCTCGACGAGGCGCGCGTGCTGCTCGAAGGGTTGCCGGATCCTGAAACGCTCACGGATGAAGTGGACCGGTACGAAGTGATCGCAGCACACGGTGTGATGGCTCAGCGAGGCCATGACCCCGCGATGACGCGCAACCTCCTGGAGCGGCTGGTTATCCAGACCAGGGAGCGCAAGCACCGCAGCAATCTTTATTTCGGCATCGCCAAGGCGTGTGACAAGGCGGGTGAGACCGCTGCGGCCATGCAGGCGCTGGCTGAGGCGCATGCCATCCAGCTGGAGAATGCCGCCCAGCTCGTTCCGGAGCTGATGGCGCCTGGTGTCGAACCGCTGGCGCCATCGACCTTGCGCGTGGAAGCCTCGGATCTCGGTTCGGATGAGTCGTGGAGGGAAGCCGGCGACGTAGCCACCTCGCCAGTATTCGTTGTGGGTTTTCCACGCTCTGGCACGACCATGCTGGAGCAAATGCTCGATGCCCATCCTGGCCTTACCTCGATGGACGAGCGTCCGTTCATGCAGGCCATCGCCGAACGTCTTCAGCATCATGGGGTGCTTTATCCTGAGCACCTTTGGAAGTTGAGCGAAGACGATGCCGCTGAGTTGCGCCGGTACTACTGGCACCTGGTGTCGCGAGCCGTCGAGCTGGCTCCGGGGCAGCGCGTCGTCGACAAGAATCCGCTGAACCTTCTGCATCTGCCGCTGATCGTGCGGCTCTTCCCGAAGGCGCCGGTCATCCTCGCGTTGCGGCATCCTTGCGATGTGCTGCTCAGCTGTTACATGCAGAATTTCCGTTCACCTGGCTTCCAGGTGTTGTGCTCTTCGCTGGAACGCCTCGCCCGCGGCTATGTGAACGCCATGCGCTTCTGGGTACACCACGAAGCGCTGCTCAAGCCGCACGTGTTGCGCCTGCGCTATGAAGACCTGCTCGACGATTTCGAGCCAATGGTGAAGCGCATCGGTGATTTCATCGGCGTCGAGGATTCCACGCCGCTGCTGCGCTTCCACGAGCATGCCCAACAGAAGGGTTTCATCAGCACGCCGAGCTATTCCCAGGTGACGCAGCCGCCGAACAAGCGTGCCGTGGGACGCTGGAAGCGGTATGCCGAAGCGTTCGAACCGTTGCGGCCGACGCTGGCCGAGGTGATGGAGCTCTGGGGTTATGACTACTGAATCGCTGCAGCGGGACCGTTATGACGTGCGCAGCTACGTCCAGTACTTCGACGCGGCGCTCCCGGTGCCGTTCTGCGAGCAGCTCATCGCCTCGTTCCACCAGTCGGTGGAGCATCAGTTGGTGCGAGGCAAGGGATGGCGTGCGGGCCTCGATGAGAGCGCGTGGACCGAGCTCGATCTGACGCCGCTGGCGGACGACGCCTTCAAGGGTTTCTTCTATCGGCAGATCGACGAGTACCTGGAGCGCTACAACCGCAGCCTCGGTCTCACCATCGACGTGCCGTCGTCGAACGTGATCGCACCGTTGCGCATCAAGCGATACATCGCCGGATCGGGCGATGGCTTCCAGCCACATTTCGATTCGCTCGGCGAGGTGGCCAGCCGCTACCTGGTGTTCCTGTGGTATCTCAACGACGTGGAGCAGGGCGGGGAGACCCGGTTCTGCGATCTCGGCCTCTCGGTGCAGGCGCGTGCGGGTCGGCTGCTGGTTTTCCCGCCGTACTGGATGTACCAGCATGCCGGCTTGCCGCCGCAGTCGAACGACAAGTACATCCTTTCCACCTACCTGATGTTCCCCGCCGCGTCGATCCAGGGCGGAGGGCTATGATGCGAGCATGCGCAGCGGCAGCGCGTGGTACGAGGTGATGCGGGCATGAGCGGTTCCACGCCGGCAGGGCAGGCACCTGCATTTGCTGATCCGATGCAGGCGCGTGCCATGGCCCAGCAGCTGCGGCAGCAGGGGAGGCTGGATGCGGCGGCGGGCATCATGCATGCCGCGGGGTTGAAGTCGCTGGGCCAGGCGGACACGGTGTTCGACTGCGCCCTGTTCATCAAGGAAAGCGGCAGGCATGCATTGGCGGCGGAGCTGTGCGACAGGCAGCTGGCGTTGTCGCCGAACCACCTGCGTCTGCTGGCTCTGGCTGGCAGCATCGATCACGAGCTGGGGCGCTTCGACGCCGCGCGTGCGCGTTACCTGGCCGCCATCCACGGGGGCATCGATCTCAACCAATGGTTCCTGCTGCATGCGTTGTCCACCACGCAGCGGTATACCGACGCGAACCATCCTGATTTCGCTTTGTTCGAGGCGCACGTGCACGATGCGCGCCTGTCGCCCCGCGCCCGCGCGGCGGTGTGCTTCGCGCTCGGCAAGGCCTGTGACGACGTCGGTGATATGCAGCGTGCGGCCGCGATGTTTCGCGAAGCCAACGGCCTGGTGAAGCGCGAGATCCACTGGTCGCGCGATGTATGGGAGCGCTTCGTCGCGGCACAGATCCAGGAACCGCCCGCGGGGTCGCTGAGCGAACCGTCCGGCTGTATCCCGGTATTCGTGGTGGGCATGGTACGTAGCGGCACCACGCTGCTGGCCGAGCGCCTGGCCCGTCATGCGGACGTGCGTAACCGGGGAGAAATGCCGTTCATCGCCTACCTGGCCGGGCAGCTCAAGGCTCAGGGTTTGCTGCATGATCTTCGCGCCTGTGCGCAGGCACGCCAGATCTACCTGGCGCACCTGCGCCAGGACGATGCGCCAGCGCGTTGGTACATCGACAAGCATCCACTGAACTTCCGCTACGTGGGGCTGATCCATCGGCTGTTTCCGGAGGCGCGCGTGCTCTATTGCCGGCGGGACCGCCGCGATAACTCGCTGTCGATCTACAGCCAGTATTTCGGTCACGCGGACAATGACTACGCCTACGATTTCGAGGATATTGCGAGTTACGCGCACGGCTGCGATCGTCTGATGGCGCACTGGATGCAGTCGCGGGGACTGCCGGTGCACGCTGTCGATTACGAACAGATGGTGGGCAATCCGGAGGCGACCCTGGCGGGGGCCAGGGCGTTTCTCGGCCTGCCGCCCGAGGAGAGTGCAGCTGCGACACCTGCCGAAGGGGCGATTGCCACCGCGAGCATGTGGCAGGCGCGGCAGCCGATCTATCATCGGTCCGTGGGCCGGTGGCGCAGCTACGGGGAGTGGCTGCCGGAATTGGAGCAGTGGGGCGCTGGCGGAAACGCCTAGCGCAGCGGCAGGGGAAGCATCGCAGGGCCGTGGCCATGCGATGTGCCGCCAGTGACAGTGGCCGGGCAGACGTTTTGCTGCCCGGAGGGTCGATGTATGGGGGAGCGATGAGTACGGAGTTTCAAGGCGGTTCCAAGGCCCTGCGCGAACAGGCGCACGAGGGCTTGCGTCAAGGCAATCTCCCGTTGGCCGAACAGTCTTTCGCGCGACTGCTTGAGCTCGTTCCCGACGATGTGGAAGCCTTGCAGTTCGTGGCGAGCCAGCGTCTGGCGCGCGGCGAATCGCTGCAGGCGATCGCGATGCTGCTCGCCGCCGAGCGCATCCGTCCCGACGACGCCAACATCCTTCATCAGCTCGGCGTCGCGCAGATGGCTGCCGGCGAATGGCGTGGGGCTGCGGACAGCCTTCGCCGCTGTGTCGACCAGGCGGCCGACATGTTTGTGGCACGGCTGCGCCTGGGCATCGCGCTGGAGCGGCTCGGCGAAACGCACCAGGCCTTGCTCGCCTATTTCGGGGCGGTGAACTCCGCCCAGGCACAGGGGCGCTGGCTGAGCGACGACACGACAGCTCCCGGCTTGCGTGACATGGTGAAGTACGCCATGCGCTTCATCGATATCGGACGCCGCCAGCTGTTCGATCGCGTCATTGCGCCCTTGCGCGATCGCTACGGCCGCGCGGAGCTGTCGCGTGTGGAGCAATGCCTCGCGATCTACCTCGGCGAGCAGCCGGCGCGTCTGCCCGATGCGCGGCAGAAGCCCAAGTTCCTCTATTTCCCCGGTGTGCCGAGCCAGACCTACTACCCAACCAGCCGGTTCCCGTGGCAGTCGCGGCTGGAAGAAGCCACCGACATCATCAGGGAAGAGTTGCAGGCCGTATTGGCCCAGGACGAAAGCCTGGAGCCTTTCATGAAGTTCAGTTCGGCCGATGCCGCGGAAGGCTACCTGCGCTCGTCCAGCCAACAGACGGCGGCGTGGGATGCCTTTTTCTTCTATCGCCACGGCACCCGCTACGACGATAACTGCAAGCGTTGCCCGCGCACGTCGCAGTTGCTCGATGATCTGCCGTTGGTGCGCATTCGCGACCACGCTCCCGAAACACTGTTCTCGGTGCTGAGCCCGGGTACGCACATCCTTCCGCACCGTGGCGTTACCAATACGCGCCTCGTCACGCATCTTCCGCTGATCGTTCCGCCGGATTGCGCCATCAAGGTGGGTGGCGAGCTGCATGAGTGGCAAGAGGGGCGCTGCGTGTCCTTTGACGACACCTTCGAACACGAGGCGTGGAATCGCAGCGAGCGGACGCGCGTGGTGATGATCCTGGACAGCTGGAATCCCGACCTTACCGAGGTGGAACGTGCTGCCGTCACCGACCTCGTCGAGGCGATCGGTGACTTCAATCGGGCGAGTGAGGTGGCGGTCCCCGGCGGCTGAGTTCAAGCGTCGGAAAGCTCAGTCCGGTCCTCGCGAACCATCGGGTCAAGCGGGAAGCTGTCATGCTTGCGTCGACACCTCCGATGCCAGGAATGCCCCATGCACGCGTTGACCTTCGATCACTTCGGCCCGGCTGACGTCCTGCGCTGGACCGAACGTCCCGATCCGGTGCCAGGCCCGGGTCAGCTGCTGGTGCGCATGCAGGCTGCGGGCCTGAATTTCGCCGATGTGTACCGTCGCAACGGCAACTACCACCTCAGCGGTGCGGCCCCCTGGGTGCTGGGCTATGAAGGCGCCGGCGTGGTGGAGGGCGGCAACGATCCTCTGTTTCCGGCGGGAAGGCGCGTCGGGTTCGCCGACATGCCGCATGCCAACGCGGAGCTGGTGGTGGTGGATCGCGAGCGATTGATCCCCCTGCCCGACGACATCGATGCGGACACGGCGGCCGCCGTGCTGCTGCAGGGACTCACGGCGCAGTACCTCGTCAGCGACAGTTTTCGCGTGCAGCCGGGCGACGTGGCTGTCGTGCATGCAGCGGCAGGCGGGGTCGGGTTGTTGCTGGTGCAGATGCTCAAGGCGCTGGGTGCCGTGGTGCTTGGCGTGGCGTCCAGCGAGGCCAAGCGTGACGCCGTCATCACCGCCGGTGCGGATGTGGCGGTGGGTTATGACGAATGGGTATCGGCCACCAAGGCGTTGACGGGCGGACATGGCGCGAGCGTCGTGTACGACTCGGTGGGGCGCACGCTGGGCGACAGCCTTGCGGTCGCTCGCATCGGCGGCACGGTGGTGTTCTACGGCATGGCGGCGGGCGATCCCGCGCCGGTCGATCCGCGTCTGCTGATGGATCGCTCGCTGACGCTGACCGGTGGCGATCTGTGGAACGTGCTCACGGGCGCCGAGGTGCGCCGCGAGCGTGCCGCCGCGTTGTTCGAGCAGATCCGCAACGGCGTGCTGAAGCCGTGCATCGCGGCCCGCTTTCCCTTGCGCGACGGGGCCAGGGCGCACGCCTATCTGGAAAGCCGCGCAGCCATCGGCAAGGTCCTGCTCACCTTGTAGAAGCGCACCCAGTGCGCGATCGCACCATTAAAAGCAGCCAAGCCATCCCAGGCCTGGATCGACTTGCATCCGCGTCGCGCGCCTACGAAACATCCGACTCATCATCCACCGGCAGCACATGGTGGAACACGCTGTAGTCGATATGGCTCACGCCGAGTTCGTCGTCATGCACCAGGTCGACGTAGCGATGGTTCCAGCGCCACTCGCGATAGCTCCATTGCCGCCGCGCCAGCATCGATTGCGAGGTGGTTTCGTCGATGCCTTCGATCGACAGCATCAGCGTGGCTTCCGTCGCGGCCAGCAGGTCGGGCGTCAGGTCGTGCAGCGGGCTGCTTTCATCGATCACATGCATCAGGCTCCAGCTCAGCACGAACACCGGATGGCGGTCACGCAGCAGCTTGAGGTCGTGGATGCGGCGCAGCCGGAAGCCCTCGGGCGAAGACTCGCGCAGCAGCAGATGAAGCTTGGCCGAGGCTTCGGCGATCACGTTCTGTCGCGCGTTCGCCGCGCGAATCATCAGCGTCGGCTGGCCGTGGATGCGTCGTATCACCGGATGGTCGGCGAAGATCATCTTCGCCCGCGGCCGCGAGAAACGCGCAAACACCAGGCCGGTGACCAGCGCGATGCTCAGCATGCCGGTGAAGATTTCCACGGTGGCGACGACATGGCCGTACACCGTCTGCGGATGCATGTCGCCATAGCCCACCGTCGCCAGCGTTTCCACGCTGAAGAAGAACGCCCCGCCGAAGTTGGCCGGAAACTGGTTGGCGATGGCATGGTCGCCGAGCTGGTAGAGCGTGGCGAACAGCGTGTTGAGCAGTACGAAAACCGTGGCTGCCAGGCCGAAGAACACCGGCCAGCGGATGGTGAGCGCGAAATGGTAGATGTCGTCCCAGAACCGGCGCATCAGGCCGTGGCTGACAAAAGGACGGCCGCCGATGCTGATCGTGCGAGGACGTGGTGGCATCGGCGGCAGCCAGCGTGGCATCGTGCAAAACCGTTCGTGGGAACTGGCGTCGATGTTATCGCGGCGCCCTGCGATCACGCAGGGGGCAGGGCATCGTCGAAGCCGGTGTAGTCGTCCGGGAAGATCGGCGTGCCGTCGCCTTCCAGCCCAATGATCGCGGCCAACGCCTTCGCCGAAGCCTGCTCGGCCAATTCGCGCTCGCGGAAGCTGCGATTTTCTGCGATCGCGTAGTACACCGGGTAGCCGTGGCGCGCGCGGGGCGTGACCACGAGGCAGGCGGCGTAGCGCGAGCCTTCCGCCACCGCCGTGGCGCGGACTGCGTAATCGTCGAAGAGGCGGTCGGTCATGGCGGTGGTCCGGTTGGGGTGCCACCATTTTAGCGGGTTGGCTGTGCCACCATGCGCGCCATGTCCGTGTCTTTTCCTCCGCGCATCGTCCTCGACACCAATGTCGCGCTCGACCTGTTCGTGTTCCGCGATCCCGCCGTGCGCCACCTGCTGGATGCCCTGCAGGCCGGCACCGTGCAGGCGGTGGTCGACGAGGCCTGCCGCGCCGAATGGCTGGCCGTGCTCGACTATCCCGAATTCGCGCTCGATGCCGCGGCCCGACAGGATGCCGCTTTGGCCTTCGATCGTTGCGCCCGGTTGCTGGCGGTCACGCAGCTGCCGCCACGGGCCGATGTCAGGCTGCCGCGCTGCGCCGATCCGGACGACCAGAAATTCCTCGAGCTCGCCTTGCTTGCCGACGCCCGCTGGCTGCTGAGCAAGGACAAGGCCGTGTTGCGGCTGGCGCGGCGCACCGCGCGCGAGGGCTGGTTCCAGATCCTGACCCCGGCCACGTGGGAACCGCCGCCGTGAGGGCGCGGTTCACGCCGGATTGATCGACCATTCGCGATGCTCCCGCCGTTGACCAGGCATGGAGTCCGACGATGAAGGCAGCTCAGAGCGTGGCAGGTGCGATCGTGGCGGGAATGCTGCTCACGGGTTGCGGCGTCACCAACAACCACGACACGGTGATCAGGGACGCGGTGGCCAATCGCGTGTTCCTCTACCAGACGCCCGGCGCCAATGACGCCACCGTGCAGGTGGTGCGCGCCAATGGCTATTTCGGCGGAGGCTGTTCCAGCCAGATCCTGATCGACGACAAGTTCGCGGCGCAGCTGGAAACCGGCGAGCAGGTGTCGTTCTCGGTGCCCAGCGGTTCGCATGTGGTGACGCTGCAGAATTCCGGTGCCTGTCACAAGCCGGGCAGCGATGCGCAGGTGCAGACCACGCTGGCAGCGGGCGAAACCACCCAGCTCGCGGTCAACAAGTGGGGTTCATCGCTTTCGCAGGTCAAGCGCTAGGGCAGTCGTTGTCATGACGCCGATGCTCGAACCGGTTCTCACCTACTGCCCGTATTGCGGCGAGCCGATCGAAGTGCTGGTGGACAGCTCGGTGCAGAGCCAGCACTACATCGAGGATTGCCAGGTGTGCTGCCGCCCCATGCAGGTCTCGGTGGAGGTCGACGAGGATGGCGCGCTGCATGTGCGCGCCACCTCCGAGAACGAAGGCTGACTCAACCCAGTGAGCTGGATTCCACCGTATCCACGCCCAGCTGATCGAAGCGGAAGCGCGTGGCGATATCGCTATCGGGCGTCACCGGGCGGGTGAGATCCCACACCACGTGCGTGCGATAGCCGAGGTCCACTGCGTCCTGCGCCGTCCACAGCACGCATACGTCGCGGGCCAGGCCACAGACGTAGATTTCGTCCACGTTCTTGGCGCGCAGCCAGTCGTGCAGTTCGGTGCTGGGGCGCGTGCCGTCGGGTCCGTGGTTTTCGCGGAAGCCGCTGTAGGAATCCACGCGCGGATCATCGCCCTTGCGGATCACCTTCTCCACGCCGGACCAGTCGATGGACGGATGCAGGGCCGCGCCCGGTGTCTCCTGCACGCAATGGTCGGGCCACAGCGTCTGGGCATGGCCGTAGAGCGGGATGCGATCGAACGCCCTGCGCCCGGGGTGCGAGCTGGCGAACGAGACGTGCCCGGCAGGGTGCCAGTCCTGCGTCGCCACCACGTGCTGGAACACGTGCCGTTCCAGCAGCCGGGAGATGCCGGGAACGATGGCATCGCCCTCATGGCAGGCGAGGGCGCCGCCGGGCATGAAATCGGGCTGCACGTCGACCAGGACCAGGGCTGCGCGGTTGCTGACGGGGTGGCTCATGGGGCGCATCGGGCTCGTAAAAGTCTGCGGCCGCAAAGTCTAGTCGGGCGCCGTATCAACGAGATGTGACCGGTTCGACGAGTGCCCTGTACGCGATAGGCGGGGTTAACAGTAGGAGATTCCCTACGTGATGCAGGTCATTGTTCCGGGTACAGGCATAATGGCCTTCAAACAACAACGACGCATGGGACAGGGGCGATGCCTTACGACCAATCTTGGATGGGATACGGCATGGTGGGCGCGTTCGAAGCGGGCGCGATCGCCGCGGCGGCCGGGTTCCTCGTGTTCGCGCTGCTCTCCCGCATCGGCCGCAGCCAGGGCTGGAGCATCGCGATGGAGCTGAGCTGGTCGTACGTGGCGGCCATGGCATTGGCCGGCGGCCAGGACCTGTGGAACCTGTTCTATTTCAACTATGGGCGCCTGCAGTCGCTGCAGCTGCTGCGCATCCGGTTGGCCGCCGTGCACGACGCGGACAACCTGGGTCAGCGCGTGCTGTTCGAATTCATCGGCGTCGGCATCGGCGTGTATCTGGGTTGGCTGGCGCTCGGCCGCCGTCACCCGACGTGATGCGCTGGCGGGCGCTGCCCGTCGACGCATGTTCCTCCTCGCATCCAAGCTGTACTCATGTCCCATCAGGCTGACACCGAGGTCTCCGGTTCCCGGCTGACCCTGCGCATCGTCCAGATCGTGTGCTTCACGTTCCTGGCCTATCTCGTCATCGGCATGCAGTTGGCGGTGCTGCCGCCCTTCGTGCACGACGATCTCGGCATGGGTGCGGTCATCGCCGGCCTGGTGATCAGCACGCAGTACGTCGCGACCTTGCTGAGCCGGGGTTTCGCCGGCCGCACGTCGGACACCGCCGGCCCCAAGCGTACGGCCTGGATCGGCCTGCTGGCCTGCGCGGTGAGTGGATCGCTGATGATCGTGGCGGCCCTGCTGCGCGCATGGCCGATGGCTTCGCTCGGCACGATGCTGCTGGCGCGACTCGCCCTGGGCATGGGCGAGAGCTGCGTCGCCACGGGCTGCATCATGTGGGGCATCGGGCGCGTAGGCAGCGAGCACACGGCCAAGGTCATCTCATGGAACGGCATCGCCACCTACGGCGCGCTGGCGGTCGGTGCGCCGCTCGGCGTGGTGCTGGTGGCGATCGGCGGCTTCGTGATGATCGGCCTATCGGCGGTATCGCTGATGCTGCTGGCGCTGCTGCTCGCCTGGCGACGTCCGCCGGTGCGGGTGGAGGCGGGCGAGCGCCTGCCCATGCATCGCGTGTTCGGCCGCGTGGCGCCCTACGGTATGGGCCTGGCGCTGGGTTCGGTGGGGTTCGGGGTGATCGCCACCTTCATCACCCTGTATTACGCGAGCCAGGGCTGGTCGGGGGCGGCGCCGACGCTGAGTGCGTTTGGTGTCTGTTTCGTGGGTGTTCGACTGCTCCTGGGCTGGACCATCGCGCACTTCGGCGGCTATCGCGTCGCCTTGGGTTCGCTGCTGGTCGAGACGGTCGGCCTCATCGTGCTCGCAACCGCAGGCCATGTCGGCGTGGCGATGATCGGAGCCTCGTTGTGCGGCATCGGTTTTTCGCTGGTTTTCCCCGCGCTGGGCGTGGTGGCCGTGGAACGCGTGAGCGCGGGCAATCGCGGCGCGGCGCTGGCGGCCTATTCGGTGTTCATCGACGTGGCCCTGGGTGTGACCGGCCCGCTGGGCGGCTGGATCGCCTCCGGCGGACGTTACGGGCCGATGTTCGTGGTGGCGGCCGTGCTGTCGCTCGCCGCCGCGTTGCTGACGGGCACGCTGTACATCGGTTACGGCAACAAGGCCCGAGGCTGAGAAGCTCTTGTTGTAGGAGCGCACCCAGTGCGCGATGAACATACGGAGTGGCCGCGACGAAGCGTTGCGGTCGCGCACTGGGTGCGCTCCTACAACACAGGGTCGAACAGCCGCGCGACATGCATCGCCAGTCGTCGCAGATACGGCGCCTTCAGGTATTCCGCTTCGGTCACTTCGTGCGCGTGCGAGAAATCCTCGCGCAGCATGGCTTCCACCTCGGCGGCGAATTCCGTTCCCACGCTGAGCGCACCGATTTCGAAGTTGAGACGAAACGAGCGGTTGTCCAGGTTCATGCTGCCCACGGACGCGGTGTCGTCGTCCACCAGCACCACCTTCTCGTGCAGGAAACCGGGCTGGTACCGATACACGCGGATGCCTGCACGCACCGCGTCGTGCGCGTACAGGCCGGTGGCGAGGAAGACCGCGTGGTGATCCGGTCGCGAGGGAATCAGCACGCGCACGTCCACACCGCGGAAGACCGCCAGCCGCAGCGCCGACATCACCGCCTGGTCGGGCACGAAGTAGGGCGTGGTGATCCACAGCCGCCGCCGCGCGGCATGGATCAGCGTGACGAAGAACAGCGAACACGTTTCCTGTCGATCGGCCGGACCGGTGGCGGCAATCAGGGTATGCGTGTGGCCTGCAGCGTGCTCGGGACGCAGCAAGGGCGGCAGCGCGCCGGTGACCCAGTGCCAGTCTTCGGCGAAGCTGCGCTGCAGGTCGGCCACGGCCGGGCCTTCGATCTGCAGGTGCGTATCGCGCCATGGCGACAGCGGCGGCTTGAGGCCGAGGTATTCGTCGCCCACGTTGAGCCCGCCGACGAAGCCGCGCGTGCCGTCGACCACCAAGATCTTGCGATGGTTGCGGAAGTTGAGCTGGAAGCGGTTGCTGCGTCGCTGCGTAGCGAACGGATGGATCGCCACGCCGCCCTCGCGCAGCGTATCCACATAGTGGCTGGGCAGGGCGTGGCTGCCGATGCCGTCGTACAGCACGCACACTTCTACGCCCGCGCGCGCGCGTTCGAGCAGCACCTGCTGCAGGCGCCGCCCCAGCGCATCGTCATGGATGATGAAGAACTGCATCAGCACGCAATGCCTGGCTTCGCCGATCGCCGAGAGCATCGCGTTGAACGTCGTTTCGCCGTTCACCAGCAAGCGCAGGCGTTGTCCGGGGTGAAAGCGCGCACGCAGCATCGTGGCGATTTCTTCATAGCGCTCGCACACCCACGGCGTCGACAGCGCGGATTGAAGCGTGGTGTTCGCCATCGCCTGCATTTGCTCGCGGCGCAGGCGGTGCAGGTCGACATAGCCGTGGAAGCGGCTGCGACCCAGGTAGAGATACGGCACGAGCGTGATATAGGGCAGCAGCACCAGCCCCAGCGCCCACGCAAACGCACCTTGCGGCGTGCGCGTGTTCATGACCGCATGCATCGCTGCCAGCACGCCGGCGGCGTGGACCAGAAGCAGGATGACGCCGATGACGCTGCTCAGCATGGGCAGCGCTCGTGGCGTGAGGAAAGGCGCGTGCGAATCGGGTCCGGCATGCTGTCCTCGCGGCGGTTCAGGTCATCGCGTTGCGTACGCTATCGAGCACGTCGCGTTCGCGTTGCTGCAGTGCGTGCTGCAGATGATCCACGAACAGGCGGATGCGTGCAGGCAGGTAGCAGCGGCTGGGATAGATCGCGTAGATGTGCGCATCGGGCAGGATCACGTCACCTTTCAGCGGCACCAGGCGGCCGGCGCGTACATCCTCGGCGATGTCCCACGCCGACTTGAAGGCCAGTCCGTGGCCGGCCACCGCCAGGGCGCGCATCAGATCGCCGTTGTCGCAGGTGATCGAGGCATCCATCCGAAGCGGGCGCGGCCCCTCCGCCGTCTGCACGATCCAGGGCAGGATGCCGTGGCCGGGCCGGTGCAGCATCAGGCAGTCGTGCTGCTGCAGGTCTTCGATCGTGCGCGGGTGTCCGCGGCGGGCGAGATAGGCCGGCGAGGCGCACAGCACGCGGAAATTGCTGGTCAGCAGTCGCGACACGAGTCGCGAATCGGTCATGGTGCCGCCGCGCACCGCCACGTCCACGCCGTGTTCGAACAGGTCGAGCACGGCGTCCGAGTTGGTCAGCCGCAGGGTGAGGGCGGCATGTCCGGCGGCGAAGTCCGCCGCGATCGGGCCGACATACTGGCGGCCCATGTCCACCGAGGCGGAGACGTGCAGCTGGCCGCGCACCTCGATCTGGCGCAGGCCCACCGCCGAATTGGCGTCGTCCACATCGGCAATGATCGCCTGGGCGCGCTCGAAGTAGATGGTGCCCTCCTCGGTGAGCGCCAGCCGCCGCGAGCTGCGCTGCAGGAGCCGGACGCCCAGGGATTGCTCCAGCCGGTTCAGGCGCTTGCTGGCGGCCGCCGGCGATAGCCCAAGCGCCCTCCCGGCGGCCGAGAGGCTGCCGTCGGTGACGGCGCGGACGAACAGCCGCATGTCTTCGAAATCGACCATCTTCAACTTTTTGGAAAAGATGCCTCTCTAGTTTGCTCAATTCCGGCCAAGCCGGACAAGCCGCACAGTAGCGGTCAGTTCCTTTTCCAGGCATTCCCCCATGAACCTTCCCACTTCTCCCGACGGGGCGAGTGAGGCCGACGCGACGGACCAGGGTGCATCGCGCCTGGCCCTGCTGGCCCTGTCCGTGGCGGCCTTCGCCATCGGCACCACCGAGTTCGTGATCATGGGCCTGCTGCCCGAGGTGGCCGGCGACCTGCACGTGAGCATCCCCTCTGCCGGCCTGTTGGTCTCCGGCTATGCGCTGGGCGTGGCGGCCGGCGCCCCGCTGCTGGCGGCCCTCACGGCGCGCATGGAGCGCCGCAACGCACTGCTGCTCCTGCTCGGTCTCTTCATCCTCGGCAATGCGCTATGCGCGGTGGCGCCGACCTACGGTGTGCTGATGGTGGCGCGCGTGGTGGCGGCGTTCTGCCATGGCTCGTTCTTCGGCATCGGTGCCGTGGTCGCCTCGCACATCGTGCCCCGCGGCCAGGCAGCCCGCGCCATCGCCTTGATGTTCACCGGCCTCACGCTTGCCAATGTGCTGGGCGTGCCGTTCGGCACCTTCCTTGGTCAGTGGGCCGGCTGGCGGTCCACCTTCGGCGCGGTGACCGTGCTGGGCGTGGTCGCGGCCATCGCCGTGTGGCGGCTGGTGCCGGCGCTGCCGGGCATGCCGTCGCCCGACATGCGGCGCGAGCTTGGCGTATTGCGCCAGCCGCAGGTCCTGCTGGCACTGGCGATGACGGTGCTCGGCTTCGGCGGTGTGTTCACCGTGTTCACCTACATCGCGCCGATCCTCCAGCAGCAATCGCACGTGAGCGTGGGCGCCACCGGTTGGGTGCTGATCCTGTTCGGCGTGGGTACCACCATCGGCAACATGCTGGGCGGCCGCCTCGCGGACTGGCGACTGATGCCGTCGCTGGCCGGCGTGCTGGTGGTGCTGGCGCTGGTGATGTTCGCCTTCGCATGGACCATGCACAGCACCGCCGCGGCCATCGTCACGGTGTTCGTGTGGGGCGTGTTCGCCTTCGCCACCGTGCCGCCGCTGCAGATGCGCGTCGTGCAGCAGGCGAGCGAAGGGCCGCATCTGGCGTCCACGTTGAACATCGCGGCGTTCAATCTCGGCAATGCGATCGGCGCCTTCATCGGCGGCTCGATGATCGATCTCAAGCTCGGCCTGTCGTCGGTGAGCATCGCCGGTGCAGTGGTCACGTTGCTGGGCCTGCTGGTCACCCTGGCCAGCGCGGCGCTTGAGCGTCGCGGTGCATCCCGTGGCGCGGTGGCCAGCGCGGCTGGTGCCTGAGCGCCGACCTCTTCATTATCCATTCGAGGATTTTTTTCATGACGACACCAAGCAAGGTGGCGCTGGTGGTCGGTGCGCAGGGCGTCATCGGCCGCAATCTGGTCGATCATCTCGCATCGCTCGATGACTGGCAGGTGATCGGTCTCTCCCGTCGCGGCGGCGCATCGTCGGAACGCGTCAGCCATGTTGCGGTGGATCTGCTGGATCCCGCCGATGCGCGAGAGAAGCTGTCGTCGCTCACGCAGGTGACGCACGTGTTCTACGCCGCCTATCAGGATCGCCCGAGCTGGGCCGAGCTGGTGCCGCCGAACCTGGCGATGCTGGTCAACGTCGTCGATGCGATCGAGCCGGTGGCGAAAGGCTTGCAGCACATCAGCCTGATGCAAGGCTACAAGGTGTACGGCGGTCATCTGGGACCGTTCAAGACACCGGCGCGCGAAACCGATGCGGCCTTCATGCCGCCGGAGTTCATGCACGACCAGCAACGTTTCCTCGAGCAGCGTCAACGGGGCGCGACGTGGAGCTGGTCGGCGATTCGTCCCGCCGTGGTCGGCGGTTTCGCGCTGGGCAATCCGATGAATCTTGCACTGGCGATTGCCGTGTACGCCTCGATGAGCAAGGAGCTGGGGCTGCCGCTGCGCTTCCCCGGCAAGCCCGGCGCCTACGACCACCTGCTGGAAATGACGGATGCGGGCCTGCTTGCCCGCGCCACCGTGTGGGCCGCGACCGAACCCTCGTGCGCCAACCAGGCCTTCAACATCACCAATGGCGACCTGTTCCGGTGGAACGACATGTGGCCCGTGGTTGCCGAGTACTTCGGCATGGAGGTGGCGCCACCGTTGCCGCTCTCGCTGGAGTCGGTCATGGCGGACAAGGAGCCGCTGTGGCGTACGATGATCGGGGCGCATGGCCTGGCCGAACATGCCTACGCCGATGTGTCGTCCTGGCGCTTCGCCGATTTCGTGTTTTCCTGGGACTACGACCTGTTCGGCGACGGTTCGAAGGCGCGGCGCTTCGGTTTTCACGAACACATCGAAACGAAGGCGATGTTCACGCGACTTTTCGACGACTTCCGTCGGCGCAGAATCATTCCCTGACGATCCATTTTCCGGAGCATCCATGAAAGCCGTCGCCTACCGCCAAAGCCTGCCCGTCAGCGATCCGCAGAGCCTGCTGGATATCGAGCTGCCCGATCCCGTCGCGCAAGGACGCGACCTGTTGGTGAAAGTCGAGGCGGTATCCGTCAATCCGGTGGATACCAAGATACGCAAACGGGCGGATCCGCAAGGCGCCGATAAAGTGCTTGGCTGGGATGCCGCGGGCACGGTGGTCGCGACAGGCGCCGATGTCACCTTGTTCAAGCCGGGCGATACCGTGTACTACGCAGGCGCGATCGACCGTGCCGGCAGCAACGCCGCATTGCAGCTGGTCGATGAGCGCATCGTGGGTCGCAAGCCGTCGACGCTGGATTTCGCGCAGGCCGCCGCCATGCCGCTGACCACGCTTACCGCGTGGGAGCTGCTGTTCGATCGGTTGGGCGTGCCGCGCGGAAGCGCGGCGCGCAGCGGCGTGGTGCTCATCGTCGGTGGTGCGGGCGGCGTGGGTTCGATGGCCATCCAGCTCGCGCGGCGACTGACCAACGTCACCGTGGTCGCCACGGCGTCACGTGACGACAGTCGCGCGTGGGCCACCAAGCTTGGCGCGCATCACGTGGTCGATCATCGCCACGACCTGGCGGCTGCCGTGAAGGCGGTGGCGCCGCAGGGCGTGGACTATGTGCTCAGCCTCACGCACACCGAGCAGCACTTTCCGGCGCTGGTCGAACTGCTCAAGCCGCAAGGCAAGCTGGGCCTCATCGACGATCCGTCGACGCCGCTGGACATCGGCCTGATGAAGTCCAAGAGCCTGTCGCTGCATTGGGAGTTCATGTACACGCGCTCGCTGCATCACACCGAAGACATGCAGGCGCAGCATCGCATCCTCAACGAAGCGAGCGACCTCGTCGACGCAGGCGTGCTCCGCAGCACCCTGCGTGAAAACCTCGGCACCATCACCGCGGACAACCTGCGTCGCGCCCACGCGCGGCTGGAAAGCGGCAGCACGATCGGCAAGCTGGTGCTTGCTGGTTTCGAATAGCACCGGAACGCGAAGGGGCGGCGCCGCCGCGTCGCCCCTTGTCGTGTCTGCCGATCGATCAGGCGACCTGTGGTGCCAGCAGGCGATCCGCGAGGTTGCGGGCTTGCTGGCGAATCTCGGGTATCGCGGTGGATTCCCACAAGGTGCCGCGCAACAGCGTGCCGATGGCGTAAAAGTGCTGCCATGTGTGGCCGTTGTGTTGCAGGCGGCCTTCCGTGGTTGCGGCGCAACCCAGGCCGAGCGGATCGGGCGTGATGTGGCCGTTGGTGGCGAGCTGTCGCACCAGCGGATGCTGGGTGCGACGCACGTCGGTGTTGAGGCCGATGGTCTGCACCACCAGGTCCGCGTCCATCGTGTGCACGCCCTTGCCGTGCGGCAAACGGACGTCCAAATGCAGTTTGCCGTCCACCACGTTGACGGCCTGCAGGCGACCGCGACGGCGATGCAGTCGGCCTTCACGTTCCAGCTGCTTCAGCGACGACATGACCTGCGGCGCCATGCGATGACGCACGCGCTCCCATGCCCAGCGCGCATGACGCAGGAATCGCGAACGTTCCGCCGGTGGCAGCAAGGCCCATAGCGAAGGCGTGTGTGGGCGCAGGCTGTCGATCACGGTGCGCCAATCCGCGCTCTGTGCCACGGCTTCGCGCAGCAGGCGGATCCAGGCGCGGATGTCGGGTGCGTCCCGCATCGCTTCGATCAGCTCGCCGCTGTCGTCCGCCGGTGCCGAGGCGGATTCCAGGTGGGGTTCGGGCAGCAACCCATGTCGCGAGATCGCCTCGAAGGTCGCGTTGGGCCACAACGCCGACAGTTCCAGCAAGACATCCACCGCGGTGAGGCCAAGGCCGATCAGCACGACCTTGCGCGGGCGCGGATCGGGCTTGGCGGACGCGAGGAAGCTCCAGGGCTCCGTGACGTACAAGCCGCTTTCGAGCGCTGCATCGCTGACGCCGGCCAGCGGTTGCGGCGGAAGCGAGCCGATCGCGAGCACGGCAGCGTCCACGTGCGTGTTTTCTTCACCGTGGATGACGGTGACGCCATCGCTTTCGGGCACCACGGCGTCCGCCGCGAACGGCAGCACGCGCACGTCGTGCCCGGCTTCGCGCGCGCGCGTAAGGGCGCGGTTGACCTCGGCCTCAAGGTAATCGCCATACAGGCGGCGCGGCAGGAAATCGGTACCGGAGATGCTGTGGTCACCGCGCTGCGCGAACTCGAGAAAACCCTGCGGCCTGGCGACGAACATGCTCATGGACGCGGCGCGCACATTCAGCAGATGCCGGTCCGAGCGCGTGCCATAGGCGACACCGCGCGCCGGCGTGCCACCGCCGGTATACCAGTCCAGGTGCAACGGCTGCGGCGGCTGGCGGTCCAGCAACTCGCTCAGCAGCGCTGCCGCTGCAGCGCCGCCGCCGATGATGGCGACCCGTCGATACATGCCACTCCCTTGAAAAAGCGTGATTGTCTGGTGCGGCTCAGGCGTACAGCTGGCCTGCGATGGCGCTGCGCTGCTGCTTCACGAGCCATTGGCCGGGCTGTCCGGCTTCTTCGTATGTGAAGTACTGTGCCAGATCGCCACCATAGACGTGAAGCGTCAACGCTGTTTCCTGTCGCGAGAGATTGCGACACCGGTGCGCATGGTTGTCGTCGACGTCGAACCAGGTGGCATCGCCAGGGCCCAGCCAGTCGCGACCGGTCTGCCTCAGCGCTTTCCCATCCGCGCCGCGATCCCACGATTCCACTTCCAGCGCGCCGTGCAGGGCGAGTTCCAGGCCCCAGAGTCCGCCATGGTCGTGGATGGGCGTGGTGTAGTTGGCCGGCCACGCCATCACCAGCACGCTGACGTCCGGCTTGCCGCGCTGCGCCAGCAGCCAGCGCTCGAAACCCTTGTTGCGCGTGCGCAGGTCGCCCAGGCCATCATGGATGGCCTGCCTATGCTGGAACACGACCCGGCTCAAATCCCGCGCCATCGACGCGAGATCGGGATGTTCGCCCACACCGTAATCGAGCGCGATGTCGCGCAGCGCCTTGAGGTGTTGCATGTGTCTGGCCATGCGAGGCTACTCGATGGGAACCGGCGCGCAGTGGACCATGCACATCGTTAAAGTCCCGTAACCTGAAAGCGCCGGACGCCGCGTCGATGGCATGACTTTCGCGACATGTGCGGGCGATGGCAAAAGCGCACGATCATGGCCAAGCAGGCCTTGAAATGCGCCTTGGTTGCCAGCATGAGGATCGGGCGCCACGGCTACCGGATGTTCCGGAGGAGGATCGCCATGATCACGATGAGCGTGCTCTTGATGTTGTTCGTGGGTCTCTGGCTCGCGGTGGCGTTGGTCGGCGCGGTGTTCAAGCTGACCTTCGCACTGGTCGGCGGACTGTTCCATCTCGTTGGCGCCGTACTTGGCCTGGTGTTTGGCGGATTGGCGCTGTTGATCGTCGCGCCGATCGTGGCGCTGGCCGTGCTGCCGTTCTGCCTGCCGGTGATCCTGCTGGTTGCGGTGATCTGGGCGATCGCGCGTTCGTCCCATCGCACGCCAACGCCAGCACCCGCCAACGTGGCGCATTGATTTCGATTGCCGTGGAAGGGCCCGGTCTGACACTGGATGCAGGCCGGGCCTTCCCCTTCGATGCGCGTGACGCGGGGCACTCGCGCCACGCGTGTGGTCATAGCTGATTGACGTTGAAACTCACCGGCACCCGAGCCCATGCGCGCACCGCCTGCCCACTCACGGTTGCCGGCTGAAAGCGCCAACCGCGTAACACCTGATCGCGCGCGCTGCGGTCGAGCAGTGCGTAACCGCTGCTCTGTTCGACCGTCACTTCCTGCGGCACGCCCTGCTCATCCACCAGCACCTTGAGTATCACCGTGCCTTCCATATGCGCACGCAGTGCGGCGGGCGGATATTTCAGTGGAACGGCGCGATAGGCGAGGGTGGCTTCGACGGGCGCGGTACCGACGTTGGGTTCGATGGCGGGCGTGGCGGCCGGAGGCACGGGTGGTGCTGCCGTGTTGCCCTCGTCGGTGATTGTCGGCGGCGGCGACACAGGCTTGGGCTGGGCGTGCGTGCGCGGCACGGGCATGGGCTTGGGCGCCGGTTTGAGCTCGATGTCCGGCGGGGGCTCAACCTTGGGTGGTGCGGGGATCCAATGGATGGTCATCTCGCTGATGTGCTGCATCTGTTGCATCAGTTGCGGCGCCATCGGCCGCAGGACGGCCAGCAGCGCAACGAGATTGACGGCGATGGCGGCACTCAACGCCGCGATGCGCGCGGCGTCGGGATGGGCATGACGGGGTACGGCCAGGCTTGCGGACGACATAGGCGACCTCCTGACGTTTCGATGTGGATGGTTCGCACCGGTCGCGCCGCATGGGGATGCGGTGGGGATCGCGGTGGTGCGATTTCAGCCTAAGCCGATCGAAAACGCTTGCACAAGTAGCCGTATGGAAGGCTATTCTGTGCGGAGTGCCCGCAGGAGCCGCGGAAAGGAATTTTCAGTGCGCCACCAGCATCGGCACGTCGCCGTGCATGAACAGGTGGCGGGTGGTGCCGCCCAGCACCATCTGCGCCAGCCGCGAACGGCTCCAGGCGCCCATCACGATCAGGTCGGTGCCCCGCTCGTGGGCCGCATCCAGCACGGCGGGGCCGGCAGCGTGGCTGGGTCCCGTGGTGAAGGTTTCCACCGTGGCCCGGATGCCATGCCGCTGCAGCCAGTCGACGAGGCCCGGCGGCGGCAGCACCGGCAACATGTCGGCATTCATCTCGCTGCCGTCGAGCACCTGCACCTCGTCGGCCCGCTGCAGCACGGGCAGGGCGGCGGCCAGCGCCAGCGCCGATTCGCGGCTGCCGTTCCACGCCACCAGCACGCGGCTGCCGATGCCGGCCACGGGTGACACGTCCGGCACCACCAGCACGGGTCGTCCGCAGGCGAACACGCAGCGCGAGACCGAACCGAATCCCACCGGGGCGTCGCTGCGCTGCTGGCTGCGTTCCATCACCAGCAGGTCGTAGCCGGAGGCCGCCTGGCTGACCGTCTGCACGGTATCGCCCTGGGTCACCCGCCATGTGCCTGCAAGGCCGCGGGCTGAGAGCACGCCTTGCCATTCGGCATCGTGCGTCTGCGCCTCGGCCACGCGGCGCTGGGTTTCCTCGAGCTGCACCGGTACTGCTTCGGGCAGGCTGAAGGCGGTGGCGGGGAGGTCGGCGACGTAGAGCGCGTCGAGCCTGGCGCCCAGGCGCTGCGCCAGGGCTATGGCCGCCCGGGGTGCGGCGACGCTGAGGTCAAGATGGTCCAGATGCAACAGCAGGTCGATGGCTGACATCGCGTGATCCTCCCGGTCCTGATTCATCTCCAGCTTAGAGCCTGCCATGGACGTCCGTGTAGCCCGCGTTGCCGCACCGCGCTCGTGGCCGGGCGTGGCGCAAAAAAAAGCCCCGCACAGGGTGGCGGGGCAGCAAGGCCGGATGTCGGGGGAGAGAGAGGGGACATCCGGTGCTGCCATTTTCCCGATGCTGTGCTTCTTTTGTCGTACATCCAGGGTGAAGAATGCATTCACGTGGGAGACGGCAAATGCTTGCCAGAATCGATGGGATTGCCCGCTGGCACAGCGAGCGGGCCCTGACAGGAGACACCCGCATGGCCATGGCGAAGTTCATGAGCGCGGCCACATTGGCGCTTGCCGGCATGCTGGCCATCCCTGCCCGCGCGGGCGACCTCGAGTGCAAGATGAATTTCCGCCTGTCCGGCTGGTCGGTCTTCTACCAGACCGCTACCGGCAGCGGCACCGTCCATTGCAGCAACGGGCAGACCATGGGCGTGCACATCCGCGTCAAGGGCGGCGGCCTGACCTTCGGCAAGAACCAGATCGACAACGGCGTCGGCAAGTTCTCGGGCATCACCAGCATCAGCGAGATCAAGGGTCATTACGCCGATGCCGGCGTGCATGCCGGCGCGGCCAAATCGGCCGGCGCGCGGGTGATGACCAAGGGCAACGTCTCGCTGGCCCTCAGCGGCACCGGCAAGGGCTGGGATCTGGGCATCGCCTTCGGCGCTTTCATCATCGAGTGACCGGGGCACGGCGCGGCGTTTCATACGCTCCGCGCCGCTTGCAATCGGGGCCGGGGCGGCTAAGGTGGCGTACGCTCCCGTACGTTGCCCCACGAGGAACTCCCCATGCCCGTCAGCTCCGGCTCGGTGCTACCCCGCTACGCGTTTGGCGATGAACTCGCCAGCAGCGTCATTCACGGCATCGGCATCCTGCTGAGCATTGCCGGCCTCGCTACGCTCGTGGCGTTCGCCTCGCTGCATGCGGACGTGCGGGCGATAGTGGCCAGCGCCGTGTTCGGCACCTCGCTGATCCTTTGCTACACCGCGTCCACGCTGTACCACTCGATCCCTGGCGCGCCGGCCAAGCGGGTGCTGCGGACGCTGGACCACATCGCCATTTTCCTGCTGATCGCCGGCACGTATACGCCGTTCACCCTGATCGCCCTGCCCGGGCTGTGGGGCTGGAGCCTGTTCGGCACGGTGTGGGCGCTTGCGCTGATGGGCAGTGCCCTGGAACTGGGCCTGCTGAAGAAGTACCGCAAGCTTGCCGTATTGATGTACGTGGGCATGGGCTGGGTAGGCGTGATCGCGTTCAAGCCCTTGCTGGCGCATCTGCAGACGGGCGGCATGGTGCTGCTGCTGGCCGGCGGCGCGGCGTACACGCTGGGCGTGCCGTTCTATCTGGGCCGCAAGATCCCGTATCACCACTCGATCTGGCACTTCTTCGTGCTCACCGGCAGCGTGCTGCATTTCCTCGCCGTGCTGCTTTACGTGCTGCCCGACGGGCCGGCGTGAACCCGACGCTGGAAGCGCTGCGCGCCGACCTGGAGGATGCGGCCATGCACCTCGGTCGCCCGCACGACCTGCGCTTCAAGCCGATGTTCGGCGGCCTCATGGCTTACTTCGCGGAAAAGCCCTGTGCCTGGTTGTCTCTCGATGGCCTTGCGTTGAAGGTCGCTGCCGCCGACCAGGACGAGTTGCTGGCCATCGAAGGCGCGCGACGCTTCCGCCATACCCCGGCGGCCGCGCCCAGTCGCGGTTACATCCTGGTGCCGCCGTCGCTGTCCCATGACACGCCCCGCTTCGCCGCCTGGCTCGCACGCAGCGCTCTCGCCGCGCCCATGGCGCAAAGAAAAGGGCCGCGCCCGAAGACGCGGCCCCTGCGTTGACGAAACCGTCTTCGCTTACTTCTTCTTCTGCGACGGAATGAACTGCGTGCGCACCGCTTCGGCAAGCTGCTCGGGCGGCAGCAGGCCCTGGCCGATCACGAAGTCGTTGAACGCCTGGCGGTTGAAGTCCTTGCCCAGCGCCAGCTCGGTGTTCAGGCGCGTCTGCTGCAGGCGCATGTAACCGTAGAAGTACGCCGTGGCCTGGCCCGGGCTGTTGAAGGTGTAGCGATCCAGTTCCTGCTGCGTCATCGCTTCGGACAGGCCGACGTCGTAACGCAACACGTCATGCGCGCGTTCCTTGCTGATCAGCCCCAAGTTGAGCATTGGATCGAGGTAGGCGCGTGCCGCGCGCTGCAGGCGCGCCTGCAATGCGACGAACTGGCCCGACGGCGGCTCGTACGGCAGCATTTCCGATTCGGCATACAGCGCCCAGCCTTCCACGTTCACGCTGTTGAAGGCGAACAGGCTGCGTGCCAGTGACACGCCGCGCTCGACCATCGCCGCGAACTGCAGCTCATGGCCCGGGCGGCCTTCATGCGCGGTGAGCGTCCACGCGGCGGCCTTGTAGGTGAAGTCGTCGTACGAGTCCGACTTGCTGCCGCTGGGGTTGCCCATGGTCAGCACGAAGGTGCCCTGTTCGCCGTGGTTGTTGATGAACGGCGGCGGGTCCATGTGCGGCGCCGGCACGGCGGCCGTCTCGGCTTCCGAGGCAAGGCGCATCTGCATCTTGCGCTGCGGCAGCGTGATGATGTGCTCGCGGCGGATGGTGTCCTCGATCTTGCCGATGATCTCGTGGTACCACGGCACCACGTCATCCTTGCCGAGCTGCTGCTTCTTGAGCGCCTTCAGCACGTCGCGGTAGTCGTTGGACTGGATGCCTTCTTCCTTCGCCACCACCGGCGCCATCATCTGCATGGCCGAGCGCAGCTCGACGAATTCCAGCTGCGCCTGCTTGATCAGTTCCTGCGGCGCGATGTCGATGCCGACCTGCTTGAGGTTGTAGGCATACAGCGGCTCGGGCAGGCGGAAATCCTCGCGCTGGCGCGGCACGATGGTGCTGCGTACCCAGCCGTCGTAATCCTTCAGCTGCGCATCCATCGCATCGAGCGCCGCCTTGCCGTCGGCATTGTCGAGCTTGTACTTGGCGAACAGCTGGCGGATGCCCTGCGCATAACGCTGCGTGTTGGAAAGCTTCTGCTCGACTTCGTTCTTGTACGGACCGATCAGGTCTTTCTCGCCGATGCGTGCCTGCGTTTGCGCCTTGGCCAGTTCCACGATCGGCGTGCAGCCCGGCGCCTTGCCCACGTAGCACTGCAGGCGCTTGAGCGCGGACGGGCGTCGCTTGGCGTCCACGTCGTCCTTCAACAGCGCGAACTCACCCTGGAAGATGGTCTGGCCCACATCCTGGTAGGGCAGCATGTACTTGTGGTTGAGGTCGATGCCTTCGACCTGCTCGTTGGCCGCCTTGATCATGATCTGCAGATCCTGGCGGACGTTCTCGTCCTTCTCGGTCGCCAGCATCTTCTCCAGCTTGCCCTTGGCCTCGACCAGGGCGGCGCGGGTACGCGCATCGACGTCGGGCTTGAGGTCCACCACCTTGTCGTCGTAGCCCGGTACGCCGATCTGCGAGGCGAACTCCGGGTTGAAGCGGGCGAGCACATCGAGCAGCACCTTGGCATCGGTGTTGCTGCGCTCGATCCAGGTGGGCGTCTTGGTCTCGGCGGCGTGTGCCGATCCGGCGGCCACCAGCGACACCGCCATGGCAAGGGCAAGGCGTTTGGACATGGGTCTTTCCCTGATGATGTGGTCGCACGAGCCTATAGGGGCCGGTGCGCCCAATGCCATGTGCCGAAGGTTGCGGTAGCGCGATGCCGGTCGCGCCTTCAACCGACCAGCCAGGCGAAGCCGAACAGGCCGATCATCATGAACGAGAGCACCAGCTTCACCAGCGTGCCGAGCAGCAGGCCGATCCAGGTGGCGGCGCCGACATGGGCCGAACGCAGCACGCTGGTGCCTGAGAGCAGCTCGCCCAGCAAGGCGCCTATGAACGGGCCGAGCAGCAGGCCTGCCAGCCCGAAGAACATGCCCACCACCGTGCCGAGGGCGGCGCCGCTGAGAGCGAGCTTGCTGGCACCCACCCGTTTGGCCCCCAAGGTGGCGGATACGAAATCCACGATGACGCCGAGAGCACCCACGGCGCCGATGATCACCAGCCACCACAGGCCCAGGTGCCGATAGTCATCCAGGGCCGCGGCCAGCCAGATGCCGCCGAAGATCATCGGGATGCCCGGCAGCGCCGGCAGGATGTTGCCCACCAGTCCACCCACGATCAGCAGCGCGGCAAGCACGTAGAGCGCGATCTCCAAACCGACCTCCTCGGTGATGGCGAGCTTGCAGCATATCGGCTGGAACGTGGCCTCCGATACCGCGACGCGTTGGGTTGAATCGGCGACAATCACGGTCACGGCGCAGCGGCGCGCCGTAGGCGGATACATAGTGGATACCTCGGGCGACACCCTGTTGAAGGCCGACGAGCTCGGCCGCATCGAAATGGTCGAACGCAACGGCGTGCGCGTGATCCGGCGCGACATCGCGGCGGCACGCTGGTGGGCGCGTGCATTCGCGCGTCGTGCGGCGGCGCGCGAGGCGCGGGCGCTCGCGAAGCTCGATGGCATCGATGGCGTCCCCGTCTTGCTGGGTTGGGACGGCCGCGAACTCCTGCGTGGCTATATCGCCGGCGCGCCGATGCAACAGGCGCAGCCGCGAGACCGCGCCTATTACCGCGACGCACTGCGCCTGCTGGCGGTGCTGCATCGCCGGGGCATCGTGCACAACGATCTGGCCAAGGAGCCGAACTGGCTGGTGCGCACGGATGGACGCCCCGCACTGGTGGACTTCCAGATCGCCTGGACCCGCGGCCGTCGCGGCGCGCTGTTCCGCTTGCTCGCGCGCGAGGATCTGCGTCACCTGCTCAAGCACAAACGCACCTACTGCCCCGAGGCGTTGAGTGCACGCCAGCGCACGATCCTCGATACGCCGGCGCCGCATTCGCGGCTGTGGCGTGCGACCGGCAAGCGTCTCTACAAGCTCATTGCGCGTCGCGTGTTCGGGTATTGGGACAATGAAGGGCAAGGCCGCGTACGCGACTGAAGGAACGAAGTTGTAGGAGCGCACCCAGTGCGCGACCGCAGACTCGCCGGATCACCTCGATCGAACGGTAGTCGCCCGATCGGCTCATCGTCTCATCGCGTGTTCGGTATTGGGACAACGAGGGCCAAGGTCGCGTGCGCGACTGAAGGCGCGACGCCTCCGCATTGTAGGAGTGCACCCAGTGCGCGACCGCAGAGCACCGGATCACCTCGATCGAACGGTTGTCGCCCGATCGGCGTCATCGTCTCATCGCTTCGTCGGCTTTTCGCGCACTGGGTGCGCTCCTACACAAAGCGCGACGAAGGCGTGATGTTACTTCTCGACAAACGCACGCTCGATCACGTAATCGCCCGGCTCACGCGTACGCGGCGACACCTGGAAACCACGCTCGTCGAGCAGCACGCAGGTGTCGTTCAACATCGACGGACTGCCACACAGCATCACGCGGTCGGTGGCCGGGTCGAGCGGCGGCAGGCCGATGGCGGTGCTCATCGAGCCGTTGACGATGTTGTCGGTGATGCGGCCGCGGTTGCGGAACGGCTCGCGCGTCACAGTCGGGTAGTAGATCAGCTTCTCGCGGACCAGCTCGCCCAGGTATTCTTGCTGCGGCAGCTCGTTTTCCAGGTAGTCCTGGTAGGCGAGGTCGTTGATGTTGCGCACCCCGTGCGCAATCACGATCTTCTCGAAACGCTCATAGGTTTCCGGATCGCGCACCAGGCTGAGGAACGGCGCGAGGCCCGTGCCCGTGCCCAGCAGGTACAGGTGCTTGCCCGGCTTGAGGTCGTTGAGCACCAGCGTGCCGGTGGGCTTGCGGCTGACGATGATCGGATCACCGGGCTTCAGGTGCTGCAGACGCGAGGTCAGCGGGCCGTTCGGCACCTTGATGCTGAAGAACTCCAGGTGCTCCTCGTAGTTCGCGCTGGCGATCGAGTAGGCGCGCATCAGCGGGCGGCCATCGACCTCCAGGCCGATCATCACGAACTGGCCGCTGTCGAAGCGGAAGCCAGGGTCGCGCGTCGTGCGGAAACTGAAGAGGCTGTCGTTCCAGTGGTGCACGTCGATCACGTGCTCCGTCGCCAATGCCACCATTGCCGGGTACCGTCGTAGAAATGAGAAAGCTGCGGACAGCAGCGCCAGCCAGAGGCCGGCGCCGGGACTCGTGTGGGGAGGGCGATAAGTCGCTGCGCCTGACGAGTGCTGCCTTGGTGCAGCGTATGGGCGTGCATTATGCCATCGGGCGCCGTGCCGTTCATGATCGGGTCCCGACCGCGTTCTGGTGTCGGCTTGGGGCCGGGATCCTGCGCTGGCGCGGCGTTGAGCGGCTTTGTGCATGAGCGAAAGGCCGGCCGCACTCGCGAGGGGAGAATCGCTGCGGCATCATGTCGCGAGAGGCGGCATGCTTGGGGAAGGGCGACAGCGTAGCGGCCCGCCGCCGACATCAGGGGAAAGGACATGACGCAGGGAACGGACGCGCCGGCCACACAGGGGCAGGCAGCGCAAAAGCATCTGGAGCGGCTGGTGATGTTGTCCGATGGCATCTTCGCCATCGCGATCACCCTTTCGGCGATCGAGATACGGCCCGAGGAGGGCGAAGGCCTGACGTTGTGGCAGGCATGGGCGCCGTCCCTGCTGGTGTATTTCCTCAGCTTCTTCCTGATCGGCGTGATCTGGATGGCCCATCGACTCATCGTGTCCCATCTGCGCGACATCGATGGGCCGGGGACCATCATCAACATGGTGCTGTTGAGCCTGGTGGCGCTGATGCCCGTGGTGGTGCGCTTTGCGTTGACCCATTCCTCGGAGCAGGGCTCGTATCTCGTCTACGCGCTGGCCTTCGCGGTCCTTTATGCCGGCCTGGCTGCGCTGTGGGGCTACGTCGCCTTCAAGGCCAGGTTGACCACGCATATTTCCGCCGCAGCCACGCGCGAACTGCTCTACAAGCTCTGCTTCGCGGTGGCCTTTTTCGCCACCGTGGCGGCCTACCAGCTCGGCTCGCTCGTCGGCACGGCGATCTGTGCGCTGGTGGCCGTGCCGCTGAGGTGGCTGGCCTGGCGCCAGGGGCAGCCGTCCGCGGCCTCCTGAGCCAGCCGGTACAATAGGGGTATGTCAGCCCCCGCCGAATCCCCCCGCCAGCCGCTGCAAAAGGACGACTGGCGCCTCACCGTCGCGCCCATGATGGACTGGACGGACCGCCACTGCCGGTATTTCCACCGGCTGCTGTCGCCTCATGCCCGCCTGTACACCGAGATGGTGACCAGCGCCGCACTGGTGCGCGGCAAGCAGTTGCGCCTGCTGGAACACAGCCAGCAGGAGCACCCGGTGGCGCTGCAGCTGGGCGGCAGCGAGCCGGAGGAGCTGGCCATTGCCGCCCGGTACGGTGCCGACGCCGGCTACGACGAAATCAACCTCAACGTGGGTTGCCCGTCCGACCGCGTGCAGTCGGGGCGCTTCGGCGCCTGCCTGATGCGCGAGCCAGCGCTGGTGGGTGATTGCGTGAAGGCCATGCGCGAGGCGGTCGCCATACCCGTCACCGTGAAGTGCCGCATTGGCGTGGACGATCAGGACGACTACGCCGATCTGCAGCAATTCACCGAAACCATGATCAGTGCCGGCGTCGAAGTGCTGGTGGTGCATGCGCGCAAAGCCTGGCTGCAGGGGCTCAGCCCCAAGGAAAACCGCGAGATTCCGCCGCTCAACTACGAGCGCGTATATCGCCTCAAGCGCGAGTTCCCGGACCTGGTCATCGTGATCAACGGCGGCATCACCACAGCGGACGAAGTGCAGGCGCATCTCGCCCAGGTCGACGGCGTGATGCTGGGTCGCGCGGCGTATCACGACCCCTACGTGCTCGCGAAGGTCGAGGCCGCGCTTTACGGCGAGCCCATGCCGACGCGCGAGGATGTGCTGCTGCGGCTGCGTCCCTACGTTGAGGCCGAGCTGGCCCGCGGCACCGCGCTCAAGCACATCAGTCGCCACATCCTGGGGCTTTACCAGGGCGAACCGGGGGCCCGCGGATTCCGCCGCCGGCTCAGCGAGGGCGCCCATTTGCCCGGTGCCGGCTGGTCATTGATTGAGCAAGCCATCGCGCAACCCCGGGTGGCGGCGTGACGCCGTCCGGTTATCCGGTCAATATTCAGCCCCGATTCCATAGTCTGAACGACGATGCGTTTCCGCCCCGCGGAATGATTTGGGTCTGTTTAACGAAATGAAAACAATTCTTCGCCCCCTGGTATTGCTGCTGTTGCTGTCGGCCGGTCCGGCCGTCTGGGCAGCGCAATCGGCCGAGCCGGCGCTGTCGCTGGAGCAGGCCGTGGTCCAGGTGCAGAAGGAGACGGGCGGCAAGGTGTTGTCGGCCAGTACCGTGCGGCGCGGACGCAGCTCCTTCGAACATCGTGTCAAGGTACTCACGCCGGAAGGGCACGTACGCGTGGTGACCGTAACGACGGAAGCGGCCAAGGCCGGTTCCGGTGATTCGACCAAGAACCCGTCCAGTGACGGCGAGAGCAACAAGGAGAAACACTGATGCGCATCCTTTTGGTTGAGGACGAGGCGCCGCTGCGCGAAACGCTCGCTGCCCGCCTGAAGCGCGATGGTTTTGCCGTCGATGCAGCTCAGGACGGTGAGGAAGGCATGTACCTCGGTCGCGAGGTGCCGTTCGACCTGGCGATCATCGACTTGGGGTTGCCCAAGATGTCGGGCATGGACCTGATCCGGTCGCTGCGCGAGGCCGGTCAGCGCTATCCCATCCTGATCCTCACCGCCCGCGGCGGCTGGCAGGACAAGGTGGAGGGCCTCAAGCATGGCGCCGACGATTACCTCGTCAAGCCGTTCCACGTCGAGGAGCTGCTGGCCCGCATCAATGCGCTGGTGCGCCGTGCGAGCGGCTGGTCCAAGCCGGTGCTGGCCTGCGGCCCGATCAAGCTGGACACCACCGCGCAGACGGTGACCGTGGAAGGCAAGCCGGTCGACCTCACCAGCTACGAGTACAAGGTGCTGGAATACCTGATGCTGCATGCGGGCGAGCTGGTCTCCAAGGCCGACCTCACCGAGCACATCTACCAGCAGGATTTCGATCGCGACTCCAACGTGCTGGAGGTCTTCATCGGCCGTCTGCGCAGGAAGCTCGATCCGGAAGGCAACCTCAAGCCCATCGAGACGGTACGTGGACGCGGATACCGCTTTGCCATCCCACGCAGCGAAAGCGACGACGAATGATCCGCCACCGCCGCGCCGCCCGTTTTCACTGGCGGCGCGCGCGGCTCTGGCCACGGGCTTTGTGCTGGCAGCCTTTCTTGGCGTGGTCGGCCTCACCCTCACGCGTACCGCAGCCGACAGCGCACTGAAGGGACTGCAGGACCGCCTGCAGAACTTCGTCGTGGCTTATCTCGCAGGCACCGAAGTCGGCCGTTCCGGCAAGGTGCTGCTGCCTGACACGCCACCTGATCCGAGCTTTTCGCGGCCGGGCTCGGGGCTTTATGCCGTCGCCATCGGCGACAACGGTTTCCGCTGGGAGTCGCCGTCGGCCATCGGTCGCGACTTCGGTTTCCTGCATCCGCTCGAGCCGGGGCAGGGGCAGTTCGTCGGCCCGGTCGAAACGCGCATGGGCCGCCTGTACTACTACGTCTACGGCGTCGCGCTCGACACCTCCGAGAAAAAATCGGTGCACCTCACCTTCATGGTGGCGCAGACCGAAGACCAGCTCGAAGGCCGCAACGCGGTGTTCCGGCGCAGCCTGATCTTCTGGCTGTCGTCGCTGGGCGTGATGTTGATCCTGCTGCAGATGCTGCTGCTGCGCTGGAGCCTTACCCCGCTGCGCAAGGTGGCCAACGAGATGTCACGCGTGGAGCGCGGCGATCGCGATCACCTGGGCGACCAGTATCCGGCCGAACTCATGGGACTCACCCAGCGCATCAACGCCTTCATCGACAGCGAACGCGAACAGCGCGTGCGCACGCGCAATACGCTGGCCGATCTTGCGCACAGCCTGAAGACGCCGCTCGCCGTGGTGCGTTCCAGCCTGGAAAGCGCCAGCGGAGAATCAGGCCTGCGCGACACCGTGCTCGAGCAGGTGCGCAAGATGGACGAGCTGGTGGCGTACCAGCTGGCGCGCGCGGCCACGTCCGGCCGACAGACGTTCGCCACCACCGCGATTCCCATCGCCGGTCACGCCGAAGACCTCGTGCAGAGTCTGGAAAAGGTGTACGCGGCCAAGAACGTGTTGTGCGAATTCGACATCGACGACAACGCCGCGTTCTACGGCGAGCAGGGCGACCTGCTCGAATTGATGGGCAACCTGCTGGAGAACGCCTTCAAGTGGGCGCGCCATCGCGTGCTGCTGGTGGTGAAGATGCGCCCGGTGGCGGGTCGTCCACGCCCCGGCCTGTGGCTGAGCGTGGAAGACGATGGCCCGGGCATTGACGACGACAAGATCGAGAGCGTGCTGCAGCGTGGCGTGCGTGGCGACGAACGCGTGCAGGGCCATGGCATTGGTCTCTCCATCGTGCAGGACGTCATCCGCGCCTATGGCGGCGAATTGCAGGTCGATCGTTCGCCGGAATTCAATGGCGCTCGTTTCAGCGTGAAGTTGCCGCCGGGCTGAGGCTTTCGCTTTTTTGTAGGAGCGCACCCAGTGCGCGATAAGCGTTACGGCGTTACTGCTCCGTAGGCTTTTCGCGCACTGGGTGCGCTCCTACAGGAAAAAAGCCTGGTTTCAACCCGGCGCTGGCGAGGGCCCGTAATACGCCGTCAGCAACGCCGCCACCGCCGCATCCGCCCTTCGCAGCACGCCCGGCTGCGACCAGTGCAACTCGCTCACCACGGCAAAGAATTCATCCGCGCTTTCCGCCGCATACGGATCGATCAGCGTGTCGCGGCCTCGCGCCACGTCGTTGGAAAGATGATCGAACGCGCGCTGGAACGCCACGATCCATTGGCGCCGCGGAATCTGCGGTGGCAGCGGCGGCACGCCGTCGGATGCGCCATCGAGCATGTCGAGCTTGTGCGCGATTTCGTGCACGACCACGTTGAAGCCATCCCACGGTTGTTCGAGATCCAACTGCACGTCGGCAAGCGACAACACCAGCGGGCCGCGCTCCCACGCTTCGCCGATCAGCACGTCATCGCTTTCGGTGACCACGCCGCTGTGATCGTCGTGGTGGCTGCGCCGCACCTTGAATTCGCCCGGATAGACCAGGATCTCACGCCATCCGCGAAGGGCATGCGGGCCGTGGCGCAACAAGGGCAGGCAGGCCTGCATGGCGATCAGCAACTGCAGCGACGGCGTCAGCTCCGCACCGGCCAACGCGTGGAAGCGCTTGCGCGCGAGAAATACCGCGGCAAGCTGGCGCAACTCATCCTGGCGCGCGCGATCCAGCCGCCGCGCCAACGGGCAGGCAGCCACGGCGTCACGCCACGAGGCTTCGGAGATCGGAGGAGGAGTCAGGTAGGCGCGGACGCGCCGCCACCAGGAGTCCGGCACGGGCCTGGGGCTTTACTGGATGGAACCGGGCAACAACGACTGCCAGCCGAGTGTGGCGCGGCGGTTGCTGCGCGCCGGCGAGACCGGATTCGGGCCTGGGCAGCTGTCGCTGCTCGAGGACGAGGAGGAGCCGGACGACACCGGGGCTTCACGCGACAGGCCCAGCGCATCGCCGCCGCTGCTGGCGCCCGCGCCTTCGTGGTTGCTGGAACTGTTGTCGAGCGAACGCTGCATCGTGGACAAATCCTGGCCGTCAGCGTCCATGGCCGACGCGACACCGAGGCCGCCGACGCATAGAGCGCATCCGATCAAGAACTTCCCGATAGCCACGGCGGCTCAACCCCTTGATCCGCAATCCAAGATCCCGATGCTGGCAGAAACGGGGGGCTGATGCCAGTGCCCTGAAACGGTACGAAAAATGCCGCGAATCCCAGAAGTCATGGGACGCAGGCGTGGCCATGGCCTGCGGCTCTGTCGCAGGGCAAGTTAGAATTCTCCGATGCGTCGTCTCTTCTTCTTGTCCCTTCTTGTCTGTCGTGCCGTGGCCCGTGGCGCGTCGGATATGGGCGCGCGGTAATGCAGGCGCAGGAGCTGCTCATGGCGCTGGCTGAAGGAAGCACAATTTCCGGTGCCCAGCTGGCCGAGCGCGCCGGCGTCACCCGCGCGGCGATCTGGAAGCAGGTGGAATCGCTGCGCGCTCGCGGCGTGCCGGTGCAATCGCAGGGTACGGCGGGCTATCGCCTGCCATGGCCGCTGCAACTGCTGGACGTGTCGGCGATCCGGGCGGCGCTGTCGCCATCCACGCGTGCGTCGCTGGGCGAGCTGGAATTGCACTGGGAGATCGACTCAACCTCCAGTGAGATCCAGCGCCGCGCGACCACGCTGCCTGACCTGAGCGTGATCCTCGCCGAGACGCAGAGCGCTGGCCGTGGGCGTCGCGGACGCAGCTGGTTGTCGCCGCCGGGCCTCAACATCTATCTGTCCTGCCTCAAGCGATTCGATGCGGGCTTCGCCTCGTTGTCGGGTCTGTCGCTGGCGGTGGGCGTCATCGTGATGCGTACGCTGGCGACGCTGGGCATTGAGGGCGCCGGTCTCAAATGGCCGAACGACGTGCTGAGCGATGCCGGCAAGCTGGCGGGCATCCTGGTGGAGCTGAGTGGCGAGTACCAGGGGCCGTGCGCCGCGATCATCGGTGTCGGCCTCAACGTGCGGCTCACGCCGGTGTTGCGTGAGCAGGCCGGCCAGCCGGTGAACGATCTGGTCGGTCTCGCCGGTGGCGTGGCGCCGGATCGCAACCGCGTCGCCGCTGCCTTGATCGGTGCGCTGGTGGAAGGGCTGGGGCAGTTTGAGCGCAAAGGCTTTGGCGCATTCGTCGACGAGTACGCCGCGCACGACCTGCTGCATGCCAAGGCGTTGCGCGTGCAGGGCGCCCAGGGTTCGATGGACGGCGTGGGCGCCGGCGTCGATGCGCGCGGCGCGTTGCTGCTGCAGACCGCCGAGGGCGTGCACAGCATCGACAGCGCCGACGTTTCGGTGCGTCGCACATGAGGCTGCTGCTGGATCTGGGCAATACGCGCCTGAAGTGGGCGCTGCGCGAAGGCGCCGGCTGGCATGCGCATGGCGCGGTGGCATGGAACGAAGACGTCGTGCTCTCACTGCACGAGGCCTGGCGCAGCCTGCCGGTACCTGGCGATGTGTTCGGCGCTTCCGTGGTCGATACGGGACGCGAGGCGCAAGTGGCGGCGGTCGTCGCCGCGTGTTTCGCGCGCGACATCGAATGGCTGCGCACGCCGGCCCAGGCGTGCGGCATTCGCAATGCCTACCCCGAGCCGGCGCGTCTTGGCGTGGATCGTTTCCTCGCGATGGTGGCGGCCCACGCCGACGAGCCCATCGCCTGCGTGCTTGCCGGTTTGGGCACGGCATTAACGCTCGACGCACTGACGGCCGATGGCCAGCATCTGGGTGGCTTGATCGCGCCGGGACCGCAGCTGATGCAGCAGTCCTTGCTCGGAGCCACCACGCGCGTGCAGGTGGAACGGCCGGGGCAGGTGCTGGACGTGGCGGACAACACGCCCGACGCGGTGGCCTCCGGATGCTGGCAGGCGACGGCCGCCTTGATCGAGCGCTTCGTTTCGCACATGGCCGCCTCGCTGGGCGGCTCGCCGGTGCTTATCCTCGGTGGTGGCGACGCGGAGGCCGTGCTGCCTCTGCTCGCCGTGCCCGCGCGGCTCAGCAACGACAGCGTATTGCGTGGTCTGGCTGTGTGGTCGGATGCACATTCCCCCGTGGCGCCGGCTCTCTAGAATGCCGGCTCTGGTCGTTTGCATGACGGATCCAAGATGTTCCTGCGCCTGCTGTTCGTTCTGCTGATCGCACTCAATATCGCGGTAGGCGCGTGGCTGTTGCTCGGCCAGGACGACGTGCACGGGCGCAGCGCCACCGATGCGGGCGTGCCCGAACTGCATCTGCTCAGCGAACGGCCGGCACCGCCCGCGTCTGCGGCTTCCGCCGTGCCCGGCGCGCCTGCTTCCGTGGCCGACGCGCCGGCAGCGTCCACGGCATCGACTCCACCGGCCCCGACGCCGACGCCAGTGACGCCGCCACGGCAGACGTCCTACACCTGCATGGCACTGGGCCCGTTCGCCACCCAGGTGGACATGCGCACTGCCCGCAGCGCTCTCAGCAACCAGGCGGCGCGCATGCGTTCGCGCCAGGAGCAGACCACGCAGACCACCGGCTGGTGGGTTTATCTGCCCGGCGGCGGCAGTCGCGAACGGGCCCTGGAACTGGGGCGCCGTCTCAGCGCCGCGAACGTGGGCGAATACTTCATCGTGAGCAGTGGCGATCAGTCCAACACGATCTCGCTCGGCCTGTTCAAGGATCCGGCCAATGCCCGCCGTCGCCGCGACCAGGTCGTGTCGGCCGGCTTTCCCGCCCAGATGAGCGAGCGCACGGAAAGCGTTCCCGAGTACTGGCTGGACGTGGTGATCGCCGACAACGGCCGTGCCGACTGGCGCAGCCGCGTGCACGGCGTGGGCTCGCACAGCACCGGCTGTTTTTGAGTCGCGGCGGCAGCCTGCTAGACTCCCCCTCCCATGCCGGTATAGCTCAGTTGGTAGAGCAACTGATTTGTAATCAGTAGGTCGCGGGTTCGACTCCTGCTGCCGGCACCAAAAGGTCATTCCGTGCGGTTCCATCAAATACCGCAAAAGCCCGAAAGCCCGCATAAGAGCGGGCTTTTTTGTGCCGATAGGTTCCATGTCATCCCGTTGAAGCCGGCGGTAAGTGACGGTAACTTTGGCGGTAGTTAGCTTTACCGTCATGGGTGTTACCGTCATGCCGCTTACCGATACGTCGATCCGGAAAACCAAGGCATCCGACAAGCCATTGAAACTCTCGGATGGTGCGGGCCTCTACCTGCTGCTCAACCCGAACGGGTCTCGCTGGTGGCGCTTCGACTATCGCAATGGCGGCAAGCGCAAGACGCTGAGCATGGGTACCTATCCGGATACCGGACTGGCTGACGCCCGAGAGAAGCGCAACGAGGCGCGGCGACTACTGGCGGCCGGCGTTGATCCTGGCGAACACCGGAAGGCCACTAAGGCGGCTGGCGCTGAGCGAGCCGCCAACAGCTTCGCGGTCATTGCCGAGGAGTGGCTGGCAAAGCAGGCCGGCCGGATGGCACCGGCTACGCTCGAGAAAGCCCGCTGGACCTTTGATGACCTGGTGTTCCCTTGGATGGGTGATCGGCCAATTGCCGATATCGACCCACCCGAGGTGTTGAGGTTGCTACGCCGGATCGAGGATCGGGGCGCCCACGAGACGGCTCACCGAACGAAGCAGCGTTGTGGCCAGGTCTTTCGCTATGCCATCGCAACCCATCGTGCCAGCCGTGACCCTACTGCGGACCTACGTGGCGCGCTGACGCCAGCCAAAACCACGCATCGCGCCGCGGTGACAGACCCTCTCAAGGTGGGCGAGCTGCTGCGTGCCATCGATGGTTACGCCGGTAGCTTTGTAGTGCGTTGCGCCTTGAAGCTGGCCCCGCTGGTTTTTGCGCGGCCTGGTGAACTGCGGCAAGCAGAGTGGTCGGAGGTCGACATGGAGGCGGCACTGTGGCGCATCCCTGCAGGAAAAATGAAGGTGCGCGAGGAGCACGCCATCCCACTATCGCCACAGGCCGTGGCCGTGCTGCGAGAGCTGAAACCACTGACGGGCAATGGCCGATTCGTGTTTCCCAGTGAGCGTAGCCGCCAGCGGCCGATGTCCGATGGGACCGTCAACGCAGCTCTGCGCAGAATGGGCTTCGACAAGGACACCATGACCGGCCATGGCTTCCGTGCAATGGCGTCAACCCGTCTCAACGAAATGGGATGGGCACCGGACGTGATCGAGCGCCAACTCGCACACGCCGAGCGAAACAAGGTGCGCGCCGCCTATAACCGCGCCCAATACATGGATGAACGCAAACGCATGATGCAGGCTTGGGCGGACTATCTAGACGGGCTCAGGGTAGCGGTCATCCCTGCGGTGCCGGCTGCGTCAAACCGTCTCCTGACGGCAGATACACTGCGCCGGTGAAGCTGGCGCAGTGTATCTGCTGTGGGTCGAATTCACGCAAGCTGCTGATATTTGGTCATTTTTATGAACAATGCGGGTGCTCGGCTGCATTATTCATCGGGGCATCATTTGGCTAAAGTTATTCTTGAACCGAGCGATGTATATACAGGTAAGCCTCTGGGCTATTGCGGAACATTCGGGTTTGTATATACATTGACGAGCATCACGTACAGGGACGTTCGAGATGGGCATCATCATCTCTGCAAAAGTGCAGCAGAAGCTGACTGACAAACACAGCGTCAGTCGGAAGGAGGTCGAAGAGGCCTTCGCGAATCGAACTGGCAAAATTCTTTATGACACTCGAGAAGAGCACCGCACGGATCCGCCGACCGTGTGGTTCGTTGCCTTCACCAATCATCGGCGCCTGCTGAAAGTTTGCTTCATCCCGAAGGAGGATGGGCTCCATATTCGTACCGCCTACAGCGCCAATGCTGAGGAGCTCGCGATCTACCGAGCTAAAGGGCAACCAAGTGACTTTTGAGGGAATGACCATGAACGCCAAGTCCAAAGCAGCCGAACAGCACGACCCGTGGGAATCGGGGGAGCTCGGTCGCAGCATGGACCACGCGGAAGTCATCAGCGATGACCTCTGTAGGGCTATCGACAGCTCGCTCAACCTGCATCCGGTATCCATTCGCCTGGAGCGTTCGCTCATTCAGAACTTGAAGTTCATAGCGGAATGTCGGGGCGTGGCCTATCAGCCGTTGATTCGCGACATGTTGAACCGTTTCGCTGTGAGCGAGATCAAGCAGATCATGAGTGAAAAGCTCGAGGAAGCAGAGCGTCGTGCGAAAGCGGCAGGCTCTGATCAAGGGCCTGTCGCCGAATATCTGGAAAGAGAGCGCAAGACGGCTTGAGTGCGCACTCACAGCCCCGCTTCGGCGGGGCTTTTTTTGTTTGCAACCTGCGGCTGGCGCAACAGCGAAAGGGCGCCGCGCTAGCCGGCGATCGCTGCCTTCATCGCTATCTCGGCGAGTGTCTTGATCGCGTCCAACGTCAAGCCGATGCCCTTTTCCTTGGCCTGCATTTTCACCTTTTCCCATGTGCTCTTCGGACGGATGCTGTCCAGGAATTCATGGCCAGCCCAGGTCATCCGAACAGCTTGACCAGAAATGGCTCCGCCGTGGTACTCGGTAATGTTTGCTTCGATCAATCCAGCGTCGTGCATCAGCTTGCAGTGGTAGCCGAAGACATTGGTATCTTGCCCGTCGTCGTGCACTACGACCCTATCGTGCCCAACTTCCTCCAGCTCAAGGAGGATTTGCCTCACCAGATCCCAATCACGTTTCATTCCGCATCCCATCTATCGGTTGTTCTTACATCGTGCAATCCAGCGAAAGATCCGTGCGCAAATACCTTACTGAGTGACGGCCTCAGACTGCACCGTACGCACTGGACGGCACTTCGTCGCATCGCAGTCAATGAGAAGGTCATACTGTCCGCAGGACGCGCGGAAGCCCTGGCCACTGGTGCGCGTGTTCGAACAGTTCTGATCCTTGGCAACTTGCTGGGCTCGCATCAGATCCAGCATGGCCACTTTGGTTTCCAAAGGGGCGTTTGCTGGCGCCGAAGGTCCACTAACACGCCCAGTATCGCCATTGCCTGCATGGTGTTCTTTCCATGCAGCTAGGGCACCTTCCATTACTCGGCCTGCTTCACCTGGGCCAACGTCATCACGCTCATTCTTTCCAAACGCGTTTTGATGCTCGATCCACGTATGGGCAGACACTTGGGCTCCGCCAGGCACATCGACAAAGCTCCATTGCAAATGAAAATCGGGATTGGATGCGCCGCGTTGTTCGACGGCCAGCGCCTTATACATCGTCTCCTTGAAGCTATCACCCATCGGGCGGGCACACTCCACCATGTAGGCAGAGCTGCTGATGATGCGTGCTCCACCGGTTCCGCAGAGGGCAGTGAAACGCGAGGCAAGATTTGATGCTTGCGCATTCGGGAATACAAGGGAGGCTGGCGGCGGTGGACCTTGTGGCGCTGTTGCGCAGCCGGCGACAACCACAGTGGCGACGATCAGCGCTGCGCACTTGATCAGTTGGATAGTCATAGTTCCTCCATGTGTCACTTCCATCGACCCATGCGAACCGTAATTCGCCCGGATCCCCCGGCGCGATTGTGCCAAAGATCCAGCGGATGACCGATCACCTAAATGGTATAGGCGCGAGACCGAGTCGGCGTCGAGGTACGCTGCCAGCCAATCGCAACTGCAACGCGTACGGGTGCGTTGCAGAACGTGCCTGGGAAACGTTGGTGCTGCTAGGCGCATGCTTCAGATTGATAACCGCAGTAGCATGGGCTCGCCACGGCTAGGCCGGCCAGCCGAAAGCGGGAAACCTTCACCCGTTGCCGTGGCTTCCTTCGAAGGGCGCAGCGAAGGTGCGCATATGGTTTCCGATACCGCAGATTTTCCACTTGATCCAGATGAGCTGCAGAAGCTCTGGGCTGATGTGCGGCCGTATATGAACATCGATGGCACGCAGGTGACTGCGAACGCGCTGTCGGGCGATGATCTGCCAGCGGCATCTTCGTACCTTTATTGGCTCCGTCGTCAACTGACGGCAAACGAGCCGATATCAGAGGAAGTGCGGGCGTTCACAGTGAGTGCTCTAGATAGACACGCTGCTGGCGGCGTCACGTTGGGCCAAGCGTTTGGCCTCGAACGAGCGAAGAGGGGTAACAAGCCTTCGAGAGCTGGTGGCGCGCAGGCCGTGATTGGCCTTATCGCTGCGCTTCACGAAAGATACGGGTACCCATTGGGTGAGTCGGCAGCAAAGCCGTCCGCCTTTGAGGTGGCTTCACAGCTGCTGCGCGTGCATTTTCGATTTGACCGAAGCGCATACACGCTGCGCGATCAATACTGGTCCAAACGATACAAGGGAGATTAGACCCAAACCCTCTGTTTTGCTCGGCCAATATCCTGGATAGTTTGCGCGTCACCACAACACACGGTGACGTGCAATGCAGCTTCACGACATTCCATCTACCGGCTACCTGCGCCAGGCGCAGCTCGTCGGTTCCATCCTACCCATCGGAGCGACCACGCTCTGGCGCTGGGTCAAGGAAGGCAAATTCCCCAAGCCCATCAAGCTTTCCGATCGCGTCACAGCCTGGCGTGCTGAGGATGTGCGCGCCTGGCTGGCAGAGCCGAAGGGTGATGCATGAGCCGGCTCGATCGTCGTCACTGCCTTGGCTGCGAAAAGCGGATCCGCAACCACCACGCCGCCATGACGGTCACCCACACGTCCGGCAGCTTGGTAACCGAGTACACCATCTGTGCGCCATGCGTCGCCCGCACCCTTCGCGATGAAGGGTTCGCCAGCGAGCTCAATGCCCGCGCCGAAAAAATGCCGGCGAGGGTCGCCGCATGACGACGCCGACCGAAATCAAATTGGTAGGCACGCTGGGCAAACGTTACGGACGCTCTCACCAGGTGCATCTGGATACGAAGTGCACGGCCGAGGCCATGCGATGGATCCTGGCCAACTTTCCCGGTGCCCGAGACTACTTCGCCACGGCGCACCAAAAGGGCCTGACGTTTGCTGTCTTCCGTGGTCGCGGCCAACACAAGGAAAACATCGGCCGCGATCAACTGAATGAGCCCGCAGGCGATTGCATCACCATTGCACCTGTGCTGATGGGTTCGAAGAGCGGTCTACTCCAAACGGTCCTGGGAGTTGCCTTGATCGTCGCTGGCGCAGCTATCTCGGCCTCCAGCTGGGGACTGGCGGCGCCGGTCGGAGGGGCAGTCACAAGCCTAGGCATCGGCATGGTCGCCGGCGGCATCGTTCAGATGCTTTCACCGCAGGCCAAGCTGCAGAAGAACGCCGACAGCGCCGACAACCAGGCCAGCTACGTCTTCAATGGGCCCGTGAACACCACGGCTCAGGGCAATCCGGTGCCAGTGGTCTATGGCCGCATGATCGTCGGCTCGGCCGTTATCTCCGCCGGCATGGAGGCCGATGACTACAGCCCGGCCACCAACGGCGTGGGCGCCGGCACCGCTGGTGGCAGTGGTCTCAAGACTCCGTACGACGAGGTGCCCTAACCATGCACCTCTTGACTGCCGACCAAGGCCGGGCGCATATTCCAGCCGTCGCCGCAAAATCGGCGACCGGGCGTGGAAACCCGAGTAACTCAAGGCGCAACGGCGCCGCAACGGCGCTTTTTTGTTGCGTCATGCCCAGCTTTTATGGCGGGCGTGTCGGGCAGGCTTCGGCCTGGCCGGGTTCCTTGAGTCCCGGTTTTCCACCCCGGCACGTCCGTCGCCTCTGTGTGGAAACGGCTGGCGGCGGATCCCAACACTCAAGGATCCCGTCATGACGAAGCACACCCAAGTCACGTCTATCGCGCACGCGCGCATCCGTGCCGCCACCAAGCGGCTATCCAAGGCCATTCCTGCCAGCACCGTCGATCGTTTGGTGGACGAGCTGGCCAAATTGTGGCCTGACGTCACCGCCTGCACCCCGCCGGCGCCTCCTGTTCGTGCGGGCGGTTCCTTGGTCAGCGAGGCCCGGGTGTGCCAGTTGCTTGCGCTCATGGCCGCGCAAGAGCCTGTGAAGACTCGGCCCAATCTCCGGCTCGTCGCTGCGCGCGGCAATTCACTGGAGATCTGCGCATGAACACCGTTGCTCAGGTTACCCCCATCGGAACGCAGGCCGTGCAACACCGGCTGCTCAAGATCAACGGCGAGTACAGCATCGGAGCGAGGACCACGAACGCCTCAATGGCGAGCGATGCGAACTGCCTCCTTGAGGCGGCTATTGGCACGGCGAACGTCATCGCCGAAGGCCTTTCGACTGAGGGAGGCGGAATTCGCGAATGTCCCGGGGACATTGCCGCTTGTCTCTGGGGACTTGTCTACCAGCTGCAGATGATCCAAGGGATCGTCAATGCGTTGGAGGTGAAGCCATGATGCGCGATAAAGGCCCCATCACCTTCGGTAGCGGCTTCTACGACATTCCCGCTGCAGACGGGAACGTGTTCGAAGTGAAAGAGAGCGTCCCCGCCGACTTGGTGGTTGCGCTGGCGCTTCGCACTCTTGAGTCACTCATCGGTATGGCGAGGGATGGTGCTCAGGACGGTATCGAGACCGACCGTGCATGCGGCATGGAAATGCTGCTGGAGATGGTGCGCGGCCTGGTCGGCAGCCTGGAGGGCCAGGTATGAGCAGTCACACCCGCCGATTCCTCATCCACGATTCCGAAGCGACGCAGGCGTCGAACACAGCCGGAAAGCGACTTGACCTGCTCGACGCCATCGACGATCGCATTCACAAGGCCATGGCGATCATCGACCTGATCGGCTCGGCAAAGACGTCGAACCTGGCGGAGGAGACGCTTCCAGCCGCCTGCTGGGCCGCCCGCTCCCTGATGAAAGAAGTGACCGAGCTGCTGGCGGAGGTCGGTGTATGACCAACGTACTCGCTTCGGTTATCGACGTGCTCCCTGCGAACGGCGTGGCGCCGGCAGACCCTTCGCGGATTCGGCCTGACGGCGTGCTATGCCGCTTCGACTCCGAAGACGACAAGAGGGGCAAGCGCAACGTCTGGTGCGTGGTCTTCTCCGATGGTCCGCGGCCGGTGGTCGCCTTTGGCCATTGGGCCCGAGACATCCGCGAAACGGTGGTGCTGGGCTCTAGCGATCCCATGACGCCGGCAGAGCGCGAGAAGCAGCGCATCGCGATCGAGCAGGCTAAGGCGGCCCGTGATGCACAGGTGCGACACCAGCAAGAGCTCGCGAAGCGTGAGGCCAATGCTCAATGGCAAGAGTCGCTGCCGGCGAACGAACATCACCCCTACCTCCAGAGAAAGGGCATCACACCCGCTGGCGCTCGTGAACGTTGCGGTTTCCTGCTGGTCCCGCTCCGCGACGACAAAGGGCGCATCTGCAATCTTCAGAGGATCCGCGCCGACGGTCAGAAGCGCTTCCTGCGTGGCGGACGCGTCCAGGGCCTCTACGCCTGCCTTGGCGGCCCTGTGGCCGATCACATCATCGTCTGCGAAGGGTGGGCCACCGGAAAGAGTCTGCATGACGCTACAGGCCTTCCGGTGGCCATCGCCTTCTCTGCTGGAAACCTGGTGGCGATCTCCCAAACGATGCGCGGCAAGTACCCGACGGCCCGCATCACGGTCGCCGCAGACAACGACCTGAAGCCCGATGGCAGTAACCCTGGCCTACGCGCCGCGACGGCCGCTGCGCGCGCCGTGGATGGCTACGTAGCCGTGCCGCCGATAGCGGGCGACTTCAACGACTACGCCGCACATGGCGGCGCTGACACATTTCGTGAGGCAAGCAACGCATGACGAATAACGCAAGCCAGGTGGTAAAGGCGATCGATGAAGCGCGCCGGGCAGTTGTTGGCGCCTCGATCATCCCGTTGGCTACGGTGAGTCCGCAGCCGATCGAATGGCTTTGGCGGCCACATTTCGCGCTGGGAAAGCTCAGCGTGCTTGCCGGCCACCCGGGCCTGGGCAAATCCCTCGTGACCATGGATATGGCCGCCCACGTATCTACCGGGCGGAAGTGGGTAGACGGCTCCCACTGCCCGAAGGGATCGGTGGTGCTGGTCTCGGGTGAGGATGACCCTGGCGACACATTGAGGCCGCGTTTGGACGCCGCTGGCGCGGACGTGAACAAGGTGTACTACCTCAAGGCGGTGTGCGACATGGAAGGCGAGCGTGGGTTCACCCTGGCCGATGTGCCGGCACTCACGAGCATGCTCGGGCGCTTGAAAGATTGCCGCCTGATCATCATCGACCCAGTGAGCGCCTACTTGGCCGGCACGGACAGCCACAATAATGCCGAGGTCCGCGCGCTGCTGGCGCCGCTCGCACAAATGGCCGGCGACCACAGAGTGTCGGTCATCTGCGTCAGCCATCTGAACAAGGCGCAGGGCGAAGCGATCGGGCGCGTAACTGGCTCACTGGCCTTTGTTGCTGCCGCACGTTCGGCTTACGTCGTCTCTCGATGCAAGGATGATCCGAAGCGACGGTTAATGACGCCCCTGAAGAACAACCTGGGCGCTGACCTTGCTGGCGCTTCCTATCGGATCGGTGAGACCATCATGGATGGCCTGGGTGGCGTTCCCTTTGTGACGTGGGATCTGGACCCGGTGAATATCTCCGCTGATGAAGCGCTGGCGCCTACGACTGGCCACGAGTCCACTGTGGCGGATGCCATCGAATTCCTACGCGACATTCTCCGCGATGGCCCGGTGAAGGTGAACGAGGTGAAGGCCGAGGCCAATGCTGCGGGTCTCTCTCCGCGCACTATCGAACGGGCAAAAGCGGAGCTGCCTGTCATCGCGCAGCGCTTCACCGAAGGCAACAATGGAAGGGGCTACTGGACATGGAAGCTAGGGGAAGCCAGTAAGGCCGCCACTAGTAAGGCCGCCAACCCTGCCATACAAACTGGCGGTCTTACGGAAGATGGCTCAACCATGCGGGTTCCTGAGGACACTGGTGGCGTAAGGCCGCCAACTTCTGGATTGGCGGACTTACCCGAAAAACAGGGTGCCAGAGAGACCTTCCGATTATGAGCGCCTGCCTGGTTCTTCTCATCCTGCAGAGCGTCGGAGCCACCGTCCGAAGGGATGGCTCCGGTCTGGCCATCGATGCTCCATCGGGGACCATCACGCCCGACATTCAGGCGGCGGTAGTCCATTGCCGTGACGAGCTGCTGGCAATCCTTCCGCCGGTTGGCGATGGCGAGGTGGCGGCATGACGACGCCCATGGAAACGAAGGCGTCGCTGCTGGCGGCGGAACTCACCGCTCAAGGAAGGGAGGTGACACCGGATCTGCGTGTGCAGCCCGATGTAGCAGCGACAATCATTGGAGTATCCGTTGGCACGCTGAGGAACTGGCGGAACGCTGAAATGGGGCCGGACTACTTCAAGGCGGGCCGGATCTGGTATTCGATCGTGGATCTGCTTCGATGGATTGAGTCCCGGCGGCAGAGCTGCGATAGCTAAAAGTCACGGAACGTCACGAACTGTCACGTGACAGCCACGCACTGTCACGCCGTGACATCGCCGCTGCATGCGGCTATTCCGAGAATGCACACACCATCCGAGCAGAGGAGGTTGTGTGAAGAACTACTTGAAATTACATCGGCTCGCGTTTCGCAAGCGTGCCGCCGGTGCGGCTGTGCGAGATGCCGCCGATACCGTTCGCGATCTACAGGGACAGATCCGCGATAAAGAGCGACATATGAAGTCGTTTATGGAAGCGCGGATTGACAAGCGCGAAGCGGAGAATGGGCGGCGAAGCCTCAAAATTCTCGAGGCCGAGCTAGAGCGCCTTATCGCAGTGCGCGATATCGCATCCGAAGAGCTGTCGCGGCTGAAAGCGGCATTCGACAGCGACGCCACAACTTTTCGTCGGCTTCACGACTACCTAGCTGAACACCGTGAACTCATCCCCGAGGGCATCCCCAATGGTCTATAAGTCCAGAATCGCAACGGAAGCCCAGGGCATTGCCTCAGGGGTAAGTGCCTCAATTGACACCTTGCGCGAAAAGATCGACGAGATCCGCGAACGCGTGTCCGGCCTCAAAAGCGAGCGTGTGCAGGTTGAGCAGAGCTCGATCAGCAAGGGGGAGGCCATGGCTCGCCTTGACGAGTGGCTGGCTGATCTCAGAGAACGTGGCCGAATCGCGACACAGTGCTTGATGTCCCGAGATCGATCGACTCCAGTGATCATCCACGATGCCAATATCTCGGAGGCCCGTCGCACAGTGGACATGCGAGATGCGAGCTCCGCTCTCGTCTTCCTGTTCCATGATTCCGTTCGGAAGACCTTGGCCGCCGAGGTCGAAACGTTGTACGCCGACGAAACGGATGCGGTCGAATCAAAGGCCTACGACAAGCGACTCTCCGATCTTGACCGCGACCTGCTGGCGCTGGAGATGGAGGAGGAGCGCCTAATCAGCTATGCCGAGAACGCCGGCGTAATCATCCATCGTAGGGCCGACGCTGACCCGCGCGTGCTGCTGGAGGACTGAGCAATGAAGAACCCTCTTATCGACCGCGTCGCGGCTTCCCTTGGAATCAAGAAGAAAGAGCCTGTAGTCCGAATGGCTGATGCTGCCGGTCTGCTCGTCCCGCCGAACCACCCCGTTCTCAAGACACTTCTGCCCGCGCTAGCCAGCTCCAAACTCTCCGTGCCGGTGCGTTGCGCGATCATGGCCGCGCCTCCGCTATCTATCCAGGGGGTGCCCGAACGACTCGCGCATGCGGCCAAGATTGAAGGCATGTGCTTCGCTGCGGCTAAGAGTAGCGGGCACGATTTGCTCAACCGCCTCGCTGTCGGATACGTCATGGCTGGCGCCACGCCGGACCATGTGAGGCGTGACCTGACCGACTTCCTGGTCGACATCGAAGGTGCCGCGATTAGCACTGCACACCCACAGAGTGCTGGCGCCGGAGTCCAATGGGCCAGCACTGTCGAGCGTTTCAAGGCAGCCCAGGCAGCAAAGCCGGAAGGCGAAGCCAAGGCCTAGTTAGTTGGTGCGCTATGGGGAAAGCTAGAGGACCAGCCGGCGGTGTCCACCAATAACACCGGCAGCCGCGCACACCTCGCCTCCTGGTGGGGCGCGGCATTTCTTCGCCGTTACTTACTGGGTCCATGGATGAATGAGCCGAGTGAGCGCGCCAGGGATTGATCTCTTTCGTCCACCTTGCGCTGAATCCATCCTTCTATTTCCGACTCTAGCCAGACCGAGGTGGCCCCGAGCTTGACTTGGGCTGGAAATGCGCCGTGCGCGATGCGCTTGTAGATGGCGGCACGGCTCAGGCTCGTCATCTGTTTAACCTGGTCGAGCTTGATGAATCGCTTGGTCATTGGTGTTCCTTGCTCTTGTGGTTCGGCCGTCGGACTATGACTCGTAGAAGAGAAGGGGAATCTCGCGCATGGACCTGCTCGCGGCGGCATTGCTGGTGCGCCCGTACCGCCCACGCCCGGAATGGATGGAGGATCTGAATCTATGGTGGGCCGCTGTAATGGCCGCCTTCCTACTGGTCTCCGCTGGCGCGGCCGCGTGGCGTGCATTGCAACGCAGAAAGCAGGAGAAGCATGCCGCCCTCGATCGCGTGCGCGCACGGCAGCGTAAGCGTTGACCTATCGCGGCTTCCCTGACCCGTTTGTCTCGCGGCGGCGCCCTCGGGTTTTGATTCAGGCAAGGCGCGGCCGGGTCTCATTTCGTCGGGGCCCCTGAGCAGTTTGATGGGTTGGGGGTAATTCGGACCCCGATCGCGCGCTATTTATGAAATTTTTTGGGAGGGGCGGTGGTTGTTTCGTTGTGGGCGGATTTGATCAGTACAGTAATTCGTCAAAGCTAGGCGCCAAGCCATCTAGCGAGCTTCGTAGGTCCTAAGGCGATCGGCCGGATACACCAACCTAGGCGTCCTTGCGACATGCATGCCCAATGCCCGGGGGGCTGCGCTCCCCGGGCTAAGCGTCGCGCTACTTTTTGGGCTTGCTAGGCGGCTTTGGGGCAGGTTTGTTGTGTTCTTTCTCGGTCGTCCCAGGGTGCTTCTTGGCATAGCCCTCGGTTACGAACTGACCTGTGCCGGCGTCGCGATAGTTGGGTGGTCCCTTCTTGCTGGTCATGGCGGTCCCCTCCTGAGCCCGAAATGGGCAGCGGGAAATATTTCCCGTGGGTACGCTGGAATCAATGTGCTGATGGTGAGAGGCCGGGTTGCATCGGCTTCGGTCAGCTAGTGCGCAGCCATGGCCTGGCGGAATAGGTCCGTCCAGTGACGGTAACTATGGCGGTAGGTCCCGAGGGCTTGGTCATGAAACCGCTTTCTAATAAGCAGCTTGCGTGACATTTTCTATGCCTGCTGCCGCACCATTCTCGCGACATCCCTGTCTATCCACCGGACCGCAGCACGCGGTCAGGGCGGCGTTGCCGGTCGCCGGACCGGCTCGCCTCCGGCCGTTCGCCCCGTACTTCACGAAGCCTGTACGCACGCCGGTATTCCCGGCGGGTGCCTCAGCCTGCCTTCACGATCGGCCCCGAACAATCCCATTCGTTCGCCCCGGCAGCGCTGGATCGTCGGGGCAGAGCACGGGTGCCGATTGCCGGCTGGATAGCTCAGTAGGGGGCTGACAACCGATCAACGGGATGGGTGCACGACCTCATGCCAGGCATATTTACCGTTTCGCTGGATCTTGAGCTCTATTGGGGCGTACGCGACAAGCGCAGTATCCAGGACTACGAAGACAACCTGCGCGGCGAGCGACAGGCCATACGCGAGATGCTCGCATCGTTCGATGCCCATGGGGTGCATGCCACCTGGGCGACCTTGGGTTTCATCTTCTTCGAGGATGTCGCTGCGCTGCGTTCGAAGCTGCCGCGCGATACGCCGGCCTACAACAACGCCCAGTTGTCGCCCTATCGCTACATCGACGAGCACCGCTGGGGCAGCGACGACGAATACCACTTCGCGCCGGAAGTGATCGAGCTGATCCGCAGGTATCCCGGCCAGGAAATCGGCACGCACACGTTTTCGCACTATTACTGCCTCGAGCCCGGCCAGACGGCCGAAGCCTTCAAGGCCGACCTGGTCGCCGCCATCGACGCAGCGAGGGAACGCGGTATCGACGTCCAGAGCCTCGTCTTTCCGCGCAACCAGGGAAACCCGGCTTATCTTCCGGTGCTGGAAGAACTGGGCATCCGGTGCTATCGCGGCAACGAGTACGCGGGTTTCTACACGCCCCGTAACCAGGAGCAGCAGAATCCGCTGGTGCGAGGCCTGCGGCTCGTCGATGCCTACCTCAACGTCACCGGCTACAACACCTACAGCTTCGAGGAGTGTGCGCAGAGTCGCCCGTTCAACATTCCTTCGAGCCGTTTCCTGCGGCCGTATTCGCCCTCGGTGGCGTGGCTCGATGGCTTGCGCCTGCACCGCATCAAGCGCGCGATGCGCCACGCGGCGATCAACAACCGCCTGTTCCACCTATGGTGGCATCCGCACAATTTCGGCGCGCATATCGAGGAGAACCAGCGCTTCCTGGAGCGCATCCTCGAGTACTACGGCGAGCTGAAACAGCGCTATGGCATGCAGTCGCTGAACATGGGCGAGATCTCCGCGGAACTGGAGCGCACGCATGCCGCCTAGACCGCGCATCGTCATGCTCGCAGGGCCGGGGTTGTCCACGGAGCTGATGTACAACGGTTTGCGCGAAAGCTGCGACATCGCCGCGGTGGTGCTGGAAAAAAAGCCTTCGTCCCGAAGCATGATCAAGTACCGGGCAAAGACGCTGGGCTGGCCCACGACCCTCGGGCAACTCGCCTTCATCATCTACAGCCGCTGGCTGGGCAGGAGTTCACGCAAGCGGGTGCAACAGCTGATCGAGCGTTACGAGATGGACGATTCGCCGATTCCTTCGCGGGTCATCACCAAGGTCGACAGCGCGAACAAGCGCGAGGTGATCCGCCTGTTGAAGGAACTCTCGCCCGATGCGGTGGTGGTCAACGGCACACGCATCCTCTCGAAGAAATTGCTTGGATCGATCAACGCCCCCTTCATCAACACGCACATGGGCATCACGCCCGCCTATCGCGGCGTGCATGGCGGTTACTGGGCGTTGGCGATGGACGATCGCCGACGCTGCGGGGTCACCGTGCACATGGTCGACGAAGGCGTGGACACCGGCGGCATCCTCTACCAATCCACCATCGATGTCGGGACCGCCGATAATTTCGTGACCTATCCCATCCACCAGATGGCCAAGGCCATCCCGATGATGCAGACCGCGCTGCGCGATGCCGTCGAAAACCGGCTCGCGCCTTACGCCAGCGAGGGCCCGTCAAAGCAGTGGTATCACCCCACCTTGCTGTTCTACCTCCGCCAGCGCTTCCAGAATCGCATTCGATGACCCGCGCTCGTCGCCTGCGATAGCCTGGCGTCAGGCATCCCGGGACTTCGGTCATTTCGCCGGCGGCTGGCGGCTATACTTCGAAGCTTGTCCCCTGGCCGGCCCGTAAAGGCCAGTCAGCGCCTTTCGACGGTGACGTCAGGCTTCGTATGCTTCCCAGCGTTTCGCCCATGAAAAAACGGTTCGAACGACACCTGCGGCGGGTCGCCGGGGTCGTTTTTTTCTGCCTCGTGGCGCAGGGCGTCGTCATGGCCGCGGAGACCCCGTTCACCGCCTCCCAACTGGTGGAGCGCCAGCAGGCGGGGCAGGCGCCGCTGCTGCTCGATGTGCGCCGCGCCGACGAATACCGGGATGGCCACATCGCCGGGGCGCTCAACATTCCCGTGGAACAGCTCGGTAGCCGCGCTGGCGCGCTGGGCGTCCCCCGCGACCGCGAGATCGTGGTGTACTGCGTCTCGGGACGGCGCGCGGCGCGTGCGCAGGAAACCCTGCAATCGCTGGGTTACCACCATGTGCGATTGCTCGATGGCAGCCTCAACGCCTGGCGACAGCAGCAACTGCCGCTGGTGCGCGAAGGCTCGCCCGATCCCGCTTCTTCACACTGACAGGTCTGCATGGTCAACAAGGCAATTTCCCTGATTGGCGTTCCCACCGACATCGGCGCGGGTCACCGCGGCGCCTCGATGGGTCCGGAAGCACTGCGCGTGGCCAACCTCGGCGCCAAGCTGTCCAAGCGCGGCCTGGACGTGGTCGATCGCGGCAACCTGCAGGGGCCGCTCAATCCGTGGCAGCCGCCGCACGACGGTTATCGCCACCTGCCCGAGGTACTGGCCTGGAATCGGGCGGTGCATGAAGCGATCTATGCCGAGCTCAAGGATGGCCGCCTGCCGATCATGCTGGGTGGCGATCATTGCCTCGCCATCGGATCGATCAGCGCCGTCGCCCGCCATTGCCGCGAACAGGGCAAGCAGTTGCGCGTGCTGTGGCTGGATGCGCATGCCGACTTCAACACCGCCGATGTCACGCCATCGGGCAACATCCACGGCATGCCCGTGGCCTGCCTGTGCGGCAAGGGTCCGCAGGAGCTGGTGGAAATCGGTGGCCATGTGCCCGCGACCACGCCCGACGTGTTCCGCCAGATCGGCATCCGCTCGGTGGACGAAGGCGAAAAGCGCCTGGTGCGCGAATCGAGGGTGAGCATCTTCGACATGCGCCACGTCGACGAAGTGGGCATGAAGCGCACGATGGAAGAAGCGCTGTCCGACGTCGACGACAACACGCACCTGCACATCAGCTTCGACGTGGATTTCCTCGACCCGACCATTGCGCCGGGCGTGGGCACCACCGTGCGCGGCGGACCGAACTACCGCGAGGCGCAGCTGTGCATGGAGATGATCGCCGACACCGGTCGCGTCGGTTCGCTCGACATCGTCGAACTCAATCCCGCCTTCGACAAGAAGAACCAGACCGCACGCCTCGCCGTGGACCTGGTCGAATCGCTGTTCGGCAAATCCACGCTGATCCGCTGATCAGCTTCCACCACGACACCAAGAACGAGAGCTCATGAAGACCCGCGTACTCACCGGCATCACCACCACTGGCACCCCGCACCTGGGTAACTACGTCGGCGCGATCCGCCCGGCGGTGGCGGCGAGCTGGCGTGACGACGTCGACGCGTTCTACTTCATGGCCGACTACCACGCGCTGATCAAGAGCGACGATCCGGCGCGCATCGAGCGTTCGCGCCTGGAGATCGCCGCGACGTGGCTGGCCGCTGGTCTGGACCCCAACAAGGTCACGTTCTATCGCCAGTCGGACATCCCGGAAATTCCGGAACTCACCTGGTTCCTCACCTGCGTCACCGCCAAGGGTCTGCTCAATCGCGCGCATGCCTACAAGGCCGCAGTGGACAAGAACACCGAAGCGGGCGAGGACGCCGATGCCGGCGTCACCGCCGGCCTGTACATGTATCCGGTGCTGATGGCCGCGGACATCCTCGCCTTCAACGCGAACAAGGTGCCGGTGGGCCGCGACCAGATCCAGCACATCGAAATGGCGCGCGACATCGCGCAGCGCTTCAACCACATCTATGGCCGCGAGTACTTCGTGCTGCCCGAGGTGGTGATCGAGGAGCAGGTCGCGACGTTGCCGGGCCTGGACGGCCGCAAGATGTCCAAGAGCTACGACAACACCATCCCGCTGTTCTCGGGCGGCCAGAAGCATCTGCGCGATTCGATCATGCGCATCGTCACCGACTCGCGCCTGCCGGGCGAAGCGAAAGATCCGGACAGCTCCTCGCTGTTCACCATCTTCCGCGCGTTCGCCAGCGAAGCCGAATCGGAGGCGTTCCGCGAAGCACTGGTCAACGGCATCGGCTGGGGCGAGGCGAAGCAGGTATTGTTCGAGCGCATCGAAGTCGATGTCGCGCCTATGCGCGAGAGCTACGACGCCTTGATCGCGCGCCCCGCCATGATCGAGGAGATCCTGCAGGAGGGCGCCAAGAAGGCCCGCGCGATCGCGGCACCCAAGATTGCCGAGCTGCGCGATGCGATCGGCCTGCGTTCCGGCGTGGCCGTCGCGCCGCAGGCGGCTGCCGCGAAGCCCGCGCCGAAGGCCGGCAAGGCGCCGCGCTTCGCCAGCTTCCGCGACGGCGATGGCAGCTTCCGCTTCCGTCTCTTCTCCGGCGATGGCGAGGAACTGTTGCTGTCCCGCTCGTTTGCCGATCCCAAGGCGGCTGGCGCACTGCAGAAGCGCATCAAGGAACTGGGCGCCGCGAGCGCCGTGATGCAGGTGCAGCCCCATTCGCTCGTACTGGAGTTGGACGGTGAACAGGTGGCCACCACGCCCGAGTACGACGGCGAGCAGTCGCGCGACGAAGCGCTGAACCGTCTGCGCAGTGCGCTGGACGAGTTGGCGGCGCAGGAATGAGCGCCACCGACGGCAACATCCAAGGAGTGCATTGAGGCATGCGTTATCTGGCCATCTTGTTGCTGGCGCCCTGGCTGCTGATTCTCGGCTGGGCGTACTGGGCCTATCCCAAGAGCCTGCCGCGCACGAGTGCGCGCCGCAGCTTCGACCTGGCCGCCCTGTTGCTCGCCGCGTTCGCGGCGGTGGAGTGCGCCAGCACCGCGTTCGATACCGCCAGCATGCCTACCGTCGGGCAGTACGGCCCGGCAAGCGGAGCGATCTGGCAGCAGGTGCTGCCGGCGCTCTACGGCTATGGCGCCTGCGTGCTGGTGCTGGTGCTCGCCATGATCGTGCGCCACCTGTTGTGGCGCGTCCGCGCGAACTGATCGAGGTCTTACCCATGCAAGACGCCGCGCTTCAGCAATACCTCCTGCGTCTCTTCCAGCGTCACGGCGTCGAACTCGAGCCTGATGAAGACTGGCTGATGACCGATGGCGATTTTCCCGCCGTGCGCGCCATCTGGTCCGAAGGCTCCGGCGGCCAGCCTGGCCGTCTGGACGTCGATATCGTGATCAGCGAAGAGCGCCACATCGAGGAGAGCTTCGCCGGTGCGGGCAGCGGTGAAGCCGCATGCCGCGATGCGCTGGATGCCTTCGAACGAGGCGTATTCCACGTGCTGCTGGCCGCCTGCTGGTACGTGACCGACGAACGCCGCCTGCAGACCTACGGCTGGGAACTTAGCCTTCGCACCTGGGACGTATTCGTCGCTCCCTGGCTATCGAGTCGCGACGATATTGCCGTGCCGCAGGACATCCTGCCCGCCTTGCGCGAGGCCTTGCAGCGCGAAGTGCTTGGCACGGAACCACACTGGGTGCGCCTGTTCCATCGCCGTGGGGATGACGGTCAGGTAAGCGCGGAAGTGCTGCTGGACAACGCGCCATGGGCCGCCGGCGATCGCGCGTTGGCCTCCCTGGCGTGGCCCGAAGGCAGCGGCTACAGCGTGCGTGGCTTCATCATGCTGGACATCCGCGACTACTGAGCAACGCCGCGCCGCTTAGCTTTTTTTGTAGGAGCGCACCCAGTGCGCGATCGGGACATCCGATGCTCAGTGCATTCAGGCTCCGATCGCGCACTGGGTGCGCTCCTACATAGAGCCAGCTTACGGCAACAATTTTCCGGGATTGAGAATCCCATCCGGATCAAATGCCGCCTTGACGCTGCGCATCAAGTGCAACGTCGTCGGTTGCAGCGCCAGCGGCATGAACTCGCGCTTCACCAGCCCGATGCCGTGCTCGCCCGACAAGGTGCCATTCAACGCGATCACCAGCGCGAAAACGTCCGCCAGGCAGGCATGTGCACGTTCGCGCTCGGCCTCGTCGCGCGGCAACAGGTTCACGTGCAGGTTGCCGTTGCCCGCGTGGCCGAAACTCACGATCAACACGTCGTGCTTCTTCGACAGCCGCTTGATCCCATCGACCAGCTCGGGCAGGCGGCTGACCGGCACCACCACGTCTTCGTTGATCTTGTTCGGCGAGATGGTGCGCTGTGCGGGTGACAAGGCCTTGCGGGCCGACCATAGCGCCTGGGTTTCCTCGGCGGTTTCCGCCACGCGCAGTTCTTCCAGGCCGTCGCCGCGCGCCGCGCGCGAAACGGCTTCCACGGCGCTTGGCAAGGTGTCGGGTTCACCGTCCACCTCGATCATCAGCATCGCGCCTGCAACGGGCACGCTGTCGCCGCCATGGTCGCGCGCGAGCTTCAAGGCGACATCGTCGATGAACTCCAGCGCGCACGGCGTCACCGGCTGCGCCATGATCCGCGCGACAGCGCGCGCCGCCGCACTCACATCGCTGTAAGTGGCGCGCATGGTGCGCAGGCCGGAGGGCTTGGGCGTGAGCTTGAGCGTCGCTTCGGTGATCAGCGCCAACGTGCCTTCCGAGCCGATCAACAGGCGCGTCAGGTCGTAGCCGGTCGCTCCCTTGCTGGTGTACGTGCCGCACCGGAAACCCTGGCCGGTTCCGGCCACCGCACGCAGGCCCAGCGTGTTCTCGCGTGGGCTGCCGTACTTCACCGTGCGTGGTCCCGCCGAATTGCAGGCGAGATTGCCGCCGATGCTGCACCAGGGCGAAGAGGTCGGGTCCGGCGGCCAGAAAAAGCCGTGGGGCTTGAGCGCCTGCTGCAAGTCGCCATTGAGCACGCCGGGCTCCACCACGGCGAGGCGATTGTCCGGATCGATGCGCACGATGCGATTCATCCGCTCGAAACTCACCACCACGCCGCCATCCACCGGCACCGTGGCGCCGGTGGTATTGGTGCCACGTCCGCGACCGATCACCGGCACGCGGTGCTCGCGACAGAGCTGCACCAGCGCTTCCACCTGCTCATGGGTGGTGGGAAAGGCCACGGCATCGGGCAGCGCATTGCGGCGCGAGTTGTCGTAGGCGTAGGAAAGCCGCTCTCCCATCTCGGTGGTCAGCGACTCCGAAGGAAAGTGCGGGCGAAGGGCGGAGAGCAGGGCGTCAGGCAGCTTCATGGCTCCAGTATCCCACTGCCGGGCGGCAGGTGCCCGCGTGACATGCAACGACGGTGCGCTAGGGTCTCGCAGGCGCGGCATTCGCCGCGTGGGCAGCAGGCGGAATCACCGACTCGATGCGCTCGCGCACATAGGGATAGAACGGGTTGGAGCTGATGCGCAGCACGGCATCGAGGTTCAGTACAAGCGCGCCGCGCTCCCCGCGTGGCGCCGCCGTGCCCAGCCGCACACCGAAATTTTCGGACATGTCGGGCTCCGTGCCGTAGAGCGGGTCATTGGTCGGGAAGGGAAGGGCGATGTGCGACATCGAAAAGATGTTGTCGGGATAGTTGATGGAAAGCGGCGTCACCGTGGACTTGCCGCCGTCCGCCTCGGTCGTCCGGGCGACCGTATGGCTATCGTTCTCCGCCGCGTTGGCAATCACGGTGATGCGAAAAGGGTGCGTTCCCGGCGACACCAAGTGCTGCAGCGCTTGCAGCGAACTTGCCCGCAACAACGAGTCGAAACGATGGTTGCGATTCACGTCGAACAACACGACCTCGCTGCCGTTGTCGGGCAGCTGTGCATAAAGCGTCCGCAGCACGGCAGGCGCACTCACGGTGTCATCGACCACGGACTGGAACGTGAGGATCGGCGGCAATCGGGACAGCTTTTGCACGCGGGCGAGCTGTTGCATCTGCGCACGGATCACGTCCGTCAGCAGATAGGTTTGCCGAGCGGCGTTCACCGGGAAGGAGTTGTACTTGAACGGGTTGTACTCGGGGATCAGATCCAGCCACGCCGCCTTGGCGAAAGCGGGCAGGATCGCGGGCAGCCCCGCCAGGCCGGCAAATCGCGCAAAGCTAGTAACGCCGATCATGGGTGACAGCAGCACAAGCCGGGACGGCATCGTCAGCTCCTCGTGCTCGCAGGCATCCAGCGTGTACTTGAGAGCCAGCGCCCCGCCGTTGGAATAACCCACCATGTGGATGGGCGCCTGCGGCCCAGCACGTCGCCGCGCCTCGCGCATGGCCAGGCGCGTGGCCGCCAGCCAGTCAGGCCACTGCGCCTCGGTCAAGGCCGCCGGCACCGTGCCATGCCCCGGCACGCGCAAGCCGATGGCGACGAAGCCGCGATCGCGATAGAGCTCCGCGATATCGCGCAGGCTGTAGAGCGAATCGGTAAGGCCATGTATCAGCACGACGGCGCCCACGGGCGGCCCCGAAGGCTCAAGCACGTACGAGCGATTCCAGTCGATCTTGAAGTGCTCCGGGTACATCGGCGCTCCTTCGAAGTAGCGATTGGTAACCACCCGATCCGACGCATCCAGCTTGTCGCTGACCTGCGTCTTCACCTCATCGAACACGCGTTGCTCGGCCGCGAGATAACCGGCCCAATCGGTGGCGTCGATTTCCGAAGCCGTCAGCTCATGCGGCACATAGGTTTGCCACAGCGCCAACGGATCGCCGCGCTGCGAATCCCAGGCGCGAATGCCGAGCAGTGAGAGAAAGAACACTAGTACGACGACAGCTATCCATTTGCCAAGCTTGATCAGCACCCGAGCCATGATGTCCCCACAGGCAACGCCGCCATCGCCGGCTGGCAGCCGCAGTTTGCCCGAGAAAGCATGGGGAAACCGTAGAGGCGTGCCGATGCCGGCAGCGCGGCTTCGGTCTGTGTACGGGTCAGATCGCCAGCCTGGGGATCTCGACCTTGGGCAGCAGGCGCGCGGTGAAATGCTGATCGTTGTAGTAGCGGATCTTGTCGCACATCACCGGATGGGGGATGCCTTCATAGAAGAACACCTCGCGGTCCGGGCCCATCGCCTTCAGCTCCTGCGGCAGCATCAGGGCACGACGCTCTTCCGTATAGCTGCGCGAGGTATCGTTCTTGCCCCTGGTGACGTTCTGCTTGCGCACCGTAGTGTAGCCGAGCATGTCGGAGTAGTCGTTGGCGTCCTGTTGTTCGCGCGGCGCGTACACGATCTGCAGTGCGTGGTTGGTGATAAGCGAGCGGGAGACGTCCTTGCCGTAGGTTGCGTCCAACTGAGCCATGCTCTGGATGATTGGCAACAGTCGGATGTTGTAGCCGGCCATGTACGCCACAGCGGTGGCGATGATGTCCACCTTACCGATGGCGGTGAACTCATCCATCAACAACAAGCACTGGTGCTTGAGCTCGGGATTGTTCTGTGGCAATTCCTTCGTGTTGAGATTGATCAGCTGGCTGAAGAAAAGGTTCACGATCAGCCGGCTTTCGGCGAGCTTGTTTGGCTGGATGCCGATGTAGATCGTCATCTTCTTCTTGCGCACGTCGGTGAGCAGGAAGTCGTCCGCGCTGGTGGCTTCGTCCAGCACTGGGTTGATCCACGCGTTCAGCGGCTCCTTGAACGTACCGAGAATCGAGGCAAAGGTTTCGTTGGCCTGCGAGAGCAGGTTGGCAAACGCCGACTGCGCGTTGCCGCTCAGGAAGCCTTGCTGCGATAGATGCGTATACAACTGGCGCAAATCGGTGCCGTCGCCCGAGGAAAGGCGATACACATTGCCCAGGGTCGGTTTGACCTGAAGCGACTGCGGCAGCCCCTCGCGCTCATCGGCCTCGCACTTCTCGAACAGATAAAGCGTGAACGCCATGAACGCGTTGCGCGCCTGGCTCACCCAGAACTTCTGGTCGTCAGAGCCATCGGGATAGAGCATGGTCGCGATGCTCATCAAGTCGGACACGCGGAAGGCCGGATCCTTCGAGACATAGCTCAGCGGGTTCCAACGATGCGAGCGGCGATCCTCTGCGAATGGGTTGAACAGGTAGATCTCCTGGCCCTGGCTGGCGCGCCAGCCACTGGTGAGCTCGAAGTTCTCCTGCTTGATATCCAGCACCACGACGGATTCTTGATACTCGAGCAGGTTGGGAATCACCACGCCCACACCCTTGCCCGAGCGCGTGGGCGCCGCGAGTATCACGAACTGCTGCCCGCTCAGGCGAACCAGATTGCCCTTGTACTTGCCAACCAGGATGCCGTTGTCGCATTCCTTGAACATGCCCCGCCTGCGCAGGTCGCTACTGTGGGCGAACCGGGCATCGCCATGCATCGAAGGCTTCTTGCGTTGCGACAGCGGATACAGCAAAACCAGCCACAGCAGCATTGGTAGGCCGAAGCCGATGTAGCCTGCCCAGCGGAGCCGGTTGGCATAGGGTTGCACCTGCGGTAGGTCAAGTGCGTGCACATAGTTGAGGTAGGTGTTACAGGCAAGCGGCTCGGAGCCCAGCCCCAAGAGCTTCAGCGCGAGAAAGCCCGACAGGTACTCGCCAGCCACAAAGGCCAGTAACGCCAGTCCGATGGCGACACACACTTTGGTCTTGCTCATGCAATCTTCCTGATGCGTTCCCTGGCGTTTCCTTGCAGGGCTTTGGGGTTTGAGCGAACGTTGCCGGGAGCATTTCTGGGCTTGCCGCGGCGTTACGGCCCCGGGTGCAGTGGTTTGTGTTGCAGTGGCTGTGTGGGAGGTGTTCTCGCCAACGCCTGGTTGGTCTGCCATTGCGTCTGTTGATGCTCCCAGGTGGTGCTGCTCTTCTCGATGGGCGTCGCCATGGCCTGTGCCGTGTCCACTTGCGCAATCTGCTTGAACGGCGATTTGAGATCGCCCTGAACAGCATAGGCACGCGTGGCGTCGTCGTTAAGTACGACATGGTTCACCTGGCTCATGCCGTTCTGACGGGCGGCTACGGTCAGCGCCGCCGCAAGATTGTCGCTGCGCTGGTCCGGAGCACGCTGGTGGGACGTATCGAGCTGATGGACGGCCGAGCGTGTCTGCCGGAACAGCGCATGATCGGGATGCGCCTCGTTGTCAAGCCTCGATTTCTGTGTGGCGGGCTTGCTGTCGAGCCACGAGCCTGGGTGACTGAGCGTGTCGAACAACTTCGATGCCTTCTCGCTCACGGCCTCGCCAGCGGAATGAAAGGCCTTGCCCGCGGCATCGATGTCGCGGGTGATTTCCTTTCGCGCGTTGTCAAAGGCATGCTCGGCCCTGGTAGCTGCCGCCTTGGCGGCGTTTCCGACGACATGCGCGCCGCGAATGGCTCCCTCCTTGACGGTCTCGCCAGCCTTTTCGACTACTCGTTCCGTGGCGTGAGCCGCCGACTTCACCGCTTGTTTTACCGCATGCGCGTCGTGCACGACCTCTTTCTTTACTGCTTTGGCGGCACTACCGATGGCTTCGGATGCCTCATGCACCACATGTTCCGCGGCATGCCAGCCTTCGACCGCCTTGTCCGCCACGAGCTTTCCACCCGCGATGCCGGCATCGCCGATAGCTTTGGGGGTTTCCCAGCCTGCCGAAATCCCGGTGCGAAGGTCGAGCACGTCGTGGCGGTATCGGTCGATCATCTGCTTGTGATCGCGGTATAGCGCCTGTGATTGAGGGTTGATGATCGATTGGCCCAGCAACGGACTGTCGGGTACGAAATTGTCCATAGCATGGGCTTTGGATTCGATCGCCTTGAACGGGTTGCGTGGGCTGAGCAATGTGCTGTCGTCCCGATACCCCGCCCTGGTCAGGGTGTCGATATCCTGTTGAACGGCATAGATGCGGACCTCGCCGAAATGCGGGCTGGCGGAGCTGACAAGGTCGGTAGCGCGCACGTGGTCGATGACTTGATGGCCGCCTTCGGGCACGCCCTGCAGCAGGCCGGCTGCGCCATAGGCATTGAATGTCTCGCCCTTCAGGCCGTACCGCGATGCAGCGATTTCGGCGAGCGTGCCACCCAGCGAATGGCCGGTGACGGTAACGGGAATGGAGTGTCCGTTGCGTTGCTCCAGTGCGTTGACCTGATCCATGACGCGTTGCGTGAACGCCAGCGCGTCAAGCGTCTGCGCATTGATGCCTGTGAGCACCATGCCAGCGTCAACACCACCGTCGCGAATCGGCTGCCGGTCGAATTCGGTGCCGCGGAACGCGATGATGACTTCGCTCGTATCCATGCGCTGGTAAGCCCTTGCCTGGAAGCCGGTCAACGGGTCGTCCGAATAGTCGATGGCCTGATAGTGGACGCCATTCAGCGTGATGTCTTTATCAATCTCCCGCGCCTGATAGCAGTCCTTGGCGAGAACGGCGTAGTCTTCCGTGCCCATCGTCATGGCGTCTGCCTCTCAGCGGTGAGCGTCGTCGAGAATGTATCGGCCGCATGAGTCTTGAAGTCCTCTCGGTTCGCGTTACCGATGTCTACTAGGTGGCCGCCCTTGTATTCGCGGTAGGATCGACTCGAGAAATATCGATGAGCAGCCTGGCCGGACTTGATCTCCTCCGCGTAAATCACCGGGCTGAAGTCCTGACTGCCCGCGGTCAACTTGGCGCCAACGGCAACTAGCTCCCAATGGCAAACGCCAAGGCCGTAGTAGTCCTCGTCCATGAACTGATCGGCGATTACCGTGCCTTGGTAGACGCCATCCTTCACCTTTGTGAGTGCCAACGGCAGTGTTTCCTGCGGCTCCACGCGCACACCGGTGACAGGCGTCATGGGCACGCAGGCCTCATTGATGACCCGATAGTTGGCGAACGCGCGGATGGCTTCGAACGGCCCTGGCGCGTCGTCAATCCTGAGTGTGATCTCATAATGCTGCTTCGGGTTCGGGTTCTGCTTGATGTCGGGAGTCTTCATGGGGCAACCACAGGCAGAAGAGGTCAGGGCGAGGAAGAGGGGTAATGTCATTCCAATGAATGGAACGCGTTTGGTTCTCGGTCGAGGTGCGCTCATCGACATAGTCGATGCCTCCTTGGTGCGCAAAGGGTATTGCCGGTCTGAGCCGTAAATGCAGGGCTTCGGACGATCATTTCGCGGGCTCCGAGGCCGTCAGCGTCGTAGGGAAGATGTTGGGGGCCAGGGTCTTGATGTCTTCCCGGTGCGCATTGCCGATATCGACCAGATGCGCACCTCTGTATTCGCGATAGGCCTGGCTGGAAAAATAGCGGTCGACACCTTTGCCGGACCTAATTTCCGCTGCGTAGATCGCCGGGCTGAAGTCCTGGTCGCCCGCGGTTAGCTTGACACCGGCCGCAACCAGGTCCCAATCGCAGATGCCCAGGCCGTAGTAGTCCTCGTCCATGAGCTGGTCCGCGCAGACCGTGCCCCGATAGACGCGATCTCGCAACTTGGTGAGCGTCATCGGCAGCGTTTCCTGAGGTTCGATGCGAATGCCGGTGACGGGCGTCAGCGGAATGCAGTCCTCATTGGTGACGCGATAGTTGGCGCAGGCATGGATCGCGTCGAACGGACCAGGCGCATCATAGATATTGAGCGTGACCTCGTAGCGCTGCTTCGGGGTCGGGTTCTGCCTGATGTCGGGTGTTTTAATGGGGCTATCCAAGGCGGAGGAGGTCAGGGTGAGAAGCACAGGCAGGGCTTTGCTGCCAGTGATAGCAAAGCTTCGGTCGGGCTGGGATGTCGTCGACATGTTTGGAATCTCGTGGGCGGCGCACCGCCAAGGAGAGCTGCGCGTGTTGTCCTGGTCATAGCGCCTGCTGTGGGGCCTGGTCCCGGGATGGCTGCGTCGATGCAGTCACGGACAGAGGCGTGGCCTGGTTCCACGCGCCGCTGCTGTGCGCGATGGATGTGGCGATGGCTTCTGACGTGGAAACCTCGGCCATGCGCTTGAACGGCGAGTTCAGGTCGCCCTGCACAGCATAGGCACGCTGCCCTTCGTCGCTGAGTACGACATGATCAATGTGGGAAAGGCCGCGCTGTCTTGCGGATGCGGCCAGTGCCGCAGCCAGATTGCTGCTGCGTTCGTCGGATGCCCGCTGGTGTTGCCTGTCCAGCAAGGTCACTGCGTCGAAGGCCTCGCCATACATGGCGTGACCGGAGTGACCAGGTTGGTCGAGCCGTGGCGCCTCGTGCCTGGCCTGCTGTACGACAGTCTCTAGGCGCTCCAACGTCAGCCGCCCGGCGATGCCGTCGGCCTTCAGTTGCTGTTCGCGCTGGAAGGCTTGGACGGCGTGCCGCGTTTGCGGGCCCATGTCGCCGTCGACCTTCAAGGGTTTGCCATGCGAATCTTGGTAGCCCTGCTCATTGAGCAGCAGTTGCAGATACCGGGTGTTTTCGGTGTGGTGTCCACGAACCGATGCGTTCGGGGCGCCGGGCTCGTAGCCGTGTGAGAGCTTGTTTTCCCAAGCGGTGGCGGCTTGCTTGCGTTCGTACAGGCCTTTCTCTCCGCCGTTGATGTCGTGACAGGCGCCAGTAACATCCTTCTGATTGCCATGCGGTACGACGCGGGATTCCCAGTAATGGATCGCGATCCTGGCCGCGATATCGCGGTCTTCGGCCAGCTCCGGATGGTTGATCAGGTCGAGCCCTAGTTCTTTGCCGACCCGTGCATAATTGTCGCGGCCCGTGAGCTGCACGTAACCGCGGCCGCGATACTTCCAGCCATCGCTCGGCTCGGTATTACCTAGATTTCGCCTGCCCCAGTGACCGCCGTAGATGGCTTCGGCGACAGCCTCCGGGCCAGCCACGGCGATATGGTTGGCCATGTCAATGTCGTGCAAGCCGTTGCGCCCGGGAAATACGTCGAGCAGGCGCTGGCCGGAGTAGCCCAGGTTCTCACTCACGCGGGTGTAGCCACCGGATTCCACCTGCATCTGGCCCATGAAGTTGGCCAGTTCCTTCGGATTCTTGATGCCGGCCCGCGTGGCTTTTTCCATCAAGAAGTCTGCGTTTGCCTTGGATGACATGCTCGTATCCTTCTCCCAGCTTTCCCTGTTGCCGCTGCGCACTCAGCGCTCAGCGCGTCGGCAAGCCATTGGACTCGATGGTGCTGTCGCTCTTCCACTTGAGCGTGGCATCGATGATCGGATCGCTTTCCGTCTCTGCGATCTTTCCCGCCTGACATGACATCTTCGCCACGATCTTGCTGTCGGAAGCGCGCTGCACAATCACGCCGCCGCTCTGTAGGCTGCGTTCGCCAGAAATGGAATAGATGGTGTACTTGAAACCCTGGTTGCTGAAGCCGTACGCGTAGCCGCCGGTGTTGCCGGCAAAGCCGAGGTGAGTGCGCGTGAACGCGCCGTCCGGCGACTCGCCAGAGGCCGGGTAGACCAGCTCCGGCGAGCCTTCGTGGCCGTAGGAGTAGTAGAAACGTCCTGTACCCCCGGCAACGTTGCCGGAGGCACACATCGATACCGTCTTCTTGCTTTTATCCAACGGGCATGAGAAGACGATCTCATCCGCTTTGGCGCACATCGTTCCGCCGGGTTGTGGCCAAGGCACTGCGCCTCCCCGTGACGGTTTGTCTATGCGCATCTCCGAACCCAGTTCCACCGCATGCAGGGGGACTTGGACGGAAAGTATCAGCATTCCGTGAGCGAATAGGCTGCAGTTGATCTTCACTGAACCATCCTCCTTGTGTTTCCTTGCCATTCGTTAGGTTGTTGCACGGTTTTCTGGGGAGAACGCAGCCCCGGCCAGATGCTCAGGCTTGCCCCGCAGGGCTTCCTCGGGGCTTGTTCCTGTTCGACCGGCCCGTGCCGCGACGCTGCCCTTGCCGGATCTGTTCATTTCCACCGGTATACCGGAATCATCATCCAGCCGATTTAGCCCGAGGGACTCATACGCTGTCTGTGCCATGAAATTCGCCAGCTCGCGCGGCGAAGTGACGCCTGCTGCTGCTCCAGCGTTCAGTACTTGTGTTTCCCGATCGATAGCCATGAATAAAGCTCCTGTCTGGCTTGTTCAAGTCGACGGCATTCCTTGCCGTGTCTGGAACGCACCTCTTTCAGAGTCGTATGGTTCAGGGAGATCCATGCAGGGCCGTGATCGGCCATGTGGACGTAGCGCTAAACGTCCAACTGATTTTCTTCATGCACTCACATTTCAAGATGACGCTTCGCACGGAGATTGTTGAAGGCCGGTTGCGCAGCTGCAGTTGGACTACTGGATTTGACAATCGATTTCGCCAACTGATTTGCAGCATTGCATGGGGTGTCCCTACTGCTGCGAAGGTTTGTCCGATGCATCCGGATTGCTGTTGGGGTACATGCGTCCCGAGCAGCGCACCTGTGCATCACAGGCGCCGTACTTGCTGGCGCATTGGGCCAGGGCGCGCGCCTTTGCGGCAGCGGGGTCCGTATCCTCAGTTGTTTCAAGAAGGAGGTCAGGCTTCTTGCCCTTCGGCCACGCCATTCCCGCGCAGGTATTCTTGAACACCTGCGTCACCTTGCAGTCGTTTCCAGAACAGCCTTTGAGCGCAGCGGTTTCGGCACTGCGTCGATCGGGTTGGTTATATGCACCGAAAATGGTTTCGCCATCAATCGCTGTGGCTGCCCAGTAGGTGCGAGTATCCATATAGGCAGACAGGTCGTTGAGGTCCTTGCCCAATCGGAGGGCTTCGTGCCAATCCATTTTCGCGTGCTTGTCCGGGCCATAGAGCAAATCTAGGACATCGAAGGCGCCCAGCGTGTCGGGTGACTGGAGCATGCCGTTGATGGTCGGCGGAGCGAGAAGGGTGCAGCCACCGTTGCGGCTTTTCTTATTGCAGCTTGAAAAAGCGTCACGTATGGCCTGTTTTGCCATGTGGTCGCTAGTGGCAACGAAGAATTCGCCGTCACGATCGGCGACGATAGAGGCGTGCCCGCCAAATGCGACCAATACCCGGCAGGACTTTCCCCCATTCTCTACGCACTTGTGCAAGACGAACTTCTTCGCGGCTTTGAAGTCGTCTTGTCCTGAAACATAGTTATACGTGCGGGCGTCGTCGTCGACAGCGATAGCACCGTACACGCCGATCATGGGGCCGTACACTGGCGGGGAGGGGGCCGTGGCAGCCGCTTGACTTGCTCGCCGGCAAAGAGGAATGGAAGCCACGCCATTGCCAGCCGGCTGCTCACCAACCATGACCTCGCCGGGATTTCCTGAGCAGGGAAAGACCTGCGCGTGTACAGGATACTGGATGACCAGCAGGCCAATCAGGCCGAAGATAATCGCGATAGCTTTCATGCTTTAACGCTCCTTGATTCCATGTGACGCTGCATATTCTTGCTAGCCAAATTACTGGACTGGCTATCACCGCTGCGCCCTGGCGGATGCTACAGTCTGGGAGATGAGGTTAAGTGGCGTACTTTTACGGCAAGCTGCAATTCGTGTAGCGAGCATGCCAGTTCTTGCCCCGCGCGCTGCATACGTCTTTGGCTCTGCGGATCGCCTCATCTATGTCCCCGTTTGGCAAAGCGGCGACGCCATTGGCAGGGTCGGTTCGACCTGCGATCGCTTCTGCCGGCCTTGGTGCCGTAGATAGACCTGTGCCCTGACCAGCGGAGTAGCCGAAACTCGCGCGAATGAAAGAAGGGTCAGGTTAAGTTCTTTCATTACCGCAGGTTCCCTTCAGAAGGTCTGGGCTTCATTGCGTCCGCATTGGTAATGCTGCCGCCTGGATATGCCGCACTTGATTGGCGACTTGAGCTGATTTGGGCTGCGTAGGCTGGGCCTGCCTCACTTCGCAGGGAAGCTGGCGGCGTATACACGCCAACACTAAGGCCACCATAACTCCCAGGAGGTTGGCCTTGAGGCCCTGGGTGGCTATCACGGCCACCGGCACCTCCGTTTACTGTGGCGTAAGGCGAGAAGCTGCCCATGGTGCCGTTGAACAGCATGGCTGCCATCGGCGGCGTGGAAATAATCAAAACCGTCATCAGCAAGCCGATGCCGCCCTGTTGCAGCGCCATCGTGTTGAAGCCCTGCGAGTTGAGGCCAGTCATGCGGGTAAGGATGTCGGTGGTCCAGGTGGCCTCGGCAATGGCCGCAGTGAGTCCGAGCACCCAAGAGATAACTAGGTTGAGCATGGCCAGGGAGAACAAGGTGCTCAGCAGATACATGAGCCATCGTCGGAACAGGTCCTTCGAGGCGTCGAAGATCAGGCACAGGATGAAGAACGGAGCCAGGCCAGTGAGCAACGCCATGGCGATCTGGTACATCAGCAGCAGGGCGCCGGCAGTCATGGCAGGCGCAGCGATGCTAATGGTTGCCAACCACGATGTGCGCGCCTTTTCCTCCGCCAGGGCGGGGTCATTGGTCGGGATCTGCACCATGTCGATCAGGCTGGTGGCGGCTGAGATCTTGAGCAGGTTCTGATCGATCTGACTGACCGGATCGTTGGTCGAGCCAGCGATGGCGTAATTGATTTCCTGCGGCAAGGTGGTGTTGAGGAAGCGGTAGACCTCCGAGCCGGTGAGGGAGGCCGTCTTGGCGGCGAACACGATCAGAGATACCTTGATCATGTGCGACACCAGCACCATGGGCGGCTCGCGCGAGGCGCCGGTGACCAAACGGTAGCCGCGAATCATCACCCAGATAGTGACCAGAATCAGGCACAGGCTGGTGATTTGGTTAGTGAGGCGCGCAGCCGCGCCCAGCGCAAAATCGTTGATGTGCCGGGTAAGCCAGTGATAGGTGAGCGCGAATAAATAGGAGTCCATCATCCGGTCCTTGGCGTTAGACGCGTCGTTTCCATTGACAGCAACGGGCGTTCGTGGGGGCTTGGACTGCTACGCCTATAGGTTCAATTGGCGGAGAACGCGGAGGCGAAGATGACCCCTTGCATTGCGTTGCCGATCATGGAGCTACTGCCTCTCAAGGCAACCTTGGCCAACTGCGACTGCCTAGTCTGCAGTGCGGCGATGGTTGCGTCGTCGGCTTTCATCATCTGCTCGGCGTTGTTCATGTCCATGGTCATCGCGGACAGCGTTTCGTTGGTGTGGTACGTCAATGCCTGGCGGTCGCCGGAGGCGAAGTTGGTGATTTTGGCGAAGGAGTCGGAGATCTTGCCGAGCGTGCTTGAGTATCCGTTCATGTGCGTGAGCATATCGACCGCCGTGTTGTACTTATGGGTCTGGGCTTCGATGATCTGCTGGCACACTTTGCGCTGCTGGGTTCGCACGTCGGTGTTCATATCGAACCCGGCAAAACTCATGACGGCGCCCACTGGGTCAAGTCCGCCACATTCCTGTTGAATTTGTGCCTGCATGTCTGCGGTGCTGATTTTCTTCAACTGGTTGTCGATCTGAAGCAGATTGAGACCCATGCTGCCGATCGTGCTTTCTATGGTGCTGTAGGTTTTCTGCAACGTCTCGACCGTGGTCATCAACTGTGAGAGCTGGCTTGCCAGGGTCAGGTTAGACTTTGCTGATTCGATGGCCTGCCTCAGGTTCTGAACGAAATTGGTGGGGTCGAATACGGTTATGGCCATCGCGCCGCTGGGTACAGCGGCCGCCGTGACGAGTACGAGCGAAGCCAGCGCGACACGATAAGGCTGGATGACGTGACGAATGAGCTTGGCGGTCATGGCGGTTACCTCTGTCGAGTGGGAGTCGAGTTTCACGAGGCCGCTCTCTGGCGTGCTGCGGACGCAGCAGGTCCTGGTCCGCCTTTGCCGCTGCCTTTGCGCTGGTCATAGAAGTGCTGCAACCATTGTTCCGGGCGCAGCTGGTCGACGGTGATGCCGTTGGCCCTTGCGCTTTCTTCCAGCACGCGATGCATGACGTCGATGTTGTCCGTGGAGGCGGAGATCACGGCAAGCGAATCGTCCATGCCGCGTAGGTTCAGCTGGCACACGGCCGAAGCGTGGCCCTGCTTGACCAGGAAGCAGCGCGAACGCTCGTCCAGGCTGACGACCACGTTGTATTCGGCCTCGGTGAGCTTGAGGCCTTCCACGTAGTCCTCGCGGCTCGCGTTGGGGTTGGGCAGCAGCACCATGGTCGCGGTCTGCTCGATGAGCGAGGCGGCGATGTCGCTGGCCAATGCGTCTTCCGGGCTTTGCGTGGCGAAGATGCCAAGACCGTTCTGCTTGCGGATGGTCTTCTGCTTGTTCTTGGCGAATTCCTTCAGGCCGCCCTGGCCGTCGAGGATCTTCCAGAACTCGTCCATCACATAGATCAGCCGGCGGCCGTCGATGAGTTCTTCCAGGCGGTGCAGCAGGTAGTTGATTACCGGCACGCGCACTTCGGGGTTGTCGATCACATCGGTGTAGTCGAAACCGATGATCGGCGCCTTCTGGAAATCGATGGTGTCCAACGGGTTGTCGAACACCCAGCCCAGCGAATGGCCTGCAGTCCACTTGCGCATGCGGATGAACAAGCCGTCGTCACCTATGTTGGGCAGACTCTTCTGGAAGTTGGCCATGGTGCGCAAGCGCATCGGCGTGTCGAGGATGGTCTCCACCGCGCGGTGAATGTCTTCCTCTTCACGCGAGCTGTAGATTGACTTCCCCGCGATGACCTTGACCAGGCCCACCAGGAAGTGGAGGTTGGTTTCGGTGTGTTCGCACTGGAACGGATTGAAACCGGTGGGCTGGCCGTTCTCCAGCGCAAGGTAATTGCCGCCGCAGGCGCGCACGAAAATCTCCGCGCCACGGTCCTTGTCGAAGAAGAAGATGGTGGGCGTGGGCTTCAGCTTCTGGACCTGGCTGAGCAGGAAGTTGATCAGCGCCGTTTTTCCGGTACCCGACTTGCCGATCACCATGGTATTGGCGATGGCTTTCTCGCCCAGCGAGTTCTCGTTCGGGTGGGTGGCATGGAAATTGAAGTAGTACGGCTGGCCGTTCGTCGTTTGCAAGGTGGTGACGCAGTCGCCCCAGGGGTTGTTGACCTTCTTGCCGGTGGCGAAATTGTGCAGCGGTGAAAGGCCCAGGAAGTTCAGCGAGCTGATGTTGGCCAACCGCGTCCGGTACTTCCAGTTGCCCGGGAACTGCGCGTAGAACGCGGAGGTGACGGCCAGGTCTTCCTTCACGGAGACAAAGCCAGCGTTGGACAACTCCGCGCGCGTCACGGCCAGTTGCTGCGACAGAGCCTCCTGGCTGGCGGCGTAGACGGCGATCGAGAAGTGATATTCGCCCAGTACGAAGTTACCCGAGGCAAGCTGGTCCATGGCGTGGTCGAGCTCGATGATTTGGCTGACTGCCTTATCGCCCGACGAAATCATCATGCCTTTGGTGCGGTCCAGCGCTTTGAGCGCGTCATGGCGGCCCATCGGGCTGAAGGAGTGCGTGATGATGTATTCGAAATCCAGGTACTTCAGACCGTTCAGTACGCCGGGGTAGGTCCCGTCCGGGTATTCCTTGACGTTCAGGATGGCGCCGAAGTGACTCACGCCACTAGGCGTCGTGATTGCAAAGTCGCCGCTCTTGGCGGAAAAGCGCAGCCGGCTGACAGCCAGGTAGGCCGGTATCGGCGCGGACAGCACTGGCACGGGCTCGTCCATGCGGTTGAGCAGGTAGCCGAACAGTTCCAGTGTTTCGGAGAACACCATGCCGTTGGCCGCCTCGTACATGCCAAGGCGATAGGGCGCATAGACCTTCAGTACAGCCTCTACATTGCCGGCCAGTTCGTTGACCGTGGCGACGGCATGGGTCTGCTCGGACTCGAGTTGCGCGATGTCCGCCGATTTGTCCCTGAAACGCTTGCCGCTGACCGTTGGCCGATAGATCAGCGTGAGATACAACTCGTTTTGCATCAGCTTCTGGCCCGACAGCGCGGTGTAATACTGGTCGGACATCTGTCGGTTGAATGCCTGGTCGAACTTGCTGCTATCGCGCAGGTGGCGACGTCGACGTACGTCGTGCATCCAGAATGCCACGTTGACGAAATCGGGCGCGCGCAAGGTCTGCAGCATGCGGTTGAACGTGTTGTGGCGGTGCTCCAGTTCCCACTCGTCGCGTCCGACGAAAGGCAGGCCTTCCAGCCGCCACGTCATCATGTAGTCACCCTCGGAGGTTTTGATCACCGTCGGCGATACATGGGTGGACAGCGGGATGAACGTGCTGATGGGGGCGTCGGGCGTGAACATGGGCAATTGCCGGTGTCGGATGGATAGGGCGGTGGGTCGGGCGTACATGAACACTGGCCAGGGACACGCGCAGCGAAAGCATCCGTAGCGTGCGCCCCCTGGCCGTTACTTCTTTCGTTCGCGCGGGTCGCGGTAGTTGTTGGGAGTGAAAGCCCACATGCCGTCGTGCAGCGGGAGGTTTCTCACGCGGATGCGGAACTGGAAACGCAGGCCGAGCAGGCGGAAGATCATTTCGTCACGCTTGGCCATCTGGCGCATCACGAAGATCACCACCGGCGTGAGCAACAGGAACAGCAGGTTGAAGTACATCGCCATCAACAGGCACCCTCCCGCCCCTATGAAGAAGGGCACGTAAGGCACGCCCATGAACATGGGTGGGCGGGTGCAGCCACGAAACAGCACGTCTTTACGCATAGTGCTGGATGAACTGGATCGCCGAGTGCATGTGGTCCATCAGCATCGTGGTGTTGAGTGACTGGGCCGCGCACTGGGTCGAAGAGCCTGAACCACCGATCACCATCTTGGCGATCTGGGCGGCCGCACCGATCAGCACGCCGCCGATCAGCGCGGGCGCCACGTCACCGATGCGCTTGTGCGCGAAGGCGATCTGGTAGCCGGAAAAAATGATGGCGATGGTCACGATGACCACCGAACCGTAGTTCAACAGGTTGTTGACCGTGGTCAAGACGTTGCAGAGGTTGGACTCGGCGGTGGCATCGGCAAACGCCATGTTCGGAAGCATGATGGCGGCAGCAATAGACAGGACTACGACGCGGTCGAGCATGCGCTTGCGCCGGGCGTCGTTGATGAGTGGTTTGATTGCCATGGGTGTCTTTCCTTAGTCGATCGATCGAGAGGGTGGTTGGAAGTGGTCACCTCGACGCACCGCGCTGTACGTCCGTAGCATTGGCCCTGCCGAGGTGCTGCAGTGATTCCGCCGTAGCGGAGCCATTTGCGCCTGGTCTCCGGTGAAAGCTGCGGCGTCATGCGAGCCATGACGTCGCCGGTCTTCCACCGGCAAAAATCGGTTCTTCAGAACACGAAGGCGTCGTCTTGCCCTCCCAATCGAAGGTCCGCGCGATCTGGGCCGGGCTTGGATGCAGCCGTTTCGTGCTCCGGGGGCGTCACGGGATCGTTGGGTCCGCGAACTTGCGGCTCGAATACCTCGTTGTTCGGCGGCGAAATGGCCGCCGGACCGTTGGCGGGCAGATGCGTGACGACCATCGCCGCTGCCTGGACGTTCAGGGTGGAAGGCTGCGCTTCTGCGGACGCCCGCTGCGTACCCGTGGCATTCGTCGGCAAATGGGGTCCCTCCACGGCGGCCGTCTGGATGTCCAGGGCCGAAGGTGACGTATCTATCGATGTCTGCCGGGAAGAAGCGGCTTGCGGGTCCGGCATCATGCCTTGGACGATCTTGGTTATGGCCTCCGTACCGACATGGTCGATGGCCGAGCTGCGCAGGCGTACCAAGTACTCCCCAGCGGCCATGGGGTGCGCGCGATCCGTCTGTGCGAGCTGGACGGGAATGGCCCTGGCCGGTGAGACGGGGGGCAGCGAGGACTGCCCCATCGAGCTGAAGATCTTCTGCACGTAGCCGTCTTCGTAACCCTTGGCGAAATTGCCGGAGTAGTAGCAGCTGAACGCCTTGCCCCAGTCACCGTCCGCCTGCGCGTAGCACTGGGCAAGGATCTGGGTGCCCGCCACGAGATTGGGACACAGCTCAAAGGCTTTCTCGTACGAGTCCAGACCGAACTTCGCGAAGTTGGAGCGATTGACCTGGGCGATGCCGAGCGAATAGTTGTAGCCCTGGCTTTCCAGCATGCGCGCGGTGGCGACGGCTTCATCCAGGTTGTGCGGTTGTCGCTGGAGATGCGCGCCGACCACCCCGATGGCGAAGGGGTTGTTGCCGGATTCCACATTGACCACGTGCTGTATGACCTCGGCCGGAACGGCAAGGTCGTGGCAACTGGAGATGTTGGCGATGGGCGTCACTCGCGGCTCCCTTATGCTCGGCTGCTGTCGACCTGTCGGCTCGAGCCGAAGTCGATGCCGGTGATGTAGCGGCAACCGGCGTGGGCCTTGATATGCACCACGATGTCGATGGTCATCATCAGCAGGCGCTTGATGGTGGAGAACTCAAGACCGGAGCCCTCGTGGGAAGCTTTCACCATCAGCGCCAGCTGGTCCCAGGTCTGTTCGGTGCTGCCGGCGTGGCAACTAGTGATGGAGCCGGGGTGGCCCGATGCGCAGTTGCGGATGAAGTAGAACGATTCATCGCCACGCAGCTCCGCGAGGATGATGCGGTCGGGCTTCATGCGAAGGCAGGCTTCCATACAGCTCTTGGCGGTGACGTTGCTCGAGCTCTGGCCACCCTTGGAATACAGCAGGTGGACCACGTTGGGCTGGTCGATGAACAGCTCACGGGCGTCCTCGATGGTGACGAGGCGTTCGTTGGTCGGAATATGGTGCACCAGCGACTTCATGAAGGTCGTCTTGCCGCTGCCGGTGGCGCCGGATACGACGATGTTCTTCTTGTTGAGCACGGCCTGGCGGAAGAAATCCGCATAGCGGCGCTGCGAACGCAGCTGCAGCAGCTCGCGGTCCTGCTCGCTGATGCCGTGGGCGTCTTCCAGGATCTCGTTGAAGAAACCGTCCTCCTGGTATTGCGCCAGCGTCTTGGTCTTCCTGGAAGGAAGGCGAATCGTGATGGAGATGCTGTCTGCCTCCACCGCCGGGGGAATGACGAACTGCGCACGCTGCCCGGTCGGGAAGGTCAGCGACACCACCGGATCAACATCGGTGATGCGCTGGCCGGTATTGCTCTCATTGACCACGGCGGTGCAGAACTGCCGGGCACGCTCGAAGGTGAGCGAGGGCATCTCCACCCTCTGCCAGCGTCCGCCGGCTTCCAGGTACAGCTCGCCCGGGCGATTGACGCAGATTTCCGTGACCTCGGCCGAGGCCATGAACTCCCGGATGCCCAGCACGGAGTACTGGTAGTCTAGGAATTCGTTCGGAATATCGACGAGGATTTCTTCAGCCATGGTCGTTTTGGGGGCGGATCAGTAGCGCGCGAGCACGGCGGTGAAGTCCACGTCCTTGGCGACGTAGATGGTCACGACAGTGCCCTGGTTGATGGTGACGGTTGCCGGGCGGTTGGCCGCGCGCCGCACGGCCTGGTTGGCCAAGTCCTGCACGGTCTGCGCCGTGTTGCTCTCGAACGGCTCCTGCACCACGGTGCCGTTGGCTCCGATCGTGTTGGTGGTCGGACCATGCTTGGCGGCCTCGTATTTGAAGGCGTCGCTAAGCATGCTGATCAGCAGTGCTGCGCTGATGCGGCTGCCCCAATGGGCGTTGTAGTAGCCCGGGTGGCCAGCGCCGCCGAGGTTGTCCACGCCAGGGCTTGCCATGCTGACGTCGATGCCGGTTGGAGTCACAATGCGATCCCAGATCACCGCCACGCGTGGGCCGTTTGGTTCCTGGCTATAGCTGCCGAGTACTTTTGCCCCCTTAGGTAGCAGCAGATGCTTGCCATTGAACGAGTACACGGGCTCGGTGACGATGCAAGACGTGAAACCCGGAATGTCGGTGACTATGTGTGTTTCCAGCACGCAACGGATGTAGGTGCCGCGCAGCATGAGGCTGTCCGGATGGGTTAGCGGCTGGGCATCCGAGACATTCGGTAGCGCCTTGTTGGTGCCATACGCTGAGTTGGCTGGCATCCGGAACTGGTTGGTGCCATCGTTGGGGTTCTCCAAGCCGGAGGTCATCATGCCCGGAGGTAAGCCCATGCCGTCGCTGGCAGCGGGCGCGGTCTGTCCAACGTTATCTCCCACGTTGATGCCAGCCGAGCCACGCTCCGCCGCGGCAATGCGACGCTCGAGCAGCGTGAGCTCGCGGGAGGCGGCCTGCGTCGGGGCGGCATTGCGGTTGTTTTGAGGCAGCGGCGGCGCGAGGGGAATGGCTTGCTGCAACACTTGCTGCGCCGGCGGCTGGGCAGGCGGTAAGGGTGGCGCCTTGGGCGCTTCCGGCACGCGAACGGTTTCTTCCCTTTGCGCTTGCGGCTTTGCATCTTTCTGCGAGTTACCGGAGAAGAGCATCCAGCCACCACCGACCACCAGCATTCCAGCCAGCGCGGCCAGCATGCCCATCGCATTACGGTTCATTCGGCGCAGGTCGTTGGACTTGAGCTGAGGTGCACTCGCATCGAGGTCGGGCGTCACCTGCTGCTGGTGTTGAGTGGCGTACGGATTGGTGTTGTCGCCTCGGTCATATAGCGGCATGCCATGGCCGCCGCTCTGCTGTTCTTCTTCGTGATGGCTCATTTGGCGGTGTTCCTGCGCAGACCGACGACGTTGTCGCCGTGGCGGACGACCAAGAAGGGATACGTGCCGTGGATGATGATGGTGTTGCCCTCCACGGTCGTGTTGACGACGGAATCCTCGCCATGGGCCGTCTGGCGCATGTAGACGGATGGGAAGTTCCCAGTGGGGAACTGCTTCATATCGTTCATCTTGATGTAGGTGAACTGGCCGTCGTCGTACACGTTGACGGGTACCAGCCATGGCGCCTTCTTCGAGCGCGTCGCGTAGTCGTAGTTGAAGTTGTAATCGCGACCCTTGACCAGGGACGTATTCAGCTCTGGCGCCTGCGCGGCCTTGCTGGCTTCCTTGGCGAAGGAGGTGTCGCCTGGATAGTTGAAGATGATCTTGTACTGCACGCCCTTAGTGCGCGCCTGCTCCAGCGTGCGCCAGTCGGTGGCAACCACCTTGAGTTCGAAGATGTACGAGTGGGTGGCCGTGCGTATCATCAGATTGGTGTCTACATCGACATTCTTCGGCTTGATGTAGAACACGTTGTCGCGACGACTGAGCTCCCAGCCGCTGCTGAAGCCGGTGCTGTAGTCGAGGATCTTCTCGTTGGGGCTGAGTTCGATCTGCGTGGTGATGCCCAGGCCGGTACGCACTTGGTAAACATGGTCGCCCTGGTAATCGTATTGCTGCACGGCCTGCGCATGAGCGGCACGTGGCGTCGCAACCGTGGCAAGGCAAAGTACGGCAGCCAGAGCGAGTGGATTGAGTCGATTCATCACTCGCGTGCTCCGTTAGGGCTGCTCCAAGGTGTAGCGGCGGGTGTCTGCTGCGGCATCGCCCGGCCCTGATGGTTCTCAGGCATGGCGGGTGGTGGCGGGACCGCGCCGCGCTGCAGAGCCTCACCCGGGCCGGAGCCGGAGGCCGGCATGCTGTTGCCCTGTTGATTCATGCCTGCATCATCGCGGACTGCGGGAACTTCTTCCGGGGGCGTGGTCGCGTAGTCGCTGTCCACGCGGTACTCCGTGACTTGGAACCCGAGCGGATTCTCGATGCGGTATTGCTCGTCCATCCTGAGGTTGGTCTTGTAGGCGAACGAAAGCGTCGCGATCTTGCTGTCCATGGGCATAGTGGCGCCGGTCTGCTTGTCGTACAGGCTGCGCTGGAAGCGCACGGTGGCGCCCTTGGGCGGCGAGTTGGGGCCGCCGCCGAGAAGCACGATGCTTAGGATCTTCACGCGGATGGCGCGGGTGCGGCCGTAGACCTTGTACGGGCTGGCGTCGTTGCGCGGGGCATACAGGCTCGTGTACGCCGACGCCACGCCGGTGGATGACATGGTGAGCACCGTGGTCCAGTCACGCAGGTTGATCATCGCCGAGTCATATGACTCGCGTGCGAGCACGAAGTGGGCGACGTTGCTGCGATTGATCGCCTCGCTGGTGGTGATGCGCTTGTTGAGGAAGTCGTCGTTAAGGCGCGCGACCGTGCTCGTGCCGGTGTAGGCGTCGGCCATCACCACGAACGGCACCTTTTCCTTCAATGGCAGCATGTAGAAATAGCCGCCCGCCAGGATCAGCGACATGCCGATCGCGGAAAAAGCAACCCACCATGCCCGTCGCTCGCTGCGCCTGGCCAGGTCCGCCACGGTGATCTCGAAATTGACCGACTTGGCGACGGCCTCGTCGACCTTGGCGGCTGTCTTCTTCTTGAGCATCAGCGAAAACTCTGCGCGGCCATTTCAACGGTTTCCTGTTCCACGTCATTTCGCCTGTACGGATGTGGCGTTCTGCGGAGTGGCGGTGCCTTGCGATATCTCGCCCGCGGGCATCTCTGCGGTTCCGCCACCCGACATCGGGGCGGAGCTGACGCGGATCTCATGGCCGTCGGTGGTCACCGATACGCCTTGCGCGGCGTAGATCAATGTGAGCTCGGACGTCGCCGAATAGACGTCCGTCGTGTGGATCTGCGTGACCGCCTTGTACAGCGTGTAGTCCGACTGCAACTGATAGGAGAACTGCAGGCCGGCATCCTTGGTCCAGCGTCGCAGCATGGTGCGAAGTGTTTCGTCCATCGGCGACGCGTAGTAGGTGTAGGCCCGGTTGAGCGGGATTTCAGACGGAGCGTCCTGGAAGTGGTTCACGGGCTTCCACGAGCCGCCGAAGTCCTTGGCCAATGGCGTGCCGCATGCGGCAAGGCTCGCCGCGGCCAGAAGCACACAACACGAAAGGACGCGCTTGGGGAGATCCTTCTTCACTAGGTACTCGCAGGCTAAGGGGTTGTGCTTTGCGCTTGACGCATCGGAGCACGACATGGCGCGCAGACGTGTGCCGGTCACGGGACGACCGGTGGTGACGTCGACGATGGTCGAAACGTTGCAAGTGCCGGCAAGCGCTCCATTGACATCGACGGAGGCGATGAGCCTGACGCGACAGCCGACAGCATGTCGGCCCGCAAGAGGTTGAAGGCAGATTCCATTCCTAGTTTCCTGTTTCCTTGGCCAGCGGCGCCGAAGCGCGCTGGTTTGGCTGGCCAATACACGCGTCGAACGCGGCGGCTAACCGGGGCCTTATAAGTAGACCGCACGCATTTCCCTCATGCCTACCGCTGAACACTGAAAAACGTGAAGGAGTCCGCTCACTTTTGCCATGCCACTGGTGCTGCTGAGCCCATGCATCGAGGCAGTGTCGACGCTCGGTTGCACCCTTGGACGTGAACACATTCGGCTGACCACTCGCCTGAATTCCCCGAAAAAACGGGGGCATGGGACGATTCATTTATCGGTTCTGCGGGAAGTCCGGGAGCTTGCGTCCGTCCGTGCTGCGATGTCGCCGGTGAGGAATGAGGCTGCACATGTAAGGTGGCGACGGTGCTGTGTTGCAGGCGATTGCGCTGGAACTATCAAAATGCGTCAGCAGCAAATGACTTGCGTGTAGGGTTTTGGTTATACCTGGTAACGGAATTTGTCGTCTCTGGTTCGAGCTGAGCCGACTTGAGATCTCACTGTGTCAGGGCCAGGCAAGCACGGCCTTGCTGGTCCGAGTAGGCATTCAGCAAGACTCGAAGGCATTGGGCCAGCGGGTCATGCGCACGTCAGAGCCGGGGCCGTCATAGCTGACCACGTCGAAACGACATGGATATTTTGCGTGCTTAGGGTGAGCCGCAAGCCACAGCTCTGCGGCGGCAATGAGGCGGGCCTGCTTGCGGATGGTGACGGAGGCCGCGGCGCCTCCGTGAAGGCGGTGACGCACTTCGACGAACACGACCGTGTCATGCTCAAGCATCACCAGATCGATTTCGCCGTAGCGGGTGGTGTAGTTGCGGTCCAGCAGCTTGAGGCCTGCGCGTTGCAATTCCGCGCAGGCTCGTTGTTCGAAGATGGCGCCGGCGGCGCGCATCAGTTGTGATCGATGGGCTGGACGTTGTTCGGCGGCGGATTGTTGTTGTCGGTCGGCGGCGCGAGGGCCGGCGCGCTGTCCATCTGCAGGCTGCCGTTGAGCGGGCGGGCGAGGCCGTCCTGGAACTTGGCCCACACCAGCACGCGACGGATGCGGCCGAACTGGTCCGCGGTGAGCTGTCCGCTGGCGCCGGGCAGGTAGCTGCCGGGGTGGGCGCGCAACCAGTCGACGTAGGGCGCGAGGTTCCATGCATCCATGCCGAAGGCGAACAGGCGCGCCGAGGTGCCGCGTGCGGCGGGCAGCTGGCCGGCGATGTCGCCATGGTTGGGCAGGCCGGGCTGTACGTCGAACAGCCATGGCGCGTCGCAGAACTCCACGCCTTCCAGGTCGCGGTTGGCGCCGGCGTCGTCGACGCCGGCGTAGATGTGCGAGGTGCCGAACACGGGCAGGTTCACGCGGGCTAGCTTGAGCTGGGGCAGCAGCAGGCGTGCCTGCTGCGGGCGCATGCTGATGAAGATGCCGGTGTTGTTGGTGGCCGCCGAAACATCGCCGGTATCGGTGGGCATGCCCAGGCCGCTGATGGTCGAGGCGTAGTTGACGCCGGTGGTGCCGAGGTTACCCATGCCGGCGACCTTGCCGCCGCGCGCTTCCAGCTCGGCCTTGAACGACTTGGCCGCACGCTGCGCGAAGTCATCGTTGCCGGCGATGACGAAGGCGTTGGTGATGCCACTTTCGCTCATGTGGTCGGCGGCTTGTGCGCCTTCGGTTTCCGGCAACAGGCCGAATTCACTCACGCCGCTGGCCGGCAGGCTCTTGTCGTCGGGATGGTTGAGCGCGAGCAAGGCCACGGGCAGTTGCGGCTGACCGAACAAGGCGGACACTTCCGCGCGCGTCAGCGGGCCAATGACGAGTTGCGCACCATCGGCGACGGCTTGTTGGTAGCCCTTGATCGCACCCGCGGCGGTGCCGCCGCTGTCGTATACGCGCACCGGAGGACGTGGTGCATGGTTACGCGAAGAATCGGCATACGCCGCGAAGAAACCTTCGCGCACCGTAGTGCCGGCAGACGCAGTGCTGCCGCTGATCGGCAGCAGCAGCGCCACGCGCGCGGGCATCTTGAAGCCTTCGCGTACGTTGGCGCCTTCGCCGGGGATCATCGTGCCTACTTCCTGCTCCAGCGACGGAGCTGGGCGAGCGACGGCGACGCCGAGCTGGCCGAGGGCTTCATTCACCCACGGCAGCATGCGGTCACCCGGCTGCATGGCTGCCGCGCGCGCCTTAAGCGGTTCTACGCCGAGCTGGGTAAGCAAGGTGACGATCTGCTTGCGATTCTGTGCCTGATCGAGGCCGCTCAGTTGGCCGTCCATTTCCACGCGCGTGCGCGCAGCGCCCCACGGGTCGCCGGTTTGCTGCATGGCTTGCGAGCGCAGTTCGAGCAGGCGAACCTGCAGCGCGGCGGGCACGGCCAGATTCGGCTGCGTGGTGAGCTGCAGGGCATGCGGCGCGTTGTGCTGCTTGAGCGCGAGTTCGGCTTGCAGCAGGTCCAGTCGCACGGGCTCGTCGCCAGTGAGGCGCTGGCGGCGGATAGCGGCGAGGAACGGCGCGGCTCGGTCGAGCTGGCCTTCCTGGCGGTACGCCTCGGCGGCGAGCAACTGGTATTCATCGCGATTGCCGCTGGTCTGCGCCAGCGTGAGGTACGACTGCGCCGCTTCCTCGAACTTGCCCTGCTGCGCCAGTGCCTGAGCTTGCTGGGCGGCGGCGATCTCGGCGGGAGAGCGCTGGGCGGCAGGGGGCACGCAGGCGGTGAGTGCGAGTGAAATCAGCAGGGCGATGCCTGCGGCGCGGTACAAGCGCATGGCCAAATCCCTTCGAGCTTTTGACGCGGATGGGCGATGATAGCCCATTGGATCGCCGCCTCGCGGCGGGAGAGATGGCACAGATGTCACAGATTCAGCCCGGCCAGCTATGGGTCGTCGCCACGCCGATCGGCCATCGCGATGACTTTTCCGCGCGCGCCATCGAAACCTTGCGCTCGGTGGCGGTGATCGCCGCCGAAGACACGCGGCACAGCCGTCCGCTGCTCATGCACTACAACATCGGCACGCCGCTGGTGGCCTTGCACGAGCACAACGAGCGCGACGTGGTGGACGCGATCGTGCGGCGGTTGCAGGGCGGTGAGTCGGTGGCGTTGATTTCCGATGCGGGCACGCCGTTGATCAGCGATCCTGGCTTTCGTCTCGTGCGTGCGGCGCGCGCAGCCGGCATTCGCTGTGCGCCGGTGCCGGGCGCGTGCGCGGCCATCGCGGCGCTGTCGGTCGCAGGACTGCCCAGCGATCGCTTCGTGTTCGAAGGTTTTCTGCCGCCCAAGGCAGCCGCGCGGCGGTCACGCTTGCAGGAACTTGCGGGTGACGCGCGCACGCTCATCTTTTATGAATCCTCGCATCGCGTGGCGGAAAGCCTGGCGGATATGCGCGACGTGTTCGGCGAGGCGCGGGAGGGCGTGCTGGCGCGCGAGTTGACCAAGTTGTTCGAGACGGTGATCGGCGAGCCGCTCGGCGAGCTGGCGACGCGCGTGGCGAATGACCCTGACCAGCAGCGCGGCGAGTGCGTGATCCTGGTCGCGGGGCGTGGCGAAGAGGCGGATGCGCGTGAGGCCGAAGGGCGGCGCGTGTTCGCCATCCTGCGCGAGGAATTGCCGCCGGCGAAGGCGGCGAAGTTGGCGGCGGCGATCAGTGGGGCGCCGCGCAAGCTGTTGTACGAGGGTTGAAGCGGTGATCTTCACCTTCCTGTAGGAGCGCACCCAGTGCGCGATCACGGTTGCGTCGGTGCCCCACGGCGACAAATGGAAACAGCGTTGTGCCATGCCTCTGCGGTCGCGCACTGGGTGCGCTCCTACAAGTGCCTTGTGCAACTCTCAAGCCCTTTGATCCTCACATTCCACTAGAATGCACGGCGGAGTCGGCCGGACAGTCGCGTCGCGTGCAAGCGCATCGAGGAAAGTCCGGGCTCCACAGGGCAAGGTGCCAGGTAACACCTGGGCGGCGCGAGCCGACGGCCAGTGCAACAGAGAGCAGACCGCCGAACGGCATCTCCGGATGCGCGTGGTAAGGGTGAAAGGGTGCGGTAAGAGCGCACCGCGTGCGGGGCTAACGCCGCATGGCACGGTAAACCCCACCTGGAGCAAGACCGAATAGGGGAACGATAACGCGGCCCGCGTTGTTCCCGGGTAGGTTGCTGGAGCCTGGCGGTGACGCCAGGCCGAGAGGAATGACTGTCGCGCCGCAAGGCGTACAGAACCCGGCTTACAGGCCGACTCCACCCTCTTTCTTGCCGGCTGTCGCCGCCGTGTCGGGTCCCGATACGGTGGCGACGGTCGCGTATGGAAGGCCTGAATGGCCGGTTCATGCGGAATGGCATTTCGGTGGCCGGAGGGCGGTCCGTTGGGAGTGGCCTGGATTCAAAAAATCCTAGTCATTCAAGCACCTTCGGGCAGTTCCTCATAAAAGGCTGGAATTACTGCCAGATCACCGCCTTTCTCATTGATTCACAAGCAAAATTCCCTTGACAGTCTCAGGGGGCGAGACTATCGTGGGTTCCTGTGTGAAATCGTGGGAATTAGTGGAGCCTAACGGTCGTGTTCCAGGGCGAAACCGCCATCACCGTTGACGACAAGGGCCGGCTGGCCATACCGACCGCGTACCGCGAGTTGGTGGCCGACGCCTGCGCCAATCGTCTGGTGATCACCTACAACCCCTTCGAGACGGGCTGCCTGTGGCTGTTCCCGTACGCCGAGTGGGAAAAGGTGCGCGACCAGGTGAACGCATTGCCCAAGGTCAAGGCTGCCCATCGCGACATGCAGATGAAGCTGGTCGGTGCCGCGGCGGTAGTCGAGCCCGATGGCGCCGCCCGCCTGCTGCTGCCTGCCAGCCAGCGCGCGACCACGGGTATCGAGAAGAAAGCGGTTCTGCTGGGCATGGGCAACAAGTTCGAGCTTTGGAGCGAACAGGCCCACCTGGCCAAGATCCGCCAGACCATCGGCGAAGACGAGATCACAGACGAGATGGCGGAGCTGCAGCTGTAACCGGCGACGGTTGCGGCGCGGCTATTTGGTGGCGGGACGGGAGCGGGAGTGCGCGGCATGGCCGAGCAGCAGCTGAAGCACATCCCGGTGATGCTGGGTGAAGCAGTGGAGGGACTCGCCGTGCACTCTGGCGGGCGGTATCTCGATGGCACCTTTGGACGCGGCGGTCACGCTCGCGCCGTGCTGTCGCGCCTGGGCCCCGATGGTCGCCTGCTGTTGATGGATCGCGACCCGCAGGCCATCGCGACGGCGCAGGCCGAGTTCGCCAGCGATCCGCGCGTCTCCATCCGTCATGCCAACTTCTCCACCATGGCCGAGTGGGATGAAACCGCTGGCGGCCTCGACGGCATCCTGCTGGATCTCGGCGTGTCCTCGCCCCAGCTCGATGAAGCCGCGCGCGGCTTCAGCTTCATGGCCGACGCGCCGCTCGACATGCGCATGGACACCACGCAGGGCGAGAGCGCGGCCGATTTCCTCGCGCATGCCTCGGAGAAAGAAATCGCCGACGTGCTGTGGATCTACGGAGAAGAGCGCTTCAGCCGCAAGATCGCGCGCGCCATCGTCGAGGATCGCACCGAAAACCCGATCACCCGCACCGGCCAGCTGGCTGGCTTGATCGAGCGCGTGGTCGGGCGTCGCGAGCCCGGCAAGCATCCGGCCACGCGCAGCTTCCAGGCGCTGCGCATCCGGGTGAACGGCGAACTCGACGCGCTGGAGCATGGCCTCAACGCCGCGCTCGAGCTACTCAAGGTCGGCGGCCGCCTTTCCATCATCAGCTTCCACTCGCTGGAAGACCGCGCGGTGAAGCTGTTCATCCGCGACCACTCCGGCCGCGTGCAGGGCAGCCGTCGCGGTCCGCCGGTGGCGGCGGCGCCGGCGCGTCTGGCGGCCGTGGGCAAGGCCCGGTTTCCTTCGGACGAAGAGCTCTCCGTCAATCCGCGCTCCCGCTCGGCCGTGCTGCGCGTGGCGGAGAAGCTCGCGTGAAGGTCATCGGCACCCTCTTCATGTTGATCCTGATCGCGGCGGTGCTGTCCAGCGCCATTGCCGTGGTGTGGACGCGTCATGAGAGCCGCGTGCTGTTCGTCGAGCTCACCCGTCTGCAGAACGCGCGCGACGACCTCAACATCGAATACGGCAAGCTGGAACTGGAGCAGGCTACCTGGGCCGAGCCGCGTCGCGTGGACGAAGAGGCCCGCAAGCTGGGCATGCTCAATCCCAAGCCGCAAGACATCCAGCTGGTGCGTCGATGAAGCCGCGCCCGCGCACCACGCCATCGCCCACCCGCCGCCGCACCTCGGCCCCCAGCGCCCGCCGCCGCATGTTGCTGGTGGTGGGCGTGCTGTCCCTCGCTTCGCTGGGCCTGGTCGCGCGCGCATTCGACCTGCAGGTGGTGCGCAAGGAGTTCTACCAGAACCAGGGTGACGCCCGATTCCTGCGTGAAGTGCCGATCGCCGTGTCGCGCGGCACCATCTTCGATCGCAACGGCGAGCCGCTGGCGGTGTCCACGCCGGTCGTCTCGATCTGGGCCAATCCGTCCGAGGTGCTGAACAGCGAGGACAAGCTGCCGGCGCTGGCCAAGGCCATCGGCATGGATGCGGATGCGCTCAAGCAGTACCTGATGCAGCGTTCGGAGCGCGAGTTCGTCTACCTGAAGCGCCAGATGTCGCCGGATGCGGCGCAGGTGGTGCTCGACCTCGGCGTGCCGGGCGTCAACGGCCAGCGCGAATTCCGCCGCTTCTACCCGTCGGGCCCGGTGACCTCGCATGTGTTGGGCTTCACCAACATCGACGACCACGGCCAGGAAGGCCTGGAACTGGCGTTCGACGACTGGCTCGCCGGCAAGCCGGGCGCCAAGCGCGTGATCCGCGATCGCATGGGCCACGTGGTGGAAGACGTGGAACTGGTGCGCGCGCCGCAGCCGGGTCGCGACATCACGCTCAGCATCGACCGCCGCATCCAGTTCCTCGCCTACAACGAACTGAAGAACACCATCGAGCAGTCCGACGCGGACTCCGGTTCGATGGTGATCCTCGACGTGCATACCGGCGAAGTGCTGGCCATGGTGAACTGGCCCACGTACAACCCGAACGCCTTGCGCGGCAGCAATCCGTCGAGCCGCCGCAACCGCGCGATGACCGACGTGGTGGAACCCGGCTCCACCATCAAGCCGTTCGTGATGGCGGCAGCGCTCTCCAGCGGCAAGTACACGCCGACCGGTCCGCTGATCGACACGGGCAACGGCCACTTCTATTACATCTCGCACGACATCCGCGACACGCACGCCTACGGCATGCTCTCGCCGACGGGCATTCTCGCCAAGTCGAGCAACATCGGCGCCGCCAAGGTCGCGATGACGCTGGATACCGGCCTGATGTACGACACCTACCGTGCGTTCGGCTTTGGCAACAGCACCAACAGCGGCTTCCCGGGCGAAGCCTCCGGCTACCTCAAGCCGGGCAAGAGCTGGGGCATGCTGGAGAAGGCCATCCTGGCCTATGGCTACGGCCTCAACGTGACGCCGCTGCAGCTGGCCAACGGCTACGCCACCATCGCCGACAGCGGCGTGATGCACCTGCCCACCTTCGTAAAAGGTTCGGACAACGAAGCCAAACAGATCGTCGATCCGAAGATCGCCAACGAACTGGTGCAGATGATGGAGTCGGTGACGCAGCCGGGCGGCACGGCAGCACCGTGGGCGTGGATCGCCAATTACGGCGTGGCCGGCAAGACCGGTACCGCGCACAAGGCCAGCGCCGGCGGCTACTCGAAGAACAACTACAGCGCCGCCTTCGCCGGCATCGTGCCGGCGTCGAATCCGCGCATGGCCGCGGTGGTGGTGATCGACAACCCGAAGAAAGGCAGCTACTACGGCGCGCTCGTCTCCGGCCCGGTCTTCGCCAAGGTGATGGATGGCGCGCTGCGGCTCATGGATGTGCCTCCGGACAACATCGGGCGCTGGTATGTCGGCGGCCCTCTGCAAGGACAGAACGGTTTGACCAGCAACAAGCAGCCCACCGTCGAACAGGTGGACGACGCGCCCATCGAAGGGGCGACGCCATGAGCGCTCGCCTCGACCAGCTTCTCCACGGCATCGCCGACACCCCTGGTGTAGGCGATATCGTCGTTTCAGGGCTCACGCTGGATTCGCGCGAGGTGAGGCCCGGCGACGCGTTCTTCGCGCTGCGTGGCACGCGCGAACACGGCATCACCTTCGCGAAAGGTGCGGTCGCGCGTGGTGCACGCGTGGTGCTGGCCGAGGCGCCCGCCGCCGACGCGGCCGGCATCGACGTGCCGGTGCTGTGGGTCGACGGCCTGCACGGCAAGGTCGGCGAGATCGCCGCGCGCTTCTTCGGACGTCCGTCTGAATCGCTGCACGTGATCGGCGTGACCGGCACCAACGGCAAGACCTCCACCGTGCAGTTGCTCGCGCAGGCGCTGGAACTGCTCGGTCATCGCGCCGCCACCATCGGCACGCTGGGTGCCGGCCTGCATGGCCAGATCAACGAAGGCGAGCGCACCACGCCGGATGCCATCAACGTGCAGGGTCTGCTCGCATCATTCCGTGAACAGGGTGCGACGCACGTGGCGATGGAAGTGTCCTCGCACGCGCTGGAGCAGGGGCGCGTAGGCGCCGTCGCGTTCGAAGTGGCGGCGTTCACTAATCTCACCCGCGACCATCTCGACTATCACGGCAGCATGGAGGCCTACGGCGAAGCCAAGGCCAAACTGTTTGCGTGGCCGACGCTGAAGGGCGCGGCGATCAATATCGACGACGCGTTCGGTCGTTCGCTCGCCGAGCGCCTGCCGCAGGGCGTGCGTGCGCTTCGTCTGAGCGCCGAGGGCCATGCGTCTGCCGACGTGCGTGCGACCGACGTGGTGACTTCCGCCGAAGGTTTGGCCTTCACCCTGCATACGCCGTGGGGCGAGCGCGCCGTGCGCAGCCGCCTGCTGGGTCGCTTCAACGTCGCCAACCTGCTGGCCGTGGTGGCCTGCCTCGGTGCCATGGGCGAATCGTTCGACCGCATTGCCGATGCCATCGCCGTGCTGGCGCCGATCAACGGCCGCATGAACCGTCTCGGTGGCGTCGACGGCGTGCCGCTGGCCGTGGTCGATTACTCGCATACGCCGGACGCGCTGGAGCAGGCGCTCAAGGCGCTGCGTGCGCATTGCGAAGGCCGCCTGATCTGCGTGTTCGGCTGCGGTGGCGATCGCGACGCTGGCAAGCGTCCGCAGATGGGCGAGATCGCCGAGCGCCTGGCTGACGCCATCATCATCACCGACGACAATCCGCGCACCGAGGACGGCGACGTCATCGTGGCGGATATCGTCGCCGGGTTGCGTCATCCCGAAGCGGCGACGGTCGAGCGCGATCGCGCCGCCGCCATCCAGCACGCGCTCGCCTCGGCCAAGGCCGGCGACGTGGTGCTGATTGCCGGCAAGGGGCACGAGACCTATCAGGAAGGCGCAACGGGCAAGCGTCCGTTCGACGACCTTGCGGTGGCCCGCCACGCGCTGGAGGGCCGCGCATGATGCGCCTGAGCGCCATCGCCCTGTGGACCCGCGGCCGCCTGCTGGGCGAGGACGTGGACGTCACTGGTGTCGCCATCGACACGCGCAAGCTGCAGCCCGGCGACTTGTTCGTGGCGATCAAGGGTGAGCGTGTCGACGGGCATGATTACCTCGCCGACGCCAAGGCCAGGGGCGCGATCGCCGCGCTGGTCACGCGCAAGATCGATTTCGACCTGCCGCAGGTGCTGGTCGACGATACCGAGCTCGCCCTGGGCGACCTCGCCAGCGCCGTGCGTGCGCAGAGCAACGTGCGCGTGATCGGCATCACCGGCTCCAACGGCAAGACCACGGTAAAGACGCTGACGGCGTCGATCCTGTCGCGCCATGGCCGTACGCACGTCAATGCCGGCAACTACAACAACGAACTGGGCCTGCCGCTGACTCTGCTGGCGATGCCGCAGGACACGGAATACGCCGTGCTGGAAATGGGTGCGGGCAAGCCGGGTGACATTGCCTACCTCGCCGCCATCGCGCGTCCCGATATCGGCCTCGTCAACACCATCGCACCCGCGCATCTTGAGCGCATGGGCAGCGTGGAAGGCGTGGCCGAGACCAAGGGCGCGCTGTATCAGGCCCTGCCGGTCGACGGCGTGGCAATCATCAATGCGGACGAGGCGTTCGCCAGCTTCTTTACGGGGCTGGCCGGCACGCGTCGCCAGCTGCGCTTCGGGCTGGACCACAAGGCGGACGTGGGCGCCGACATCCTCGACCAGCGCGTGGATGGCTCGCACTTCCTGCTGAGCACGCCGGTGGGCGACGCTGAAGTGCAGCTGCCGCTGGCGGGCCACCACAACATCGCCAATGCGCTGGCTGCCGCCTCCATCGCGCTGGCGCTGGACGTGCCGCTCGACACCATCGTGGAGGGCCTCGAGAACGTGCCCGGCGTGGCCGGTCGCCTGCAGTTCGAGCGCATGCCCGGTGGCTGGACGCTGATCGACGACAGCTACAACGCCAATCCCGGTTCCGTCGGTGCGGCCATCGACACGCTGGCCCTGGCCGAAGGTGAGCGCTGGCTGGTGCTGGGCGACATGGCCGAGCTCGGCGAGAACGCTCTTGCGTTGCATGCCGGCATCGGCGAGCGCGCGCACCAGCGAGGCATCGATCGCCTGTTCGCGGTCGGCCCGCTGAGTGCTGCCGCGGTGAAGGCGTTCGGCGAACGTGGCGAGCATTTCGCGGACAAGCCCGCGCTGGCCACCGCACTGAAACAACATCTGCACAGCGGCGTTGCCTGTCTGGTCAAGGGCTCGCGCTCGTCCGGCATGGATCAGGTGGTCGCTGCGCTCCGCGATAACAAGAAAACAGGGGAGGGCGCATCCGATGTTGCTTGAACTCGCAGACTGGATGGCACGGCACTTCACTGCCCTCCACCTGTTCCAGTACATCACGTTCCGCACCATCATGGCCGCGCTCACCGCGCTGGCGATGTCGCTGCTGTTCGGACCCAACGTCATCCGCAAGCTGGCCGAACTCAAGGCCGGCCAGGTGGTGCGCAAGGACGGCCCGCAGACGCACCTGTCCAAGGCCGGCACGCCGACCATGGGCGGCGTGATGATCCTGCTGGCGGTCACCGTATCCACCCTCCTCTGGACCGACCTGCACAACCGCTACGTGTGGCTGGTGCTGGCCGTGCTGCTCAGCTTCGGCGTGATCGGCTTCTACGACGACTACAAGAAGCTGGTGCTGAAGGACAGCCGCGGTCTTGCCTCGCGCTGGAAATATTTCTGGCAGTCGGTGTTCGGCCTGGCCGCCGCACTGTTCCTTTACTACACCGCGCCGCACGGCATCGGTAACGCACCGGTCGCCGAGACGGCGCTGTACGTCCCGCTGTTCAAGCAGGTGGCGGTGCCGCTGGGCGTGATGTTCGTGGTCATTGCCTATTTCATGATCGTGGGCTTCTCCAACGCGGTGAACCTTACCGACGGTTTGGATGGCCTCGCCATCATGCCCACCGTGCTGGTCTCCGGCGCGCTCGGCGTGTTCGCGTACCTCGCGGGTAACCGCGTGTTCTCTGAATACCTGGGCATTCCGTCGATTCCGGGTGCGGGCGAGTTGGCGATCTTCTGCGGTGCGCTGTCTGGGGCTGGCCTCGGGTTCCTTTGGTTCAACACCTATCCCGCCCAGGTGTTCATGGGCGACGTGGGCGCGCTGGCCATTGGCGCGGCACTCGCAGCTATCGCGGTGATCGTGCGCCAGGAAATCGTGCTGCTGGTGATGGGCGGCGTGTTCGTGATGGAAACCGCCTCGGTGATGATCCAGGTGGCCAGCTTCAAGATGACCGGCAAGCGCGTGTTCCGCATGGCGCCGATCCATCACCACTTTGAACTCAAGGGCTGGCCGGAGCCACGCGTGATCGTGCGCTTCTGGATCATCAGCGTCGTGCTGGTGCTGATCGGCCTCGCCACGTTGAAGGTGCGCTGATCATGTTCTTCGACGCCACCCAGGCCAAACGACGACAGGGACCCCGCGGCAGCTTCGACATGCCGCTGGTGATCGCGCTCGTCGGTCTCGCCTGCATCGGGGTGGTGATGGTGGCGTCCAGCTCGATCGCAGTGGCCGAGAGCCAGCACATTGGTGCGTTCTACTTCCTCAAGCGCCACCTGCTGTTCCTCAGCATCGGCATGGTGCTGGCGGGCATCGCCATGCGCACCGAGATGAAACTGCTGGAGAAGAACGCCTACCTGCTGCTCGCAGGTGCGGTGGTCTTGCTGCTGCTGGTGTTCGTGCCAGGCATCGGCATGCGCATCAACGGTGCGCGCCGCTGGCTCAACTTCCTGATCACCAGCTTTCAGCCGGTCGAGGCGGTGAAGCTGATCCTGGTCGTGTACACCGCCAGCTATCTGGTGCGCCACCGCGAGAGCGTGGAAACCAGTTTCTGGGGCCTGTTCAAGCCGATCATGGTGGCGGGCCTGTTCGTGCTGCTGCTGCTGGCGCAGCCGGACTTCGGCTCGGCCACGCTGATGATCGCGGTGACCATCGGCATGATCTGGATGGGCGGTGCCAAGCCCATGTACCTCGGTGGCATGGGCCTGCCGGTGGTGGCGCTGCTGTGGTTCGTGGCGAAGTTCGAGCCGTACCGCATGCGCCGCCTGACCTCGTTCATCGATCCGTGGGCCGATCCGTTCAACGACGGCTTCCAGCTCACCCAGTCGCTGATGGCGATCGGTCGTGGCGAGTGGACCGGCGTGGGCCTGGGCTCGAGCGTGCTCAAGCTGTCCTATCTGCCCGAAGCGCACACCGACTTCATCTTCGCGGTGATCTCCGAGGAACTGGGCCTGGCCGGCATCCTGCTGGTGATGGGCCTGTTCGCGCTCGCGGTGGGCCGCGGCCTGTACATGGGCCTCAAGGGCATGGAGATCGGCCAGCGCTTTGCGGGTTTCGTGGCCTGCGGCGTGTCGTTGATGCTCGGCCTGCAGACTATGGTGTCCATCGGCGTGAACCTCGGTGCGCTGCCGACCAAGGGCCTGACCCTGCCGCTGATCAGCTACGGCGGTTCGTCCATCGTGCTCACCTGTGCGATGGCCGGCGTACTGCTGCGCACCACGTATGAAATCAATCGCGCGCTCGACGCCCGCCAGATGGCGGCGCGCATGCCGGCGAACGCCGTGCCGGATGCGAACAGCGCCGTGGCCGCGCCTGCGCGCGAGGCGGTGACCGCATGACGGCGCCTGTGCTCATCATGGCCGGCGGTACCGGTGGCCACATCTTCCCGGGCCTCGCCGTGGCAGAAGCGCTGCGCGCACAGGGCGTGCCGGTGGTGTGGCTGGGTGCCGAAGGTGGCATGGAGACCAAGGTCGTGCCGGCGCATGGCATCGATCTGGTGACCGTGCCCGTCGGCGGACTGCGTGGCAAGGGACTGAAGACGCGTTTGCTGGCGCCCTTCATGCTCGCCCGTGCACTGCTCGCTTCGCTCGGCGCGCTGCGTCGCATCAAGCCGCGCAGCGTGCTGTCGATGGGCGGCTATGTGGCCGGCCCCGGCGGCGTCGCCGCGCGCATCACACGTCGTCCGCTGCTCGTGCACGAACAGAATCGCGTGGCCGGCTTCACCAATCGCAAGCTGGCCGAACACGCACAGCGCGTGCTGGCCGGCTTCAGTGATGCGCTGCCCGGTGCGGAATGGGTCGGCAATCCGGTACGTGCTGCCATTGCGGCGCTGCCGGCGCCGAGCGAGCGCATGGCCGGTCGTACCGGTCGTGCACGCCTGCTTGTGCTGGGTGGCAGCCTCGGCGCTCGTGCCTTGAATATCGCGCTGCCGCAGGCATTGGCATTGTTGTCGCCGGCCCAGCGCCCCGAGGTGCTGCATCAGTGCGGCAACCGTGGCATCGATGAAGCGCGCGCCGCCTATGCCAAGGCCGGCGTCGACGCGCAGATCGTGCCGTTCATCGAAGACATGGCCGGCACCTATGCCTGGGCTGACCTCGCGGTGTGCCGCGCGGGCGCGCTCACGCTGGCCGAGCTGACGGCCGCCGGACTCGGCGCCGTGCTCGTGCCGTTCCCCTATGCGGTGGATGACCACCAGACCCGCAATGCCGAGGCGCTGGTCGCCGTGCATGCGGCCGAACTGATTCAGGAGAAGGATCTGGACGTACAGCAGTTGGCGCAGCGCCTCGAGGCGCTGCTGGATGATCGCGAGCGACTGGTCGCGATGGGCGAGGCGGCACGCACGCTGGCCAAGCCCGACGCCGCGACGGTGATCGCACGCGCCTGCATGGAGGTGGCCGCATGACGCCGCGTCGCTTGCTCGCGCACGAAGACCTGATGACCACCTTCCGTCGCGTGCATTTCATCGGCATCGGTGGCGTGGGCATGAGCGGCATCGCCGAAGTGCTGCACAACCTGGGCTATGCCGTCTCCGGTTCCGATCGCGCCAATTCGCTGACCGCGCAGCGCCTTTCCGCGCTGGGCATTGACGTGCATGTCGGACATGCCGCCGAGAACATTGGTGATGCCGATGTCGTGGTGACCTCCAGCGCCATCAACGCCGACAACCCCGAATTGCAGGCTGCCCGCGCCGCGCGCATCCCGGTGGTGCCGCGCGCCGAGATGCTGGGCGAGCTGATGCGCTTCCGCCGCGGCGTCGCCATCGCCGGCACGCACGGCAAGACCACCACCACCAGCCTCGCGGCGAGCGTGCTGGCCGAAGCGAACTACGACCCGACCTTCGTGATCGGCGGCCAGCTCAACGCCGCCGGCGCGAATGCACGGCTGGGCACGGGCCAGTACATCGTGGCGGAGGCTGACGAGTCGGACGGTTCGTTCCTGATGCTGTCGCCGGTGGTCGCGGTGGTCACCAACATCGACGCCGACCACCTGGAGAACTACCACGGTGACTTCGCGCTGGTGAAGAAGGCCTTCGCCGACTTCCTGCATCGCCTGCCGTTCTACGGCCTCGCCGTGCTGTGCGTGGACGATCCGGAAGTGGCCGCGCTGGCCAAGTCGACGCCGCGTCGCGTGATGACCTACGGCATCGACACCCAGGATGCCGACGTGCGTGCGAGCAACCTCTCGCAGCACGGCTTCGAGATGCATTTCGACCTTTGGCTCCCGGGCCGCAACGAGGCATTGCACGTCAAGCTCAACCTGCCGGGACGCCACAACGTGCTCAATGCGCTGGCCGCCGCCACTATCGGCTGGCAGCTGGGCGTGGAAGCCGAGGCGATTGCGCGCGCGCTGCAGAACTTCCAGGGCGTGGGTCGCCGCTTCCATCGCCGTGGCGAGATCGCGCTGGACAAGGGCACGGCCCTGCTGGTCGACGACTACGGCCATCACCCGCGCGAGCTCGCGGCTGTGTTCGCCGCGGCACGCGGCGGCTGGCCGGATCGCCGCCTCGTGGTCGGTTTCCAGCCGCATCGCTACAGCCGCACGCGCGACCTGCTGGACGACTTCGCCAACGTGCTGGCCGAGGCCGACGTGCTGGTGCTGACGGACGTCTATCCGGCCGGTGAAGCGCCGATCGCCGGTGCTGACGGTCGCGCCCTGGCGCGCGCGGTGCGTGCGCGCGGCAAGGTCGATCCGGTGCTGGTCGATCATCCGCGCGAACTGAAGGACACGCTGCCCGCGCTGCTGCGCGACGGCGATCTGTTGCTGCTGCTCGGCGCCGGCGATATCGGCGCGGCGGCGGTGGAAATGGCGAATGCCGGTCAACTGAAGACGAGCAAAGCATGAGCAAGACGATCACCGATCCCGCACAGTTTGGCCGCGTCGCCGTCGTCATGGGCGGCAGCTCGGCCGAGCGCGAGGTCTCGCTCGATTCCGGACGCAACGTGCTTGCTGCGTTGCAGGCGCGCGGCGTGGACGCGCATGCGATCGACGGCATCCCGGCGCTGCTGGACGCCGTGCGCGCCGGCCACTTCGCCCGCGTGTTCAACATCCTGCACGGTGGTGGCGGCGAGAACGGCGAGCTGCAGGGTGCGCTGCAGTCGCTGCGCATTCCGTTCACCGGCTCCGGCGTGCTGGGTTCCGCGCTGTCGCTCGACAAGATCCGCGCCAAGCTGGTGTGGCAGGCGATGGGTCTTCCCACGCCGAAGTTCAAGGCGCTGCCGCGCGGCGCCGACGTGCACGCGGCCGCGCTCGAAATCGGTTTCCCGCTGATCGTGAAGCCGGCATGGGAAGGTTCCAGCGTGGGCGTCAGCCGCGTGTTCAAGGAAGAAGACCTCGATGACGCCGTGGCGCTGGCGCAGCGCTATCCCGGCGACATGCTGATGGAGACGCTGATCGAAGGTGGCGAATACACCGTCGGCGTGCTCGATCGCCAGGTGCTCGCCACCATCAACATCGTGCCCAAAGGCGAGTACTACGACTACAACGCCAAGTACATCGCCGAGGACACCCAGTACATCTGCCCGGGCCTGCACGGCGACGCCGAGCGCGAGATGCAGGAACTGGCGTTGCGCGCGTTCGACGCGCTGGCCTGCTCGGGCTGGGGCCGTGTCGACGTGATGCGCGACAAGCAGGGTCGCAACTGGCTGCTGGAAGTGAACACCGCGCCGGGCATGACCTCGCATTCGCTGGTGCCCAAGGCCGCCGCCGTCGCCGGCATCGACTACCAGACGCTGTGCTGGCGCGTGCTTGAAACGAGCTTCCGGGAGGACGTGTGAGGGGAATCATCCGCCTCGTTGCCTGGGTACTGGCCATCGCGCTCGTAGCGCTGCCGATCGTCGGCGTGCTGCGCGGATGGTTTGCGGCCAATCGTTGGCCGGTGACCCAGCTGACGGTGCAGGCCGAGTTCAAGCATGTGACCGAGGACGAACTCCGTACGGTCGTCATGCCGCGCCTCGGCAAGGGGTTCTTCGCGCTCGACCTGGACGGCGTGCAGAAGGCTGTTGCTGCGTTGCCATGGGTGGAATCGGTGGAAGCGCGCAAGCGCTGGCCCGACACGCTGATCCTGCGCATCTACGAGCGCCAGCCGTTCGCGCGCTGGAACGAGAAGCGCCTGATCAGTCGGCAGGGCCTGGTGTTCGACGTGCCTGACGTGTCCGCCAACGGGGATCTGCCGGACCTGCGTGGACCCGATGCCCGTCTCGCGGAAGTGGTGAGCTTCTATGCGGAAACGCAGAAGGCCTTCGCCAACACCAAACTGAAAATCACCGGCGTCTCGCTCACCGAGCGCGGCAGCTGGAGCCTCACCACGAGCAGCGGCGCACAGATCGTCGTCGGCGATCGCGACCAGGCCGGTCGTCGCCTGCGCCGCTTCCTCGATGTCTACCCACAACTCATGGCGGGCCATGCCGATGGCTTCGCCTATGCCGATCTTCGTTACACCAATGGATTTGCCGTTCGATGGCCGCCGCAGGCGAGCACCGTGAACGCTGGAGGCTCACCCCGCACATGAAACCCAAGAACGACAAGCAACTGGTCGTCGGCCTCGACATCGGCACCTCGAAAGTGGTGGCGATCGTCGGCGAGTACGAGCCTGGCGAGCCGATCGAAGTGATCGGCATCGGCACCCACGTCTCGCGCGGCATGAAGCGCGGCTCGGTGGTGGACATCGAATCGACCGTGCACTCGATCCAGCGCGCGGTGGAAGAGGCCGAGCTGATGGCCGGCTGCGATATCCGCTCGGTTTACGCCTCGATCTCCGGCAGCCACCTGGAAACCAAGAACTCCCACGGCACCGCCGCGATCCGCGATCGCGAAGTGACGCCGGGCGATCTCGACCAGGTGCTGGAGGCCGCCAGCGCGGTGGCGATCCCGGCCGACCGCAAGGTGCTCTACAAGGAGTCGCAGGAATACCGCATCGACGGCCAGGACGGCATCCGCTCCCCGGTGGGCATGAGCGGCGTGCGCCTGGAGGCGAGCGTGCACCTGGTCACCGGCGCCGCCGCGGCCGTGCAGAACATCTCCAAGTGCATCCAGCGCTGCGGCCTCACCGTGGACGAACTGGTGCCGTCGGCGGTGGCCAGCGCCAAGTCGGTGCTGACCGATGATGAGCGCGAGCTGGGCGTGTGCCTGGTCGACATCGGCGCCGGCACCACCGACATCGCCATCTACACGCAGGGCGCGATCCGCTACACCAAGTCGCTGCCGGTCGGTGGTGACCAGGTCACCAACGACATCGCCTATGGCGTGCATACGCCGACCGCGCATGCCGAGGAGATCAAGATCAAGTACGCCTGCGCGCTCGCGCAGCTGGCGCATGCCGAAGAAACCATCCAGGTGCCCAGCGTGGGCGACCGCCCGCCGCGTCGCCTGGCCCGCCAGTCGCTGGCGCAGTCGGTGCAGGCGCGCTACGAGGAAATCTTCGAGATGGTGCAGGACGAGCTGCGACGCTCCGGCTACGAGAGCCTGGTGGCGGCCGGCGTCGTACTCACGGGTGGTGCCTCGCGCATGGAAGGTGCGCTGGAGCTGGCCGAGGAGATCTTCCACAAGATGGTGCGCATCGGCGTGCCGCAGCACATCAGCGGCCTCGGCGAGGTCATTTCCAACCCGCTGCATTCCACCGGCGTGGGCCTGCTTCTGCATGGCGCGCGCAACGGCGGCATGCGCATGAGCGGGCCCTCGGGCGGCAGCGTGGGCGGTCTGGTCGACAAGCTGCGCGGCTGGATCACCAAGAACTTTTGATTTGGGTGGGGCAGGAGGCCCCGCCATGGACGAATGGATGTTCGTCCGCCACCAAGGGGCGACAGGAACGTCGACACCTGCGGATACAACGACAACAGAGCTCTACGGAGGACGGGAAATGTTTGAACTGATCGAAAAACTCGCACCCAATGCAGTCATCAAGGTCATCGGCGTGGGTGGTGGCGGCGGCAACGCCGTGGCCCACATGCTCAATGCAAACATCGAAGGCGTCGACTTCGTCGTCGCCAACACCGACGCGCAGGCCATGAAAAGCTGCGGATCGCGTACGCACCTGCAGCTGGGTGCCAACGTGACCAAGGGCCTGGGCGCCGGCGCCAACCCCGAAGTGGGCCGTCAGGCTGCACTGGAAGATCGTGAGCGCATCGAGGAAGTGCTCGAGGGCGCGGACATGGTGTTCATCACCTGCGGCATGGGCGGCGGCACCGGTACGGGCGCAGCCCCGGTCGTGGCCCAGCTCGCCAAGGAAAAGGGCATCCTCACGGTGGCCGTGGTCACCAAGCCGTTCCCGTTCGAAGGCCGTCGTCGCATGCAGGTCGCGGCCAAGGGCATCGAAGACCTCTCGCAGCACGTCGATTCGCTGATCACCGTGCCCAACGAGAAGCTGCTGTCGGTGCTGGGTCGTGAAGTGACGCTTCTCAATGCGTTCAAGGCCGCCAACGACGTGCTGCAGGGGGCCGTGCAGGGCATCGCCGACCTCATCACCGCGCCGGGCCTGATCAACGTCGACTTTGCCGACGTGCGCACCGTGATGTCCGAGATGGGCATGGCGATGATGGGTTCGGGCACCGCCCGCGGCGACGACCGCGCGCAGGCCGCCGCCGAGGCCGCCATCAACAATCCGCTGCTGGAAGACGTCAACCTCAATGGCGCCTGCGGCATCCTGGTGAACGTCACCGCCGGTCCGAACCTGACCATGCGCGAATTTGACGAGATCGGTCGCATCATTCATGACTTCGCCAGTGAAGATGCCACCGTGGTCATGGGCACCTCGCTCGACCCCGAAATGCAGGATGACGTCCGCGTCACCGTCGTGGCCACGGGTCTCAACCGCGCCGCGGCCCGCCAGCCGATGCGTCCGGTGGCCACCCAGCAGGTCGAAATGCGCCAGCGTCCGCGTCCGGTCGTGCTGCGTACCGGCACCGGCAACGAAGTGGTGGATTACGCTCAGCCGGAGGTCACCACGACCACCCGCGTCGAGGCCAGCGCCTCGGCCAAGAGCGCCGATCCGAGCTTCGACTACCTGGATATTCCGGCCTTCCTGCGCCGCCAGGCCGACTGAGATAGCTGACAGGGCAAATAATTTGAAGAAAAATTGAACAAATCGCCGGTTTCACTTGTCAGTAACGAATCGCACACCTGATGTTCCCTCGGGAAACGGGTGTACGTAAGGGTTTCCGCCCTCGGGCGGGTGTCCACTGACATTGCCGGCGAGCGTTCTGGACGTACGCAAAGCTCCAACGACTGTGCTTCAAGGACGACGCATGGCCTGCCGTCAGTGAATTTTCGGTGGGCCCGGCGCTCCGTGACCGGAATCCCGTCCCGGTCCGGAGCGCTGTGTCGGAACCCTAAGTCACTGAAGTTGTTGGAGAAAACGCTGATCACCCCATGAATGAAAGTTATTCATGAATGAAAGGAAGATGAAAGGGTGAACAGAGTGTGTGGAACGGACCGCCTTTTCACAGGTTAAGACTGTGTTAGCATCCGTCCCCTAATTTGGCTGCTGCCCCTACAGGTACCAAAAAAATGATCAAGCAGCGTACGCTCAAGAACATCATTCGCGCCACAGGCGTCGGTCTGCATACCGGCGACAAGGTGTACATGACGCTTCGTCCCGCTGCCCCGAATACGGGCATCGTGTTTCGTCGTACCGATCTGAATCCGCCGGTGGAAATCGCCGCTCGTCCCGACAACGTCGGTGACACGCGCCTGTCCACCACGCTCGTCAATGGCGATGTGCGCGTCTCCACGGTGGAGCACCTGCTCTCCGCGATGGCGGGCCTCGGCATCGACAATGCCTATGTCGATCTTTCCGCTCCCGAAGTGCCGATCATGGACGGCAGCGCGGGTCCGTTCGTGTTCCTGCTGCAGTCCGCAGGCATCGAGGAACAGAACGTCGCCAAGCGCTTCATCCGCATCAAGAAGCCGATCAAGGTGCAGGAAGGCGACAAGTGGGCCAGCTTCGAGCCGTTCGAAGGCTTCAAGGTTGGCTTCTCGATCGAGTTCAACCACCCGATCATCAGCAAGCGCACCTCGAAGGCGGAGATCGATTTCTCCACCACCTCGTTCGTGAAGGAAGTGAGTCGCGCTCGCACCTTCGGCTTCATGCGCGATATCGAGATGCTGCGCGAACACAACCTCGCGCTCGGCGGTTCGATGGACAATGCCGTGGTGCTGGATGACTACCGCGTGCTCAACGAAGACGGCCTCCGCTACGAGGACGAATTCGTGAAGCACAAGATCCTCGACGCGATCGGCGACCTGTACCTGCTGGGCCACAGCCTGGTCGGCGCGTACTACGCGCACAAGTCGGGCCACGAGCTCAACAACAAGCTGCTGCGCACCCTGATGGCCGACGTTTCGGCCTGGGAAGAAGTCAGCTTCGCCGACGACCCAGCCACCGCACCGATCTCCTACGCGCATCCCGCCCAGGCGATCTGATCGCGTAAGTCCTTCACAAGGCTGAACAAACTGAACGGCCGCGTCCTCCGGGACGCGGCCGTTCGTTTTGTGATATACCTCGCGCCTTCCATTGGCAGCTGTTCACGTCCTGATGACATCAGGGTCTATCCGGTTCGTGGGGGCATGGTATAAACCCATGCACGCCGACCTCAGGGTCGGTGCAGGGGAAGTACCGCAATGGTGTCGGCGAGGACCGGACGTCAGTCCGCTGCTTCGTCGGGTTGGGAATCAGAAACTTCGGCGACGGACGCCAGCTCAAGGAACAGTTCCCGCAATTCGGGGTCTGTTGTTGAGGCCGCAGCGGCTCTCAGGTGAGAGGCAGCGGCCGGCGAAAGCGGTTTTGACCGATCCGGCACGATGTCTGTCGGTGGAGGGGGGGCCACTTTCACGGTAACTGAACTGGCGTACGTGCCGATGGCGCGTGCGGTCGAGAGGATTTGCGTCTGGAGAAGACGCACCCTGGCGGCCAGAGCCGGCGAAGGAGCCAGAAAAACGAGGCGGCCGTCTTGCAGGTTGGCGAAGCGAACCTGCTCGCGGAGTGGTGACGGTAACGTCTGGCGCAGTGCGCGATCCAAAGCATCCAGCTCACGGGCTTTGCGGGCCAGTGAGGCAATGGGGCCGAAGGCGGTGATGGGCGTCAGCCCGGAACCCTTGCGGCGGGAGGGTGGTGGAGCGTCGCGCTGCATGGATACCGACATCTTCGACGAAGAAAGACATGCAAATCATACTTGTGTCCCGCACCAAAAAGGTGCCCAAAACCTTCAACCTCGCCGACCGGCGCCTGCGATGGCGACTGTTGGGCATAGCGGCAGTGGCGGTACTGGGATGTGCGGGACTGGGCGGCGCCCTTGCGATGGCGGTGGCCAGTCCGCATGACCGCGCCCTCACCGAGATCCGCCAGCTGCGCCAGCAGGTGCAGCAGCAGAACCAGCAACTGGTCGGCGTACGCAAGGATGCCCAGCGCGATATCGACGCGCTTGCCGTGAAGCTGGGCCAGCTTCAGGCGCAATCGACCCGTCTCAATGCCCTCGGCGAGCGCCTTACCCAGGTCGGCAAGCTCGACGACGGCGAATTCAATTTCGACGAGCAGCCCGCCGTCGGCGGTGTGGAAGATTCGGCGGATGGCGGCTACGCCCTGCCGCAGACGCTCGATACCAGCATCAACCAGCTCGCCAACCAGTTCGACAGCCAGCAGGCGCAGCTCTCAGCGCTGCAAAGCCTGTTGCTCGACGCCAAGATCGAATCCAACCTCAAGCCCACCGGCATGCCGGTCGACGGCTACATTTCCTCCTATTTCGGCGGTCGTCCGGACCCGTTCAGCGGCCACAGCGCTTACCACACGGGCCTCGATATCTCGACGCCGAAGGGCACCGCCGTGCATGCGGTCGCCGAAGGCATGGTGACCTTCGCGGGCGAGCGCTCCGGCTACGGCGAAGTGATCGAAATCGATCACGGCAACGGCTACATGACCCGCTACGCCCACAACAGCAAGCTGGACGTCGCGCCGGGCCAGCGCGTGCATGTGGGTGACGTCGTCTCCGAGGCCGGCTCGACCGGTCGCTCCACCGGGTCTCACGTGCACTTTGAGGTCTGGTACAAGGGCCGCGTGGTCAATCCGCTGGCCTTCGTGAAGAACCATCGCTGACCATGCCTCCGGGCGGCCGCCGGCCGCCCTTGAAAGCCTTTGCGCAAGCCGCCACACCTAGGCTGGGACGATGATCGGGGGAGTCCGCGGGCCGCCTTCAGGCGGGTAACCCGCCAGGCCGCGGGAGCCGCCAGGCCGCGGGAGGATGACCTCCGGCGTTTGGGATAGCCCGCCGACCCTAGTATCATCAATCCTTTCGTCCCGCCCGGTTTGAGCCAGGCGGGCGGCTCATGAATCCTGATCCGGAAGATCGATGCTCAACCGTGCCCTGACGAGCCTTTTCGGTAGCCGCAATGAACGCGTGCTCCGCCAGCTCTCCAAGACTGTCGCGCGCATCAATGCGCTGGAACCCGAATTCGAGAAGCTGAGCGACGAGGCGCTGCGCGCCAAGACCGACGAGTTCAAGCAGCGCGTTGCCGGTGGCGAGTCGCTGGACAAGCTGTTGCCGGAGGCCTTCGCGGTGGTGCGCGAGGGCGCCAAGCGCGTGCTTGGCATGCGCCACTACGACGTGCAGATGATCGGCGGCATGGTGCTGCATTCGGGCCGCATCGCCGAAATGCGCACGGGTGAGGGCAAGACCCTGGTGGGCACGCTGCCGGTGTACCTCAACGCCCTGGAAGGCAAGGGCGTGCACGTGGTGACGGTCAACGACTACCTGGCGCGCCGCGACTCCGCGCAGATGGGCAAGCTCTACAGCTTCCTCGGCCTGACCACGGGCGTGGTGTGGCCGGGCATGGATCACGCCGACAAGCATGTCGCGTATGCCGCCGACATCACCTACGGCACCAACAACGAGTTCGGTTTCGACTACCTGCGCGACAACATGGCGCTCAGCAAGGACCAGCGCTACCAGCGTGGCCTGAACTTCGCCGTCGTCGACGAAGTCGACTCGATCCTGATCGACGAAGCGCGCACGCCGCTGATCATCTCCGGTCCGGCCGAGGATTCCCCGCAGCTGTACCTCTCGGTGAACAAGATCGTCCCGAAGATGATCCGCCAGGAGAAGGAAGATGCGTCCGGCGATTATTTCGTCGACGAGAAGCAGAAGCAGGTGCACCTGTCCGAAGAAGGCATGTCGCACGCGGACGAGCTGCTGCGCGAAGCGGGCGTGATCGATCCGGAAAGCGGCCTGTACGATTCGAAGAACCTGGCCGTGGTGCACCATCTCAATGCGGCGCTGCGTGCCAACGCGATCTACCACCGTGACGTGGACTACATCGTCCGCGACGGCGAGGTGGTGATCGTCGACGAATTCACCGGCCGCACGCTGCCGGGCCGCCGCTGGTCGGATGGCCTGCACCAGGCGGTGGAGGCGAAGGAAGGCGTGCCGATCCAGCGCGAGAACCAGACGCTGGCGACGGTTACCTTCCAGAACCTGTTCCGCATGTACAAGAAGCTGGCCGGCATGACCGGTACGGCCGACACGGAAGCGTACGAGTTCCAGCAGATCTACGGCCTGGAAGTGGTGGTGATTCCCACCCACAAGCCGATGATCCGCCAGGACAACCCGGACATGGTCTTCCTGGCCCAGCAGGCGAAGTACCGCGCGGTGATCGAGGACATCAAGGAATGCAACAAGCGCGGCCAGCCCGTGCTGGTGGGCACCACGTCCATCGAAGTGTCCGAGCTGCTGTCGAACCTGCTGCGCAAGGAAAAGATCGCGCACGAGGTGCTCAACGCGAAGCAGCATGAGCGCGAAGCGCACATCGTGGCCCAGGCCGGTGCGCCGGGTTCGGTGACCATCGCCACCAACATGGCCGGTCGCGGTACCGACATCGTGCTGGGCGGCAGCCTCGAAGCCGCGCTGGCGACCTTGCCGGAAGGCGCCTCGGAAACCGAGCGCGCGAAGGTCAAGTCCGACTGGAAGAAGCGCCACGAGCAGGTGCTTGCGGCGGGCGGCCTGCACATCGTGGGCACCGAGCGTCATGAGTCGCGTCGTATCGACAACCAGCTGCGTGGCCGTTCGGGCCGCCAGGGCGACCCGGGTTCCTCGCGCTTCTATTTGTCTCTCGAAGACAACCTGCTGCGCATCTTCGCCGGCGACTGGGTCGGCCGTTGGATGCGCATGTTCGGCATGAAGGAAGACGACGCGCTGGAAGACCGCATGGTCAGCCGCCAGATCGAAAAGGCGCAGCGCAAGGTCGAGCAGCACAACTTCGACATCCGCAAGCACCTGCTGGAGTTCGACGACGTCGCCAACGACCAGCGCAAGGTGATCTACGCCCAGCGCGACGAGCTGCTGGAAGTGGACGACGTGTCCGACACCATCGCCGACATCCGCGACGACGTGGTCACCGACCTGGTGCGCCGCCACGTGCCTGCCGACAGCGTGGACGAGCAGTGGGACATCGCCGGCCTCGATCGCGAACTCGAGAGCGAGTTCGGCCTGTCGCTGGACCTCAAGCACTGGATCGAGCAGCAGCACGAGATCGACGACAAGATGATCCTCGAGCACGTGCGCGATGGGCTGGAGCAGCTGTTCAAGACGAAGGAACAGCAGATCGGCGCCGAGACCATGCGCCAGCTCGAGAAGCACATCATGTTGAGCGTGGTCGACAATGCCTGGAAGGAGCACCTGGCGAGCATGGATTACCTGCGCCAGGGCATCTATCTGCGCGGCTATGCGCAGAAGCAGCCCAAGCAGGAGTTCAAGCGCGAGTCGTTCGAGCTGTTCTCCAGCATGCTCGACCGCATCAAGACCGAAGTGGTGCAGATGCTGGCGCGCGTGCGCGTACGTAGCGAAGAAGAAGTCGCGGCGATGGAAGCCGAACAGCAACGCCTCGCCGAACGCCTGCAGCGCCAGATGCTGGCCAGCGGCGGTGGTGCGCCGGTGGGCGCGCTGGGCGCCGATGCGGAAGCCTTGGCGGCGGCCAGCATGGCGGCGTTGCCGCAGGCGGGGCAGGATGGTCCGCGTGTCGGTCGGAACGATCCTTGCCCGTGTGGCTCCGGCAAGAAGTTCAAGCACTGCCATGGCCAACTGAGCTGACAAGAAGAAACCCCGCCTAGGCGGGGTTTCTTTTTTGCGGTACCACGCAGCTTCTTTTGCAGGAGTGCACCCAGTGCGCGATCAACGTGCGCCGTTCTCGATGGCTGTGCTGCTGCGTTATCGCTCCGTAGGCTTTTCGCGCACTGGGTGCGCTCCTACAAAGAGCGACAAAGAGCTTGCGGGCGTCAGTCCCCGCCACCGGGTATGCGCTTGCGATAGGGCTCGGCGTCGACGGTGATGTATTGCGGTTCTTCGCAGTCCAGTCGCAGCGCAGTGAGCTGCCCACCCCACACGCAACCGGTGTCGATGGCGTACACGCCCATGCCGGCCATGCGGCCGAGAGCGGACCAGTGGCCGCACACGATGCGGGTTTCGCGACGACGCATGCCGGGAACCTCGAACCACGGATACATGCCGGGCTTCTGCGTTCCCGGGATGCCTTTGCTCTCGAAGTCGATGCGGCCCTGCACGTCGCAATAGCGCATGCGGGTGAGCGTGTTGATCGATGCGCGCATGCGCTCGATGCCTTGCAGGCGGCTGTTCCACGCGGCCGGACGATTGCCGAACAGGTTCTTCAGCAGGCGCGGATGACGCGGGCTGCCCAGTTCGCGTTCGATCTCCTGCGCCGAGCGTTGTGCCTGTCGCAGCGTCCACATGGGAGCGAGTCCCGCGTGCACCATGGTCCAGTTGAGTTGCTCGTCGTGATGCAGCAGCTTCTGCGAGCGCAGCCATTCCATCAGCACCGGCGCGTCGTCGGCAAACAGCACTTCGCGCAGTTCCGGGTTCACCTTCGATTGCGCCTCGGGGCGACGCTGCGCAATCGCCAGCAGGCTGAGATCGTGGTTGCCCAGCGTGACGATGGACTGCTCGCGCAGGCTATGGATCAGGCGCAGGGTCTGCAGCGACTGGCCGCCGCGATTGACCAGGTCGCCGCAGAACCACAGGCGGTCGCTGGCGGGGTCGAAGCGCAGCTTGTCGAGCAGGCGTTGGAGTTCGGGATGGCAGCCCTGCACATCGCCGATCGCATAGATGGCCATCAGTGCAGCGTACGCGGAATGGACAGCGTGAACGCCGGGATCTGCGCCTCGAAATGCGTGCCGTCATCGGCGAGCATCTGGTAGCTGCCCTCCATCACGCCCACCGCGGTTTCGAGCACGGCGCCGGAGGTGTATTCGTAGCGGTCGCCGGGACGCATCCACGGCTGTTCGCCGACGACGCCTTCGCCGGTGACTTCTTCCACCTTGCCGTTCGCATCCGTGATGACCCAGTGGCGCGAGAGCAGGCGTGCGGGCACGTCGCCCGCGTTGTGCAGCGTGATCGTGTAGGCGAAAACATAGCGGTTGTCGCCGGGACGGGATTGGTCGGGGACAAAGCGGGGTTCGACCTGCACGTCGATCGTGTAGGAAGATCTGTCGTTCATGCGGCGATTGTACGGGTTGTGGCCTTCCATGGGGAAAGCTTGCGTGCGCAGGGCTGAATCAGGGCCCGCCTTCCGGCCGACCCTCGCCTTCACTCCACGGCGACGCGTGCCAGCCGCACGTAATCCCGGGGTGAAAGCGTTTCGGCGCGTGCCTTGGGGTCGACATCCGCGGCGATGATCGACGGGGCATCCATGACATTCTTGAGTGCGTTGCCCAGTGTCTTGCGACGCTGCGCGAACGCGGCCTTGACGATGGCATGGATGCGTTCGGGGTCGGCATCGGGCAATTGGTCGGGCCCCAATGGAACCAGGCGTACGACGGCCGAATCGACTTTCGGCGGCGGACGGAACGCGCCCGGCGGCACCACGAACAGCGGCTCCACGCGACAGGCCAGCTGCAGCATCACGGACAGCCGTCCATACACCTTGCTGCCCGGCTCGGCCGCCATGCGGTCGACCACTTCCTTCTGCAGCATGAAATGCATGTCCTGGATCGCACGCGCATGTTCGACGCAGTGGAACAGGATCGGGCTGGAGATGTAGTACGGCAGGTTGCCCGCGATGCGCAGGCGTTCCACGCCGTGGCGGTGGGCCAGCGCGGTGAAGTCCACCTTCAGCACGTCCGAGTGGACGATGCTCAGCTCGCCCACGCTGGCGGCGCGTGCCTGCAGGTCGGGGATGAGATCGGTATCGAGCTCGATGGCCGTGAGTTTCTGCGCGGCCGCGAGCAAGGGCAGCGTCAGCGCGCCTTCGCCGGGGCCGATCTCGACCACGAAGTCGTCCGGGCGCGGTGAGATCGCGCTGACGATGCGTTCGATGTAGCGCTTCTCGTGCAGGAAGTGCTGACCGAAACTCTTCTTGGGACGGGCGTTCATCGGAGGAGACATAGCAAGAAAGACTCGTTGGAATAGGCCGTGCCGTGGGTCACGACATGACGGTGCGTCGGCGCACCAGGTCCAGCGCCATGTTCGCCGCGGCGATCAGGCTGGACGGATCGGCCTTGCCGGTGCCGGCGAGGTCCAGTGCGGTGCCGTGATCGACCGAGGTGCGGATGAAGGGCAGGCCAAGGGTGAGGTTGACGGTGCGGTCGAACGCTTCGCTCTTGAGCACCGGCAGCGCCTGGTCGTGGTACATCGCCAGCACGGCGTCGTAGCGATCGCGCTGCGACGGCACGAAGGCCGTATCGGCCGGCAGCGGGCCGACCAGCGCCATGCCTTCGCCGCGCAGGATGTCGAGCAGGGGAATGATCGTGTCCAGCTCTTCGCGGCCGAGATGCCCGCCTTCGCCCGCATGCGGGTTCAGGCCGAGTACGCCGATACGCGGCTGCGCGAAGCCGAACTTGGCGCGCAGTTCGCGATGGACGATGCGCAGCACCCGCTCCAGTGCATCGCGGGTGATCGCCGCGGGAACGGCGGACAGCGGGAGATGGGTCGTGGCGAGCGCCACGCGCAGTTCGGGGCTCGCCAGCATCATCACCACGTCGGCGTGCGCACGCTCGGCGAAGAACTCGGTGTGGCCGCTGAAGCGGATGCCGGCCTCGTTGATGGACGACTTCTGCAGCGGCGCCGTGACGATGGCGGCATAGCGGCCGGCCATGCAGCCGTCGGCCGCCTCGGCAAGCGTGGCCAGCACGTGGTGGGCATTGCGCGGATCGGGATGGCCGGGCTGCTCCGCCACAGCCAGCGGCGCATGGCGGACACGCAGTTGCCCTGGCGCGCGCGCGGTGATATCGGAACCATCATCGTCGACCAGCTCGATCGCCAGTCCGCAACGGGACGCAGCGCGGGCCAGCAACTCACGATCGGTGATCGCAACGAAATTGGCCGCCACGGGAGTGGCGGCCAATCGGATCAACAGCTCCGCTCCGACCCCCGCCGGCTCACCCGCGGTAACGGCCAGCCGGGGCAGGGCGTGGGCGACGTTCAATGCGGCCTCAGGAAGACTTGGTGGCCTGCGGCTGGTTGGGATCGCGCAGCTCGGGCACCAGGATGTTCACGTAGGCGGCGGAACGCATTTCGCGCAGGTAGTCATCATAGACCTGCTCGGCCTTGCGGTTGCCGATGGCCTGGCGCGCCTGGTTGCGCTCCATCTCGTCGGTGCGATCGCTCTGGCGGGTGCCCAGGCGCTCGAGGACGTGCCAGCCCGCTTCGCTCTGGAAGGGCTGCGCGACCTGGCCATCCTTCATCTCGCCGAGCTGCTGGCCGATGATCGAACCCCAGTCGCCCTGCGCGAACCAGCCCATGTCGCCGCCGTTGTTGGCGGTGGTGTCGTCCTTGGAGTTTTCCTTCGCCAGCTTGGCGAAGTCCTCGTGCTTGGTGACGATGCGGTTGTACAGGTCTTCCGCCTTCTGGTGGGCCTGTTCGGGCGTCAGCAGCTCGCTGGGCTTGATCAGGATCTGGCGGGCGTGGAACTCCTGCACGACCTGGCGGCTCGGGGCGCGCTGCTCGATCAGCTTGAGGATGTGGAAGCCGGTCGGGCCACGCATGGCCGGCGTGACGTCGCCGGCCTTCATGCCGGCCACGGCGTCGGCGAAGGCCGGCGGGATCTCGTCCATGCGGCGCCAGCCGAGGTCACCACCGTCCAGGGCGTCCTGGCCGTCGGAGTAGCGGATGGCCGCCGCGTGGAAGTCCATGCCGCCCTTGATGGCGTCGATGGCCTGGGTGGCCTTGTCCTGGGCCGCCTTGATGTCGGCGGCGCTGGCACCGGCCGGGAGGCTGACCTGGATGTGCGCCAGATGCACCTCGCCCGCCTTGTAGGTGGGGCTGGCCAGCATGTTGTTGATTTCGCTGTCGGTGATGGTGACCTGATCACGCACCACGCTGTCGTGCAGGCGCTGCGCCACGAGCTGGTCGCCCAACTGGTGGCGGAAGGCGGCCCAGCTGGAGCCGTCCTGTTCCACGGCGGCACGCAGCTGTTCCGGCGACATGCGGTTCTGCTGGGCCACGGCGGCAACGGCCTTGTCGACGTCGGCATCGGACACGCGGATGCCCTGGTCGTCGGCGCGCTGCACCTGCAGGCGCATCAGGATCAGACGATCCAGCACCTGGCGCTGGAGGACGTCCATCGGGGGAAGCTGGCCGGGGTTGCTGGCGTATTGCTGCTGCACCGAGCGCACCGCCTCGTTCAGCTCGCTCTGCAGGATCACGCCCTCGTCCACCACCGCCACGATACGGTCGAGCGGCTGTTTGCCGGAAGCGGCTGCCTGCGGCAACAGCTGGGCGTGGGCGGGCAGGGCGGTCGCGGTGGCGATCGCGAGCAGGAACAACGCGAAGGGCTGCTTCATCAGTCGGGGGCCTTCAATCGCCATGGGCGACAGGGAAGTTATTGATAACCAAGAATACCATTACGCAGGGAGCTTTCCGACTGACCGGTGAACCCGCCCATGCCCTTGAACTCCACTTCCAGCATGATGGCGTTGTTCGCCGCGCCCGTCGTGGTGATGTAGTTGTAGGTGTTCACGTAGTGCCGGCCGATCAGGCGCAGCGCCACGCAACAGCTGTCGTACTCCACACCCGCCAGGGCTTCCACCGTCTTCTTGTCGAGCACCGAATAGGTCCAGTGGCCGAGCAGGCGCCAGCGGTCGGAAATGGGGTAGACCACCGAGGCGTCGTATTGTTCCAGCAGGGGCGCTTCGGATCCGGGCTGGCGGCGGTAGCGGTACGAGAAGTTGATGATGCCGTCGACCTTGATGCGCTTCTGCAGGGTCAGGGCGCCCAGGTCGGTGAGGCTGGTATTGGGGTTCCACTGGTACTGCGAGGTCAGGCGCCAGTCGTCGCTGAGCTGGGTGTTGAGCTCGACCACGTAGTCCGAGCCGGACCAGTCGGTGGCCGGGGTGACCGTGTTCTGGCCGTTGGGCAACTGCACGCGCTGCTGGTTGAAGTAGCGGATCTGGCCGAAGGTCGCCGACAGCCGCTCCACGCCGTTGTCGTCCAGCAGGCGCGTGGTGAGCGCGGCGCTGAGGTTGTTCGCGTTCATCTGGCGATCGGCACCCGAGTAGGTGTTCGTGGTGAACAGCTGCCAGGTGTCGAACGACATCAGGTTGGTGTCGAACAGCGGGATGTTGTCCTGATTGCGGTACGGCACGTACAGGTAGTACAGGCGCGGCTCCAGCGTCTGCGTGTAGTTGGTGCCGAACAGGGACGTGCTGCGGTCGAAGACCAGGCCGCTGTCCACGCTGACGATCGGCAGCGAGCGGCTGGGCGAGTTGCTGGTGAAGGGCGAGGCGACGTTTTGGCCGAGGCGGCCCAGGTAGCCGTACTGCTCGTAGTTGCCCTGCAGGTCGTACCCGGTATAGCGGTAGGCGATCTTGGGCTTGACGAACCACGCCGCACCGCGGAAATCCGCCCCGATGTACGGGTACAGGTCGAGGCGGTTGCCTTCCACCACGTTTTCCTTGCGGAACGCGACGGCTTCGGTGTTCGCGCCGACGTCGAGCCAGCGGTTGATCGGGTAGTCGACGTTGAACGCGGCGCGCGGCCAGCGCTTGTACTGCACGACGGTGTCGGGCAACGACGGATCGACGTTCTGGTAGTAGTCGGCGCCGAGCTGCGCGTTCCAGTACGCGCTGCCCCACATGCCGCCACCGTTGATATAGGTGCTCGACGTGAGCGTGCCGATGGCCGAGGTGTACAGGTCGTTGCCGAAGTCGCGCAGGTAGTTGCGGTCGGACGCGCGATTGATCGAGGCGTTGAGCGACCACGGACCATACAGGTGCGTGATGTCGTTGTACTTCAGCAGCCAGCGGTCGTCGCCCTTGGTGTCCTCGGTGCTGCCCGGCGTCGGGTCGCCGCGGTCGTTCGGCAGGTATTCGAAATTCAGCTGGCCGAGGCTGCCTGGCACGAGGTAGCGGAATTCGCCGGCGAGCATGACGCCGCGCGAGGTATAGATGCGCGGGTCCAGCGTGGCGTCGTAGTTCGGCGCGAGGTTCAGGTAATAAGGCGTGCTGACCGTGAAGCCCGAGCGGCTGGAGTTGCCGATCGTCGGCGTCAGGAAGCCGGTCTTGCGGCGATCATCGATCGGGAAGGAGAACGTCGGCAGGTAGAAGAACGGCACGCCATAGAGAGACATGGTGGCGTCATGCGCGACGCCTTCCCCGGTCTCCTTGTCCATCCGGATGTCCTTGCCCTTGATCTCCCATACATGGTTGCCCACGTCGCAGGTGGAATAGGTGGCCTGCGTGTAGCGGCTGCGCTGGTCGTCCAGCATCTGGCCCTGCTGGGCCACGCCGTTGCCGCGATTGGTCAGCATCTGGTAGCTGACGTTGTCGGCGGTGGCGGTGCTGGCGGTCTGGTTGCCGCGCATGTGGTCCGAGGACAGCAGCTGGCCGGCTTCCTGGTAGCGCACGTTGCCGCGCGCGTCGTAGTCGGTGGTCTCGTCGTTGTAGTCCGTGACGTCCGCCTGCATGCGCTGGTCGGCGCGTTCCACCTTCACGTCGCCCTCCAGGTGGTAGACAGTCTGGTTGGAGCTGTCGACGCGCTGGGCGGTGACGTACGTGTTGGACGTGTCGCGGACCGAGCTGTCCTTGCTCAGCGTCGGGTCGTAGAACGACAGCATCGCGTTGGGGCGGCACATCGCATAGTTCAGCGGACGCGGCGGGCAGCGGAACGCGCCCAGCGGGCAGTTCGACACGGCCGGCGGCGGCGTGTTGCTGACCGGGGCCGTGGGTTCGGGTTGGTCCGAGGCCGACTGGGCCTCCACCGGGCCACCAAACAGGGCTAGCGCAGCAGCGACCGCCAGCAGGCGGCGCGGAGGCAGGTGGCGCGAAGTCGGCTTGGGCGTCACGATGGCAGTCTGTCGGCTGGGAGGCTCGTAAAACTAGCAGAAAGCCCCTCTGGACGGCAGTTGGATGAACCTTGTCCCGATAAGGATTGCGCGTGAGTGAGCAAAAGATCACCAGGCCCGACGAGGATTGGCGTGCCCGCCTGAGCCCGGAGCAGTACGCGGTATGCCGTTGCTCGGCCACCGAGCCGCCGTTCAGCGGCAAGTGGTACCGGCACAAGGCCGCGGGAACCTACGTATGCGTGGCCTGCCGCGCGAAACTGTTCGCGTCGGAAGCCAAGTACGATTCCCGCTCCGGCTGGCCCAGCTACTTCCAGCCGATCACGCGGGCGGCCGTCAGCCTGCATCAGGACGAGAGCCACGGGATGCGTCGCACCGAGGTGCGCTGTGCCGGATGCGACTCCCATCTGGGGCACGTGTTTCCCGATGGTCCCAAGCCGACCGGGTTGCGCTACTGCATCAATTCAGTGGCGCTGGATTTTCTGCCGATGGGGTGAGCCGGTAACCGCAACTGTAGGAGCGCACCCAGTGCGCGACCGCAGCGTTGCCGCGTCGCCGCTGCGTAGGCTTTTCGCGCACTGGGTGCGCTCGTACAAAAAAGCCTTGGTCAGGGCTCCATCAGCTCGCTGACGTGCTCGGCGACGCTGGTCGCCAGTGCGAGCAGGTTGTAGCCGCCCTCCAGCGTCGATATCAGGCGGCCATCGGCATGGGCTTCGGCCACGGCCACCAGGCGGCTGGTGATCCAGGCGTAGTCCTCGCTGCCCAGGCGCAGATCGGCCAGCGGGTCGTTGCGGTGCGCATCGAAACCGGCGGACACCAGCACCAGCTGCGGCTTGAACGCGTGCATGCGCGGCAGCAGCACGCCTTCCCACAGCTCGCGGAATTCGTAGGAACCATCGCCAGGCGAGAGCGGGCCGTTGACGATGTTGCCTGCGCCGCGTTCGTCCTCACGACCGGTTTCCGGGTACAGCGGCATCTGGTGGCTGGACAGGAACAGCACGCGCGGCTCGTGCGCGAAGATGTCCTGCGTGCCGTTGCCATGGTGCACGTCGAAATCGGCGATGGCGACGCGCTTCAGGCCATGCGCAGCGATCGCATGGGCTGCGGCTACCGCAACGTTGTTGAACAGGCAGAAACCCATGGCGCGGTCGGGCGTGGCGTGGTGGCCGGGCGGCCTCACCGCGCAGAAGGCCCGGCCTCCCTGGCCCAGCACCGCATCGACCGCCGCCACCAGTGCGCCCGCGGCTCGCAGCGCCGCCTCGGCGGAGCCGGGTGACATCAGGGTGTCTTCGTCCAGGCGAACGGTGCCGCTGTCGGGCAGGGTATTCAGGATGCGATCGACATGCTCGGCGGTGTGCACGCGCAGCAGTTGCTCGCGCGTGGCACGCGGTGCCTCGATGCGATCCACCGCCACGAAGCGATCGTGATCGAGCGCCTGCAGCACAGCGCGCAGGCGCGCGGGGGACTCGGGTTGATCCGGGCCGGGATCATGCTGCAGGCAAGTGGTGTGGGTGTAGAGCCGCAGCATGGCGTCGATCAGGCCGTCGGCTTGCGACGGCGCTCGTGCTGCCACAGCACTTCGCCGTGGCCGCTGGCCCGGGCCAGCACGCGGCAGATCACGAACAACAGGTCGGACAACCGGTTGAGGTAACGCTGCGCCTGCGGGCGGACTTCCTCGACGCGGCCCAGCGCGATGACGTCGCGCTCGGCGCGCCGGCACACCGTGCGGGCCAGATGGCAGCACGAGGCTGCCATGCCGCCGCCGGGCAGGATGAAATCCTTCAGCGGCGGCAGCGGATCGTTGAAGCCGTCGAGTACGCGTTCCAGGCGCTCGATGTCCGCGTCATGGACCATCGCCATGCCGGGAATGCACAGCTCGCCACCCAGGTCGAACAGCTCGTGCTGGACCTGGGTCAGCGCTTCACGCACGTCGTCGCCCACGCCATCGGAGGCGAGCACCATGCCGATGGCGCTGTTGAGCTCATCGACGGTGCCGTAAGCGGAGACGCGCAGTGAATCCTTGGCGACGCGCGAACCGTCACCCAGACCCGTGCTGCCGTCATCGCCCGTACGCGTGTAGATCTTCGAAAGACGATTGCCCACGCGCTGCCTCAGTGCGGCAGCTTGGACTGGCCCGCATGACCCAGTGTGCGCGACAGCTGGACGGCCAGCGCGTGCACCACGAGGCCCAGGGCGATATAGAGCACCGTGGCTTCGAGGAAGAACAGGTACCAGTCACCCATGTTGGCGACCCAGGCACCTACGCTGCGCGGCTGCGGCACGCTGTTGCTCAGCCAGTAGAAGCTGCCGTTGGAGATGACGTAGCACGCCACCCAGCCGCCCAGCACCGCGACGGCTGCCGTGCCCAGGCCACGAAGGTTCAGGCCCGGCTGCTGGCGGGCCAGCCAGCTGCCACCCAGCCACAGGCTGAGGTAGGAAGGCACCAGGAACCAGTAGGCGGCCGACACGCAGTAGTGATCCCAGAAGCTGATGCCCTGGTTGCTGATCACGATGTAATCGACCACGACCGCTTCGACTATCAGCAGCGGGAAGGCCCAGCGGAACGAGCCGCGCAGCCAGAAACCGGCCAGGAAGAAGATTGCCCAGGAAGCGTCCCACACGTCGTGGTGGAACAGCGAGAGGTGCACGCGGGTGGCGGCCATCACCAGGGCGAGGGCCAGGAAAATGCCAAGCCGCTGGTTTTGCGTCGTAGCCATGAATTGCTCCAAGTGTTGCGCAGAGTGCAGACGCCAAGTCTATCGCAAACCGGCGCGGCCCTGATGGGGCTGGGCAGGGCTAGCGCGTATGATTCGGCGATGACTACCTCATTCCCCCAGGCCACGACCGGGCGGCCGCCCGTCCTCATCATTGGAGGCGGGCTGGTCGGCGCCAGCCTGGCCATCGCTCTGGACGCCGCAGGCATCGAGGCCGTGATGGTCGAAGCCGCGGCGCCGCGTGTCGGCGAACAGCCGAGCTACGACGAGCGCAACCTCGCGCTGGCCCGTGCCACCGTGAATGGTCTCGCCGCGATCGGCGTGTGGCCGCATGTGGCGGCGCAGGCCACGCCGATTCGTCACATCCACGTCACGCGCGCGGGTGAGTTCGGCAGCGTGCGGATGGATGCGCGGCAGCATGGGGTCGACGCGCTGGGCTGGACGCTGCCAGCCCGCGAGCTTGGCGCTGGCCTGTTGCGCCGGCTCGACGAGTGCCGCCATCTGAAGCGGCTGGCGCCAGCCAAGCTGGAGGCGCTGGAGTCGACGCCGAGCGGCTGGCGCGCACGTATCCAGACGGCCGATGGCGTGATCGAACTCGACACGCCGCTGCTGGTGGGCGCGGATGGCACGGCTTCCTTCGTGCGCGATCGCCTGGGCATCGCCGCCGAGCACCATGACTACCAGCAGACCTTGTTCGTCTGCACGGTGACGCCGGAACGGGATCATGCCAACCGCGCGTATGAGCGCTTCTCCGACGATGGCCCGGTGGCCTTGTTGCCGCTGTCGGGCCGCCGGTGTGGACTGGTGCTGACCGTGCCGCGCGAGGATGCCGACGCGGTGGCATCGCTGGATGACGACGGCTACATCGCGCTCGCGCAGCAACGCTTCGGATGGCGGCTTGGCCGCCTCAGCCGGCCTGGACGTCGTCATCCGTATGCGATCCAGCGCGTGGCGGCGAAGGAACTGATCGGACCGCGTGCCGTGCTGGTCGGCAACGCCGCGCAGACCGTGCATCCGATCGGCGCGCAGGGATTCAATCTCGGTCTGCGCGATGCCTTGACGCTGGCCGAACTGGTAGCCGGCGCCGACGATCCGGGCTCTGAAGCATTGTTGGAACGCTATGCGGCACGCCGTGCGGCGGACCGCGAAGGCACCATGGCCATGAGCCACGGGCTGGTGCAGCTGGCCTGCCTGGCGCAGCCCCTGCTCGGACCGCTGCGTTCGATGGCCATGCTTGCGTTCGATCGCGTGCCGCCGCTGCAGCGCCTGATGGCCCGGCGCGGCATGGGTTTTCGCAGTGAGCCGCCGCGTGCGGTATTGGAGCGGTTGCCGTGAGCGTGCCGTCGTTGTCCCGGAACGAATCTCCGCGCCGCCGCGGACCGGCATGGGATGTCGCCGTCGTTGGCGGTGGCATGGTCGGTGCCGCCGCGGCGTTGGCGCTGGCGCGCGCCGGTTTTGCCACGGCGCTGGTCGAAGTCCGCGCTCCCACGCCCTGGTCAGCGCAGGACGAAGTGGATCTTCGCGTCGTCGGGCTCGCCCCATCGTCCGTCGCCCTGCTCGACGATCTGGACGTCTGGGCATCCATCCGTTCGCAGCGTGCCGGCCCTTACGCGCACATGCATGTGTGGGACGCCGCTACCGGCGCTTCGATCCATTTCGACGCCGCCGACGAAGGACGTGACCTGCTCGGTTACATCGTCGAGAACAATCTCGTGCAGTGGCAGCTGTGGCAGGCGTTGGAGTCAGCGGGCGTGCACCGCCTGTGCCCGGCGCAGGTCAGCGGTTTCGATGTATTGGAAGACCGGGTGCAACTCACGCTGGATGGCGCGGAGACCGACGTGCTCTCCGCGCGACTGCTGGTGGCCGCCGATGGTGCCAATTCGCCGCTGCGTTCGCTGGCCGGCATCGAAACGCAGGGCCGCGACTATGCCCAGCGCGGCGTCGTCGCGCATGTCAGCACCGAGCGTCCGCACGAAGGCACGGCCTGGCAACGCTTCCTGGACACTGGGCCGTTGGCCCTGCTGCCGCTTGCCGATGGGCGCAGTTCGATCGTCTGGTCGCTGCCGGAGGCTGAGGCGCAGCGCGTGATGGCATTGGATCACCAGGCATTCCTCGACGAGCTGGGCGTGGCCAGCGATTTCCGCCTGGGGCGCGTCGTGGGAAGCACGCCGCGCGCCGCGTTTCCGCTGCGCCTGCAACTGGCCAAGAGCTACCAGTCCGAACGTTTCGTTTTGCTGGGCGATGCTGCGCATGCGGTGCATCCGCTCGCTGGGCAGGGCGTGAACCTGGGCCTGCGCGATGTAAGCGAGCTGCGCGACGTGTTGGTGGGCGCGCGCGAGGATGGCGTTGATATCGCTGCCCCGCAGGTGCTGCGTCGCTACGCCCGTCGTCGGCGCAGCGCCGACACGCTCGATGCGTTGAGTTTCGATGCGCTTGCGCGCGTCTACGGCTGGACCTCGCCGCCGCTGGTGGCCGCGCGCGGTCTCGGTGTGCGTCTGCTCGACCGTTTGAACCCCATCAAGCGTCGGCTTGCCGAGCACGCGGCAGGCCTCTGATTTGTTTTGATCCGCAACGAGGAGTGGAAGTCATGCGCATGGCCCGACTTTGCTGTTTGCTGTTGCTGTCCGGATGTGCCTTCGCCGCGCAGGCGAAGATGGTGCACAAGCCGGTGGAATGGACCGAAGGCAGCACCAAGTTCCATAGCGTGCTGGTCTATGACGATGCCGTCGCCACCAAGCGGCCCGGCCTGGTGATGGTGCCGAACTGGTACGGCGTGAACGATGGGGCCCTGAAGAAGGCTGAAGGCATCGCCGGCAAGGAGTACGTCATCCTGGTCACCGATATGTACGGCGAGACGGTGCGCCCGACCAATGACGACCAGGCGATGGCGGCGGTGAAGCCGCTGTACGGCGACCGCGCGCTCATGCGCAAGCGCATCGACGTGGCACTGGACCAGTTGAAGGCACAGGGAAAGAGTGCGCCGATCGACCTGACCAAGCTCGCCGCGATCGGCTTCTGCTTCGGCGGTTCGGCCGTGCTGGACCTGGCGCGAAGCGGTGCCGATGTGGCGGCGGTGGTCTCGTTCCACGGTGCCCTGCAGACGGACGATCCATCACTCGCCAAGCAGATCAAGGCGCGTGTGCTGGTGATGAATGGCGCCGACGACAAGGGCACCATGCCCGACGCCGACAAGTTCATGGACGAGATGCGTGGCAGCAAGGCCGACTGGCAGTTCGTGGTGCTGGGCAACGCGGTGCATTGCTTCACCGAGACCGATCAGCACAAGCCGGGTTGCATGTATGACGAGCGGGCGGCGCAGCGCAGCTACCGGCTGATGCGTGACTGGCTGCATGGGGCGTTTACCAACGCGCCGTAAGTGATGGCGGGGTGGATCGCGCACTGGGTGCGCTCCTACAAAAGCACCGTGACTTTGTAGGAGCGCACCCAGTGCGCGATCCAACCTCGCGAAAGAATCAGAAGCTGCGCTGCACCGAATAATCCGCCAGCGTCGCCATGGCTTCGCGCCACGGCGAATCGGGCAGCGAACGCAGCGCATCGCGGGCGGCATTGGCGTGGAATACGGCACGCTCGTGCGTGCGTTCCAATGCACCGGAATCGCGAATGGCGGCGATGATGCGGTCCAGCGAATCCAGGCCGCCATGTTCGATGGCGTGGCGCAGCGAGCGCTTCTGTTCGTCGCCGGCGTTCTGCAAGGCGTAGATCAGCGGCAGCGTCGGCTTGCCTTCGGCAAGGTCGTCGCCGATGTTCTTGCCCAGCGTGTCGGCATCGCTCACGTAGTCGAGCAGGTCGTCGGCAATCTGGAAGGCGTAGCCCAGTTCCATGCCGTAGCGGCGCAGCGCGGCAACCTGGTCTTCATGCAGCCCGCCCAGCAGGCCGCCCAGTTCGGTGGCAGCGGCGAACAGCACGGCGGTCTTGCGTTCGATCACTGCGAGATAGGCGGCTTCGTCCACGTCGGCGTTGCCGATGTTGAGCAGCTGCAGCACCTCGCCTTCGGCGATGGTGTTGGTGGTGTCGGCCAGGATGCGCATGATGCGCATGTCATCCAGCTCCACCATCAGCTGGAACGAGCGCGAGTAGAGGAAGTCGCCCACCAGCACGCTGGCGGCGTTGCCCCACAGCGCATTGGCGGTCTTGCGGCCCCGGCGCAGGTCCGACTCGTCGACGACGTCGTCGTGCAGCAGGGTGGAGGTATGGATGAACTCGATCACCGCGGCCAGCTTGATGTGCTGGTCGCCCCGATACCCGGCCGCGTTGGCGGCCAGCACGTGCAGCATCGGGCGCAGGCGCTTGCCGCCGCCGGCGATGATATGGTCGGCGATCTGGTTGATCAGCACCACGTCGGAAGAGAGACGGGTGCGGATCAGCGCATCGACGCGCTGCATGTCCCCTGCGGAGAGCCCTTTGACGGCGGCAAAGTCGGCGGTACGGCGAGTGTCGGCGTGAGTCGTGGTCATGAGGGAGTCGCGGCGTCTTGTCCTCTGATTATAGAGAGAGTTGAACGCAAGAAACCGCCGCGACACGGGACCGCGTCTGGATTTGCGGGTCCAAACGTATAATCGGCGGAGAAACTGCCCTGAGAAGAACCCTCCGGTGAGCAAACTTTCCCCACTCGAACGGCGCAGCGCGCTGACGCTGGCCTGCGTGATCAGCCTGCGATTGTTCGGCCTGTTCCTGATCATGCCGGTGTTCTCGCTGTACGCGCAGAAGATGCCGGATGCCACGCCGTTGCTGATCGGGTTGGCGCTGGGCGTCTACGGCCTGGGGCAGGTGCTGCTGCAGATTCCACTGGGCCTGCTGTCCGATCGCATCGGCCGCAAGCCGGCCATCACCCTGGGCCTGCTGGTATTCGCCGTGGGCGGACTGGTGGCGGCGTTGTCTCACAGCCTGGCGGGTATCGTGATCGGCCGCGCGCTGCAGGGCATGGGTGCGGTGGCGGGCGCTGGCACGGCGCTGGCGGCCGACCTCACGCGCGAGGAAAACCGCGGCAAGGTAATGGGCATCATCGGTGTGTCCATTGGCGTGGCCTTCCTGCTCGCGCTGATCCTCGGGCCGCCGCTCGAGGCGATCGAGGGCCTGTCGGGGCTGTTCGGCGCCACCTCGATACTGGCGCTCGCGGCGCTGGTGCTGCTGTGGCTGATCGTGCCGACGCCGGAGCGCCAGAAGGCACCGGCCGCCGCGGCATTCGCCAGCGTACTGTCCATGCTGCGCGACGGACGCATGCTGGTGTTGAACGGCTCGGTGTTTTTCCTGCACATGCTGCTGACGGCGAGCTTCGTGGGCCTGCCGCTGCTGCTGGCGGAGCGGCTGCAGTTGCCGGTGAACCGCCACTGGGAGCTGTACCTGCCGGTGATGGTGATCGCCGCGTTCGTGATGGGTGCCTGCCTGCATCGGATGCGCGACGTGGCGCAGAGCCTGCGCATCGTGGGCATCTGCGTGGTGGCGATCGGGCTGGGCCTGCTCGGTTTTGCGCTATCGGGTCATCACCTGGCGGTGTTGGGCGTGGCGGCCGCGGTGTTCTTCTCCGCCTTCAACCTGCTCGAGGCGGCGTTGCCGAGCCTCGTCTCGCGGCTGGCGCCCTCGCACCTGCGTGGCGCGGCGATGGGCGCGTATTCCACCAGCCAGTTCCTCGGCGCCTTCGTGGGAGGCGCGGTGGGCGGCATGGCGCTGGGTCGGCTGGGCACGGATGGCGTGTTCCTGTGCGCTGCGGCGATGACGCTGCTGTGGCTGCCGCTGGTGCTGGCCGGCGCGCGTCGCATTCGCGAGGGCGATGCCGGCGTCGATGGCGCCGTGGTGGCGCGGGGCGCCTGATACCGGCGAGCGGCCGCTTCATCGACGCGATGGCCGTGATGTGGCGGCGTTCCTTGGCAGCGGTGCGGTCAGGGTGTATGACGGCACGTCTTGTGGCGTGATGTGGCGGTGGCGCAGTTGGCCATGACGCATGGCGCCGTGCTTCCCTCCCGTTGATGAGGCCGTCCGCATGGCGACATCCCGTATTTCGCGCTTCCCCGCGATCACCCTGTTGGCCGCTGCCACGAGTTTGCTTGCCGGGCAGGCGCTGAGCGCCGACATCAGTCGTGGAGACCGCTACTCCGGCGTTGCCTGGGCGTCCCGATCGCCGGTGATCGCCCAGCATGGCATGGCGGCCACCGAGCAGCCGCTCGCATCGCAGGCGGCGTTGGACGTCCTCAAGAAGGGCGGCAGTGCGGTGGACGCCGCCATTGCCGCCAACGCGGCGTTGGGCCTGATGGAGCCGGTGCTCAATGGCATCGGTGGCGACTGCTTCGTGATCGTGTGGGATCCGAAGACGCACAAGTTGTACGGCTACAATGGTTCCGGTCCTTCGGCGAAGGGGCGTGACCTGGCGAAGATGAAGGCCGAAGTAAAGGCCGCTTACGCCAAGGCGGGCATGCCGGCGAAGGAACATATCCCTGCCGTGGGCTCGTTGCCGGTAACGGTGCCGGGCACGGTCGACGTCTGGTTCGCGCTGCATGAGAAATTCGGCAAGCTGCCGATGGCCGAGGATCTCGCGCCAGCCATCGGCTACGCCAAGGACGGTTTCCCGATCACCCAGCTCGTTGCCAAGTACTGGAAGGCCAACTTCGCTTCGTTCGAGAAGCAGAAGGGTCTGATCGAGGAGCTGGACAATGCGCGACACACGTACCTGATAGACGGCCATACGCCTGCCGAGGGCGAGGTATTCCGCAACCCCGACCTGGCGCGCACGCTGACGATCATCGCGCAAGGCGGACGCGATGCGTTCTACAAGGGTGAGCTGGCGCGCACGATGGATGCGTATTTCAAGCGCATCGGCGGCGACCTGCGTTATGAGGACTTCGCCGGCTACCACGGCGAATGGGTGACGCCGCAATCGGTGAACTACCGCGGCTACGACGTGTACGAGCTACCGCCCAACGGGCAAGGCTTCGCCGCGTTGGAGATGCTGCAGATCCTCAAGGGCTTCGACCTGCGCAAGATGGGCGTCGGCAGTGCCGATGCCATCACGGCAATGCTGGAAGCCAAGCGCCTGGCCTACGAAGACCTGGCGAAGTTCTACGCCGATCCGAAGTTCGTGAAGGTGCCGATGAAGGGGCTGATCTCCGAAGGCTATGGCGGGCAGCGGCGCAAGGAGATCCATCTCGATCGCGCGAATCCGTCGATCGGTCCCGGCGACCCGCGCCTGTTCGATGGCGACACCACGTACTTCACCACTGCCGACAAGGACGGAATGATGGTGTCGATCATCCAGTCCAACTATCGCGGCATGGGTTCGGGCCTGGTGGCCGATGGGCTCGGTTTCATGTTCCAGGATCGCGGCGAGCTGTACTCGCTCGATCCCAAGGCGGCGAACGTGTATGCGCCGGGCAAGCGGCCGTTCCACACCATCATCCCTGGCTTCGTGCTGAAGGATGGCGAGCCCTTCCTCGCCTTTGGCGTGATGGGCGGCGACATGCAGCCCCAGGCCCATGTGCAGGTGCTCACCAACATCATCGATTTCGGCATGAACGTGCAGGATGCCGGCGACGCCGCGCGCTGGCGGCACTACGGCAATGCCGAGCCGACCGGCGAGCCGTCGCAGGGTATCGGGAAGGTTGAGATGGAGTCGGGTTTCGACCCTGCGGTAAAGGCGGAACTGGCCCGGCGCGGCTATACGATCGAGCCGGGCACCGGCAATTTCGGCGGCTACGAGGCGATCCTGTTCGACGCCAAACAGGGTGTGTACTGGGGCACGACCGAGATGCGCAAGGATGGCGAGGTCGTGGGCTACTGAAAGCGGCCATCCCGGCCAAGCGGCCGATTGTTTTCGGGTCGGGGCGACCCAATCATCCCACTGCTTCAGGAAACACCGTTGGCGAGGTTCGTATGGCCCATCACATCGTCGCGCTGATCACCCAATACGGCCTTTTGCTGGTGTTCCTCAACGTGCTCGTGGAGCAGGCGGGCGCCCCCGTGCCCGCCGTGCCCACGATGATCGTCGCCGGCGCGCTGGCCGCGATGGACAAACTGCCCCTGAGCGGCGTGCTCGCGGTGGGGTTGCTGGCCTGCCTGCTGGCCGATTTCGCGTGGTATCTCGCTGGCCGTTACTTTGGCGGTGGCGTGATGCGCACGCTGTGCCGCATCTCGCTCTCGCCCGATTCCTGCGTGAAGCAATCGGAGCTGCGCTTCCAGCGCTGGCGCGGCGGCGTGCTTCTGCTCGCCAAGTTCGTGCCCGGCCTGTCCACGGTGGCTCCGCCGCTGGTCGGCGCGATGGGCCTGCGTGCGGTGCCGTTCGCGCTGTTCGATGGCATCGGCTCGCTGTTGTGGGTGGGCGTGGCGGTGTCACTGGGTTACGTGTTCGCCAACCAGATCGACGACGTGATCGAGGCGCTGGCCAACGCCGGCAGCGTGGCGCTGATGCTGATCGGCTGCCTGCTCGCCTTGTACATCGTCGCCAAGTGGTGGCAGCGGCATCGCCTGCTGAAGACGCTGCGCATGGCGCGCATCACGGTGGACGAGCTCAACGAAGCGATCGAAGATGGACGCACCCCGGTGGTGGTGGACGTGCGTTCCGATGCCTCACGCATGATGGATACCCGCATCATTCCCGGCGCGTTGCTGGCGGACGTGAACAGCGTCGACCGCATCGCCGCCGAAGTACCGATCGATGCGGAACTGGTCATTTATTGCACTTGCCCGAACGAAGCCTCCGCCGCGATGGTGGCGAAGGCGCTGATGGCCCACGGCTACAAGCGCGTGAGGCCGTTGCTCGGTGGGTTGGATGCGTGGGAGACAGCTGGCTTTCCGGTGCATCGCGTGCCGGGACAGGAGCCGGAAGTGGTGTCGCACGCGGCGTAGGCTTGGGCCTTTGTTTTGCTCGCAGTCGGGCCAGCGTTGGCGGACGGCGGGAGCCAGCATCCATTGGCCAATCTTATGTTGTAGGAGCGCACCCAGTGCGCGATTGCCTTTCGCCGCAATCTCCACACTATCGCCGCTCTTTAAATTGTGGGAGCGCACCCTGTGCGCGACAGTCTTTCGCGCAGGTCTGCATGGTTATCGCTCTAGCTGAGAGCGTCTGTTGCCTTCGGTAGCCGTGCTACCGCGAGCATGCCGCTTACGACGCAAAGCTAGTCCCTGTGGGACGCGGCGGGCGTTTCGATCTCCTGCCGGCGACGCGAAGCTAGTCCCTGTGGGGCGACGCGAAGCTAGTCCCGTGGGAAGCTCGCGTCACTTTTCTTTTGCTGGCCCACGCACGCGCTCTTTGCGTGCGAACGGCGAAGCCGGCCCGAAGGGCGGAGGGCGTCAGCCCGGAGTCAAAGTCCCACGGGATTAGCTTCGCGTCAAAAGTAACCCAAAGAAAACGGCCTTCAGAGCCAAGGCTCGTTGCGATATGAGGAATAGAGCCTGACGACCGAAGTTAGTCGGGGAGCGCTCGTTACTACCTCGAACGGTGTGGCTACACCGCAACGCGCCATGGCGAAGAGGACTTAAAACAACTTCGTTGCATGGAGAGGGGGGGCGGGCGCCGCCATTCCTTCTCCCTCTCCCCTCCGGGGAGAGGGCTGGGGTGAGGGGACAATCTTGCGGTGAGTTTGGTTTTCGCCAGGCAAGCATCGGCTGCCCTCTCAAAATTTTACGGCTTCTATACGCCCCCGCCGGGTTTCACTACCCCTTTGTTATACCCCGATACCGACAATTTCCGCCGTTGCAGAACACGGTGAGTCGGTGCCCATGGATGTCGTTTACCTCCTCTTTTCGTTCGTGCTGTTCGCCGCGTCGATCGGCTTCCTGCTGATCTGCGATCGGCTCGGCCGGCGCCCCTGATCGACCGCCGCCGCCCGGATGGCGGCGCCTTCGCAGCTTTCGAGTCCCTGGGGGAGATCCACCCATGAACGCTATCTATTTTGTGGCTGCCGCCATCGCGGTGGCCCTGACGGGCTACCTGTGCGTGGCCTTGCTCAAGCCGGAGTGGTTCGAATGACCACCAACGATCTCCTCCAAGTCGCGATCTATCTGATCGTCCTGTTGCTGCTGGTGAAACCTATGGGCGGCTACATGGCGCTGGTGTTCGCCGAAACGCCCAATGGCGTGCTGCGTGCGGGCCGCCGTGTGGAGAGCCTGCTGTATCGGCTCAGTGGCGTACGCGCCGAGCAACAGATGAGCTGGCGTCGTTATGCGATCGCCATGCTTGTCTTCAACATGGCCGGCCTGGTCGTGGTGTATGCGTTGCAGCGCTTTCAGCAATGGCTGCCGCTCAACCCGCAGCACTTCGGCGCTGTGGCGCCGGACTCGGCGATCAACACCGCCATCAGCTTCGTCTCCAACACCAACTGGCAGGGCTACGCGGGCGAAAGCACGATGAGCTACCTGACCCAGATGCTGGGCCTGGCGGTGCAGAACTTCCTGTCGGCGGCGACCGGTATCGCGGTGCTGGTGGCGGTGGTGCGCGGCTTCGTGCGTCGCAGTGCCGATAGCATCGGCAATTTCTGGGTCGATATGACCCGCAGCACGCTCTACATCCTCGTGCCGTTCTCGCTGGTGATCGCCTTGCTGCTCGCCTCGCAGGGCGTGGTGCAGAACTTCCGCTCGTACGTCGACGTGCCGCTGATGGAGCACACCACGGCGATCGAGACGGTGAAGAATGCGGCCGGCAACACCGTGAAGGACGCCGCCGGCAAGGACGTCACCAAGGCAACCATGGTGACCACGCAGACCCTGCCGATGGGCCCGGCCGCGTCGCAGATCGCGATCAAGCAGCTCGGTACCAACGGTGGCGGCTTCTTCAACGCGAACTCCGCGCACCCGTACGAAAACCCGACGCCCTTCAGCAACTTCATCGAGATGTTGGCGATCTTTCTGATTCCGGCGGGTCTTTGCTTCACTTTCGGCAGCATGGTGGGCGACCGGCGGCAGGGCTGGGCGATCCTCGCCACCATGCTGCTGATCTTTGTGCCGCTGGCGTTGGGAGCGGTGGCCGCGGAACAAGCGGGTAATCCCGCGCTGCACGGACTCGCCGTGGACCAGCAGGCCAGCACGCTGCAGGCGGGCGGCAACATGGAAGGCAAGGAAACACGTTTCGGCATCGCCGCCAGCGGCTTGTTCACTGCGATCACCACAGCCGCCTCGTGCGGCGCGGTGAACAACATGCACGACTCGCTGACGCCGCTGGGCAGCCTGGTGCCGATGTGGCTGATGCAGTTGGGCGAGGTGATCTTCGGCGGCGTGGGCTCGGGCCTGTACGGCATGCTCGCCTTCGCCGTGGTCGCGGTGTTCATCGCCGGCCTCATGGTGGGCCGCACGCCGGAATACCTCGGCAAGAAGATCGAGGCGCACGAGATGAAGATGGCGAGCCTCGCCGTGCTGGTGCCCTGCGCCCTGGTGGTGACCTGCACGGCCATCGCGGTGGCGACGCCGGCTGGCGTGGCGGGTGTCGCCAACCCTGGCGCGCACGGCTTCAGCGAGATGCTGTACGCCGTCACCTCCGCGTCCAACAACAACGGCAGCGCGTTCGGTGGCCTCTCTGCCAATACGCCGTTCTGGAACGTGTTGCTCGGCGTGTGCATGTACTTCTCGCGCTTCCTGCTCGCCATCGCGATGCTTGCCATGGCCGGCTCGCTGGCCGCCAAGCGTCATGTGCCGCCGTCGGCAGGCACGCTGCCCACCCATACGCCGCTGTTCGTCACCTTGCTGGCCTGCGTGGTGATCGTGGTCGGCGCGCTCACCTTCCTGCCGGCGCTCGCGCTGGGGCCTATCGCCGAATTCCTGATGTCGGCCCATTGATGCCCACCGGATATCGATCATGACAACAACTCATACCCATGTGCCTGCGGTGCGCAGTTTCGACCGCAGCCTGATTCTCCAGGCCATCGCCGACTCGTTCCGCAAGCTGTCGCCGCGGTTGCAGTTCCGCAATCCGGTGATGTTCGTGGTATTCGTATGCAGCGTGCTCACCACCCTGCTGTGGGTGCAGGCGCTGGCCGGCCACGGCGAGGCGCCCACCGCCTTCATCTTCTGGGTGACGATCTGGTTGTGGTTCACCCTGCTGTTCGCCAATTTCGCCGAAGCGCTGGCGGAAGGCCGCGGCAAGGCACAGGCCGCCGCGCTGCGCAGTTCGCGCAAGGATGTGGTGGCCAAGCGGCTCGCTGCGCCTTATCGCGATGCGGCCGTCACGTTCACGCCGTCTTCCGATCTGCGCGTCGGTCACCTGGTGCTCGTCGAGGCGGGTGACTCGATGCCGGGCGATGGCGACGTGGTAGCCGGAGCGGCCAGCGTGGACGAGAGTGCCATCACTGGCGAATCCGCGCCGGTGATCCGCGAATCGGGTGGCGATCGCAGTGCGGTGACCGGTGGTACCCGCGTGCTGTCGGATTGGCTGGTGGTGCGCATCACCAGCAATCCGGGCGAGAGCTTTCTCGACCGCATGATCGCGATGGTGGAAGGCGCGTCGCGCCGCAAGACGCCGAACGAGATAGCGCTCACCATCCTGCTGGCGAAGTTCACGCTGATCTTCCTGCTGGCCTGCGCCACGCTGCTGCCGTACTCCATCTACAGCGTGCAGGCGGCCGGTACGGGCAATCCGATCACCCTCACCGTGCTGGTCGCGTTGCTGGTGTGCCTGATTCCCACCACCATCGGTGCGCTGCTGTCGGCCATCGGCATCGCCGGCATGGATCGCATGATTCGCGCCAACGTCATTGCCACTTCCGGTCGCGCCGTCGAAGCAGCGGGTGACGTGGACGTGCTGCTGCTGGACAAGACCGGCACCATCACGCTGGGCAACCGCCAGGCCGTGGCTTTCCTGCCGGCGCCGGGCGTGGAAGAGGGCCGCCTGGCCGATGCCGCGCAGCTCGCTTCGCTGGCCGACGAAACGCCGGAAGGCCGCAGCATCGTGGTGCTGGCCAAGGAACGCTTCAACCTGCGCGAACGCCAGCTGGAAGAGGGGCACGCGGAGTTCGTGCCGTTCACCGCGCAGACCCGCATGAGCGGCGTGAACATTGGTGATCGCCGGATCCGCAAGGGTGCGCTCGATGCCGTGGAGCGCCATCTGGAAGCCAGTGGCAGCCACCTGCCGCCGCTGGTGAAGCACATGGCCGAAGACATCGCGCGCCGGGGCGCGACGCCGCTGATCGTCACCGAAGGCGCGTCCGCGCTGGGCGTGATCGAGCTGAAGGACATCGTGAAAGGCGGCATCAGCGAGCGTTTCGCCGAAATGCGCCGCATGGGCATCAAGACCATCATGATCACCGGCGACAACCCGCTCACGGCGGCCGCCATTGCGGCAGAAGCCGGTGTCGACGACTTCCTCGCCGAGGCGACGCCGGAAGCGAAGCTCAAGCTCATCCGCAAGATCCAGGGCGAAAATCGCCTGGTGGCGATGTGTGGCGACGGCACCAACGATGCGCCCGCGCTGGCCCAGGCCGACGTGGCGGTGGCGATGAACACCGGCACGCAGGCGGCGAAGGAGGCCGGCAACATGGTCGATCTCGACTCCAACCCGACCAAGCTGATCGAGATCGTCGAGATCGGCAAGCAGATGTTGATCACGCGCGGTGCGCTGACCACGTTCTCCATCGCCAACGATGTGGCCAAGTATTTTGCGATCATTCCGGCTGCGTTTGCCACGACCTATCCCGCGCTCAATGCGCTCAACGTGATGCATCTGGCCACGCCGCAGAGCGCGATCCTGTCGGCGGTGATCTTCAACGCGCTGATCATCATCTTCCTGATCCCGCTCGCGCTGAAGGGCGTGAAGTACCGCGCGCTCGGCGCCGGTGCGCTGCTGCGGCGGAACCTCCTGGTCTATGGCCTCGGCGGCATCGTGGTGCCGTTCGTGGGCATCAAGCTGGTCGACATGTTGTTGGTGATTTGCGGATTGGCGTGATTTTGCGTCGACCCTGCATGACGTCATCCCGGCGCAGGCCGGGATCCAGTGGCGATACCGCCCACTGAGACTGCTGGATTCCGGCCTGCGCCGGAATGACGAGATCACAAGTGGACGGTGATTCCCCATCGGATGCTTCTCCATGCAAACCCTCAAGCTTTCCGTTTCGTTGCCAGACGACATGCATCCCGACATCGAGCTTCGCCTTTGTGCGAATGACTCGCCGTGTGACGTCGTGATTGCGTTGCCCGCAGCGGCCCGATCGCGACCGCAGCCGCACGACACCGAGTCGCCGCGCAACGAGCAGGACGATTACGTGCTCGGCGGTTACGCCGGCATCTGACTTGGGCGTTCGCGCGGCACCCATCCTCTACCCACTAGAAAAGGACGGCTCGCCCCGAGCCGGTTTTCAGGAACACCCATGATGTCCAAGAAGGTACTTTCGTTCGCGCTTCTCTTCGCACTGGCTCCGGCCGAACAGGCCATGGCTTCGGCCGAGCGTGCCGCGTCGGTCACGGAGGTGACGCCTTCGGCCGAACTCGGCGACGTCGCGCCGTCGGCCCCGACGGCAGAGAGCGCCGATTGTTCGCGCGGCTTCTTCTCTCGCCTTGCCGCGGCCTATCGCGAGGATGCCGAGCCTGCCGATCCCAATGCGCCGGCTCCAGCGCGTCGCGGCATGGATGCACCGTTCTCTTCGCCGCCGTTCCCGTCGTCAGAATGGCAGCTGGGCGGCGTGGACTATCCGATCGGCGTCCCCAACGGCAATGCGCAATACCCGCTGGAAAAAGCGCTGGCCTGCACCAAGCTCGGCCACTGGATGCAGGACAACCGCATCGAGGTCTATGGCTGGATCAATCCGTCGGCCAACCTCAGCACGTCGGATCACACCAATTACCCGCTGTCCTACGCCACGCGCCCGAACCGCGTGGAGTTCGACCAGTTCCTGTTTCGCATCGAGCGCATCCCCGATACGGTGCAGACCGACCACGTCGACTGGGGATTCCATTTCGACGACCTGTACGGCTACGACTATCACTACACGACCATGAAGGGTGTGACGAGCGATCAATTGCTCAACAATCCCCGGCCGAACAGTGCGCTCAACGGCAAGATCTACGGCAATGACCCGATGATCGCCTATGTGGATTTCTACATCCCGTGGGTGGCGAAGGGCATGGTGATCACGGCGGGACGTTATCTCTCGCTGCCCGACATCGAGGCGCAGTTCTCGCCCAACAACTATCTGCTGACGCACTCCATCCTCTACACCGTGGATGCGTACACCAACATGGGCGTCATCACGACCACCAAGCTCAACGACCAGTGGACGCTGCAACTCGGCCTGCATGGCGGCGACGATTCGGCGATCTGGGACAGCACCAGCCGCCTGACGGCGCAGGCCTGCGTGCGCTGGGTGTCCAAGTCGAACGATGACATGCTCTATCCCTGCGTGGAGTCCTACAACAACAAGAAGCAGACCTATAACAACCTGCAGGAGTTCGTGCTGACCTGGGGCCATCGCTTCACGCCCGACGTGCACATGCTGACGGAGGTGTACTACATCTACGTCAAGGACCAGGCGCTGGCGACCGACCCCTCGCAGTCGCACGCGCCCAATGGCGTGCCGGGTTACCCGGTGGGCGAGGCGCCCAATTTCCCACTGGGTCGCAATCCCGCCTTTGGCATCGTCAACTACTTCAACGTCCAGGTGAGCCCGAAGGCGTTCGTTTCGATCCGCAACGAGTTCTACAACGACGAGGACGGCCAGCGCACGGGCTATGCCACGCGCTATTCCAGCCACACGGTGGGCATGACGTATTGGGTGTCACCTGACCTGGAGATCCGCCCTGAGATTCGCTACGAGTACGCCTACGATTTCCCCGCCTATGACGGCGGCATCAAGAATCATCAGACGACCGCGTTGCTCGACGCGATCCTTCATTACTGAGGTCAAGACATGATCAGGCTCATTCGCAACGCGGTGATGATGCTGTTGTTGATGACAGCCATCACCGGCGTGTTCTACCCGCTCGTCGCCACCGGTCTGGCCCAGGCGCTGTTCCCGTCGCAGGCGAACGGCAGCCTGATCGAGAAGGACGGCAAGCCGGTCGGCTCCACGTTGATCGGCCAGTCGTTCACCGATCCGACGTACTTCTGGGGCCGTCCGTCCGCCACCATGCCGCAGCCGAACAACGCGGCGGCATCCACGGGTTCCAACCTGGGCCCTACGAATCCAGCACTCACTGACGCGGTGAAGCAGCGCATCGATGCGCTGCATGCTGCCGACCCCGACAATCGCGCGCCGGTGCCGGTGGACCTCGTCACCGCGTCGGGCAGTGGCCTGGACCCGGAAATCTCGCCGGCCGCGGCGGCTTACCAGGTGGCACGTGTGGCCCGCATCCGTGGCTTGAGCGAATCGCAGGTGCAGGCGATGGTGTCGATGGCGACGACGGGAAGGCAGCTTGGCGTGCTGGGCGAGCCACGGGTGAATGTGCTCAAGCTCAATATGGCGCTGGATGCCCGTTAAGGCATAACGTACCCCCATCCACACTGACGGCACGCGATGCATGTCTGAACCTTCCCGCGAAGCGCGCGCCGATGCCCTGCTCGATTCGGTGCAGGAAGAAAACGGCCGTCGGCTGAAAATCTTCCTGGGTGCGGCACCTGGCGTCGGCAAGACCTACGCCATGCTGTCGGCCGCCCGTGAACTGAAGCGGCAGGGCATCGATGTGGTGGTCGGCCTGGTGGAAACCCATGGTCGCGCGGAAACGCAGGCGCTGCTCGAAGGTCTCGAAGTGCTGCCTCGGCGCAAGGTGAACTACCGAGACCGCGACTTCACCGAGTTTGATCTGGACGCTGCCTTGCAGCGGCGTCCGGCGGTGATCCTGGTGGACGAACTGGCGCACAGCAACCTGCCTGGCGGTCGCCACGAGCGTCGCTGGCAGGACATCGCCGAACTGCTGGATGCGGGCATCGAGGTCTACAGCGCGCTCAACGTGCAGCATCTGGAAAGCCTCAACGACCAGGTGCGCCGCATCACCAACGTGACCGTGCGCGAGACGGTGCCCGATGCGTTCCTCGATCGCGCGCGCGACATCGTGCTGGTGGATCTGCCGCCACGCGAACTGATCCAGCGCCTCAAGCAGGGCAAGGTCTACGTGCCGGAAACGGCGGCGGCGGCGTTGGATGCGTTTTTCTCACCGACGAATCTGGTCGCGCTGCGCGAGCTGGCCGTCGATACCGTGGCCGGTCACGTGGACAGCGACCTGCGTGAGCAGATGCTGGCGCGTGGCGGCGCCATGCCCGTACGGCGCCGCGTGATGGCCGCCATCGATGGTCATTCGCAAAGCGAATACCTGGTGCGCATCGCGCGCCGCATCGCCGAGCGGCGGGGCGCGCCATGGAGCGTGGCCTTCGTCGACAACGGCGCCACGCTGGACAAGGGGCGTCGCGAGCGCCTGGATGCCGCCATGCGACTCGCACGTCGGCTGGGTGGCGACACCGTGATGCTGCGAGGCCACGCCATCGCGGACGAATTGATCGCGCATGCCGATCGCGAGGGCATCGGCCAGATCATTCTCGGACGCACGCGCGAACGTCCAATGGCGCGCATGCTGGGCCGGTCGCTCACGCAGTTGTTGTTGCGCCGTGGCGCGCATCTGGAACTGACCATCATCGCCACGCCGGCGGAACGCGCGAAGTCGCGCATGCGTCTTCGCATGCCGGGCGGGAAAGGGCGGCGGGACGAATACGTGTTCGCCACGGTCGCCACGCTGGTGGCGTTCGGCCTGTCCTTCATCGCCGACCGTTACCTGTCGGTGGCGAACCTCGCGCTGATCTTCCTGATGGCCGTGATGGTGGTGGCGGCGAGAACGCGCATGGTGGTGGCGGTCTATACCGCCATTCTCTGCTTCCTCGGCTACAACTTCTTCTTCGCTCCACCACGTTACACCTTGGCCATCGCCAACGTCGACGATGTGCTGGCGGTGTGCCTGTTCCTGGTAACGGCGCTGGTGTGCAGCCGGCTGGCGACGCGACTGGCGAGCCAGGTGGAGTCGCTGCGCGCCGCGCATGCGAACGCCAGGGCGCTGCTGTCCTTGGGGCAGCGCCTTTCCACCAGCACCGATGCGGCCGGCATCCGCAAGGCCGGCGTCGATGCGCTCTCCCATGTGCTGCATTGCGATGCGGCTATCCTGGCGCGCGACGCCAGCCAGGTGCTGCGTGTCGTCGCCACGGCGCCGCGTGATTTTCCGCTGGCCACGCAGGATCTCGGTGCCGCGTCATGGAGCGAGCAGCACGCCGAGCAGGCCGGTCGCTATACCGACACGCTGAATGCCGCGCCTTGCTGGGTATTGCCATTGGGCAGCGCCGACAACCCACTTGGCGTGGCCGTATTGCGTTTTCCGCCCGAACGTGGCGAGCCGCAAGTGGACGAACGCAGCCTCGCGATGGCGATGGTGCAGGACATCGGCCAGGCGCTGCAGCGCGCGCGCCTGGCCGACGAATTGGAAGGCGCGCGGGTGCAGGGTGAAACGGAGCGCCTGCGCAATGCGCTGCTGTCGTCCGTATCGCATGACCTGCGTTCGCCGCTCGCGTCGATGATCGGTTCCGCCGGCACGCTGGCAAGCTACGGCGACCAGCTTCCCGCCGGCGAACGGCGCGAGCTGCTCGAAGCGATCCTCGGCGAAGGACAGCGCCTGGATCGCTACATCCAGAACCTGCTTGACATGACACGCCTGGGTCACGGCACGCTCAAGCTCAATCGCGACTGGACCGACGTGGCCGAGATCGTCGCAGCGTCATCCAACCGGTTGCGCAAGCTCTTTCCTGATCTGCGCCTCGACATCGCGCTGCCGTCGAACACGATCCTGCTCTATGTGCATCCGGCGCTGATCGAGCAGGCCTTGTTCAACATCCTCGAGAATGCCGCGCGCTTCTCGCCGCCCGGTGAAGCGGTGCGCATCGTGGTGCGACCCAACGGCGAAAAGGTGCAGATCGACGTGGTGGATCGCGGCCCCGGCATCCCCGAGGACGAACGCGCGCGCATCTTCGACATGTTCTACTCGGTGTCCCGTGGCGACCGGGCGCCGCAAGGTACCGGCCTGGGCCTTGCCATCTGCCGCGGCATGATCGGCGCCCACGGCGGCAGCGTGGAAGCCTTGCCGGGCGACGGTGTTGGCACCACCATTCGCATCACCTTGCCGTTGCCGGCGCCGCCCGAAAACAACGCATGACTGCCGCTGCCCCCTGTGTCCTGGTCATCGACGACGAGGCGCAGATCCGCAAGTTCCTCGACATAGGTCTCCGCGCGGAAGGCTATGAAGTACTGCTCGCCGCGAACGCGGCCGAGGGACTCGCTCTGGCCGCCACGCGCTCGCCGGACCTCGTGGTGCTCGACATCGGCCTGCCGGACCGCGAAGGCCATGAGGTACTGGCCGAATTGCGCCAGTGGAGCCAGGTGCCGGTGCTGATGCTGTCCGTGCGCGATTCGGAAACCGAGAAGGTGAAGGCGCTGGACGCAGGCGCCAACGACTACGTGACCAAGCCCTTTGGCATCCAGGAGCTGATGGCACGCCTGCGTGTACTGTTGCGCAGCCGGCCCGGTGAGCCCGATGCGCCGCAGCGCTACGACGACGGCCGGCTGGCCATCGACCTGGCGCGGCGCGAGGTCACGCTCGACGGCCAGCTGCTCGCGTTGACCCGCAAGGAATACGCCGTGCTGGCCGTGCTGCTGCGCCATGCCGGCCGGGTCGTGACCCAGCAGCAGCTGTTGCGCGACATCTGGGGCGCCACCCACACCCACGACAGCCACTACCTGCGCATCGTCGTGGGCAAGCTTCGCCAGAAACTGGGCGACGACCCGGCCTCGCCCCGCTGGCTGAAGACCGAACCGGGCGTGGGCTACCGCTTCATCAGCGGGAACTGAGGAACAGGGCGAGCCTCCCTGTAGGAGCGCACCCAGTGCGCGACCGTCCCGCATGGAATCCCTATACCGGGTTATCGCGAGCGGGCGGGGAAACCGTACTGCCCATCGCGCACTGGGTGCGCTCCTACAAAAGCCACTTGGCCCCTGTGTCGCAGCCGCTGAGAACCGCCAGTGGTCTGATTCGCCTGGTTTTTCGTCCGATCCGGACGCCAGCCGGAGTCCTTGCCGGGCCGGCAGGCGGGTCATGACGGAAAAATTCTTCCTGTTTTCGACGGCCGGCCCACGGTTATGATGGCTGCCGGATCAACCATCCCGGTGCTGACTGCCCCAGAACGCAGCGCCGGCTCACAGAGGACATTCCTTCCATGGCACGTGGCATCAACAAGGTCATCATCGTCGGCAACCTCGGTGCCGACCCGGAAACCCGTTACACCAGCGGCGGCGCGGCGATCACCAGCATCCGCATCGCGACGTCCGAGAACTGGACCGACAAGCAGAGCGGCGAGAAGCAGGAGCGCACCGAGTGGCACCGCGTGAAGCTGTTCGGCCGTCTCGCTGAAATCGCCGGCGAATACCTGAAGAAGGGCCGCCAAGTCTACATCGAAGGCTCGCTGCGCACCGACAAGTACACCGACAAGGACGGCATCGAGCGCTTCAGCACCGACATCATCGCCAACGAGATGCAGATGCTTGGCGGTGGTTCCGAAGGCGGCGCGGGCGGCGGCGGTGGCGGCTTCCAGCGCTCGCAGGGCGGTGGCGGCGGTGGTCAGCGCCAGGGCGGCGGCAACTACGGTGGCGGCCAGTCCCGTGGCGGCAACGACTACGGCAACCAGCGCGGTGGCGGCGACAACTACGGCAACCAGCAGCGCCAGTCCGCCCCAGCGCCGGCCCAGAACAACAGCTTCGACGACGACGATATTCCGTTCTAATTTGTACCACCTGCAAAATTGTTGCGTTTGATCAAAAGGCCATGATTTCATGGCCTTTTTTTTAACGCGACTTGAGGTGCGGTGAGTGGCACGGGGGGTATCTTTCCTACCAGATACCCCGTGTAATTTGTTCAATGCAACGTCGAGAGCCTTTTCAAATTCACCTTATCGTGCTCGACGATGGCGAGCGCTTGTCGATGCTGGTCGATGACACCGGCATGCCCATCTACTTTCTAGCGCTCTTCATCACGACTCAGGTGCGAAACGCGGGACGCTCGGCAAACACCATCAGCGCCGATCTAGTGCCATCAAGCGTCTGTATCTGTGGGCCCATGCCAGCGGGATCGACTTGGAGCAACGTCTCTCCACTCGGTCCTACCTCACCGATCCTGAACTTGAATCGCTCTCTTCCAGCGTTGTGCGCCGAATTCGAAGCCGGTCCGCCATTTCCTTTGGTCTCGCAAAGCTCGAATACCAGGGGGGGGGCGCGCGCGAAAATTCGGAAGGGGCAGATCCTGAGTCATGGAAAGTACCGAAACCTGACTTACATCGGGATATACCTATGCTGGCTGGCCGCTCGATTGACTGAGCGGGCTATCGGAATGGTTGATCAGCTTGCGAGGGGAGCCATAAAGGACATGGCCCAATCGATCGAGACGAAGCGGCCTCGACGCGCGAGACGATCAATCGTAAACGCACCTAAGGGACTACAGCACGCGGAGGAATCGCGGTTACTGAACTTTGTCAGTGAGCAGGTGTGCCAGGGCGCCTGGGAGCGCATTGGCATGTAGGAACGAGCTCATCGTCCACTTGCTCATCAAGCTAGGTCTTTGAGCTGGCGAGTTGCTTGCCCTACGGGTTTCGGATTTCGATCTGCAACGCAATGAGGTTCTCATCGGGCATTGAGTCGCTTTCGGTTTCCCTGATCGCAGACTCTAGTGACTTGATTGCCGTGACAGCTAACTGGGTGCTAACGTCTGGCGGCACCCAAACCCGCAAAGGAAAACGCATGACCTCCGTATCGCCGGAAGCCGTTGACGTGCGTCTGACCCAGCTTGAGCGTTCGTTGCGACGCGCGCGCTGGGGTATGGTCGGTTTGCTGTTGCTGATGGTGGCGATGTTCTTGGCTTGGTATGGCGTAGGCGGCATCGTCCAGCGCGAGGTACGAGTCCACCGCATTTATGCCGTGGATGACGCGGGTACGGTGCGGGTGCGGATCGGCGAGGATCCTGCTGGCGGGAACCGCAAGAGCCGCGTGGCTGGACTGGTGGTTTACGACACCACCGGAATCGAACGTGGCGGCATGGCAACCATGGCCAATGGCAGCGTAGCGATAGGGCTGGATGCGCAGCACTCCGAAAAGGGTGTGCCTCGCGACCGAATCGGCATGATGGTCGATGGCAAGGGCAACACGATGTTCATATTGGAGGATGGCCAGGGCGCCCCCGTCGTCACAGCTAAGGGGGCGGCCGCCAACGGTGGAGCTCTTCAGGTTTCGGAGGCCACGCCTGATGGCAAGCAATTGCAGGTACGCACGCTAGGTGTGCACGGCGATGCCCAGTCGACTGAAAGTGGCGAGTGACTAAAGCTTTTTCCTCCTGGCCGTGACATGAGTCGGGAGCCAGGCAAGGGGCCGCTTCGGCGGTTCCTTGCTGATCGTTGCAGCCCGCGGTCTGCTTTCGCCCGGAGGGGACAGTTCGGGCCACTGTGATCTGCCTAGGGCCGCCTAACCGGGTCCTCTTGATATTGCGCGGCGGATGCGTCTGGGGACGGCGTCTAGGAAGTTGTTGTGTTTTGCCCCTCCCTGGCGCCAAATCTTGACGGAATCTCCACTTCCAGTACGGTTTCGAGGTCAGGATTGGCTTACTGGCTTGCGTTGCGCCGGGTGGGGGTTTCTCTCAGGTAGAAAGAACCGTTCTGAGTCGTCAGGTGAAATCAGCGCGAGTACACGAAGGGGCCGACCATCCGTCGGCCCTTTTCATTTTCTCCGATAGGGCCGGCGCATCGTCTGAAACAGGCGGTGTCGGTCAGACCTCCTCAAATGCCGCGTTGCGCTGGCGTCGATACGCCTGGTGGAAACCCGCGGTGTGGTGCAGCTGCGCGCCTTCGGTGAGATCTTCATCGGAAGCCATGCGGCCGAGGAAGAAGGTATGCGAGCCCATGTCATGGGCGTGCACGATGCTGAGCTCGCGAATGCGCAGTGCGGCGGCAACGGCGGGGATGCCGAATGCCTGCGAGGGGCGCGTCGGGAAGGGCAGCGCGGTCCAGTCGTCGAGCGCCTGTTTGTGGTGTTCGGCGAGCTTGTAGACGGTGCCCTTCATCGAGGCCGGCATGCTGGAAAGCGCCACCTTGCACGCGTCGCGCATGACGGGCTCGGAGACATTGGTGTTGCGCAGGGCGAGGGAGAAGAGGGCACTGCGTTGCAGTGGCCCGATCAGATCCATCGGAAACATGTTCCGGTGACCCCGCGCATCGACCGAGACCAGGATGACTGGCCTGGGGCAGAGATAGGCGATCATCAGCTGCTGCACCGAGTCTGGATCCATCAACGCATGATGCGAGGTGTTGCTCTTGCGCATGACGCGGTTCTGCAGCCACTGATTCCACGAACGTCGCGGCCACGGAAGGCAGCGGTGCTCGCTGCCACTGACGTGATAGACGGTGATGCAGGCGCCTTCGATGGCGATGGATGTCGCCTTGGCCAGGTACAGCACGCCAAGTACTTTTCCCGTGGCGCTGTCCGTGTATTCGAGCGTGGGGGTGTCTCCCGCGTCGAGGCTCGTCGCAATTGAAAGCGGTTTTAGCGAGGCCACCGTATGGTCGGTGGTGACATCGGCGGACTGGTGATTCCAGCGCAAGCTCGCGGTGACGTCCTGCTGGGGAGGCGCCACGGCAATGGTCGACCACTGTGGGAGCGGGCGCACGAACGGCCTTATCCAGTCTTTCCACATGTCAGGAACGCCTGAATAGCAGGAACATGTAAAGGTGGGTTGCCAGGCCGAGGCCTCGCGGCGTGACGCGCTCCAATCGAAAGAACGGCTCTGCCGCACGCGCCACGACGCGTGGTGCAAACCGGTGTATGTGGCTCTCGCTGGCGATGGCGTAGTGGCCGCTACGCATGAGCGTCGCGAGGTTGCGTCGCCACCAGCGGTAGCGTGCATCACCGAGATAGTACGGATTGAGCATGCTCGCCAGCACAAACCCGCCCGGGCTCACCGTGTGGGACAACTCCTCGAACAGCGGTGCGTGATCCTCGATGTGATTGAGCACGGCGAAGTTCGCGGTGACCGCCTGCACCCTGCACTCGCTTGGCGAGGCGACCGACACGATGGTCTTGCGGATGATTTCGTCCTGGCAGTGATGGTCAAGGTAGTTGCGCATCGCCTCCGACGGCTCGTAGACGAACGTCTGGTGACCGTGGGCCGAATAGGTCTTCGCATCGATGCCGGTACCGGCGCCGAAGTCGAGGATGCCTTCGTCCTTGCCCAGCAGACCAAGCACCATCCTCTGGAACCGTCCGCGCACGGCGCAGTCTCGTTCGGAGGCCAGCATGAAGTTGTGGTACTGCTCACCCGTATGCATGTCGCGTACCCTGCCGACATTCCCGTGAATCGCTCGACGGGGCCTCACCCGCCTTCGCGTGCAGGTAGCCATACCTGCCCGGGTGAGTGCCTCTCACGAACGGGAAGGTTGCGTGGCATGGGGCAGGGCGACAGCTCCACGTGCCTCGTCAGAGGGTGGCTTCAGCGCTCCACCAGGCCACGATGCGATCGATGTTGGCCTCCAGCAGGTCGAGCGCGTCGACCGTGAGCACGCCAGCTTCGTTCGTGGGAGGCTCCAGGTCGCGAAACTGGCTGTCGATCAGACTCGCTGGCATGAAGTGTCCAGAGCGCCGGTTGACGCGCTCGGCGGCAGCATCGGGTGACAGTTTGAGGAAGACGAAGCCCAGGCCCGGCACGGCCCGGCGCAGGGTGTCGCGATAGCGGCGCTTGAGGGCTGAGCAGGCGAGCACGGCAGGTTGGTTGGCCATCGCCGCATTCGCCAGCGCCACGCCCAACCGGTCCAGCCAATCCTTTCTGTCGTCATCGTCGAGCGGCACGCCGGCCTCCATCTTCCGGACGTTGTGCTCGGAGTGGAACGCATCGCCTTCGATCATCCGCCAACCCATGCGCTCGCACAGTGCCATGCCGACACTGGTCTTGCCGCAGCCGCTCACGCCCATGACGACGATGGCGCGCATGTGGTCAGGCATGGCTGGTCCCTCTCCTGGCATCGGTGATGCTCAGCATATCCCGCGCAGCCGCTGCCTACCGGTGGATCGCGCCGTCGGTATGAAAGAAGACAGAAAAATGGCGGGGAATTTACGCCGCGGCGCCATGGCAATGCAGCGTTTTTATCGCCTGCGGTAGCACCATGTCGTCAACGCAGATACTGCGCACCGGACCTGGGTTATGACCATTCTGATCGTGCAGGGACCGCATACCGCCGGCCATTTCGCCGGCGGTGACCTCTCGGCCCGCTTCGACTCTCTGATGCGAGCCGCGGGGCAGGACATGTCGGTATGCACGTGCGGAGGACTTCGCGAGCTTGTCGCCAGGGTGCGCGAGGCGAAGGCTGAAGGCGCCGAATTCATGTTGCTGGCGCCGGGCAATCTCGCCGAAGAAGCCCGCGCCCATCCCGAGGCTGGCCTCGACGAAGCATTAGAGGCGCTGGCCTCGCCGTACGTCGAGGTGCACGACGACAGCGGCGCTGTGGTGGAACGGGCTGACGGCCGGCACGGCGCGCCGCTGGCGACCATCGTGATCAATGGCGACCTGGCGACGAGCTATCGCATCGCGCTGGGGATCGCCTTGCGCCAGCTTGCCGCATGAATCGTGGTATCTGCTGGGTCAACGGTGCCGCTGCCAGGGTTCGTCGTCTTCCCGTTTCGGCGCGCCACCGGGCTCACTGACTTCGGCCAGCTTGGTCTCGATCTCCACGGCGTGGTCGCTTGGCAATATCGGCTTGCCGCGAGCCTCCGCGACGGCGCGTGTCAGCGCCGCGCCGACCAGCACGATGATCGATGAGTAGTACACCCAGGTGAGCAGCACCACGAACGCGGCGGCGGGTCCATAGGCGCCGCCAACGTTCGCGTGCGAAATGTAGAAACCGATGGCGTACTTGCCGAGCAGGAACAGCAGCGTGGTGATGAGCGCGCCCATGACGGCGTCCTTCCATTCGATGGCGGCGTCCGGCAGCACCTTGTACATGCCGCCGAAGGCGACGACGAAGACCACCACCGAAACGATGTATTCAATCGCCTTCCACAAGGTGTCCTGGCCCGGTATCAATGCCTGGATCGCGGCGCTTACCACGAAGGAAGTAATCAGCAGGAAGCCGACGCCAACAAGTAGCGCGAAGGCATGTGCGCGAGCCTTCAGCCATGCGCCAATGGCCGCGCCGGGCTTGGGCTTGACGTGCCACACGCGGTTGAGCGTGCCCTGCAGCTGGGCAAAGACGGCCGACGCGCTGAAGAGTGTGATGCCCATGCCCACCAGGCCGGCGAGATTGCCCAGCTGCGGATGGGCGTGCGCGGATTTCACCACGTCGTCAATCGCGCCCGCCGCTCGTGTCCCGACCAGGGTGGCCATCATGGCCAGCATCTGCTCCAGCCAGGCGGGCTGGAGCACGGATACCGTCCATACCAGTAGCAGCAGGATCGGCGCGAACGACAGCGCGGCGTAGAAGGCCAGCGCGGCCGCACGCGTCATCAGCTCATCGTCGTTGAAGGCGTCCACCGTCGACGAGAGCGTGATCATCAACTTGTTTCGGTGCTTGGGCATGCGGAGCCGCAGGGCAGGGCGATGGTCTCGGCCCTATCGTCATATCTCGGCACGAGGGAAATCGTGCACGGAACGTCGTCGCTGCGTGGACGTTTGTCCTTGAAAACGGGCGCCTCGGCAAGGAGAGACCCGCAAGTCTTGGAAAAACCTCGTGTCGCAAAGCCGCGACGCCAAGGGGGTGAACCCATGCAATCAGGGCGTGCCGGATTCTCCTGCGACGCCCGGTGCCGCTCGAATGCGTATGAAGGTTGGCCGCGAGGACAGTTCAGAACTTGCTGTGCTCCACATCGCGCTCGCGGTGCATCAGGGTCCACTCCGCGTGCTCGGTGAGCGCGGCGTCGCCCAGGGCGAGGAGGATTTCGCGCTGCTTGGCAGGGTCACCGGTGCGGTCCAGGGCGGCGCGTGCGCTGGCGAAGATGCGTTGCATGAAGCGGTATTGGCGGATGAGCTCCTTGTCGGCCTTTCGATAGGCATAGGCTTCGCGCACGGCGGCGATGATGGAGAGCACGGCCATCATCATCACCATGGTGGTCTTGATGCTCTCCGGCAGGCGCAGGGCGAAGATGGCGAGGAATACGCTGATCGAGATGCCGCCCCAGAGGCTGACCATGCCGATGGTTTCGGTCACGTGATGCAGGCCGGTGCGTTCGAGGGTCTTGCGTTCGAAGTAATGCAACTGGCCGCTCTTGCCGGATTCGCCGACCCATTCGTCGATGACTTCGGAGAGCGCCGTCGCGTGGCGCGTGTCGACGTTGGGCAACGGGTCAATGCCTGCCACGCGCATCACATGGCGGATCCAGCCGAGCTCGATGTTCTGCTTCTGCAGGAAATTGTCGTGGGCGAACTCATGCTCGCCGGTGGCCGATATTCCGGCGTGGCGCCAATAGGCTTGTATGCGCAACCCTTCGGCGAGGGCGCGATAGTCGAGGTACTTGCGGTGCCAGCCGCGATGGCGCGCGAGTATGGCGATCAGCGCGCCGAGCGCGAACAGCAGCAGGAAGGTGTAGATGAGGAAGTCCTGCTCGGACAGGTGCGCGTAGAACGTGAAGGCGATGCCCATCAGGGCCGCCAGGATGTAGGTGAGCCTCAGCGCGAGCAGGACACGTTTCTGGAAATGGATGGCCAGCCAATCCGCCGCACGGAAGATGCGCCCGACGGCGTTGCCGTCGGTAAGTATGCGGCCGCTCTCGTTGCATGACGCCTTCGCGATGTCGTCCGCGTACTTCACGCCGTCGCCGTTGAATTCCGACATGTGCGTGAACATCTGGCAGAACTCGGGCGGTGGCGTGCGGTCGGTGGTGGTGAAGTCGCCACAGCGCCAGTAGGTCTGCAGCGGCAGGAGGCCCGGTGCGACGTCGCCATGGTCTCCCTCGCGCGAACAGACGATGTGGTACAGCAGACGCTCGTCGCCGCTGCCGAGCACATGCCGCGCTTCGCGATGGCGTTCGACCAGGCCCGGCAGGGTGCCGTTGAGATGGTAGTTGACCACCTGTGCCGTGCCTCCCAGCCGTCCCGAATCCTTGCCGTCCCAGATGGCGAGAAGGATATGGCAGTGGCTGGCGATGAATACGCCCGCCTTGGCGTATTGGCGGTCGCGTGATGGGCCGGGCATGGCCACGGCATGATGCGAAGGTCCCCGTGGCAGCGGCAGTGGAATCAACTGGGCCTGTTCGCACAAGGCTTCGAAATGCGCGCGCGCCGACGGCGCGGGGAAGTCGTCGAGGTAGAGGTCCATCGGCAACGGCAAGGGCGCCATCAGCCGCGCGCCTGCTTCGAGCGCGACGTGCGCGACCAACTGGTCGCCCCCTTCCGCCAGCGCGGAAAGCACGCATAGCGGCAAGCCGGGAAATTCCTGTCGAAGCATCTCGAAGAAGGCGGTGACTCGTGCGCGTATGGGCTCGATCTCCGCCGACGAAATGTTGCGGTGACTGGTGATGCCGACCACCAGCGGTGTCATGGCCGAACCCGGCGGTATGGCCGACACGGAGTAGCTTGCCTGGCGTGGCGACGAGTCATGCATCGCAGGTGGTTTGACCGACACATCCTGCGAATCCACGTCCGAGTTGTCCCTGCGATGCATGACGCCCCCTGGTGCGGTCAGTTGTTCTTGATCGTTGGGTTGGTTGCAGTGCCGGTGATGGAGACGTAGCCACTCTGGTAGATCGGGCCGTTGTCGACGAGCTGGACCGATATCTGATAGATCCAGTCACCGGTGGTGCTGGTGCTGTTGTTGAGGTCGGTGATGGTCATCGACTTTCCGTTCGGCGCGATGACGAACGGCCCGAAGATCCCGGCGGGTGGAGGGTTGGTGGCGGGCGGGTTGTTGACCCAGTTGCAGCTCACGATCTTTCCCGACGCCGCATTGCCGTTGAGCTGCCACGTGATGGTCTGGGTCTGGTTGCTGCGGGCCACATGGTTGGCGTTGTTCTTCTGATCGACGTCCACGAGCCATGGATTCGTGCTCTCGTTCAAGGTCACAGCTAGGTCGTTGGCCATCACGTGCTCCTCAGGTCAGGATGCGGCAGGATCCCTGTTCGGTGGGTGTTTCCGGGCGGAAGAGGGTGCTACTGCGGGTCGCTCCTCGCCAGCGCCGCCTGCAGGCGCTGCTGGAAGGCCGCATTGGCGGGATAGTCGATGTCGCGATGCTTCAGCGCGGCGAGCAGGTCGAGATCGCGATAGCCCGAATCCCATAGCTGCTGCACGAGCGGAGCTGCCTCGGGCGCGCGGTCGAGGCTAAGCAGCGCGTTGACGCGCAAGGCGAGGAGACGCGGATCGGCGGCGCCGCTGGCGACCGAGGCGATGTCCTTGACCACTTGCTGGCGCCATTGCGCGGCTTTCGCCGCGTCGCCGGTGCTCGCGGCAAGCAGCAGTCGCGCGGCCGCGGTGTCCAGCAGCAGCGTGCGTTCGCCGGGCTGGCTGTCGTGCATGGGCGCGAGCACCGCGAGCGCCTGGCCGGCCTGCGTCTGCGTCTGCGCGTTATCGCCGGCGGCCAGCGATTGCGCGGCCTGCTCCACCTGCGCTTCGGCGAAGTCCTGCTTCCACTCCGCATTGCTCGGGTCCTGGTGCGTGATGTCGCCGAAGATCTTCAGCGCGCGGTCGTTCAACTGCTTCGCCGCATCACGGTCGCCAGCGAGGCGGCGCAGACGCGCGAGCTGGGTCGAATACAACGCCACCTTGGCGCGAAAGCCCGTCTCCTTGGGTTCGAACTCCGAGAGTTGCATGGCGCCATCGATCGCCTGCTGCAGGCGCGCGCCGCCGACGTCCACATCGCCGCCCAATGCCATGGTGCGGCCGAGGATGGCGCGCACGCGGACCATGTTCTCCTTCTGGTCGTGGTTTCGCGGGTCGCGGTTGCTCAGCGTGGTTTCGATCGCGTCGTCCGCACGGTACTCGGCGATGGCCGTGGCGAGGTCGCCTTGCATCAGTGCGATCTTGCCGAGATTGTTGTGCGCTTCGCCGAGCAGTTCCTGCCAGTCCGTCTTTGGGTTCTTGCCGCGCACCAGTTCCCGGCAATGCGTGAGCATGCTCTGGTATTGCATGGCGGCCTGGTCGAGCTTGCCTTGCGACTCCAGTACGTGCCCCAGGTTGTTGTCCACGGTGGCCCATTGCTGGATGAAGTCCTTGTCGGGCGTGCCGGTCAGCGGCATGCGCCGCAGGACATCCTGCGCCGTCGTGAAGTTCTTCTCCGCCGCCGGCAGGTTGCCGCGGTACCACTCGGTGATGCCGATGAATGCGAGCACGCGCGAGTAGGCCACTTGCCTCGCCGCATTCCGCGGATCGCGCTCCGCCAGCGCGCCGGCAATGTTGGCGGCCGCCTGATAGGACTGCATGGCGGCATCGAGGTGGCCTTGGTCGGTGCGTACGCTGCCGATTTTTTCCAGCGCCTTGGCGCGTTGCTCCAGCGACAGGTCGGTGACGTCGTTGTTCGGCAAGGACTGGAAATAGGCCATGGCGCGATCGTCCACCGCCTCCATGATATCCAGGCGCTGCACTTGCCCGAGCTTGTCGTTGAGATCGCCCAGCATGAAGCTGACCAGGCCCTCGGCCTGGTTGCGCTCGCGCTCGGCGACGCGCTGCGCTCGAACGGCGATCACGGCGAGCGTCGATGTCATCAGCATGATGCCGACCGCGACTGCTGCGATGGCCGCAAGCCGGCGCTGATGGCGTTGCTGTTCGCGTTGCTTGAGCTGGTCGAAGCCGATGTCGAGCACGCCAGCGACCAGCTTGAGTTTCGCGTTGGTCCGGCCATCCTTGCCAGGCCGCGCATCGGCCGCGATGGGCTCGGTGCGCTCGTCGGACAAGCTGCCCATGCCATTCCATTCAAAACGCAGCGCGGGGGCAAAACACTCCTTGGCTTCGCCGCCGGCGAGTTCGCTGGCGTTGGGCTCGCCGTCGACGATCAGGCAGAAGATGCGGTCGGCATGGCCCAGCCGCTTGAAGGCCAGCACTTCCTCGTTCACCCAACGTGACTTCGCCGAGTGGGGAGAGCAGATCACCACCAGGTTGGCCGATTGCGACAGGGCCTCGTTGACCTTGCGGCCAAGGTCGGTGGCGCTGGCCAGTTCGTCGCGATCACGAAAGACCGGCATGAGGCGCCTGGGAACGACGCCTGCCGATGTCTCCAGCCCCACCAGGCGCTGTGGAATCCGATAGCTTTCCAGCGAACGGTGCAGCCAGTCGGCCCAGGCTTTGTCCTGGTGGCTGTAGCTGATGAATGCGCGATACCGGAATGTCGGTACGCCGGTTTCCTGCGCCATGACGAGTCGCACTCCTGTACCAGCTAGTGCAATCCCTTGCCGGGCAATCCTCACGCATGGGCGGCGGCGAAGCTTGGCCAGCGCCGACACGTGAAGGCGGCTGGCTCCCCTAGGTTGGGCAGCCTAGCACGTGTTCGCGCAAGCGGGCCTTCTGGACGGCCAAACGTATGACGTCCATATGGCGTATTCCGTCCGCCGACAGCCGTCATGCTGTCTTCAAGCTTGCTTGGCCGAAGGCTGCCTCCCGCAGTGGCGCTTCAGCGGTTCTTGATCAGCGGATTACTCGTGTCCGGCGTAGGAGTCTTGTCAGGGGACGGAGCCGGGGCGGGTGCGGGAGCCGGCGCGGGAGCCGGTGCTGGCGCCGATGTGGACGCGGTGGTGCGAGAGCGACGAGGGCCTGCCGTCAGGTCGCCATTGAAGGTCATGTACATAGCGTTCTCCCATAGGGGTGAGCCGGCCGCTCAGCGATTCTTGATCGTGGGGTTGCCGGCGGTTCGCGGGTCAAAGCCGAAGATCAAAGGTGGCAAGGGCGATACTGCAGTGGAGCCACTGTGGGTGGCCGCGGGCATGCGGCTGCTGCGCAAGGGGCCTACGCGCGGGGGATAGGGCGATTCGAAACGCGTGCGATAGACCACGCCGCCGATCGTGGCGCTGAGCCGGTAGTACCAGGTGCCGATCTTCTCTTCGAGATTGTGATCGTCCAACAGCGTGATGGATTGTCCGCGATCGCCAATCCTGGGCGGGCCGAAAATCCCCGGAAACGGCGGGCTTATCCAGAGAAAGCCCGGCGAAATCGCATCGTCCAGCGCGTTGAACCGGCCCGGCACGCCATGGTGTTGCAGCTGCCAACGGATCGTTTGCGGCCTGGGCTTGCGGCCGAGCCGGATGGCGCTCTTGGGTATGCCTACCGCGAGGTAAGGTGGCTGGCCCCGCCGCACGACGAGTTTCACGGGAAGGGTGTGTATGACCATGGGCTACTCCGGTCCGCCAAGGGAGGGGGCTCGGTCGGCATGCGCGTCCTGTCGCGTGGCGCATGCGCATCGCCGGGCAAGCGACGTGCGCGCGGTGACGTTCCGCCCGAAAGACGGAGGCACGGAATAGGCAATGCGGATGGATCGACACCATGCGCCATGACGTGCCCGCTCCACGCAAGAACGCCATCCGTGACGGAAGTCCTCGTACGTCGGGCGGTTGTCGAGCCGATGTCGGCGCGCGTCGCGCCGGCTCCCCATGGCGACGGCCATTATCGCGCGTCTTGCCGGCCAGGCGGCAAGAGCGCCGCTTTTTCTTCACCTCGCTGTCACGCGTGAAAGCCAGCAACCACGCGACGTCGAGCGGGATCTCAGTAATTTTGCGTAGAAACGCTACGTAGACTCTCGAATTGTCAGAGCCATGGGAATCCGCAATGGTGCAGGCCGATGTGCTGGAAAAAGCACGTCCGAAGCATGTGTCGCTGTATAGCGGGCGATGCATGTTGGCAGGGGGAGTGGTGCGCGCCTGACGCGCGAGCGGCTCTCCGGGCGAAGAACACATGGAGAGCACCATGGTCGCGAGAGCCGTCATTGCAGGTCGCCGTGCTTCCCGGGCCTGGCCCAGGCTGCTGCTGATGCTGTGCTGCCTGTTGTGCTGGGTGAATGCCAGCCTGGCAGCGCAGGACGTCCTGCCTTCATGGAACGACGGTGCGGCCAGGCAGCACATCGTGGATTTCGTGAAGAAGGTGACCACCACCGGCTCATCCGACTTCGTGCCCGCCGAACAACGCATCGCGGTGTTCGACAACGACGGCACGCTGTGGGCGGAGCAGCCCATCTATTTCCAGTTCTTCTTCGTGATCGACCAGGTGAAGGCGCAATCGCCGCAGCATCCGGAATGGAAGACCACGGAACCCTTCAAGTCGGCCCTTGCCGGTGACCTCAAAGGCGTCGCCGCCTCCGGCGAAAAAGGCATCGCCCAGCTGATGGCGGCGACGCATGCGGGCATGACCACGGAACAATTCGCGCGCAACGTCAACGCGTGGATGTCCACCGCGCGCCACCCCGAGACGCACCGCGTGTTCACCGAGATGGTTTACCAGCCGATGCTCGAGCTGGTGCATTACCTGCGCGACAACGGCTTCAAGACGTACATCGTCTCCGGCGGCGGGCAGGACTTCATGCGCGCCTGGGCGACGGCCGTCTACGGCATTCCGCCCGAGCAGATCATCGGCAGCCAGGGCGAACTGAAATTCGAGTTGCGCGACGGCAAGCCCGTATTGATGAAGGAGGCGAAGGTGGCGCTCATCGATGACGGCCCGGGCAAGCCCGTCGGCATCGAGCGTTTCATCGGGCGCAAGCCGATCTTCGCGTTCGGCAATTCCGATGGCGACCAGCAGATGCTCGAGTGGACGGCTTCGGGTGACGGCGCGCGCTTCGCCGGCCTGGTGCACCACACCGACGCGGCGCGCGAATGGGCCTACGACCGCCAGTCGCCGGTGGGAAAGCTGGACAAGGCACTCGATGAAGCAACGGCCAAGGGATGGACCGTGGTCGACATGCAGAAGGATTGGAAAGCGGTTTTTCCAGCGGAGCAGAAGTAACGCAGTGAGGGTTGCGGCACCAGGCCAGGGTGCCGTCATGGAAAGGCTTGCATCACCGACGGTTGCCTGGCGCAGCCGCAACACCCAGGAGGTACCCCATGTTTCCCCCGTGGCAGCGCAGCACTTTGTTGAAATCACTGACGACGGTAGTCGCGACGGCCTTGCTCGTCGTCGGCGCTGTCACCATGGAGCCGAGTGCCGTCAAGGCGCGACCGGCACAGGACCAGCAACAGGAGCAGGGCGACAACGGCAAGCCGAACATCATCGTGATCTTCGGCGATGACGTCGGCCAGTCGAACATCAGCGCGTACTCGATGGGCCTGGTGGGCTATCGCACGCCCAACATCGACCGCATCGCCCGCGAGGGCATGATCTTCACCGACTACTACGCCGAGAACAGCTGCACGGCGGGTCGTTCCACCTTCATCACCGGCCAGACGGTGTTGCGCACGGGCATGTCCAAGGTCGGCATTCCCGGTGCGCCGGTGGGTATCCAGGATCGCGACGTCACCATCGCGCAGGCACTCAAGGGCCTGGGCTATGCCACCGCGCAGTTCGGCAAGAACCACCTGGGCGACCAGGACCGTTTCCTGCCCACCAAGCACGGCTTCGACGAATACTTCGGCAACCTTTATCACCTGAACGCCGAAGAGGAGCCGGAGCGCCCGTACTGGCCGAAGAACAATCCGGCCTTCCTCAAGAGCTACAACCCGCGTGGCGTGTTGCACACCTATTCGGATGGCAAGATCGAGGATACCGGCCCGCTGACCGTCAAGCGCATGGAGACCATCGATGACGAGACCACCGGCGCCGCGGCTTCCTACATCCAGAAGCAGGCGCAGGCCAAGCAGCCGTTTTTCATGTGGATGAACTTCACGCGCATGCACATCTTCACGCACGTGCGGCCGGAATTTTCCGGCAAGGCCGGCCTCGGCAAGGGGCATGAGTACGCCGACGGCATGTGGGAGATGGACCAGAACGTGGGCAAGCTGCTCAAGGCGATCGACGATGCAGGCATCGCCAAGAACACCATCGTGGTGTTCACCACCGACAACGGCCCGAACTTCTTCACCTGGCCGGATGCCGCCAATACGCCGTTCCGCAGCGAAAAGGATTCCAATTGGGAAGGCGCGTTCCGCGTACCGGCGATGGTCCGCTGGCCTGGCCATATCCGGCCGAACACAGTGAGCAACGCGCTCATGTCGGGCCTGGACTGGTTCCCCACCCTGGTGGCCGCAGCCGGCGACCCGGACATCACCAACAAGCTGCTCAAGGGCGAAAGCATCGGCGGCAAGAGCTACAAGGTGCACCTGGACGGCTACAACTTCCTGCCCTACCTGACGGGAAAGACCAATACGTCGCCACGCGACGAGTTCTTCTACTTCAATGACGACGCCGAGATCGTGGCGGTGCGCTGGGATCCCATCGAGCCCGGTGGAAGCCGGCCCGATGCATGGAAGGTCGTGTTCTGCCAGCAGCGTGCGCAAGGCGGCTTCAATATCTGGGCTGAGCCATTCACCTGCACGCGTACACCCAGTCTCTACAACCTGCGCATGGACCCGTATGAGCGCGCGAGCATCGGTCCGACCACCGGCTGGGAAAAGTGGGAGGTGGACAATGCCTACCTGCTGTTCGAAGGCAACCGGCGTGTCTTCGAGATGCTCAATACCTTCAAGGACTATCCGCCGAGCCAGACGCCGGCCAGCTTCACGATCGACCAGGCGGTGCAGAAGCTGAAGATGCAGTTGCAGAAGGAAGGCAAGTAAGCCTGACGATGTCGGCGACAAGGATGTCGCCACCTTTCACCCCATCGTCGGTCGGCAGCGCTTGCGCTGTCGGCCGGCGATCCCTCCATACTCGCAGGGAGTGCAACCTCGCGTGAGTTCCATGCCCAGTGCCGTGCGGCAGCGCCGCGTTGGAAAGCTTGCTTCCGCGGCCAAGCCCGTAGCGTCCGCCATATCGTTTTGGCCTGCGTTGCTCCTGTTCGGTTCCGGCACCGCATCGCTGGTCTACCAACTCCTCTGGATCAAGCAGCTTTCGCTGGTGGTGGGCGTGGAGGTCTACGCTGTCACCATCGCGGTGAGCGCGTTTTTCGCCGGCCTTGCCGTGGGTGGCGCGTGGCTGGGCCGCATCGCTGATGGTCTCGCACGCCCGCTGCGTCTTTACGCGTGGCTGGAGTGCGCCGTCGCATGTCTGGCCGTGGCTTCCACCACGTTGCTGGCGCACAGCGCCGCTACGTTTGCGTGGCTGGAACTCCATGCGGGATGGTTTGCGTGGTTGTTGCCCTTCGCCCTGGTCGGCGTACCCGCGGTGGCGATGGGTGGCACCTTGCCCGTGCTGGTGCGAGTCAGCGCGCGGGATAGCGTGGCACGTACGGGCGGTCGGCTCTACGCAGCCAATACGGCGGGCGCGATTGCCGGCGTGCTGCTGGCGCCGTTCGTGCTGTTGCCGGCACTTGGTGTGCAGGGTTCCGCGTGGGCGGCGGCCGTGCTCAATCTGCTGGCGGCTGCGCTGGCCTTCGTGCTTGATCGGGCACCGGCGTTGAGGCAAGAGACGCCGAACCATGACGCTACGGTTGCTACGCCGTCTGCACGCCTGGCACTCGCGCTCTACGCCATCGCTGGCGGCATTGCGCTGGGCTACGAAGTGGTGTGGTCGCAGACCGTGGTGCAGTTCATGAGCACGCGCGCGTTCGCCTTCGCCATGATGCTGGCCGTCTATCTGCTGGGCCTGATGGCGGGCAGCGCGATCTATGCGCGCTTCGCCGAGCGCGTGCGCGATGCGTGGACGGCATTCGGCGTACTCATCGCCCTGGCCGGTCTGATGGCCCTGCTGCAGGTGAGTTGGCTGGGCCCGTGGCTCGGCGACGCGCAGGCGGCGCTGGCCGGCATATTCAACGATGCGACGGGAAGCCGTCTCGTCGCGATGTGCGCGCGTTTTGCCCTCGCGGCGGCCGCCATCGTGCTGGCGCCGACGCTGTTGTTGGGCGCGGCATTTCCCGCCGTGCTTAGGTTGTGCGCACAGCCTGGCCGAAGTGGACAGGGCGTGGGGAGCGCCGTTGCGCTCAATACGCTGGGTGGCATCGTCGGAACGACGTTGACGGGCTTCGTGCTGGTGCCGATGTTTGGGCTGGTACGCACACTGGGTTTGCTCGCGGTTGCCGCCGCGCTGGTCGGACTCGTGGCCGTGTTCGCCGGCCGCGCACCGCGCGATGGGAAACGTTGGCTGGTGCCGTTGGTGGGAATGTGCTCGTTGGCCCTGGCCATGCTGACACCCGCGGACAAACTGGCCACCCTGTTGGCGCACGCGCGTGGCGGCGAGGTCACCTACTACGAAGAAAGCCGCGGCGGCACCGTAGCGGTGCTGGCGCAGGGCAGGGAAGACGCCGCCTTCCATCGCCTCTACATCCAGGGCGTGTCCAACTCCGGCGATACCTTGCCCTCGCAGCGCTACATGCGACTGCAGGCATTGCTGCCTTTGATCATCCATCAGGGCGAGCCGAAGTCGGCGCTGGTGATCGGATTCGGTACGGGCATTACCGCCGGTGCGCTGTCGCAGTATCCAGGGCTCACCTCACGTGTCGTTGCCGAGTTGCTCCCGGCCGTGGTGCGCGCTGCACCGCAGTTCCAGGGCAACTATGGCGCGGGTACCACTGACAAGGGGCTCGACATTCGCCTGCGCGATGGCAGGCGCGAGCTGCTGCGCAGCACGCAGCGCTACGACATGATCACGCTGGAACCACCGCCGCCCTCGGCGTCCGGCGTGGTGAACCTGTACTCGCGCGATTTCTACCGCCTGGCCGCGTCGCGACTCAACGACCACGGCCTGCTCGCGCAGTGGTGGCCGATCGCCACGCAGAACGATGAGGATTCGCGTGCGATGGTGCGCGCGTTCCTTGATGCGTTTCCGCACGCCACCTTGTGGACGACCGAACTGCACGAAATGTTGCTGGTGGGTTCGAACGAACCGATCGAGCTTGACGCCGCGCAGATCGAACGACGATTCAACCAGCCGAGCGTGGCGGCATCGTTGCGTGAGGTGGGCATCGAATCGCCGGCGGCCCTGCTCGCCACCTGGGTATCCGGTCGCGCATCCCTGGAACATTATGCCGGCGACACGCCCGCCGTGACCGACGACCGGCCAAGCATCGAATACGCGACATGGGTGCGTCGTAACGAGATCGTGCGTGTGCTGCCCGAGCTGATCGCGACGCAGACACAACCACCGATTCATGGCGCCAGTGCCGACCTGCAGGCCGAAATGCGGATGCAGCACGACGTCTTGTTCACCTTTTACGCTTCAGGCTTGGCCGCGTACCAGGGCGACCGTGAGCGTTGGGGCGGCGCGCTGGAGCAGGTGATGCGCGTGGATGGCAGCAATCCGTATTACCGATGGATTGCCGGTGGAGGTCCATAACCTGGACATGCGCGGTGCGGTGGTGGTGGGCGCGGCGCAAGGGAAAGTCGGGAGGCAACGAGGGACCATGAGCGCGCGAGAGGCGATCAACGCACTGCAGACGCAGATGGAGACGTCGATCATCGGCCAGCGCGAGCTGATCCGGCAGATGATCGTCGGCTTGCTGGCGAACGGCCACCTGTTGCTGGAAAGCCTGCCGGGCCTCGCCAAGACGCGCGCGGTGAAGAGCATGGCGAAGAACCTCGACGCGCAGATGCGCCGCATCCAGTTCACGCCCGACCTGTTGCCTTCGGACATCACCGGCACCGAAGTGCTGCACCAGCAGGGTGGGCAGAACGTCTTCCAGTTCCAGCCCGGCCCGATTTTCGGCAACGTGATTCTCGCCGACGAGATCAATCGTGCGCCGGCCAAGGTGCAGGCAGCGCTGCTGGAAGCGATGGAGGAACGGCAGATCACCGTGGCCGGCACCACGCACGCGATGCCGGACCTGTTCATCGTGATGGCCACGCAGAACCCGATCGAGCAGGAGGGCACCTATCCGCTGCCCGAGGCGCAGCTCGACCGTTTCCTGATGAAGGTGCTGGTGGACTATCCGGATCGCGACAGCGAGATCGGCGTGCTCGCGCTGGTGCGCGGCGAAGAGATCGCCACCGCGACCGGCGGCAGCGCGGAAGATGCGGGCGCGCGCATCGAGCCCGAACGCGTGTTCGAGGCGCGCAAGGAGATCCATGGCATCCATGTGGCGCCGGCCATCGAGCAGTACATCATGGCGATCGTCGACGCCACGCGGCATCCGGATCGCTACGACAAGACGCTGGGCACCTGGATCCAGATCGGCGCGAGCCCCCGTGGCGGCATTGCGCTGGAGCGCACCTCGCGCGTCAACGCATGGCTGGAAGGTCGCCCGCATGTCACACCTGACGACGTGCGCGCGATGGCCCATGGCGTGCTGCGCCATCGGCTCATCCTCACCTATGACGCGAGCGCCGAAGGCATTCATGCCGATCAGGTGATCGACAAGATATTGGAGCTGGTGGCGGTGCCGGCTTGAATTTCGCTCCCTCTCCCCTTTTGGGGAGAGGGCTGGGGTGAGGGGTGGGTGCTCGAGAAAGCCCTGAAATAGAGCCTGCTCTTGGAAGTCTTCCCGCAAGGCCGCCCCTCATCCCGACCTTCTCCCCGAAGGGGAGAAGGAGACAAACGCTGTGGTACCCACATGGCCCAGACACAACCCAGCGACATCGGCACCGTCTACGTCACACCCGCGCACCTCGCGCGGCTGGAGTACGACGCCCGTCGCCTTGCGGCCACGCCCCATCGCCCGCACCACAGCATCCTCGCCGGCCGCCACGCGTCGCGGCTGCGCGGACGCGGGCTCAACTTCGAGGAGATCCGCGCGTATGTGCCCGGCGACGACCTGCGCCATCTCGATTGGAAAGCCTCCTTGCGCGTGGGCCATGCCCTGGTGCGGTCCTATACCGAGGAACGCGATCGCCCCGCGCTGTTCGTGGTGGACCAGCGCATCTCGATGTTCTACGGCACGCGGCGCGCGATGAAATCGGTGGTGGCGGCCGAGATGGCCGCGCTGGGTGCGTGGATGGCCTTCCAGGCGGGCGACCGCGCCGGCGCCGTGGTGTTCGACGACCGTCGCATCGACACCGTGCGGCCGCACCGCAGCCGCAGCCGCGTGCTGGCCACGCTGGGCATGCTGGCACGCAGCAACCAGGCCTTGCATGCCGATACGCCGGTGCGCCCCCATGCGGGCCAGCTCGACGCGGCGTTGCGTTCGGCCTTGCACCTGGCCACCCATGACTATCTCGTCTGCGTGGTGAGCGACTTTCTAGGTGCGGATGAGCAGACCCTGAAACTGACGCGCGAACTGGCCTCCCACAACGACGTCATCGCCGTGCTGGTGTACGACCCTTCGGCGCGGGCCATGCCCGCCAGCGGCAAGATCGTCGTGACTGAAGGCGAGTTGCAGGTGGAGATCGACTTCGGCCGCAAGACCGTGCGCGAACCGCTCGGCGCGATGTTCGACACGCGGTTGCAGCAGACCGTGGATCTCCTGCGACGCTGCGGCGTGCCATTGCTCGTGCTCGATACCGAGCAGCCGACCGTGCATCAGGTCGCCCGCCTGCTCGGCCACTTCGCGCAACGGAGGGCCTGAGTGATGTTTGCGCTGCCCGCGCAGCCACCGGCGCCGTCGATCGCGGATCTCAAGGACATTCCGTTGCCGCCGCCGGTGCCCTACACGCCGCAAACGATGGGCTGGTGGGTGCTGCTCGCGCTCGTGCTGCTGGTGGTGCTTTGGATCGGTGCGTTGCGTCTGCGCCGCTGGTGGCGCAATCGCTACCGGCGTGCCGCGCAGAAGGAACTGGCGGCGATCGAACACGCCATGGCCGATCCATCGCAGCGACAACAGGCATTGGCCGCGGTGCCTGCGCTGGTCAAGCGCACCGTGCTGACATGGGCGCCGCGCGACACCGTTGCGCCGCTCAGCGGTGAGGCGTGGCTCGGGTATCTCGATCGCACGTTTGCCGGCGAGCGTTTCACGCGGGGCCCGGGGCGGCATCTGCAGACGCTCGCCTATGGCGGCGCTGACATCGCAAGCGGCGACACGGATGCATTGATGACCTTGTTGCATCGCTGGATCGACGATCATGTTCCAGCTTGAATATCCCTGGCTGCTGCTGGTGCTTCCCTTGCCGTTGCTGGTGTGGTGGCTGTTGCCACCGTACGGCGAACGGACGCGGGCGATACGCGTGCCGTTTTTCGATGAGCTGGCGCGCATCACCGGACAGACACCATCGCGCGGCGCGGTGATCCTGCGCAGCAACTGGCTGCGGCGCGTCCTGGCGCCCTTGTGCTGGGCGCTGGCAGTAGTGGCGCTGGCCAGCCCGCAATGGCTGGAGCCACCGGTGCAGCGTACCGAATCGGCACGCGACCTGTTGCTGGCCATCGATCTCTCCGGCTCGATGGCGACGCCGGATTTCGTCGATGATCGCGCCGAGCGCATAGATCGACTCACTGCGGTGAAAAGCGTGGTGGATGACTTCATCCGCCGTCGCACCACCGATCGCATCGGCCTGATCGTGTTCGGCACCAATGCATTTCCCCAGACCTCGCTCACGCTGGATCACGTAGCGGTACGCGACCTGCTGCAGGAACTTCGCGTGGGCATGGCCGGTCCGCAGACAGCAATCGGCGACGCCATCGGCATGGCGGTGAAGATGACCGAACGCTCGCAGCAGCGCGAGCGCGAGCGCGTGCTGATCCTGCTTACCGACGGCAACGACACCGCTTCGCGCTTGCCTGGGGAAAAAGCGGCTGCGATCGCCAGGGAACACCACATCGTGATCCACACCATCGGCATCGGCGACCCCAACGCCGTGGGCGAGAACCGCGTGGACCTGGATGCGCTCAAGCGCATCGCGGCAGCGACGGGCGGGCGAAGCTATCGCGGCGAGAACCGCCAGCAACTGGCGGACATCTATGCGTTGCTCGACCGCATCACGCCGAGCAAGGTGAAGCATTCGATCTATCGCCCAAAAGTGAAGCTCTACTACGTGCCGCTGGGCATCGCCTTGCTGCTGATGCTCGCCTATCACCTGCTGATGCTGGGCCTGGTGGCGCCGATCAGGCAGCGCCGCACGGCGAGGGCCGATGCAGCGCCAGGCGCGACTGAGGCCTGAGCCATGGACCAGGGCTTCCACTTCATCCGACCGCTATGGCTGCTGCTGGTGCCGCTGGGGCCGTTGTTGCTGTGGTGGTGGCAGCGGCGCAACGATCCACTGCAGCGATGGAAGGGCATGATCGCGCCGCATCTGCTGCCGCATCTGGTGGTGGGCGATCACGGGAAGTGGCGCGTGCGGCCCATCCACCTCGTGTGTGCCGTGCTGGTGATCGGCGGCGTCGCCTGTGCCGGTCCCACGTGGGAGCTCGATCCGCCGCCGTTCGCCGAGGACCGCGCGCCGATGGTGGTCGCCATCGACCTCTCGCCGGCCATGAATGCGATCGACGTGTCGCCGACGCGGCTGGAGCGCACCAAGCAAAAGGTGCGCGACCTGATGAAGCTGCGCGCCGGCGGTCGCGTAGGGCTGATCGTGTATACGAACACCGCGCACATGGTGTTGCCGCCCACCGACGATCCCGGCTTGATGAACCTGTTCCTCGGTGCACTATCCACCGACCTGTTGCCGCCAAAGGGACAGAACGCCGCCGCGGCGCTTACGCTGGCCGATCGCATGCTCAACGCGGAAAGCGATCCCGGCACGATCGTGTTCTTCACCAGTGGCTTCGACGATTCGCAGATCCGCGCCTTCATGGAGCATCACGAGGACTCGCGACAGCAGGTGCTGATGCTTGCGGTGGGGACGACCAAGGGCGGCGTGCTGCGTGCGCCATCCGGCGCACTGGTCCTTGGCCGCGATGGCGCACCGGCCGAGGCCAAGCTGGACGACGAAGCCTTGCAGCGGCTTTCCGACAAGGCGCATGTGCCGCTGGCCAGCATCACCACCAATGACGACGATATGCGCTGGGTGCAGCGCGAGGCGCTGCATCACCTGGCGATCATGAAGGACACCACCTCCACCGTGCGCTGGAAGGAATACGGCTATTACCTCTGCTATCCCCTGGTGCTGCTGGCGCTGCTGTGGTTCCGACGCGGCTGGGTGGTGCGCTGGGTGTTGGTGATCGGCGCGCTCGGCCTGGCAGGCGTGCCGGCACCGGCGCATGCCAGCGACTGGAAGGTGGTGGACTGGTTCTTTACGCCCGACCAGCAGGGGCGCTGGTATTACGAGCATCGCGACTTCGCCAAGGCGTCGGAACGCTTCGTCGATCCGTACTGGAAAGGCCAGGCGCTGTACGAGCATGCGCGCTACGAGGATGCGCAGAAGATGTTCGCCACCGTGACCACGCCGGAGGCGAAATTCATGGAAGGCAATTGCTACGCCCGGCTCACGCAGTACGAGGAAGCGAAGGACGCCTACGACCAGGCGCTGCGCATGCGTCATCCGTTTCCGCAGGCGCAGGCCAACATGCAGCTGATGGACAAGCTGCTCGCGCTGCAGGAAAAGACGCCGCCCCAGGACGACGATGACGAAAACAAACCGGACAAGGTGAAGTTCGACAAGGAAGGCAAGAAAGGCACCGGCAAGACCCAGCTGATGGGCAAGCGTCCACAACAGGTGCCATCGGACGTATGGATGCGCAACCTCAACGTGTCTCCCGCCGATTTCCTGCGCACTAAGTTCAACATCGAGAACAACGCGCCGCCACCGGGCCAGCCGACCACGCCAGCCAAGGAAGTGATCAAGGAGCCCGGCGCATGAAGGCGTGGCTCGCCTGCACGTTGTTGCTGCTGGCCGGCGCGGCATGGGCGGAGGAGCCGCCAACGGCGCCTCGCATGCAAGTGCGTGTGCACCAGGAGCCGGCGGGCGCGCTGGTGGAAGGCGAGACGGCGCGCATCGTGGTCGACATGCTCACGCCGGATTTCTTCACCGATGCGCCGGTGCTGCCCGTGCCGCACGTGGAGGGCGTCTATCTCGCCTTGTCCGACGAAACGCCGGGGCACGTGGTGGACAGCATCGACGGCGCCACCTGGTCGGGCGTATCGCGCACGTATCTGGTGACGCCGCTGATCTCGGGCAAGGTGGAGATTCCCTCGTTCGACGTGACGGCGCACATCGGCCCTCAATCCACTGCGGTTACCGTGCCGACCGCACCGCTGACGTTGAGCGTGCAGCCCTTGGTGCTGCCCAAGGGCGTGACCGAAGCACTGATCGCCAGCTCGGTGAAGATCACCCAGACCGTGCTGCCGGAAGACAGCGGCCTGCACGTGGGGGACAGCATCACGCGACGCGTGGAAATCACTGCCGAAGGCGCACCGGCCATGATGTTGCCGCCGGTGACCTTCGCACCGGTGCGCGGCCTCGGGCTATACGCATCGCCGCCGGCCACGCGCGACGTGATCGGCAACCAGGGTGGCTTCGTGGGCGGCAGTCGCGTGGACTCGGCGAGCTATGTGATCCAGAAGCGCGGGCGCTACACCTTGCCGCCGATCACCGTGCGCTGGCTGGATAGCCGCACGTACACGTGGAAGGTGAGCGAAGTGCCCGCGGTGCAGTTCCATGCGTGGTGGGGCGCGCCGACGCGGCCGCGCTTCGCCTTGCCGGGGCAGGGCGTGATGCCGAGGTTGATCGGTTTCTTCTCCAGCGACCTGGGCATGCTGCTGATCCTGCTGGCGGTGGCGGGATGGGCGGTGTGGACGTTCCGCGCCCGCCTGCAGCGAAAGCTCGAGCAGTTCAGGGCATGGCGCTATCGGCGCCGGCATTCGGAGGCAGCCGCGTTCGCGGCGCTGCGCCGCCAGCACCACGCCACGTCCGCCGCAACGCTGCACACGGTCGCCGATGCCTGGGCGCGTCGCAGCGCGCAGGAGGGCGCACCGTCGTCGGTCGAAGCCTGGTGCCAGCGTTATGGCGATGCATCACTCAAGGCGCAGTGGACGGCGCTCGATGGCGCGCTTTATGGAACGACCGCGGGGACGTGGTCGGCACAGGCGCTGGTCGATGGTCTGGCAGCCGCGCGAAAGCGCTGGCGACACGAGCGACGCCAACGTCGGCGCGGCATCGTGCTGCCGCCCTTGAATCCGGCCTGAGGCACTGATCTTCACGAACTCATCGCTTGGGCTCGCTACCATGCCTCGGTACGGTGTCGGTCGGCGCGCATGGATGCGCCGCATCCAAGGGCGAAACGGGGGAGCAAGGCATGGGCCGTTCCAGGAAGCGCCAGCAACGACGCTCGACGCCCGCCACGCCTCCGCCTTCCGCGCCGCCTTCGTCGTCCACCCACGCGTCGGGCCGGTGGTGGTGGCTGCCTTTCGTCGTCGGGCTGCTGGTACTCGTGGCGCTGGGTGCATGGTGGCTGCGCGCGCCGACGCCGGAACACCGCGCGCCGCTCGCCTCATCCACAGCATCTGCACCGCCCACGCCGACCAAGCCGGTCGCGCACTACGTGGGTGCGCAGGCCTGTGCGTCGTGCCACGCGAAGGAAGCCGCCGCGTGGCAGCAGTCCCATCACGCGCTCGCCATGCAGGTCGCGGATGAGCACAGCGTGCTGGGGCATTTCGACAACGCCACCCTCAAGCAGGACGGCAGCCAGGCCAGCTTCTTCAAGCGCGACCAGGCCTTCGTCGTTAAGACCGATGGACCTGACGGCAAGCCCGGCGAGTTCGAGGTGAAGTACACGTTCGGCGTCTATCCGTTGCAGCAGTATCTCGTGGCCTTTCCGGATGGACGCATGCAGGCCTTGCGTGCCTCCTGGGATGCACGGCCTGCCGCCGAAGGCGGGCAGCGCTGGTTCAACCTGTATCCCGGCGAGCACATCGATGCGCACGATACGCTGCACTGGACGCGCCTGAACCAGAACTGGAACTACATGTGCGCGGACTGCCATTCGACCAACGTGCAGCGCCATTACGACGTAGCCAGCAACACCTTCAAGACCACCTGGAGCGACATCAACGTGGCCTGCGAGGCGTGCCATGGTCCCGGCTCGCGCCATGTCGAATGGGCAAAATGGAGCGACGCGCAGAAGCAGGCCGACGCCAGCAAGGGCCTCGCCATTGCGCTCGACGAACGCAAGGGCATGCAGTGGATGCCCAACGCCGCCACTGGCAACCCGGTGCGGAGCACACCCTTGGCAACGCATCGCGAGGTGGAAACCTGCGCGGTCTGCCACGCGCGGCGCAACATCATCGCCAAGGACAGCGCGCCCACCGGCCGATTGATGGATACGCACGATCCGATCCTGCTGGCGGCAGGCCGCTATCACGCGGATGGCCAGCAGCTCGACGAGGTCTACGTGTACGCATCGTTCCTGCAGAGCCGCATGTACGCCAAGGGCGTGACCTGCAGCGACTGCCACGATCCGCATACCGCCAAGGTGCGTGCGCAGGGCAATGCGCTGTGCGAGAGCTGCCATTCGCCCAAGGTGTACGACACCACCGCGCACCACATGCACAAGGATGGCGGCGCCGGCTCCCAGTGCGTGGCCTGCCACATGCCCGCGAAGAACTACATGGTGATCAATGCGCGGCCGGATCATTCGATCCGCGTGCCGCGACCCGACCTCACGGTGAAGTTCGGCGTTCCCAACGCGTGCGCCAACTGCCACGCCGACAAGGGCGCGCAGTGGGCTGCCGACGCCATCGAGAAGGCGCACGGTCCCGAGCGCAAGGGCTTTCAGCATTACGTCGAGGCGCTGGACGCGGGCCGGCATGGCAAGCCGAACGCGGCCAGCCTGTTGATGGATCTGGCAAGGGACACGACCTCGCCGGTGATCGCACGCGCCACCGCGATCGGTGAACTGGCGCATTTCGCCAGCCCCGCGGCCGTGTCCACGCTGCAGGCGGCGCTGGCGGATGCCGATCCGCTGATGCGCAAGGCCGCGCTCGAAGCGCTCGTCGCCTTTCCCAGCCGCGTACGCGGTCCGATGGCGGCAGCGTTGGCGGACGATCCCGTGCTGGATGTGCGCATCAAGGCCGGCCGCGTGCTCGCCGGCGTGCCTGATGCCGAGCTGGATGCGAACCAGCGTGCGGCGCGCGACCGTGCGTTCGGCACTTTCGTGGCATCACAGCAAGCGATCGCGGATCGTCCGGAATCCCATTACGACCTGGCCCTGGTGTACGTCGAGCGTGGCGAGACGACGAAGGCGGAACAGGCGTTTCGCCAGGCATTGAAGCTGCAACCGGATTTCGTGCCGGCCTATATCAATCTTGGCGACATGTATCGTTCGCTCGATCGCGAAGCCGACGCCCAGAAAGCCATCGACGAGGGCCTGGCGGTTGCGCCCGACAACGCGAGCCTGTTGCATGCCAAGGGCTTGTCGCTGGTGCGTAGCGGCCAGGCGGCGGCAGCGCTCGGCTGGCTCGAGCGTGCCCATCGCGCCGATCCGGCGAATGCGCGCTTCGCCTATGTGTACGGCGTGGCGCTGCATTCGGCGGGACAGGGCGAGCAGGCGCGCAAGGTCTGGGAGGGCGCGCTGCAATCGTCGCCGTATGACCCGTCGCTGCTCCTCTCGCTGGCCCGCGTCGAGCGCGATGACGGCCATGCCGACAAGGCGCGCGATTACGCCCAACGCGTGCTCGCGGTCGCACCGCAGTCGAGCGATGCGCAGCAGTTGCTGCAAAGCCTGGACGCAGCGCCGAAATAGCGTCGCTATTCGGCCACTTGCGGATGCGGCTCCGGCGAGCGTTGCGGCGCGGCGGCAAACCAGGTCGCCGTGCCGTTCACCAGGCGCACCACCGACAGCATCACCGGCACTTCCACCAGTACGCCGACCACGGTGGCAAGCGCCGCGCCGGAGCGCAGCCCGAACAGGCTGATCGCCGCCGCGACGGCCAACTCGAAGAAGTTGCTGGCCCCGATCAGGGCGGAAGGCCCTGCAACGCAGTGCGGCACGCCAAGCCAGCGACTCAGTGCGTAGGCAATGCCGGCGTTGAGATACACCTGGATCATGATGGGCACGGCCAGCAGAGCGATCACCAGGGGTTGTTGCGTGATCGTTTCGCCCTGGAAACCGAACAGCAGCACCAGCGTGGCGAGCAGGGCCATCATCGAGCAGGGTTCGAGACGCGCCAGCACTACGTGCAACGCCGCCTCGCCCCCACGCCGGATCAGGCTCGCGCGCCACGCCTGCGCCAGCACCACCGGCAGCACGATGTAGGCGAGCACGGAAAGCAGCAGCGTGCCCCACGGCACGTGGATGGATGCCATGCCGAGCAACAGGCCGACGATGGGTGCGAACGCCAGCACCATGATGGTGTCGTTCAGCGCGACCTGCGCCAGCGTGAAGTGCGGATCGCCACCGCACAGGCGCGACCATACGAAAACCATCGCCGTGCACGGGGCAGCGGCGAGCAGCACCAGGCCGGCGATATACGCGTCGTGTTCGCCCGCAGGCAGCCACGCCGCGAACACGTGGCGCACGAACAGCCATCCCAGCAGCGCCATCGAGAACGGCTTGATGGCCCAATTCACCAGCAAGGTGACACCGACGCCGCGCCACTGTTCGCGCACGCTGGCCAGCCGGCGAAGGTCGATGCGCAGCAGCATGGGCACGATCATCACCCACACCAGCACGGCGACCGGCAGGTTGATGTGTTGCGTCTCCAGCGACGAAAGTGCTGCGAACACGCCGGGCAGCCATCGTCCCAGCACGATGCCGGCGACGATGCACAACGCGACCCACAGCGTGAGATAGCGCGCGAACAGCGAGATCGGCGCAGCGGTCCTGTTGTCAGTGCTCATGGCCGATCGCACGCAGTTCACGTTGGAGTTCGTGTGATCCCAGACGATCGACGGGCAGCGCCAGCAGACGCTCGACGCGTTGGCGTAGCAACGCACAGGCGGAGTGGAACGCCTGGCGGCGCTGTTCATCGCTGCCTTCGACGGCGACCGGATCGGGCACGCCCCAGTGAGCGGTGACGGGATGGCCCGGCCAGATCGGGCAGACTTCGCCCGCGGCGTTGTCGCAGACCGTGATCACGGCGTCGATCGGCATGGCGTCCGCGTGTGCGAACTCGTCCCAACTCTTGCTGCGCAGGGGCGCGTGGTAGCCGAGTTCGCGCGCGATCTCGGCCGCGAAGGGCTGCACCTTGCCGCCGGGAAAGCTGCCGGCGCTGAAGGCTTCGAAACGCCCTTGGCCGAGCACGTTGAGCAAGGCCTCCGCCATGATGCTGCGCGCGGAGTTGCCGGTGCAGAGAAACAGCACTCTGTACGGAGAAGACATGGAAAAATCAGCAGCAGGACGAAGAGGACGGACCGCAGCAGCTGGTGGCAGCTGCCGTCGCGGAGGGACCACAACAGCCATCCGCTGCGCTCGGCGCGGTGTAGCTGGTGGCGTCGCCAAAGGTGTGGAAGGTTTCCCAGCGCACGCCTTGCGGGTCCTCCGCCCAGAACTTGTCCGACCGCGCGTAGCAGCAGGTCGTGGCCTTTTCGGCGAGGGCCACTGCATCGGCCTGGAGCAGGCGATCGCCGATCGCGTTGAGTTCCTCCGTATCATCCGCCTGCAGTCCGAGATGGTCGATGCCGGCCTGGCGGTCGCGCTGCGAAATGGCGAAGTTCACGCGCGGATCGTCCAGCATCCATTTGGCGTAGTCGTCCTTCACCACCGATGGCCCGGTGCCGAACAGCGTGGTGTAGAAGCGGATGCTGGCATCGAGCCGGTCGACATTCACGTGGACGTGGAAGCGTTTCATGGCTTTCTCCGCGTGGGCTTGCAACGGGACGGTGCGCAGTTCGCGCTTGGCGAACCGGCGCAGCAGTTTTCGGTAAGGAAACCGAGCAGGGCATCCATCTGCGCATAGTTGGCGCGGCACTGGATGACGCGGCCGCGCCTCTCGTCCGTCACCAGTTCGGCGCGACGCAGGACGTGCAGGTGATTGGTGAGCGTCGCGCCGGCAAGGCCGGTCGCTTCCGCCAGTTCGCCCACGGCCATGCCTTCGTCGCCGGCCTGCACGAGCAGGCGGAACAGCGAGAGACGATGTTCATGGGCCAGGGCGCCGAGGGCGGAGAGAGCGTCAGTTGATTCCATATTTCCATAATTCTGGAAATATGGAATCAAGTCAAGCGACGGCGTTGCACATGGAGCGGCCCTCTGATCGGCCCGCTGCGGATGCCTTGTTTCCGTACCGGCGTCGCTTCGCGGCGCCGGTGCGGTAAAGCTACCTGCCGTCCAGCGAGTAGCGGCCCGGGCCGGTGATGCACAGCATCAGCAGGCCACCGGCGATGCTGACGTTCTTGTAGAAATTGATCATCGCCTCGATGCGATCCGGATCGATCATGTGCCAGAACTGGTGCCCGATCACCGCGGCGCCCAGCGTATACAAACCAAGCAGCAGGGCCAGCGGTCGCGTGTAGAAGCCGATGACGATCGCCAGCCCCACGAACAGCTCCATGATCACGGTGACGGCGGCGGTCACCGTGGGAAGCGGCAGGCCGACCGAATCCATGTACGTGACCGTGGCGCCGAATCCGAGCAGCTTGCCCCAGCCGAAAATCACGAACAGGACCATCAGCAGGATGCGTGCGAGGAGAATCATGCCGTCCCTGCTGCCTTCCAGTAACGTGTATCGCATGGTCGTTCTCCCATGACTTTACGCGGCGCATGCAGGCGAGTCGCCCGCATCGACCGTCGCCGCCGGGCGGCGGTCAAGCACACTATATGCCTATGGAAGCGCGTCGGTGATACCGAATTGTGTAGCCGCCCAGACGGCGAAAGCCACTCAGGCGTCTTCGGGAATATCGCTCTTGTAGCGATCGGCCGCCTGGCTTCGCGAAAGCTCGGGAAACAGGCGTCGCCGCGCTTCGTCGTAGCCGTTCCATTCCTCGCCGTCGGGCAGCGACGGCACGGTGACGAGTTCGCCCATGTCGTAGCCGGCCAACGCGGCGTCGACCATCTCGTCCACTTCCATGATCATGTGCTCGGGAAAGCTGTCGATATCCTTGCCCGCGTGTTCCCAGATCGCCGTACGCGTGATGCCGGGCAGCACGGCCTGAACCTGCACGCCGCGCCCGTTCACTTCCTTGTGCAGCGATAGCGTGTAGGTAAGCAGATAGCTCTTGGTGGCCGCATAGGCGCCGACGGAAAGTTCCGGCGCGATCGCCAGCGCCGATGCGATGTTGATGATGCTACCGCGACCGCGCGCGAGGAGGCGGGGAAGCAGCGCGCCGGTCAGCCGCGTCGGGGCGACGACGTTGAGCCCGATCATCGCCTCGACGTCGTCGAGCCGCGCTTCGGCGAGCCCGCCGGCGACCGAGGCGCCCGCGTTGTTCACCAGCGTGCCGATCGCCTCGTCTTCGCGGAGCCGCCGCTCCACCTCGGCGCGCTGTGCCGACGAGGTAAGGTCGGCAGGCAGCACGTCGACCTTCACGCGATGCTCACGCGACAGGCGCGCCGCCAGCGTGTCCAGCGCCTCCCGGTTGCGCGCCACCAGCACCAGCGGATGGCCGCGCGCCGCGAGGCGATCGGCATAGGCGGCACCGATGCCGGTGGAGGCGCCGGTGACCAGTGCGGTATCCAGGGTGTCGACGGGCAGCATGGGGGGAGATCCTCTCAGGGCGGTTGCCTGGCCTCGAACCACGCACCTTAGTCCTCCGGTCGCCGCCTGTCATGCCCGGTGCGGCAGGTCGACTTCGGTAGAACTACGTAGTCGCCTTGGGTGGTTTTACGCTCGTGGCGCGCCGCTTACTGGTTGAACATGATCGGCATGAGCAGCCAGGCTCCCCACGGCGTTGATGGCACGTCTTCTTCCGCAGCGCGTCGCGCGCGGGCCGATGCGTGCCGCCGCGTGGTCCTGCTGTTGATGCTCGCCTTGCTGCCGCTCCGGGTGGCGTGGGCGGATTCATCGCCACAGGCCCCCGCGCCCAGCACGTCATCGTCGCTGGCGGGAAACCCCGAGGGCGCGCCCGTCGTGGTGTGGAATCGCACCGTGGTCACCCTGTATGCGCCCTATCACGGCATGAGCGCCGAAGAGCGCGCGCATGCCGCAGGCGAACGCATCGAAAACGCGCTCGATACGTTGAAGGCGGACCATCTTTCGATCTCGTGGATCGAGGCCGGCGGCGAGAGCGGCGCCGCGGTGCGCGCGGACAATCTGGTCTTGTTCGGCGTGCTTCCCGGCGACGTAGGTACCGATGACCGCGCCGCCATCGAGCAGGCCGCGGAGCGCGGCGCGGCGGTGCTGCGCGAGATCATTCGCGAACGGGAGCAGGCGCGGCAGCCACGCCTGTTGCTGGTCGGCGTGCTGTACAGCGCGTTGGCCACGGTGATCCTGATCGTCCTTTGCTGGGCGTTGATCCGCCTGGATCGCTTCGTGCAGCGCAAGCTGATCGCGGTCACCCAGGCGAGGTTGCGCCTCGATGTCGCCGGCTTCGACCTGCGGCCGATGATGTGGACGCTGGTACGGCGTGGCGTATCGCTGGTGCGCCTGGCGCTCACGCTGTTCTTCGGTTACCTGTGGCTGAGCTTCGTGCTCAAGCGGTTCCCCTATAGCCATCCGTGGGGTTCGCGTCTGGGCGATTACCTGATGCAGATCGGCCTGCAATTGATGACGGGCTTGGTCAACCAGCTGCCCAACCTGCTCACGTTGATCGTGATCTTCCTGGTCACGCGAGGCGTGACGCGCCTCATCGCCGCATGGTTCCAGGCCGTCGAGGAAGGAGCGGTGCAGGTGGGTTGGCTCGAGGCGCCGACGGCGCGCGTCACCAGTCGCCTGGTGTCGACGCTGGTGTGGCTGTTCGCACTGATCGTGGCGTACCCATACATTCCCGGTGCCGGCACCGATGCGTTCAAGGGCGTGTCGGTGTTCCTCGGCCTGATGCTGTCGCTGGGGTCGGCGGGTATCGTCAACCAGGTGATGAGCGGCCTGGTCGTGCTCTATTCGCGCGCGGTGCGCGTGGGCGATTTCGTGCGCGTGGGTGACCACGAGGGCATGGTGGTGGAAATGGGCGCGCTGTCGATGAAGCTGGTCACGCGCAAGCGCGAGGAGATCACCGTGCCGAACTCGGTGCTTTCTTCCACCTCCATGCGCAACTTCACGCGCCAGTCCCGCGACACCGGTCTCTTGATCACCACCTCCGTCACGATCGGCTACGACACGCCGTGGCGACAGGTCGTGGCGATGCTGGAACAGGCCGCGTCCAGGACCGACGGCCTGCAGGCGGAGCCGCGTCCGTTCGTGCTGCAGACGGCGCTGTCAGACTTCTACATCGAGTACCAGCTCAATGTGGCGATCCAGCGCCCCGCCAGCTACGTGATGATCCTGTCGGAACTCAACCGCCACATCGTCGACATCTTCAACGAGTTCGGCGTGCAGATCATGTCGCCGCACTTCGAGGAACAGCCGAAAGAGAAGGTGTGGGTGCCTCACGAACAGTGGTACGCCGCGCCGGCCTCCCGCGACCGACGCCCCACGGCGCCGCCCGGCGCGACGGCGTCGTCGATGTCCGACGGAAGGCCGCCCGTCTGAGGGTTGCGGCTGCACGTATCCGAACCAGTCGATTCAGCCAGCAGGAGGTGTGAGATGAACCAACGGTACCCGTTCCGCAGCATGGCCCTGGGGATTGCGCTGGCCATGGCGATCCCGACCTACGCGCTCGCCCTGCCGCAGCAGACCACCGAAGAGGCGGGCGTCACCAGCACGGCGCATGAACTCAAGCGCGAAGAGTCCACCCTGAATGCGACGGTGGTGAGCGTGGATCAGGAAAACCGGCAGGTGGTGCTGCGTGGCCCGAAGGGCAACGAGGAAACCATCAAGGCCGGTCCGGAAATCAAGAACCTCGACCAGCTGCACGCAGGCGATACGGTCACCGCGAAATACGAGCGAGCCGTGGCGCTGGAACTGCTTCCCGCCGACAGCGCGGAAGCAGGCATGGAATACCAGAACGGCATGAAGACGGCCGAGAAGGGCGCAACGCCCGGCGGCACCGCCGATCAGTCCGTCTCGGTCACGTCCAAGCTGACCGCGGTGGACATGAAGAACCACACCGTGACGCTCACCGGCGCGGATGGCAAGTCGCGTGTCATCGAGGTGAAGGATCCCAAGCGCCAGGCCCAGATGAACAAGCTGAAGGTGGGCCAGATGGTGCGCATCACCTATGTGGAAGCACTGGCGATCAGCGTGACCAAGGGCAAGGCGAAGAAGTGAGCAATACATCGGTCGCGAGGCCATGCGCCTCGCGGCTGGTCGCTGGCAGCCATGGTGAAGGCGTCGACGCGGCCGCGGCGATGGGGCGTGGCATGGCGCTCACTGTCGTCGTCTCACTCACTTCGTAGGAGCGCACCCAGTGCGCGACCGCAGAGGTTGTCGATCCGTCGCGGTCGCGCACTGAGTGCGCTCCTACAGAGGTAGGTGGCTCTGTCGCGGGCACCCGCCCCTCACCCCAGCGCCCTCCTCGCTCCTCAAAGCCGCGGCCGTCCATGGCCGCTCTCCGCGTGCCCCGAAGGGGAGAGGGAGAAAAACGTGGCGGCGTCCTTAGATTCCCCGCCGAGTCGCTCTTGGCTAGAGCGATAAACACGCAGCCCACCGCGAAATGCTCTCGCGCACAGGGTGCGCTCCCACATTGAGGTGGCTACCGTTACGGTACGCCACCCTCCCGAATCAACGCGATGACCTCGTAACACGCGCCCATGGTGTGATAGTCGACCTTGCCGGCAGGGCTCTTCTCGTCGTCGTACTTGCGGTTGTCGCGGGTGAGGATGCGATACCACGCGCCGTAGGTGTGGTCGACGAAGTGCTTCCACGAATAGTCCCACAGCTTTTCGTACCATGCGTCGTACTCGGCCAGTCCGGTGCGTGCATGCAGCAGCGCCGCGGCGGCCAGCGATTCGGCCTGTACCCAGAAGTACTTGTCGTCGTCGCACACGCTGCCATCCGGCGCGAAGCCGTAGGCGATGCCGCCGAACTCGTTGTCCCATGCGCGCGCCAGAGCGGTATCGAACAGGTGCTTGGCGGTGGGCACCAGCCAGTCTTCCTCGCGGCCGCGTTCGAGCAGCAGCGGTTCCATGATCAGCAGCAGCTTGGCCCATTCGGTCTGGTGGCCGGGCTGGAAGCCCCATGGGCGGAACAGGTGCTTGGGATTGTCGAGGTTGTACTTCCAGTCGACGTTCCAGTCGATGTCGTAGTGTTCCCACACGAGGCCATTGGCCTTGGCGGCCTGGCGACGCGTCATGTGGTCGGCGAGTTGCAGCGCGCGTTCGAGGTAGCGCGGTTCGTCGCTGGCCTGGTAGGCCGCGAGCATGGCCTCGCACATGTGCATGTTGGCGTTCTGGCCGCGATAGCCGGTGAACTGCCACTGGTCGTTGGCCTCGTCGCGGTAGAGGCCGGCGTCGGCGTCCCAGTAGTGCTTCTCCAGCAGTTCCCAGGTTTCGTCCATCCACGCCTCGGCCTCGTGCACGCCGGCCTTCTTGGCGGTGGAGTAGGCGAGCAGCACGAAGGCAACGCCATAGGCGTGGTACATGGTGTCCTCGGGCTTGCCGTCGCGGATGGTCCAGGCGTAGCCGCCGGTGGCCGGGTTGCGGTGCACGTCGCGCAGGTAGCGCAGGCCGTGGTGCACGGCATCGAGGTATTCGGGATTGCCGAACTCGATGTGCGCCATCGCATAGTTGAAGACGAAGCGCGTGCTGCTCACCAGGTGGCGATGGCTGCGGTCGTAGATCGTGCCGTCGTCCTTGTAGTAGTGGAAGAAGCCGCCTTCGGGGTCGATCGCGTGCGGGTGGTAGAACGCCATCGTCTGCGCGATGTGTTCGCGCAGGAATGCCTCGCTGCGGAAATCGGGCGTGGTCATGCGTAGTTCTCCATGAAGGCCAGCACTTCGGCTTCGTCGGGCATGGCGGTAAACGAGCCTTGGCGCGTCACGGTGAGTGCGCCGCAGGCGGCGGCGAAACGCAGCGTGGCGTGCAGGCGGGGCAGCTCGGTGACGAGGTGGTCGATGCGGTCCTGCGACGTCTCCAGCGAGGCGAGGCCGTGCAGCAGGCCGCCCACGAAGGCATCGCCCGCCGCGGTCGTGTCGACCGCGCGCACGGCATAGGCCGGCAATTCGCCGTCCGCGTCGGGATGGAACCAGCGCAGCGCGCCCGGGCCGTCGGTGACCACCAGCAGACGCGTGCGGCCTTCCCAAAGCTTTTCGAGCACGGCGTCTTCGCCATCCACCGCGAGCCAGGCGAGTTCTTCGGTGCTGAGCTTCACCACGTCGGCCAGATGCAGCGCGGGCCACACCAGCGGACGCGGATCGACGCCGCGCGGCCACAAGGCCGGGCGCAGGTTCAGATCGAAGCTCACCAAGGCGCCCGCGTCGCTCGCACGGCGCATGCCGTCGCGCGTGGTTTCGGCCAGAGCGGGGTCGGTCATGCTGTTGGAGCACACGTGGAAGACCGCGGCGTTGCGCAGGCTTTCCTCGCGGAAGTGCTCCGGCCGGAACAACAGGTCGGCCGAGGGCGGGCGGTAGAAGGTGAAGCTGCGCTCGCCATGGCCGTCCAGCGACACGAAGGCGAGTGCGGTGTTCGCTTCGTCCGTGCGCGCGATGCCCGTGGTATCGACGCCCGCGCTGTGCAGGCTGTCGAGCAGGAAGTCGCCGAAGACGTCTTTTCCAAGCATGCCGGCGAACGCCGCGGCGCCGCCGAGGCGTGCGACCGCGACTGCGACATTGGCGGGCGCGCCGCCGGCGAAGGGCACGAAGCTGCGCGGATAGCCGTGGGAGTCGTTGCCTTCGCTATGGAAATCGATCAGGGCTTCGCCAAAACAAAGAATAGAGCGGGACATCAAGCGTTCTCAGCGGTGGCGGCGGGAACGGCCGGGTTGCGGATCAGCGAACCGCGCAGGCCATAGAAGACGATGTAGCCGTAGCAAAGCATCGGCAGCACGAAGGCGTGCTGGATGCCCAGGTGGTCGGCCAGGACACCTTGCGCCAGCGGCAGCAGCGCGCCGCCGACGATGGCCATGATCAGCAGGCTCGACGCCTTGCCGGTCAGCGGACCCATGCGCTCGATGCCCAGCGAGAAGATCGTCGGGAACATGATCGAGTTGAACAGGCCGATGGCGATCACGCTCACCATGGCCGCCTGGCCGTGCGTGAGCATGGTGGTCAGCACCAGCAGGCCGGCGATGGCCGCAAAGACGGCCAGCAGCTTGCGCGGGTTGATCCACACCAGCAGCGCGGAGCCGGCGAGGCGGCCCACCATCGCGCCGCCCCAGTACAGCGACACGTAGTGCGAGGCGTCCTGTTCGCTCATGTGGCCGATCTCGGGCAGCGACAGATAGTTCACCAGGAAGCTGCCGATCGACACCTCGGCACCGACGTAGAAGAAGATCGCCAGCACGCCATAGAACACGTGGCTGTGGCGCAGCGCGTCCATCAGCGTGTGATGCGCGGTGTCGGCCTGTTCGGTGGTCTCGGTGAGCGGCGGCAGGCGGAACAGCCACACGCCCACGGCCAGCAGCAACAGCACCACGCCGAGACCGAGGTAAGGCACCTGTACCAGTTCCGCCTGCTTCTGACGGAACGCCTGCAGCTGCTGCGTCGTCTCGGGCAGCAGGCTGGCGCGAACCTTCGCCAACTGCTCGGTCTGCGTGGCGTCCAGGCGCGACGCGGTGAGCTTGTCCAGCGCACTGGCGAGGCGATCGACCGGCAGCGCGGCGAGTTGCTGTGGTGACTGCGCCGTCAGCGTAGCAAGCAGCGATTCCACCGGCAGCTTGTCGAGCACGTTGGACAGCTGTTGCGATGACAGCGGCTTGAGGCTGTTGGCGACTGCGTCGGCGGGCAGCCGATCGAGCGCGGTGGCGGCGGCATCGTTCAACGCGGCCACCAGGCGATCGGCGGGCGCTTGCTGCAGGGCTTGGACCGCCTGCGCCGGCGCGCCATCGTTGAGCACCTGCACCAGCTGCGTGGTTTCCGGCGCCTTGCGCACGTCGGCCGGAAGGGTGGTGACGGTGACGGCGGAAAGAATCAGCAGGCCGCCGAACCATGGGCCGAGTGTCGTGCCCAGCGAATTCATCGCCTGTGCCAGCGTGAGGCGGCTGGAGCTGGTGCGCTCGGGACCGAGCAGCGCCACGTACGCATTGGCCGCGACCTGCAGCACCGTGATGCCGGTGGCGAGCACGAACAGCGCCGCGAGGAAGGCGGCATACGAATGCAGCGCCGCTGCCGGCCAGAAGCCGAAGGCGCCGAGTGCCGCGATGGCGAGGCCGGCCACGATGCCTTTCTTGTAGCCCAATGCGGCCACCAGGCGGCCGGCGGGCAGGGACATCAGGAAGTACGCGCCGAAGAAGGTGAACTGCACGAGCATCGCGCGTGCGTAGTTCAACTCGAACACCGACTTCAGGTGTGGAATCAGGATGTCGTTGAGGACGGTGAGGAAGCCCCACATGAAGAAGATCGTGGTGGCCACCGACATGGCCATGGGGTAATCGGTGTAGCGCGTGCTGCCGGTAGCGGGCGCGGAGCTTGTCGTCGACCGCGCGGAAGGAGCTGCAAGGGCCATGCGAAATTCCGATGTCAGGAAAGGGGACAGCTGCTTTCGCGCACGACCAGCTCCACCGGCGCGATAACGGTGCTTGCCGGTGCCTGCGGATCACGCAGGCGTGCAAGGAGAAGTTCGGCGGCCTGCCGTCCGCGCGCGCGCGGCGCGGTGGACAAGGTGGTCAGTGGCGGCACGCTCATGGAGGCTTCGGCGATATCGTCGAAGCCGGTGACGGCAAAATCGCGACCTGCCTGCAGGCCGCGCTGGTGCAATCCAAGAATCAGGCCGAGCGCGACCGCATCGTTGTAGCAGACGGCGGCGGTGGGCTTGCTGCCGCCTTCGAACAGCGCGGGCGTGGCGCGCACCGCGTCGATGCGCGTAGGCGTGGTCTGCACGCGCCAGTGCGGTTCGATCTTCAGCCCGGCGGCCTGCATCGCCTCGACGTAACCGGCGTGGCGTTCGCGCGTCGAGCTGGCGTCGTCGTGGCCGCCGAAGAAGGCGATGCGTCGATGGCCGCGCGCGATCAGGTGTTCCGTGGCTTGCCGCGTGCCGGGACGGTTGTCCAGCATCAGGCGATCCCAATGCGCGTACTGCGGCAGGCGTCCGCCCAGTTCGCGGTTGAACAGCACCACCGGCAGATGCGCGCCGATCGCCGTGAGTACGTTGCGCGCCTCGCTGCCTTCGGCCGGCGACAGGATGATGCCGCCCGGGCCATGCTCGATCAGCGAGCCGAGCACGGCCTGTTCGCGCGTGGTCGATTCGCCGGTGCTGCCGAGCAGGGTGACGAAACCGGCTTCGCCGAGCGTTTCGTCCACACCGGCGGCGAATTCGGCGAAGAACGGGTTCGCCAGTTCGTTCACCACCAGCGCGATGCTGGACGACGTACGCCGACGCAGGTTCGCTGCGGCACGGTTGTAGACGTAGCCCTGGCGTCGCAGTTCTTCCTCGACGCGTGCGCGCGTGTGCTTGTTCACCAGCGGGCTGCCGCGCAAAACCAGCGACACCGTGGCGCGCGAAACACCGCAACCGGCAGCGATGTCGCTGAGCGTGGTCTTGCGGTGGACGGGGGCGGAGCTTTCCGTGGCCATGCTGGCGGCTTTCCGTGAGTTGGAACGATCCAAATGTAACCGAAATCCTGTGTCGTTTAGCCATATTGCAATGCGGCATGCATCGCGTCGTGGCAGGATGGTACCGTGAAATATAAATCGATCTAAATCGGGGGAAACCACGATTTGTGTGAAATCGCCTGCGGCGTCGCGGGACGAGCCCGGCATGGCCTGGGCGCGTCCGGTGCGAAGCTGCGGCGCTGCCGTTTTCGGACAGCGTCCGCAGGCGTGGCCGATGGCCGTCGGCAACATCGCGGCGTCGGTGAGTTCTACAGCGTAGTGAACCGGTTGCTGGCGGTGCGCCAGCAGCCATGGCGGCTGTCAGACGGATATCCCAGATGATCGTATCGATCCACGCAGGCGAGACACGCAGCAAAGGGACGTGCAGGCGGCTGGCGCGCGTACGCCGGTGTGGCTTCATGGCGGGGATCTGCCTGGCGGCGCTGCTTCCGGCGATGGCATGGGCGGCCCCGCTCACGACGATTGCGCTCGATCATGACTGGCAGTTCCGCCTGGCGCCGGGCGACGCGGCGGCGGCCACGCATCCGGAAGCGGCCAAGTGGTTGCCCGCGACCGTGCCGGGCACGGTGCAGACCGACCTGATGGCGGCGCGGCAACTGGCCGATCCGTTCTATCGCGACGACGAAGCCCAGGTCCAGTGGGTGGGCCTTGCCGACTGGCAGTACCGCACCAGCTTCGACGTCGATGCCGCCACGCTGGCGCGCCCGCATGTGGAGCTGGTGCTGGACGGCCTGGACACGTTCGCGGATGTCTTCTTGAACGGCACCAGGCTGGTTGCGGCCGACAACATGTTCCGCCGCTGGCGCGTGCCGGTGAAGTCCGTGCTGCACAAGGGCTCCAACAAGCTGGAAGTGCGGCTCTATTCGCCGATCAAGCGCCTGCAGCCGTGGCTGCTGAAACAGCCCTACGCATTGCCGGGCGAATTCGATTCCGCCTTCGGTGATGAACCCAAGGGCAAACAGACGGCCAATTACATCCGCAAGGCCAATTACCAGTACGGCTGGGACTGGGGCCCGCGCATCGTCACCGAGGGCATCTGGCAGGGCGTGCACCTGGACAGCTGGGATGGCTTTCGTGTCGATGATTTCCATATCGAGCAGAGCCAGGTCGATCCGCAGGTCGCGCGCGTGGCCGCCAAGCTTGATGTGCAGGCCGACGCCAGCCAGCGCGTGACGGTGAACCTGGACGTCCTGGGTCCGACCGGCGAAACCGTCGCGCATGATGCGCGCCAGGTCATCGTGGATCCCGGCACGCACGAGATCAGCCTGCCGCTGCGCATCGCCGACCCGCGCCTGTGGTATCCCGCCGGCTACGGTGCGCAGGACATGTATACGTTCAAGGCCACCGTGCGCGACGGCGACGGCGTGCTGCATGGCGCCGATCGGGCCGTGGGCCTGCGCAGCGTGGAGCTGCGCAGGCAGCCGGATCGCTGGGGCCGGAGCTTCGAGTTCGTCGTCAACGGCATCCCGGTGTTCGCCAAGGGCGCCAACCTGATCCCGTTCGACAGCTTCCCGAGCCGCGATGTCGAACTGCGCATGCACGACGTGGTGGCCTCGGCGCGCGATGCGAACATGAACATGCTGCGCGTGTGGGGCGGCGGCTACTACCTGCCGGACCGCTTCTACGAGCTGGCCGATCGCTTCGGCATCATGATCTGGCAGGACTTCATGTTCGGCGGTGCGATCCCGCCGAACGACACGGCGTACGTCGAGAACACGCGCCAGGAAGCCATCGAGCAGGTCAAGCGCTTGCGCAACCATTCCAGCATCGTGCTGTGGTGTGGCAACAACGAAGTGCAGACCGGCTGGGAATCGTGGCCCGACCGCGAGGCCTTCAAGAAGTCGCTGACCGGCGAGCAGCGTGACCTCATCGTCACCGGCATGGTCAACCTGTTCGGCAACGTGCTGCGTGACGTGGTGACGCGCTACGACCGCGACGTGCCGTACTGGGCAAGTACGCCCAGCACCGATTACGAGGGGCCGGCGAACGTGCCCGACAACGGGGACATGCACTACTGGGACGTCTGGTCCGGGCAGGCGAAGCCGTTGACGGAGTACCTCAACGTCACGCCGCGCTTCCAGTCGGAGTACGGCCTGCAGTCGTTCCCGGTGATGCGCACGATCCGCGCGTTCGCCGGACCGGACGACCTGCAGGCCGAATCGCCGGTCATGCGGGCGCACCAGAAGTACGACAACGGCAACGGCAACAAGCGCCTGCTGCTGTACATCGAACGCAGCTTCGGCGAGCCACGCGATTTCCCTGCCTTCGTCTACCTGAGCCAGGTGATGCAGGCGCAGGGCATCGAGCTCGCCGCCGAGCACCTGCGGGCATCGCGGCCACAATCGATGGGTTCGCTGTACTGGCAGATCAACGACGTGTGGCCGGGTGCGTCCTGGTCCAGCATCGACTACTTCGGCCGGTGGAAGGCGCTGCAGTTCCATGCGCGACGCTTCTATGCGCCCTTGCTGATCGCGGCCTTGCGTCAGGACGGCAACACCTCGGTGTCGCTGGTTTCCGACCAGGTGTCGTCGACCAGCGGGCATTGGAACGTGCGCCTGATGGACTTCAACGGCAAGGTCATCGACGAACACAAGCATGTGACCAACATGCCGCCATTGAGCAGCACGCCCGTGGGCAAGTTCACCGATGCCCAGCTGCTGCATGGCGCCGATCCGAAGGCCGTGTTCGCGGTGTTCGAGCTGGATGACGGCGACGGCGCCACGGCGCGCAACCTGGTGTTCTTCGACGAAGCGAAGAATCTCAAGCTGCCATCGCCGCACATCCGCACGCAGCTGCAGCCTTCGCTGGAGGGATACAAGCTCACGCTAACCACCGACACCCTGGCGCGCGACGTGTGGGTATCGTTCGGCGATCTCGATGTCGAGATGGACGACAACGCCTTCGACATCCTGCCGGGCCAGAGCGTGACCGTGGGCATCAAGAGCAAGGCCTTGCTCAACGACATGCAGCACGCGCTGCAGGTGCAGAACCTCGCCGGCGTGATGCAGGGACAGTGAACCATGACGATGACCTTCGATAAGGACGAGACACGCCATGCCATCGCGCCGTGACGTACTGAAGTGGTTTGGCGTTGCCGCCGTGTCGGCGGCGACGCTGGATATCGCCCCGTCGCGCGCCTTTGCCGCCGGTGCCACCCGCTATGCGAGCCAGCGTCCGCCCGTGGGGAAACGGAAGTTCGTGAGCCAGGCCGTCGAGCGGCAGCTGGCGACGGTGAAGTCAGCCATCGCCGATCCCAAGCTCGCGTGGATGTTCGAGAACTGCTACCCGAACACGCTCGACACCACGGTGGAGCTCGGCACGCTCGACGGCAAGCCCGACACCTTCGTGATCACCGGCGACATCAACGCGATGTGGCTGCGCGATTCATCCGCGCAGGTGTCGCCATACATCCCGCTGGCGAAGCAGGACCCGTCGTTGCAACGGCTGTTTCGCGGCCTGATCCGCCGGCAGGCGCGCTGCATCCGCATCGATCCCTACGCCAACGCATTCATGCCCGACCCCCATTCGCAGCCGTTGTCATGGTCGCTGCACGACGACACGGACATGAAGCCCGGCGTGGGCGAGCGCAAGTGGGAGATCGATTCACTGTGCTATCCGATCCGCCTCGCACACGGTTATTGGCAGGCGACCGGCGACACCGAACCGTTCGACGACGACTGGCGTGCCGCGATGGCCACGGTGGTGAAGACCTTCCGCGAGCAGCAGCGCAAGCAGGGTCACGGGCCCTATCACTTCCAGCGGCCTTCCAAGATCCCGACCGATACCCTGATGCTCGACGGCTACGGCAATCCGGCGCGACCGAACGGGATGATCCATTCCATGTTCCGGCCGTCCGACGATGCGTGCCTGTATCCGCTGTTCGTGCCGGCCAACCTGTTCGCGGTGACCAGCCTGCGTCAGCTGGCGCAGATGAGCCGTGGCATGCACCGCGACGAGGCGTTTGCCGCCGAATGCACCGCTTTGGCCAACGAAGTGGAGCAGGCCGTGCATCGCGACGGTCGCATGCGTGACGAGCAAGGGCAGGAACACTGGGCCTACGAGATCGACGGCTACGGCAACCAGCTGTTCATGGATGATGCGAATGCGCCGAGTCTGCTCAGCCTGGCGTACCTGGGCTGTTGCGATCGCAAGGACGCCCTGTACCAGCGCACGCGCGATCGCGTGTGGAGCACGCACAACCCGTATTTCTTCAAGGGCAAGGCGGCCGAAGGCATCGGCGGCCCGCATGAAGGGCTGCGCATGATCTGGCCGATGTCGCTGATGATGTATGCACAGACCAGCGACGATCCCGCGCAGATCAGCCAATGCCTGCGCTGGTTGCGCGATACCGATGCGGGCACGGGCTTCATGCACGAAACCTTCGACCAGGACGATCCCTCGCACTTCACGCGTGCGTGGTTTGCCTGGGCCAATACCTTGTTCGGCGAGCTGATCGTCGACCTCCACCGCACGCGTCCAGCGCTGCTGCGCTGACCTCTTTCCCCACTGGCAACCACAACTTCAGGAGAACCGCCCTCATGGTGTCCCGCCGACAATTCCTCCAAGGCATGGGCGCGCTTGCGGTGCTCGGCACCCCGCTGTCGTCGCTCGCGACGAGCGTGGCCAGCGCGGTGGCCGCGCAAAAGAGCGCGGCCGGCGCCGGCGCCTTGGGCGCCCAGGGTGTTTCGTCCTACGTCGACGTCTTCGTCGGCACGGGCGGCCATGGCCATACCTTCCCGGGTGCGACCTTGCCCTACGGCATGGTGCAGCTGAGCCCGGACACCAACGATGCGGGCTGGGATGCGTGCTCCGGCTATCACCAGGCCGATGGTTCGATCATGGGTTTCTCGCACACGCATCTCAGCGGCACGGGCGCGAGCGACATGCTCGACGTGCTGGTGATGCCGGCGCAGGGTCCGGTGCTGCTGCAGCCGGGCGAGCGCGGCCTGCCCGACCACAACTACCGCTCGCGCTTCGATGGAACCAGCGGATCGGACCGCCTGCCGGCGGACAGCAAGGCGGTGCCTGGCAAGGGCTATCGCTCGCGCTACGACAAGGCCTCGGAACAGGCGCAGCCGGGCTACTACCGCGTGCATCTCACCGACCACAACATCCTGGCCGAACTCACCGCGACGCCGCGCGTGGGTCTGCATCGCTACACCTTCCACGGCAAGGGCGACGGGCATCTGCTGGTCGACCTGGCGCACGGCTACCACGACAGCGCGACGGTGCCGGCATCAGTCACCGATGCGCAGCTGCGCGTGGTCGGCAACGACACCCTGGTGGGTGCGCGCCGTGTGCACCAGTGGGCGAACGGGCGTTACCTCTACTTCGCCATGAAGCTGTCGCGACCGTTCTCGCATGCGACGCTGTACTCCGAAGACACGGCCCTGCCGAACGGCTCGGCGGAGGCCAACGGCACGCACCTGAAGGCCGCCCTGCACATCAAGCGTGCATCGCACGCGCCGCTGCTGGTCAAGGTGGGCATCTCGGCGGTAGACATCGATGGCGCACTGAAGAACCTCGAGGCCGAAGTGCCCGCGTGGGACTTCGAACTTGCGCAACGCACCGCCGCCGAAGCGTGGGAGCGCGAGCTCGGGCGCATCCGCATCGAGTCCTCGTCGGAGCCGGTGCTGCGCACGTTCTACAGCGCGCTCTACCACACCATGCTGGCGCCCACGCTGTTCAGCGACGTGGACGGCCGCTATCGCGGCATGGACCTGGCGATCCATCAATTGCCCAACGGCCAGAACAACTACAGCACCTATTCGCTGTGGGACACCTATCGCGCGCTGCACCCCTTGCTGACGTTGTTCCAGCCCGATCGCGTGCCCGACCTGGTGAACGGCCTGGTGCGCATGGCGGAGGAAAGTCCGCAAGGTCCGCCGGTGTGGCCGCTGCAGGGCGTGGAGACCGGCTGCATGATCGGTTACCACTCCGCCGTGGTGCTCGCCGAAGCGCAGGCGAAGGGCTTCAAGGGCATCGATTACGCGCGCGCCTGGCCGATCTTCCGCCGCCGTGCGATGGAAGACGATTACCGCGGCCTGACCTTCTACCGGCACCTCGGCTATATCCCCAGCGACAAGGAAGGCGAGGCGGTCAGCAAGACGCTCGAATACGCCTACGACGACTGGGCGATGGCGCAGCTGGCCGAAGGCGCGGGCGAAAAGGGTGACGCTGCCGCGTTGCGCCAGCGTTCGCGCAACTACCGCAACGTGTTCGACAAGAAGCTCAATTTCGTGCGACCACGGGGCAGCGACGGGCAGTGGCTGGAGCCGTTCGATCCGCGCGGCATGGGTCATTCCAGCCAGTGGCGCGACTTCACCGAATCCAACGCCTGGCAGGCGACCTTCCTCAACCAGCACGACCTGTATGCGTACATGGAGATGTTCGGCGGCCAGAAGGTGTTCGAACGCAAGCTGGACGAACTGTTCACCACCAGCTCGGAACTGCCCGCCGATGCGCCGCCGGATATCGCCGGCATGGTGGGCCAGTACGCCCACGGCAACGAGCCCAGCCATCACGTGGCCTACCTGTATGCGTACACCGGCTCGCACCACAAGACGCAGGCGCGCGTGCGCATGCTGCTGGAAACCATGTATCCACCCGAGCCCGATGGACTGGCCGGCAACGAGGACTGCGGCCAGATGAGCGCGTGGTACGTGATGAGCGCGCTCGGCCTGTACGCCGTCGATCCGGTGAGCACCAACTACGTGTTCGGCAGCCCCTTGCTGGATCGCGCGGAGATCGCGCTGTCCGGCGATCGCAAGCTGGTGATCCAGGCGCACGGCAACGGCCCGGGGCAGGCTTACATCCAGTCCGTGCTGTGGAACGGCAAGCCGTGGACGCGCAGCTGGATCAGCCACGCCGAACTCGCCGCCGGCGGTACGCTGGAAATCCAGATGGGTGCGACGCCGAACACGCAATTCGGCGCCGCGGCCAAGGACCGTCCGCCCGCCTTCGGCATGCCGGCGACCGCATGACCGCTTCGCCCTGATCGCACGGCCTCACACGAACGCCGCCCACCCCCGGGCGGCGTTTTTCTTCACCGTACCGTGCTCGTCCCCTGTAGGAGGCCGCCCAGTGGGCGACCGCAACACGCCAACGCACCTCATGCTTCGCAGGCCGCACAACCTGCACACTCGCGCAGAACGTAACAGCAGAACGCTGCGGGCTCTTGCGCAGAGACCGGCTCCGTAACCCCCGCGTAAGAGTGTTGCGCTGCGACTTGTCTCGATCTAATCTCGAATGGAATAGTTTCACCGATCCAGGCGATGCGTTCTTTCCAGCGCTATGGATCAAGAGGTCGCGCCTGGGGAGCGCATCTCGAGGGAGCCGTTGAAGCGGTCGTGATCGAGACAGTGTCGGCCCGACGGAAGAACCGTCCGGCCAACGCGAGCGAGGGTAGGGCGGTGCATGAATGACGGCGGCCACGCACGTGGCGAGGTGCGGGGGAGCAGCACCTTTGCGACAGACGAACCGGGTGGCGACACCACGGCCGGCATGAATCCCCTGCGCGGAGACGCGGCCCACGCCTTGCTGGCGGCCGACGTCGGCGGCACCCATGCACGCATGGGTCTTCTCGCCGTCAATGCATCACCGCAGGCACATGATGCAACCTTGTCGGTGCTCGCCTATCAGGTCTATCCCTGCCGTGATTACACCGACCTCGCCTCCATCGTGCGTCGCTTCTGCGACGAGCATGCGGTCAAGCCGCGCCGCTTCGCGCTCGCGTGTGCGGGCTACCTGCATGAAGGGCGCGTGCTCAACAGCAACCTGCAATGGCCGATCGAGCCCGTTGCGCTGAAGCGCGAACTGGGCATGGACGATGTGTCGGTCCTGAACGATTTCGTCGCGCTGGCGCATGCCATGCCGCATCTGCAGGCGGACAGCGTGATGTCGTTGCATCGGCCTTCGCGGCAAGTGGCGCGGGGCCCTGTCGTGGTGATCGGGCCCGGCACGGGGCTCGGTGTGGCGGTGCGCCTGCCAGGCACGCCGCCGCAGGTGTTGCAGACCGAGGCCGGCCATATCCAGCTGGCGGCGCGCACGTCACGCGAACTGGAAGTACTTGCCGACCTGGCGCCATCGGGCACGCATCTCCCCTATGACCACGCGCTCTCCGGACCTGGGCTGCTGCGCATCTACCAGGCGATGTGCCGCATCGAGGACAAACCCGCGTCGCTGCATGCACCCGCCGACGTCGTGGCCGCTGCCGTCGCGAACGCCGATCCTTGCGCCGTGGAAACGCTGCAGCTGTTCTGCGGATGGCTGGGTTCCTTCACCGGCGACATGGCCATGCTGTACGGCGCCACCGGTGGCATCTATCTGGCTGGCGGTTTTCTCGCCCGCATGTTCGGGCTGCTGGAAGCCAGCGGTTTTGTCGCGCGCTTTCTCGACAAGGGCGTGATGCGCCCCTTCCTGCAGACCGTGCCCGTGTACGTGGTGGACCACGCGCAGCTCGGCGTCATCGGCGCGGCCAGCTGGCTGCACGAACGCCCGGACAACAGCTGAAACAGTCTCACCCTCCCGTCGTCGAATCCACCTCGCAGGTTTGAAGGGAATGCCAATGTCAGCGTCTACGTACTCGTCGTGCCGTATCCATCGACTCCTGGTTCTCAGCGCGTGCGTGGGCCTGGCCTTCGGCGCAGGCACGGTCGCCGCGGCCGAACAGCCGACGACGGTTACGCCACCCGATGCGGCAACGATCGAGCAACAGTGGGTGGCGGCCAATCGTCCTTATGATGCGGCGCGCCACGAGATCCTCGCGCAGACAGAGAAGGTCGCGTGGCAGGGGCCGATGCAACCCGACTGGCAGACGCTGACCGCGTATCGCACGCCCGATTGGTATCGGGACGCCAAGTTCGGCATCTTCGTGCACTGGGGCGTGTACTCGGTGCCGGCGTTCAAGGGCGAGTGGTATCCGCGGCACATGTACGAGCGCGAGGGCGAAAACTCCGATCGCTATCGCCACCAGCTCGCCACCTACGGGCCCATGCCCAAGGTGGGATACAAGGACCTGATCCCGATGTTCAAGGCCGAGCACTTCGACCCGCAGGCGTGGGCGAAGCTGTTCCACGACGCGGGCGCGCGCTACGTGGTGCCGGTGGCGGAACATCACGACGGCTTCGCCATGTACGACTCCAAGCTGTCGGACTGGACCGCGGTGAAGATGGGCCCGCACCGCGACGTGATCGGCGAGCTCGCCAAGGCGATACGCGGGCAAGGCATGAAGCTGGGCCTGTCGTCGCACCGCGCCGAGCACGACTGGTTCTACGAGTACGGCCGCACCTTCGACTCGGACGTCAACGATCCGCGCTATGCCGCGCTGTACGGGCCGGCGCACCGCCTCGTTTCGGCTAAGGGCGAGGACGGGCAGGAAGTCGACTGGACCTTCGTGTCCGATGCGTATCTCGCCGACTGGTTGGCGCGCTCCGCGGAAATCGTGCAGGACTACCATCCGGACCTGATGTACTTCGACTGGTGGATCGGCCAGCCGCGCTTCCGCGGTCCGCTCGCCGAGTTCGCCGCGTTCTTCTACAACCAGGCAGCAGCGCGCCAGCAAGGCGTGGTGCTCAACTACAAGTTGAACGACATGCGTCCGGGCACCGGCACGCTCAATATCGAGCGCGGGCAGGCGGCGGGTATCCGCGAACAGCCGTGGCAGACCGAGACGTCGGTGAGTCCCGATTCGTGGGGTTATGCGGAAGGCGACACCTACAAGTCGCCCGACGAGATCGTGCAACTGCTCGCCGACGTGGTAAGCAAGAACGGCAACCTGCTGCTCAACGTCGGGCCGAAGGCCGACGGCACCATTCCCGACGAGGCGCGCGGCATCCTGCAGTCCGTGGGGCAATGGCTGCATGCGAACGGCGAGGCGATCTACGGCACCCGGCCGTGGCATCGCTTTGGCGAAGGCCCGACCGAAGTCGCGGCCGGCACCATGCAGGACACCAAGACCAAGCCGTACACGGCCGAGGACTTCCGCTTCACCACCAAGGGCGACGCGCTCTATGCGATCGAGCTGGAGTGGCCGGCAAGCGGACAGGCGGTCATCCATTCGATCGATGCCGGTACGAAAGTCGCTTCGGTGACGATGCTTTCCACGGGCAAGCCGATCGCGTTCAAGCAGCAATCCGATGGCCTGCACCTGACGCTGCCGAAGCAGCCATCCGGCGCGCATGCGTATGCCTATCGCATTGCACTGGCCAAGCACTGACCGGGTGCAGGGCGGCCCGCCTTCGCCTCGTGACGGAACCCACGCATTGCAGCGTGCACGACGGCGTGGACGCTGCTAGATTTCAAACGATCTAAATCTGGCGCTGGGGTATCCGATGGCTCGTCTCCCGTCCCGTTCGTGGCTTCCGGCCATGCTGGCCCTTTCCCTGTTGCCCGGCCTGGCGGCAGCGGCGACGACGGGTCACGCGGTGGATGTCGACCCGCGCATCGGCACGGGTGGCGATGGCCATACCTTCCCGGGCGCCACGGTGCCCTTCGGCATGATCCAGCTGTCGCCGGACACGGCCATGCCGGATTTCAAGCACGCCTACAAGTGGGCGGCCGGCTACCAGTACGGCGACAGCAGCCTGCTCGGTTTCTCGCATACGCATTTCTCCGGCTCCGGTCATTCGGACCTCGGCGATGTGCTGGTGATGCCGATTGCCGGCGACGTGAAGCTCGACCCGGGTGATGCAGCCCAGCCAGGCAGCGGTTATCGCTCGCGCTTCAACCACAACACCGAAGTAGTGCAGGCCGGCTATTACGCGGTGACGCTGAGCGACTACGGCGTGCGCGCCGAACTCACCGCCGGGCGCCGCATCGGCTGGCATCGCTATACCTTCCCGGCGGGCAAGCCGGCGCACCTGCTGCTCGACCTGCGTCCGAGCATCTACGACTACCCGGGCAAGGTGCTGTGGTCGCATCTGCGCGTGCATGACGACGGCACCGTCACCGGTTGCCGCACCACGCGCGGCTGGGCGCCGGGTCGCGAGCTGTGCTTCGCCATGCGCTTCTCGCAGCCGCTGGCCTCGCGCACGCTGTACAGCCGCGAGACCGACGTGCCGTACAAGGGCTTCAAGGGACCGGGTTACCAGCCGGAAGACCACGACGCGCTGGAAGGCCGCGCACTGGTTGGCGTGTTCGACTTCGGCGCGCTCAAGCAGCCGTTGGGCGTGAAGGTGGCGATTTCGCCGGTGAGCGAAGCCAACGCCATCGCCAACCTCGATGCCGAAGGCAAGGGCTGGGACTTCGATGCCCGCCGCGCCGAAGCACGCGCCGACTGGGACAAGGCGCTCGCTTCGATCGAGATCGATGCGCCCAAGCAGGACCGCACCAGCTTCTACACCTCGCTGTACCACGCGCTGCTGTCGCCGACGCTCAGCATGGACGTCAACGGCCAGTTCCGCGGCCCCGACGGCGCCGTGCACGAGGCGGTCGACAAGAACGGCAAGTTCGAATTCCACTCCACCTGGTCGCTGTGGGACGTGTACCGCGCGCAGCAGCCGCTGGTCGTGTTGCTGATGCCTGAGCGCAGCACCGACTTCATCCGCTCGCTGATCGCCGCGCGCGAAACCAGCCCGTTCGGCATCCTGCCGGTGTGGGCCTACCAGGGCCTGGAAACGTGGTGCATGATCGGCTACCACGCCGTGCCGGTGATCGCCGACGCCTACATCAAGGGCGTGCGCGGCTTCGATGCGGAAGCCGGCCTCAAGGCCATGGTGGCCAGCGCCACCTACGCGCCCTACGGCGGCCTGGGCGACTACATGAAGCTCGGTTACGTGCCGATCGACAAAGAGCCGGAGGGCGCCTCCAAGACGCTGGAATACGCCTACGACGACTGGTCGCTGGCGCAGATGGCCAAGGCCATGGGCAAGCAGGACATCGCCGCCACCTTCGACAAGCGCGCCGGCAACTGGCGTAACGCCTACGACCCCAAGACCGGCTTCATGCGCGCACGCAAGACCGACGGCACGTTCCGCGAGCCGTTCGATCCGGATGCCGCCGGCTACGGTACCGACTACACCGAAGGCAACGCCTGGCAGTACTCCTGGTACGTGCCGCAGGACGTGGCGGCGCTGGTGAAGGCGATGGGCGGCGACCAGGCCTTCGTCACCAAGCTGGACAGCGTGTTCGAGGCCAAGGTGGATCCGGCCCGCTTCGCCCACGTGGAGGACATCACCGGCCTGATCGGCTGGTACGCGCACGGCAACGAGCCCAGCCATCACCTGGCCTACCTGTACGACTATGCCGGTGCGCCCTGGCAGACCCAGAAGCGCCTCAAGCAGATCATGGACAGCCAGTACGCCGCGCGACCGGACGGCCTGGCCGGCAACGACGACCTGGGCCAGATGTCGGCCTGGTACATCTTCACCGCGCTGGGCTTCTACCCGGTGACCCCGGCCAGCGACGAGTACGCCATCGGGCGCCCGTTCGTGAAGCGCGCCACGCTGCACCTCGGCAACGGCAAGACCTTCACCGTGAGCGCGGCGCCGCTGGACGACAAGCACCCCTACGTGGGCAGCGTGACCCTCAACGGCAAGCCGCTGGACCGGGTGTTCCTGCGCCATGGCGAGATCGTGGCCGGCGGCGAGCTGCACTTCACCATGCAGGCCGAGCCGAATCGTTCGTGGGGAAGCCAGCCCGATGCGCGTCCCACGTCGATGAGCTCGGCTGAGCGGCGCTAGACTGTCCCCTACCAAAGACTTAGTAAAAACCTCGCGGGGACGGTGGTAATCATCCGGGCGATTCTGCAACCATGCCGTCCATGTTGCGCTCATCCTGGAAACTGGCGTCGACGCTCCGGCCGGTCTTGAAGGACCGCATGGCCATGCGCTGGCGGCTCGGCGGCCTCCTGGCCGCCGTGCTGGTGATCGTGGCGCTGCCGTACATCGTGACCCGCAGCGGCGCTGGCGAAGCCATCGAGGCGAATGAGCGCGTCACCCACTCGTCCGAGGTGAAGTCGCTGACGTATCGCATCGCGTATGTCACACGCGATGGCGAGGCATCGATCTACCGCCTCATCAATGGCGACACCGACCCGCAGGTGCGCATGCGCGCCGAGCGGGCCAGCCACGAGGTGCCGGGTCTCCTGTCCCAGCTGCGGGAGATGACGCGCGACAACCCGGACCAGCAGTCCCTGATCGGCTCGCTGACCTCGGTGGTCAACGGGCGCCTGGCGCTCACCGGCCAGGCCATCCTTCGCCACGAGCGCGGCGACGATCGGGGCGCCGCCGAGGCGATGCGCGACTCGGGCACGCTGTTCAAGATGGACGACCTCATCGACGGCGTCGTGCGCAACGAGAACAACACGCTGCTGGAGCGACGCGACGAGGCGCAGCGCGAATCGTTCAACAGCAGTCTCGCCCTGAGCATCACGGCCATCGCGCAGATCCTGCTGCTGGCCATCGTGGTGGTGGTGTCCGAGCGCCAGATCAGTCGCCGCCTGCGCGCTGAGGAGCGCGAGGGGCAGGCCGTGCAACGCTCGCAGCTCATCGTGCAGGCGGTGCGCGAACCTATCGCGCTGCTCGACGCCGGCCTGGGCACGCTGCTGGTCAATGCCGCGTTCGGCGAGCTGTACGGCCTGCCGCCGGATTTTCGCCAGTCCATGCCGCTGACCGAGATCGGCGACGGCGCCTGGAGCGACAGCGCACTGCTGCAGCGGCTCAACGACGTGCTGCTGCTCGATCGCGAACTGTGGGACTACGAACTCATCCAGCGGACGGTGGACGGCGTGGACCGCCACGTGGTGATCAATGCGCGTCGACTCGAGCAGGACGACGGCGGTGATCCCGTGCTGCTGCTCACGCTCAGCGACGTCACCGCGCGTGCGCTGGTCGAGCAGCAGGTGAAGGAGCTCAATCGCCAGCTCGAAGGCAAGATCGAGCAGGTGTCCGACGTTAACCGCGAACTGGAAGCCTTCAGTTACTCGGTGTCGCATGACCTTCGCGCGCCGCTGCGCCACATCAGCGGCTTCGCCGGCAAGCTGCAGCAACACCTGGGCGAGGCCGCCGACGAACGCACGCGCCACTACATCGAAGTGATCAACGATGCCGCGCGGCGCATGGCCCTGCTGATCGAGGACCTGCTGGTGTTTTCGCGCCTGGGCCGCGGCGCGCTGCGCCTGCAGCCGGTCGACATGCAGTCGCTGGTGGACGAGGCGCGCGCGCTGGCGGAAACCGATGCGCAGGGGCGGCACATCGTGTGGTCGATCGCGCCGCTGCCCATCGTCATCGGCGACGAGAACATGCTGCGCACGGTATGGCAGAACCTGCTTGGCAACGCGGTGAAGTACACCGGCAAGCGCGAGGTGGCGCGCATCGACGTCGACGTGCAGCGCAACCGCGACGGCAGCTACGAGTTCACCATCAGCGATAACGGCGCGGGCTTCGACATGCAGTATGCTGGCAAGCTGTTCGGCGTGTTCCAGCGTCTGCATCGCGCTTCAGAGTTCCCCGGCAACGGCATCGGCCTTGCCAACGTGCGACGCATCGTGACGCGCCACGGTGGGCGTGTATGGGCTGACGCGCAGCCCGGCGTGGGCGCCCGTTTCCACTTCACCCTGCCTTCGTCCGACCTGGCAGAGAGCTTTGCGCAGAGGCGGTTATGAATCAGCGCGACATCCGAACCATCCTTCTCGTCGAGGACAGCCTCGCGGACGCCGAAATGGCCATGGATGCGCTGGCCGGCGCCAACCTTGCCAATCCCGTGGTGCATCTCGAAGACGGCGTGGATTGCCTCGACTATCTTTATTGCCGTGGCGAGTGGGCCGGACGCGATCCGGTCGATCCCGCGGTGGTGCTGCTGGACATCAAGATGCCGCGCATGGGCGGCCTGGAAGTGCTCACGCAGTTGCGTGCGGATGACCGTTTCCGCCGCGTGCCCGTGGTGATCCTCTCCTCGTCCCGCGAGGAAAGCGACCTGGCGCGCAGCTGGGACATCGGCGCGAATGCGTATGTGATCAAGCCCGTCGATGTGGATCAGTTCTTCGACGCGGTGCGCACGCTGGGACAGTTCTGGGCCGTGCTCAACCAGGCGCCGGAATAATCCCGATCGACGCGGGCAGGGAGCCCACGACGGAGTTGCAAATGGCGGACAGGCAACAGTGGGCCTTGCCCAAAATCCGGATCCTGCAGATCGAGGACAACCAGCTCGATGCCGAGCTCGTGCTGTCCGAACTGGATGCCGATGCGATCGACTACGACGTGCACCTGGTGGACGAGGAGCGCGCCTACGTGGACGCGCTGGACAGGTTCCGTCCGCACATCGTGCTGTCGGATCTCAGCATGCCCGGCTTCTCTGGCGAGCGTGCGCTCGATCTATTGCGCGAACGCGACCAGGATCTTCCCTTCATCTTCGTGTCGGCCACGCTGGGCGAGGAAGCCGCCATCGAGGCGCTGCGCAATGGCGCGACCGACTACATCCTCAAGCAGAATCCGGCTCGCCTGGCGTCAGCCGTGCGACGCGCGCTGCGCGAGGCCGAAGCGCAGCGTGCACGTCGTCGTGCGGAAACCGAGCTGATCCGCGCACAGCGCTTCGAGAGCCTGGCGATGCTCGCGGGCGGGCTCAGTCACGATTTGCGCAACCTGCTGCAACCGCTGCTGCTCGCGGGCGACAGCCTGCAGGACTACCAGGACGATCCGCGCCTCGCGCGCCTGGGGCGTCTCGTGCGCGATTGCGGCAAGCGCGGCCTGGACATGGTGCAATCCATGCTCTCGTTCGCGCGCGGCGCGCGACGTGCGGAACAGGTTCGCGTCGGCGCGCTGCTCGACGCACTCAACCTGCTGCTGCAGGGCAGCGTGCCGCGCGGCGTCGCGCTGGGCATGGCATGCGATGATCCCGACCTCACCTTCGACGGCAACCACACCGAACTGCAGCAGTGCCTGCTCAACCTGAGCCTCAACGCGATCCAGGCCATGCCTTCGGGTGGCCGCCTGGAGATCCGCACCTCGATGACCACGCTGCCGACGTCGTTCTTCAAACCGGAAGAGGAGCCGCGCGAAGGCAACTATCTTTGCCTCACCGTCGCCGACACCGGCACCGGCATGGACGACGAGGCCATGCAGCACATGTTCGAGCCGTTCTACACGACCAAGGAGAGCGGCACCGGCCTGGGCCTGATTTCCTGCCGCCGCATCATCACGGCGCACGGCGGCGTGATGCGCGTGGAGAGCAAGCCCGGGCAGGGCACGCGTTTCCATCTCTACATTCCGCTGGTGGAAGTACCTCAGGAAGCGGAGGTGGAGGAAGAAGCCGACCTGCAGGGCGAAGCCGAGCGCGTGCTGGTGGTGGTGGAAGAAGCCGGCCAGTTGTCGCTGCTGGTCGACACGCTGGATTCGTGGGGTTACCAGGCACACGCGAGCCAGAGCGGTACCGCGGCCTTGCAGTGGATCGAGGCGCAGGGCGTGCCCGATCTCGTGGTGATGGATGCGGACATGAACCTGTTCACCGGCGTGCGCACGCTGGCGGCGCTGTTCGAACACGGCTATCGCCGCGCGGTGATCCTGCTGGCGCGTCCGGATGCGCCACCGGACATGGACGAACTGCCGGTGATGGAGCATCTGTTCCTGGTCGACAAACCGATCTCGACGATCAAGCTGCTGCGCACGGTGCGAGAAGCCCTCGAAGCCAGCGCCTCCGCCCCCGAAGGCCCTGCTACCTTGTAGGAGCGCACCCTGTGTGCGACAGCCGTTCGCGGCGGTCTTCAATGATCGTCATTTCGGTGCTGGACAAGCGCGTAGGGCAGAGCGCCCAGTGCGCGGTTTTGAAGTGGCGAGAGTAGCGAGCCATCAGTAGCGATGCGCTTGGTTTTCGCGGTACGGAGGGCGGTGTCAATCTAGAAGTGCATCATCGATGGCCTGAGCGAGGTCATCGCGCCCCAGTGCCCGCATGAGCATCTCCGCCGGACAGTGATAGTCGAGGGTGGCTCGTGGACGCAGGTTCATCTCCCGCGCGATGGCATCGAGCTTGCGCTGGCTGTCGGGCACCCCTGCGGGGCCTGGTCGACCACCCCTCACCGCCACACAGGGGTTTGGGTGACGGCTCGTGCCGCGGAGCGGCACATCGCGTCGTGGAGCTAAAAGCCGCCGTTCGCTATTTTTTAGGAGCGCACCTAGTGCGCGACCGCGGATTGGCATGGTTGTTTCAGTTGGCGGTGGTCGCGATGGTGCAGGATGAGGTCCGCCGCACGCTGCGGTCGCGCACTGGGTGCGCTCCTACAGAGTGTAGGTCGTAGGTAGTGCCCTCGCGAGCACAGCGCACTGGCATGGTTGCCTCAATGGGCGGTGTTCGCGATTTGCGTTGAGCGAGTTACATCGCCACGCTGCGGTCGTGCACAGGGTGCGCTCCTACAGAGGGAGTAGGTAGTGTCCTCGCGAGCACCCGCCCCTCACCCCGTCCCTCTCCCCGGAGGGGAGAGGGGGAAAAGCGAGGCGGCAGCCCCAGATTCCCTGAGGGTCCAACGGAGCTGCTTTAAGCCCTCTCCGCTACGGCGCGTTGCGGTGTAGCCGCTGCGACCCAGCAACCGCCCCAACTGCCTTGCGCTCTCGCCACGGGCCTTGCCCACCATGATCGCACCTCGCTCTTCGGCGCTCAGATGGCTGTAGTGCTGTCCCATGCATCACCTCGTCGTGGGGTGTTGCACTTGATGTTAGAGACCGCCTGACTCGAGCTCCGGCAGGAGATCGAAACGCCCGCTGCGTAAGCGGCAATCTAGCGACAGCACGGCAACCGAAGGCCGCAGCCGCTCTCAGCTAGAGCGATAACCATGCAGACCGGCGCGAAAGGCGGTCGCGCACAGGGTGTACTCCCACAATAAAGGGCGGTGCCGAATGAGCGTCGACCGGATACAAAAAAGGCCGGATGCGATCCGGCCTTTTCGTTCAATCGATGCCCAGCTTCTTGAGCTTGTACCGCAATGCGCGGAACGTGATCCCGAGCTTCTTCGCGGCGGCAGTCTTGTTGTACCGCGACTCTTCCAGCGCCTTGATGATCGCGGTGCGTTCAAGGTTGCTGATGTAGTCGTCGAGGCCACCGCTCGCCGTCGGCGCGGGGGCCGGCACCGGCGCTGCCGCGGGCGGAATGCCGCCGGCCATCGCCGCGACAGGCTCCTGCGAACGCGGCGTGCGCTGCGGCAGCATCAGGTCGGTGACGTCGATCTGGTCGCCCTCGCACATTGCCATCGCGCGTTCGAGGATGTTCTCCAGCTCGCGTACGTTGCCGGGGAAGTCGTAGCCGTCCAGGGCCTGTTGCGCGGCCGGCAGCAGGCGGCCCGGAGCGCCGCCGCTCTTGGTGGCAAGCTGACGCAGCACGAAGCTCGCCAGCAGCGGCACGTCACCGCGGCGCTCGCGCAGCGGCGGCACGCGCAGCTCGATCACGTTGATGCGGTAGAACAGGTCCTGGCGAAACTGGCCCTGTTCAACCAGCGCGGCGAGATTCTTGTGGGTAGCGGAAAGGATGCGCACGTCCACCGGCACTTCCTCGCGGGCGCCGATCGGGCGCACGGCCTTTTCCTGGATCGCGCGCAGCAGCTTCACCTGCATGTGCAGGGGCAGCTCGGCGACTTCGTCGAGGAACAGCGTGCCGCCGTGGGCGGCCTGGAACAGGCCTTCCTTGTCGCCCACCGCGCCGGTGAAGCTGCCCTTGCGGTGGCCGAAGAATTCGCTCTCCATCAGCTCGGACGGGATCGCGCCGCAGTTCACCGGCACGAACGGGCCGGCGGCACGCGGGCCTTGCTCGTGGATGAGGCGGGCGACCAGTTCCTTGCCCACGCCCGACTCGCCGGCGATGTACACCGGGGCCTGGTTGCGGGCGAGCTTGGCGATGGTGCCGCGTACCTGCTGCATGGCCGGCGAATCGCCGATCAGGCGCTCGTTGCCGTCGGGCTTGGCGGCAGCCTGGCCGCTGCGTTTTTCCTCGGCGAGGCGCAGCGCGGTGCGCACCAGGCGGCGCAGCATCTGGATGTCGACGGGCTTGGAAACGAAGTCGAAGGCGCCGGCCTTCAGTGCGCTCACGGCCGCATCGACGTTGCCGTAGGCGGTGATCATGGCGACCGGCGTGTCCGGATGCTCGGCGGAGATCAGCTCGACCACTTCATGGCCGGTGCCGTCGGGCAGGCGCATGTCGGTGAAGCACAGATCGTAGTGCCTCTCGGCGAGGGCGCGTCGCGCCTCCGTGACCGTGCCGACCGCATCGACCAGCAGGTCCATGCGCCCGAGCGTGATGGTGAGGAGTTCGCGGATGTCGCGTTCGTCGTCGACGACCAGTACGGTCTGTTGGCTCATGTCGTCTCGAAGGGGTGAGGCCGGCCGTAGGATACCCGCCCGGGCCTATGGCGGGCAAAGGTTGGCGTGTCGCACTGACTTACTTTTTGCCCAGATGGTGGTCGAAGAACGTCACGATGACCCGGTAGGCATCGCGGGATTCGGGGATCTCCGGGTCGGAGAAGAACGAGTGCCACATGCCGTCCCAGACGTGCAACTCGGTTTCCACGCCGGCCCGGCTGAGCAGGGTCTGGCTCTGGATCACCGAGCCCATGGCCATGTCCCGGGTGCCGGTGATCAGCAGGGTGGGCGGGAACTTGGCCAGCAGGGCCGGCGACTGGCCCGGGAACACCATCGGGTCGGTGACGCTGGCGCCCTTGAAGTAGGGCAGGTCGTTCAGCCGCAGCGGATGGTCGGGCACCGGTTGGCCGTTCAGCAGCGGGGCCACGTAGACCGAGTCGCCTTCCATGTTCACCAGCGAGCCGCAGAAGGTGCCGATGGCGCCGGGTACGGGCAGCTTGTGATCGATCAGCCGGGCCACGGTCTCGCCGGTCAGCACACCGCCGGCCGAGCAGCCGTAGATGCCGATGTTGCCGGGCTTGTACTGCTTGAGCAGGGCCCGGTACACCGCCTCCACGTCCTCGCTGGCGGCGGGGAACACGTGTTCGGGACCCTGGCGGTAGTCCACGCCGACCACCTTGATGTGGCCCACGCTGGCGATCGGGATCGCCTCGACCAGGGCGCCGCTGTGCGCACCCCACAGGAAGGCGCCGCCGTGCAGGTTGATCAGCACGCGGTCGCGGTTCTGCGGGGCGATGCCATCGGCCGGTTCCACCACGTCGGCACCCACGCCGCCGATGGTTTCCTTGTGCGTCTTCACGGCATAGAGCTTTTCCATGCGGGCGGCGCGGTCGCTGTTCATGCGGTCGTAGAACGCGCGGCTTTGCTCGATCGGGCCGGCGAGGGGCGGCGCCTTGCCGCCGGCCGCCAGCATCTTCGGGAAGAATGCCCGCGCTTCGGGCGAGGCGAACGCGGAGTAGGGCACCGAGATGGCCCCCGCGTGGACGCCGCCATCGGCGCTGACAGTCGGCACCTCGGCCTGCTGCGCCAGCACGCCCAAGGGCAGGGTGAGGCCCAGCGCCAGCAGGGACGGCAGGAAACGGCAGCGCCTCATGGCAGCTTCTCCGGCGTGGCCGTTTCGGCAGGCGTGGTGGCGGTTTTCCTGGCCGTGCCGCTGACCACCTGCTGCATCATCAGGTACACACCGTTGGTCCAGCCGAAACCGACCACGTTCTCGCTGTAGCCGGCGCTCACTTTCACGTCGGCGTTGCCCAGCTCCATGTTGTATTTCTCGCGGATGGTGCCGTCGTCGGCGAGGCCCTGGTCCACCGTCGCCATGAACTTGCCGGCGATGCGCCTGGCGTCGTCGTGGAAGCCATAGGCATCGAGCCCCGCTACCGCCAGCCAGTTGGTCGGTGCCCAGCCGAACGGCGCGCCCCACTGCACGCCGGCCGGACGGTCGTCCATGCTCAGGCCACCCTTGCGCTCGAAGATCGAGAGCTTGCCGCGCACCGATGCGGCCTGCTGGGCCGTGGCCGTGCCCGCCCACAGCGGATAGAACGTGGTGACGTAGGGATAGGGCGACGGCTTGCCGGCGACGAAGTCGTAGTCGCGGTACATGCCCGCATCCGGGCGCCACAGATAGCGGTCCATCGCCTGCCGTCGCGTCTCGGCCGCATGCGCCCAACGCTCGGCATCGCCGGCCTTGCCCAGCTGCATGGCGAGGTCGTGCAGGTCGAGTTCGTAGCGATAGAGCAGGCTGTTGAGGCTGACGTCGGCGTAGTGATGGGTCGAGCCGCCGAACGGTCCGAAGTGCGCGTTGGTGTCGAAGCCCGATTCGCGCATGGCGCGATCGCCATGGTAGTAGTCGGCCGTGAGGCGATAGCCGTCCACCCACGCGCCTTCGCACACCTTCGAGGCGCGCACGTCGCAGCTGCTGTCCTTGAGTTTGGCCGCTTCGGCATCGTCAGGATGTTCGGACGCCTTGAGCAGATAGCCCGGGTCCTGCGACGGATGCGCACGCAGCCAGCGGATCACGCCCTTGTAGTACTCGCTGTCCTTCGCTTCCAGCACCGGGCCGTTGCCCAGGTCGTAATAGCGCGCGAGGCCCGTATCGCCGGCGCGGTGTTCGGGGCGCGTCCATATCTCGTAGTTGCGCACCGCCAGCGGATAGGCGCGCGTCAGCCACTGCAGGCGCGCATCGGCATCCGGAAAGCCCTTGGGGTCGTCGAGTACCGCGACCATCATCCGGGTGAGGAACGGCGGCTGCGAGCGGCTGAGGTAGTAGGTGCGGTTGGCGTTGAGCACGCCGCCGTAGTGCTCCACTTCGAACAAGGCGTTGTCGACCATGTTCTTCGCCATCTCGATGCGATGGTCGGCGACCAGGCCCAGCAGGATGAAGTAGCTGTCCCAGCCGTACATCTCGTTGAAGAAGCCACCCGGTACCACGTACGGGTGCGGCAGGTAGAGCAGGCCTTGCTGGGGCAGCGCGTTGGTGTCGATGTCACCCAGTTGTTGCACCTTGTGCGGCAGCGGGCGCACGTCCACGCCGCAGCGCTTGCCCACGTCGGCCACCTGCGGGGGCACCGGCAGGTCGGCCGGCATGTAAAGCACCGGATGGCTGGTCACCTTGGTGTCGACGAGCGCGGCGCAGTCTTCCTGCGAGCGCGTGAGCGTGGTCCAGGCATGGTCGATGTAGGCACGCGTCTTGGCCGGATCGGGCGTGGCCGCCATCGACGTCGCGGCGAACGCGCAGGTCAAGGCGAGCACGCTGAGGCGACGCCCGATGGAGCGCTGCAGCGACGACGTGCCTGGGCGAGGGGACGAGCGGTGTGGGCTGGTCATGTCTGCTCCCTGGTCGTGGCGTGAGGATGGGAAGTCGGTGTGTCGGCCGCGTGTCGGATCAGTCGCGGCTGGCCCTGCGCGTCGCGCTCCACCGTGATGTCGAGCTGTTGCCCGCGAAACCTGATGTTCTTGAGCGTCATGGCGCGCCAATGATCGGGCAGCATCGGTGCATACGCCGTCACCAGGCCGTCGTCACGGATGCGCAGACCGGTGAAGCCGTACAGGATGTTCTGCAGCAGGCCGCCACTGGCGGTCATGAAATAGCCGGTGTTGTTGGTGGCCGTTTCGGTGCGCACGTTGAACGGCGGCTTCAGCACGTTGGCGGTGATGTTGCGCGTGTACCAGTCGCTGGCGGCCGCGGCGTCGCCGGCCGTGGCGGCGGCGATCGACAGCGGCATCAGGCCCATGCTGTTGGGATCGCGGCTGGCGTGGGTGATCGGTGCGATCGAGTAGTCGTAGTTGCGCCGGCGCACCTGCACGTCCATGGCGAGATCCAGCGAGGGATTGCTCAGCATCGGCAGGGAGCTGCCGCCCCACGAATCGATGTCGTGCGGCACCGAGGCATCGAAGTCGAGGTGATGGCCGGCCTTCGCGTCGAACGGCAGCACGAGTCCGTCAGCCACCTTGGCCCATTGGGGATCCGGTGTTTCGCCCATCAGCGCCGCCGCCTGCGTGGCGATGCGCAGCGCCTTCTGCGCGGACGCGTTGGTGAACGTGTCGTTCGGCACGTCGGCGTAATCCTCGTCCACCGACGTGACGTGATGGATCTCGTAATGCCGCGTCGCCGCCACGTAGGTGGCGCGGCTCGCCCAGAAATCGGCGACGGCGCGGATCACCGGCCAGCCATGCTGCCTGAGCCAGTCGCGGTCCTGCGTGGCGAGGTAGTACTGCCATTGCGCGATGGCGACGTCGGCGTTGACATGGATCTCGCGCTCGTCGAGCACCCAGGCGAAATGCGGCGTCTGCGAGCTGCCGTTGTCGGGGTCGGCTTCCCACGGATACATCGCACCGCGCAGCCCGCGTTCCCGCGCGCGCTGCTCCGCTGCGGGCAGCGTTTCGCTGCGGAACATCACCAGCGATTTCGCCCGGTCGGGATGCAGCAGCAGCAGCGCGGGGAAGACCCAGGTGTCGCTGTCCCAGAACACGTGCGCGGTATAGCCCGGCGTCATGCCACAGGCGCCCACCGGCCACGCCGTATCAGGTGCGGCATTGGAGAGCAGGTAGTAGAGGTCGGAGTGGACGATCTGCTGCGACTTGGGATCGCCATCGATCACGATGTCCGATTGCCACAGTGCGTGCCACGCGTCGCGGTGTTGCTTGAGCAAGGCGTCGAAGCCGGCCTTGCGCGCGTTGACGGCCAGCGCGAGATCCTGCTTCGCATCGCCGCCCCACCGTTCGCGCGAGGCCGCGACGAATTTGGTGAACGCGTAGGTCTTGCCCTTCTGCACCGCCACGCGCAGTTCCAGCGAGAGCTTGTAATCGCTGTGGTGCAGCTTCACCTCGCGTGGCTGCATGCCCGGCGGCAACGCGATGGCCACGGCTTCCGCCATGGCATGGCCCTGTTCGGCCTTGCCGTCCAGCCACAGCGTCAGCGCCTTGGTGTCGCCATCGGCGGCAAGCACGTGCGTATCGCCGTGGTACCAGAGTGGCGCGCGATCGGGCACGTCCGGCGGCACCGCTTTCAGTTTCAGGTTGTGAGCGGCCACCGCCTCCTGCATCTGCGGCCCGTCGATCTCGCCAAGGGCAAAGCGGGGCTGGTGCGGCGCCCACAGGTCGAGCGCGAAGGAGAGCTGCACCTCGCCATCGAAATCCGGCGTGATGGTGAGCTGGCTGGCGGCCAGGTGCGGCGACGCCTGGCTGACCAGCGACACCACCTGCACGTCCGTGGCCTTGTGCGCGTCGAGATAGCGGTAGCGCGTGGTGAGCGTGCCCTCGTGCATGTCCAGCACCTGGCGGTAGTCGCGAAAATGCGCACCGTCCATGTCCACCTGGTTGAGCCAGAACTGGCCGGCATGCGACGGACCGGTGCTGTAGTCGATGCCGGTCCAGCCCGGAATCGCGGCAGGACGCGACACATCGCCCTTCGCGTAATCCATGAAGCTGATCATGTAGGACAGGCTGCCCTCGGTACCGCGCGGCGAGGTGAGCGTGGAAAAGAAACCGTTGCCGAGCTGCCCGGGGAAGTAGTTGGCAAGATCCTTCTCCGTCGCGGTGAGCAGGAAGCTCGCGTCGGTGGCGCGGCATCCGCCGGCCATCAACAGGGCGCCGAAGAAGGCGATCGCGAGGACGGGCGGCTTGCGCATGGCGGATTCCATGAAGAGGTTGTCCGGAGGGCCCTCAGCGAGTCGGGCCGAAGGGATTGGTGACGCCGGCCATCCACGGATCCCGCGTGGTCGTGCGCCAGTGCGCGAGTTGCCGGCGCAGGTCGTCCAGCACTTTCGCGTGCGCGGCATCGCCGGCCACGTTCACGACCTCGTCGGGATCGGCGTCGAGGTCGTAGAGTTCCTCGGCAGGACGATGTTCGAACGCATCGAGCGTGCGCTTGCCCAATCGCGCGCCGGGCGTCGTGGTGATCGCCTTCCATGATGGCGATAGCGCCACGTCGCTGGCGATCGGTACGCGCAGGCTGGGCTGCAGGTTCATGAAATAGCTGTAGCGTCGCGTGCGCAGGGAACGCGTGGGGTAGTACTGGTCGATCTCGTGGAACGAGTGGGTGGCGAACACTTCATCCCAGCCGCTTGGCTTCTGCTGTTCCAGGATCGGCAGCAGCGAGCGTCCGGGCAAAGGCAGGTAGCGGTATTCCGAAGGCGGCGCCACGCCGGCCCAGTCGAGAATCGTCGGCGTGATGTCGATCCAGCTGACCATCGCGTGATTGCGAAGGCCGCGATGCCTGGCGCCGGGCGCACGCACGATCAGCGGCAGATGGATGCCTTCGCGGTAGAGGTTGTCCTTCGCGCCGGGAAAGGGACGGCCGTTGTCGGACAGATAGATCACCAGCGTATCGTCGGCATGTCCGCTGGCGGCGAGTTCGCGCAGCAGGATGTCCACGCCGCTGTCCATGCGACTTACCGCTTCGTAGTACTGCGCAAGGTCTTCACGCACACCGGGAAGGTCGGGCAGGTGCGATGGAATCGTCACCTCGTCGGGGTGATAGCGCACGCGCGGTACTTCCGGCCAGTCGCGCGTGTTGCCGAACTGCGAGGCGTCGCCGGCGCGATGCGGGTCGCTGTAGGCCATGGTGAGGAAGAACGGTTTGTCGCCCTGCGCGCGGATCCACTGGCCCGCGGCGTGGCCCATGGCCGCCACGTCGCGGTTGCCGGCCCGTTCGGGCAACAGCCACGCGTCGTAGGCCAGCTGCGCCTCGGGTTTCACGTGCAGCTTGCCTACCAGTGCCGTGCCGTAGCCGTGCTGCTTGAGCATCCACGGCAAGGTCTTCACGTCTTCCAGCAGCGAGAAGTTGTGCACGTCGTGCGCGAGACCGTACATGCCGTTGGTGTGCGAATAGAGGCCGGTGTACAGCGTGGCGCGGCTGGAGCTGCAGGAAGACACCGAGGCATAGGCGTCGGTGAACAGCGTGCCTTCGCTGGCGAGGCGATCCAGCGCGGGCGTGCGCACGGCGGTGCCGATGCAGGAGAGATCGTAGCCATGATCGTCGGCGACGATCAGCAGCACGTTGCGGCGCTTGCCGCTCTGGCCGTCACGCCATGGCGAAGCGAAGGCATCACCGGCCAGCATGGCGCCCGCCGCCGCCACGCCCGAAGCGAGGAACTGGCGGCGCGTGAAGTTCACGCAGCGCCCTCGGGCGCCAAGGGCGCCGGTACGGCGGCGCGGTCGGTTTCGCGCTTGAAGAAGAACAGCGTCACCAGGATCAGCGTCATCGGCAGCAGCGAGAAGTAGAACGCGTGGATGCCGCCGAAACTCGAGAACACCAGCGCCGTGATGCGCGACCCCAGCGTGCCGCCGAGCGCGGAGAAGATCACGATGAGCCCGGTCATCGCCGCATGCGCCGGCTTGGGCAGCGAGCTGAGCGCCACCGAATTGATCACCGGATAGATCGGCGCCATCAGCAGGCCGATCAGCGGGATAAGGTAGGCGGCAAGCGGCGCGTTGAACCAGCCGGTATCGGCGGTGACCGTGGCCTCCCGCGCGAGCGGCAGCACGAGCACGATCAGCGTGCCCATGCCGACCACGCAGAGGTTGAGCAGCATGTGCCACGGCATGCGGCGTAGCAGCTGGCCGGCGACGATGCGACCGAGCGCGGTGGCCCCGGCCAAGATGCTCGCCATCTGGATGCTCATCGCATTTGGCAGCTTGAGGATCTCGTTGTTGAAGGTCGGCAGCCAGGTGCTGAAGCTCTGCTCGATCAGCACGTAGAGGAAGGCCGACAGCAGGAACACATAGACCAGCGTGCGCATCAGCAGGCGATACATCTGACGCAATGCCTGGCCCATCGACGAAGCCATGCCGCCGTGTGCAGCCGATTCGTCGAGCGCTGCGCCCCACAGCAGCACGACGGTGCCGAAGCACATAGCCGACAGCACCCAGTACACGTTGAACCACGACGGGTTCTCGGGACGCGCATGGTCGATGAAGGCGCTGAACAACCAGCCACTGGCCAGTACGCCCAGCATGAACAGGCCTTCGATGGTATTGGTGAGCCGGCCGTGCTCCGCCTTGTCGCGGGTCAGCAGGCCGATCGACGAATACACGGATACCTTCGCCAGCGCGAACGACACGCCGACGCAGGTGAACAGCAATTCGGTGGTGTGGAAACTGGGGTACAGCGGCATCAGCGCACATGCGCAGCCCACGATCACCAGCGCAAGCATCATGGCGCGGCGATAACCCAGCTTGGGCAGAAAGGACGCCACAAGGAACGAGGTGACGGCGATCGGTAGATCCTTGAACAGTTCGAGCAGACTCGCCTGCGGCTTGTCGATGCCGAAGGTATGGATGGATTGCAGGATGACGGTGCCCACGCTGTTCAGCAGGATCGCGAACACCATGTAAATCGTCGCCAGCGCGGCGATCATGCGGTACCGGTTCATCCCCACCCCTTGCAACGACGCTTTTGAAAAAAAGGTTCCGGGCCGCCGCGGTGCCGGCGGCCCGGAACAGTCGAGGGAAGTGCTCTCTTAGAACTTGTACTTCACTGACATATTCACTTCGCGACCTTCCAGCGGTCGGGCCAGGATCACGCCATTGGAACCTGCTGCCGAACCGAAGATGCGGGAATTGCTCTCGGTGAGGCCCAGCTCGTTGGTGATGTTTGTACCCTGCAGGCGCAGCTCCCAGTTCTTCTCGACGTTGGCCACGATACCGAAGTCGAGCGTGTGGTAGGTGCCCAACTGCTGCAGGCCAGACTGGTCCTGCGTGTGCGGTCCCACGTAGGTGTAGGTCACGAAGGCCAGCACGTCACCCCACGAGAACGGAATGTCGTAGCTCGGGGTGAACATGTAGCGGTGCTTCGGCTGGCGCTGCAGCTGCACGCCATCGATGAAGGCACAGCCGTTGCCGGATACCTGGTTCACGTACGGGATACAGGCCGAGTAGTGCGAGTAGTGGCCGTCGAGGTAGTTGGCCACCAGCTCCAGCTTCAGGTGGTCGATCGGCGTGACGGCGCCGACCAGGTTCACGCCCTTCGAATCCGAGCCGTACAGCAGCGGTCCGCCGACGGGCACGCCCTCGCCATTGGTTGGCTGGTAGGGCAGGCCGTTGAACTGGCGATGATAGGCGCTGATGTCCGCGTAGACGTACTTGTTCTGGAACTTGAAGCCGCCTTCGAAGTTCTGGATCTTCTGCAGCGGGGGCGTGTTGCCCGTGGTGTTGCCGCGCAGCGCGTTGTCGAAGTCACCGAAGTGAGCACCCTTGTTGGCGCGGAAATACACCGACATCTGGCTGGTGATCTCGTAGTTCACGCCGAACGTCCACGAGGTGTGGGTCTTGTCGTATTTGGTGGTGGCGAAGGTGCCGTTGCAGACCGGTACCGCGTTGTCGTAATCGGTCAGCGGGTTGCCGTCCAGGTTCTGATTGGTGAGGTTGCACACGTGCAGGGTGGAGTCCTGGTTCTCCACGCGCGCGCCCACATCGAACAGCCACTTGTCGATGCGCCACGAGTCGGTGAGGTAGAACGCCTTGTTGGTCGACTGGCCGTGCTCGGTGATGTTGTAGGCGCCGTAGTCGAGCAGGCCCTGGTAATCGGTGAGCTGATGGGTCAGGCCGTCCTTGCCGACATAGCTGACCTGGATCGGCCGCGCGTTCGGCGTGTTGGTCATCAGCATCTGGTTGCCCAGGTTCCACTCGTCGTTGTCGGTGTAGTGGGCCAGGTACAGGCCGGCGGTGACCGTATTGCCTTCGAAGATTTCCTTGCTGATATGGAAATCGTTGTTGACGTTCTTCAGGTGCTTGTGGATGAACCACCAGCCCTGGTGGATCACGCTCTGGTTCGGGTCGACCGTGCCGCCACCGTTGACGTAGGTGGCCTTCGCCGAGCCGGGCGGCAATGCGAAGCCGCCGAAATCGGTGCCGAGGTTGTACAGCTCGTCATTGAGGCTGGCTGGATTGGTGCCGGAGAACAACGCATTGGTGTCGGCGTTGCCGCCGTCGATCAGGAACTTGTCCGAGAGGTTCCAGCCATCGCCCAGGTCGTAATCGAAGTTCATGCCGAAGAAGCTGAACTTCGCGCCGCGGCCGTTGGCCAGGTTGGCGCTGGTGCCGCCGCCGGGGTAACCCGGCAGGTTCACGTGCTGGATGTACTTGCTGTTGTACGTGTCGGTGAGCGGATCGAAGCCCGGATAGGCGCTGAAGTTGTCCGTGCCGCTCTGGATCAGCGGGATCGGCGTGATGAACTGGTTGCGGTCGTTGAGCTGGCGCGCATAGAACACCAGCGAGCCGTTATCCATGTCGTGCGAGATCGTGGCGGTGAACTGGCCGCCCTTGTCCGCCGGATAGCCCGGGCTGCGCACGCCGTCCGAGTCGCGGTAGAAGCCGCCGACGCTGCCGTACCACTTGTTGCCCAGCGGGAAACCCAGGAAGGCATCGGTGCGCCACAGGCCTTCGTTGCCGTAGGTGACGCCGACGCTACCGCTCGGCACGTCGGTGCCCTGCTTGAGGATGAAGTTGGCGGTGGCGCCCATCTGGCCGTCGCCGTACATCACGGACGGACCACCCTGCAGGATTTCCGCGCGCTCCACGGTGTCGTCGAGGCGGAAGATCGAGGTGGTTTCAAAGAACGACAGGGTGGGCATGCCATACAGCGGCGAACCCATCATCTGCGTGGTGAAGAACGGCGCATCACCGCCGCCCGGGAAGCCGGCGATCTCGATGTTCGCACCGGTCTGGCCACCGGTGGATTCCGGCCACATGCCCGGCGACACCTTCAGCAGGTCGGCGGTGCTCTTGGGGTTGGCCTTCTTGATTTCCTCGGCGCTGACGCTGACCACCGAATAGCTGGCGTCGATCTTCTTCAGGCCGCCGGCTGCGGACGTACCGGTGACCACCACCTGGTCGAGCGTCTTGGCGCCCTTCTGATCGGCGGGCGCGGCCGGTGCCGGTCCCTGGTTCTGCGACGGCTGTGCTGCGTCCTGAGCGTGCGTTGCGCCTACCGCGAGTGCGGTAACGATCGCGGCTGCGAGTAACTGTCGGGTGATGCCTTGCGTGTACATGGTCGTGCCTCCCCGCCCAAATCGGGCCACTTTACGTGTTGATATGCGACGCTTCGGCACACTCCGCCGTTGCGCGGTCTTGGTCTTCGACGAACTCTCCGATGCGGAACGCGGTCAGGCCCGGCAGCACGACATCTGCCTCCCCCAGGGCCTCGCGGTGGCCTACACCTACGGCGACCATGCCCGCAGCACGGATGCTGGCAATGCCTGCGGCGGCGTCTTCCACGCCCAGGCAAGCGGCCGGCGCCACACCAAGCCCGGCGGCGGCGGCCAAAAAGATTTCAGGGTCCGGCTTGGAACGCTCGATCGTCGAGGCATCCACGATGTAGTCGAACAGGTCGGCGATGCCGAGCCGTTCGAGCAGCAGCGGCGCGTTGCGACTCGCCGAGGCGAGCCCCACACGCAGTCCGGCGTTGCGCGTCGCCTCGACGGCGTGGCGCGCTCCCGGCAGCAGGTTGCCGGGGCCGAAGCTGCCGATCTGCTCGCGGTAATAGCGGTTCTTGCGTTCGCCGAGTTCGTCCTTCTCGGCTTCGGTGTAGGCGCGCGGCGCACGTTCGAGCAGGATCTCCAACGAACCGCGGCGATCCACGCCCTTCATGCGTTCGGCCAGCACTTCATCGAACGGTGCGTCGATTTCCTGCGCAAGCTTTTCCCACGCTGAGCGATGCACGACGGCGGTGTCGGCAATCACACCATCGAGGTCGAAGATCACCGCACGCAAGGGTGGGTGCTCCTCGGCGAAACGATACGGCAACGACAGCGATTCCCCTCGGCGAAGCTGCAGCAGCTCACCTTCGTGATGGAAGCTGACTTCATCGCCGCGGGTCAGCGAATAACGCACGCCGGTCTGGCCGACCTCCACGCGCAGGTGCGAGCCGCGCCACTGCAAGCCAAAGCGGTAGCCATGCCATGCGTCCGGCAGTCGCGGGGCGAGTGAAAGCTGGCCGTGGTGGATGCGCACGCCGCCATAGCCCCAGCACAGCGCCAGCCAGCTGCCGGCCATCGCGGCCATGTGCACGCCGTGCGCGGCGTTGCCGTGAAGGTCGTCCAGGTCCACGCGCAAGGTGTCCTGGAAATAGCGCCAGGCCTTGTCCGCTTCGCCCACTTCCGCGGCGATCACGCTGAAGGTCGACGCCGAGAGCGTCGAGTCGTGCGCGGTGACGCCTTCGTAGTAATCGAAGTTGCGGCGCTTCGCCCCGCGCGACACGCCGTCGCCGGCCAGCATCAGCGACAGCAGCGTGTCCGCCTGCTTGCACACCTGGTGGCGGTAGATGGTCAGCGGATGCAGCTCCAGCAGCAGCGGGCGCTTGGCGTCGCCATGCGCGCGCATGGGCATGCGCGGCTTGTCGAGGAAGGTGTCGTCCTGCGGGAAGATGCCGAGCTCGGCGTCCTCGGCCAGGTACATCGCATCCGCCGCGCGCAGCCATTGCATCACCTCGAATGATTCGAGACCGATGTGGCGCGAGAGTTCGGCGAAGAAGCGCGGGTCGTATTCCGCCAGCCAGTGCGCGACCTGCGCGGCATCGCGCAGATGACGCTGCGCCATGCGGTTGGTGTAGTGGTTGTTGTCCACCAGCGCGGTGTATTCGTCCGGGCCGGTCACGCCATGGATACAGAAGGCGCCATTGCGCCGCGTACTGAAGTGACCGATGTCCAGCCAGATGCGCGCCGTCTCGAACAGGATCTCCGCGCCGTGATCGCGCAGGAAACCCAGATCGCCGCTCACGTCCACGTACTGGCGGATCGCCCAGGCGACAGCAGCATTGATGTGGTACTGCGCCGAGCCACTGGGGAAGTAGGCCGAGCACTCGTCGCCGCTGATGGTGCGCCACGCATAGAGCGCGCCGCGCGCGTGGTTGAGTTCGCGCGCATGGAGGCGTGCGCGTTCGAGCGTGCGGTAGCGATAGGTAAGCATGCCGCGCGCGAGTTCCGGCGCGAGGGTGACCATCGCCGGCAGCATGAACGCCTCGGCATCCCAGAAATAATGGCCTTCGTAGCCTTCGCCGGTGAGGCCCTTGGCGGCGGTGCTGCTGTGGCCGTCGCGACTGCTGGACTGGAAGACATGGAAGAGGTTGAAGCGCAGCGCCTGCTCGGTGCGCGGGTCGCCGTCGACGGCCAGGTCGGCGTTGCGCCACAAGGCATCGAACATCGCGGACTGGCGCGCCAGCAGCGTGTCGTAGCCGCTCTCCCGCGCCTGCGAAAGGCTGGCGTCGGCGCGATCGAGCAGCGTGGTATCGCCGTCGTCACCGTGCGGCGCGCTCCAGGCGTAGGACACGTACTTTTCGAGTACGACCGACCCACCGGGCACCAGCTCGCCCTCATAGACCTGCATCACGCCATGCGGCGCGAGGTTGGCGAGGCGGAATCCGAGCTGGTTGCTGTCATAGGCATGGCGCTGCATGCAGGCGACGCGAATGCCGCTGTGCGCGGTCTGCTGCAGCACATAGGCATGGTCTTCCTCGGCGCGCGCATCGCAGGTGGAAAAGCCGCCGTCGAGCCGGGTGCCGATGCGCGGGTCGTCACCCTGTTCCACGGCGTCGCGGGCCGTGCTGAGGGAGGATTCGAGCGTGACCGGGCCGTGGTAGTCGACCGAGCGCACGCGATAGCGGATGGCGAGCAGGGCGGGGGCGTCCAGGCTGACGATGCGCTCGGCATCGATCTCCAGCGTGGCGCCTTCCGGTGACCGCCAACGCAGGTGGCGTCGGTAGCAGCCGGAGCGAAGGTCGAGGGCACGCTCGAAATCGAGCCATTCGCCTTCGCCCAGTCGCACCGGCGTATCGCCCAGGCGCAGGTGGATGCGCGTGCCGTCCGTCACCGGCACCCGGGTATCGGTATGTGCGGCAAAACCGGGGAAGCGCTCGTGGTATTCGATCGGCGCACGTTCCCAGGCCCCGGCGAGGAAACAGCCCTGGCTCGGGCTGTCATCCTCTTCGAGGCCACCACGCACGCCCAGGCTGCCGTTCGAGAGGGCAAACAGGCTTTCGTCTTGGGCGAACGCGGCGGGGTTCGATTGGCGGCGGATCAATAGCCAGGGGTCGCAGGGCAGGCTGCACGCAGCCGGCATGACCGACGCCGTTTCATGGTGATCCACACACTCTCCCCGGGCACGTTGTCGGCTTTTACGGGTCAGGCCGTCTGTGTACGGATGACCCTGCTCTTGAAGTGGGCGGCAGCTTACAGCAATTGTTATCGATATCAAGGTATCGATAACAATTGCTGTATCGCAGCATGATTTCACCTGATATCGATATCATTCCCAATGCATGAGCCGGTGCCAAGGGCGCGGCAAGACAGGCGCAGCGTTCCGTGAAAGCCGCCTCAGGGGAAAGGTTGGACGCATCGGCCACAAACCGGGACACTTGCCGCTGCCACGGTCGGCGACGACGCGGATGCTGCGTTGTCATTCACAAGACATTGGGGCCAGGTCTTGAGTCGTAACCATAAGAAACACGAGGGTGTCGCCACGCTTCCTGCCAGCTTGACCATGGCCGACCTGGCCAGGGTGGCCGGTGTATCGAAGATCACCGTTTCCCGGGCCTTGAGCGACAGCCCGCTGGTCAATCGCGAAACCCGTGAACGCCTGCAGGCCCTTGCCCAGAAGCTGGGTTACAAGCTGAATGTGAGTGCGCGCAATCTGCGTTTGCGGCGTAGCCACACGGTGGCCGTGATCGTGGAAATGAAGCCCTCGCACGACCGCACCATGCTCGACCCGTACCCGCTGATCCTGCTCGGCGGCATTTCCCAGGAACTGACCGCGCATGGCTACAGCGTGCTGCTGACCACCCGCCAGGGTGCGACGGCTGCCGCGGTGCAAGCGGCGGATGGCCTGATCCTGCTGGGCCAGGGCTCTCGCCAGGACGCGGTGCGTCGCTTCGACAAGCTGGGCCTGCCGATGGTGGTGTGGGGCGCGCCGGGCGAAGGCGACGAGCACGTGGTGGTGGGCAGCAATAACCGCCAGGGCGGCAGCGTGGTGGCGGATCACTTCATCGCGCTGGGCCGGCGCAATCCGGTGTTCGTGGGCAACCCCAACCATCCGGAGATCTTCGATCGCCTCAACGGTTTCGTCGACGCGCTCGCCGCGCATGGCGTGAAGCCGCTGCTGATCCGGCGCGACGAATTCACCCTCACCTCGGGCATGGACGCGATGTACTCGCTGGCCGAGCGGCAGGTGCCGTTCGATGCGGTGTTCGCCTGCAGCGACCTGCTGGCGATGGGCGCGATCCGCGCGCTCAACGAGCTGGGTCGCAGCGTGCCTCGCGACGTGTCGGTGGTGGGTTACGACGACATGCCGCTGGCAGCCAGCTTCCTGCCGCCGCTCAGCTCCGTGCGACAGGACTGGCAGGAAGGCGGCACCCTGCTCGCGCGCAAGGTGCTTTCCATGATCGGCGACAAGGCCGTGCCCTCCGAGGTGCTGCCGGTGGAGCTGATCGTCCGCGAGACCTGAGCCGGCACGTTCCATTGCGTGGTTTGCTGCTCCTGTCGGAGCGCACCCGGTGCGCGATCGTGGCGTGCATCGGTACTGGGCCACAAAGTATGGAACGGTGCACTCATGCCGAGACGCACGCATGCCGCTAGGCTCATCGCGCGCTGGGTGCGCTCCTGCATGTAGGTGGATGAAACGGTGGTGGATCAACCCGCCGCCGCCGCGTCCCCCGTCGTGCGCCCCATCCGTGCCGGCGTAAGCACCAGTCGGAAGCAGCTGCCGCCACCGGCCACACGCACGTACTCCAGCGACGCCTGGTTCGCCTCGCTCATCTGGCGCGCGAGATACAGGCCCAGGCCCGTGCCGTATTCGTGGGTGGTGTAGAACGGCTCGAAGATCTGTGCCGCCACCTTGGGCGCGATGCCCGGGCCGCGGTCGATCACTTCCAGTATCGGCACGCCATGTTCGCCATGCCGCGCCACCACCATCACGCGCGCCGGCTCGCCGGGCAGGCGTCCATAGCGCAGTGCGTTCTGCACCAGGTTCCACACCACCTGCTGCAACTGCTGCGGATCGGCCACGGCGGCGACCGGCGTGCTGGCCTGGATCACGCGCAGCGAATCCTCGCCGAGGTCGTTGCCCTGGCGGTATTCCTCGACGAACTGGTTGGCCCACATGCCGAGGTCCAGCGTTTCCGGGCGCGAGCGCTCGCGCCGCGACAGCTGCAGGATGTTCTCGATGATCTCGTTGAGGCGCACGCAATGGTTGTTGATGATCTCCACCATGCGCTGGTCGGTCGGCGGCAGGTCGTGCGACTCGGCCAGCAGCTGCGCGGAATAGCGGATCGCCGCCAGCGGATTGCGGATCTCGTGCGCGATCGAGGCCGACAGGCGGCCCAATGAACTGAGCGTCAGCTCTTCCGCGCGTCGCGACACCAGCGAGGTGTCGTCGAGGAAGATCAGCACGTGCGAATCGTCGTTCGGCGCCAATCGGCTGAAGCGCGGCACCACCTCGGGCACGCCGTCGGCGAGCTGGGTGGCCGACTCGTCCAGCTTGCCCGAGGTCATCCAGTGGTAGAGGCGCCTCGACAGCTCCGGCGCCACGCGGCCGAGGTCGCGCTGGTCGGCGGTGGGGTTGCCCAGCAGCATCCAGGCCGACTCGTTGATCTGGTGGATGCGATTGGCGTCGTCCACCAGCAGTACGCCGGTCTTCATGCGGCGGATGATCAGTTCGTTGACCTGCGCCAGGTTGGCCAGGTCGACGCCGCGCTGCTCGGCCAACGCCTCGCTGGCACGGATCTGCCGGCTCAATACGTAGCAGAGCACCGTGATGGCGAAGTAGGCCAGGCCGAACAGGCTGGATTCCAGCAGTTCCCGGTCCATGCCGGTGTCGCCATGCTGGATCTCAAACACCGAATGCCCCAGCACGCCCAGCGTGGCCACGGCAGCGAAGAAGCAGGACAGGCGCAGCGGCAGGATCAGTGCGCCGGCGGCCAGGTTCACCGCCAGCATCATGGCGATGCCGATGCGGGCATCGTGCATGGTGGCGATGGCCAGCACCGCCGCGATGATGTCGATGATCAAGGCGCCCGATACCGTCCACCGTATCCACGGGGTCGAGCGGCGGGTGAGCGAGAGCATGCCCAGGGCAAACAGCAGGAACAGCACCGCCATGCCGCGCGCCAGCCCCACGTCGGTGAGCTTGGGCCAGCCCAGGGCGTTGGGGCTCAGCGCCAGGCCGATATAGACCAGCGCCTGCGCCAGGCGGAAACAATTGAGGAACAGCAGCTCGTGGCGGGCCGCCTCGGGAGCGGGGCGGTTGCTGGTGTACGCGGGCTGGACGGTGTTGGACACCTGGCTGGGCACCCCTAGGCCGAAAGACGGTTCCGGCCAGTATTAGACATGGTCTTCACGGGCGCCAGAGGGAGCCTTCCATACGGCCCGCCGTGGCGCCTCCAGGGGGGCGCCCCTTTCCATCGGGGGCCGCTTCCGCGAAAATAGGCGGCCGTATTGCGCGGTTTTCGTCATGTCGACAGGCAGGCGGCGGCGCACTGCATCCGGCAGCGCAGCTTCCAGTAGTCGCCGTCGTTCCCCTGACCGCCCGGGTCCCACAACCCGTGCGGCCGTCATGTTTCCCCGTTCGCTCGAGGTATCGAATGAATTTCCACGAGTACCAGGCCAAAGAACTGTTCGCGAAGTACGGCATTGCCGTGCCCCCGGGCAAGGTCGCCAACTCTCCCGATGCCGCTGTCGACGCCGCCAAGCACCTTGGTGGTTCGCAGTGGATGGTCAAGGCACAGATCCATGCAGGCGGCCGCGGCAAAGCCGGCGGCGTGAAGTTCTGCAAGAGCCTCGATGACGTGCGCGCAGCTGCCAAGGGCATGCTGGGCACCAACATGGAAACCTACCAGTCCGCCGGCCGCGCGCTGCCGGTAAATCTGGTGCTGGTCACCGACGCGACCAACATCGCCAAGGAACTGTACCTGTCGATCCTGACGGACCGTGATTCCAAGTCGATCTCGTTCATCGCGTCCAAGCACGGCGGCGTGGACATCGAGCAGGTCGCCAAGGACACCCCGGAAGACATCCACACCATCGTGGTGGACTTCGTGGAAGGCCTGCAGCCGTACCAGTGCCGCCAGCTCGGCTTCGCCATGGACCTCAATGCGAAGCAGGTCGGCCAGCTGACCAAGATCATGCTGGGCCTGTACAAGCTGTTCAACGAGAAGGACCTGTCCCTGGTCGAGCTGAACCCGCTCGCCATCCTCGAGGACGGCAACCTCGCCGCGCTCGACGGCAAGGTCAACTCCGACGACAACGCCGAGTTCCGTCATCCGGACCTGGCCGCCATGCGCGACCTGTCCCAGGAAGACCAGGCTGAAGCGGCCGCCGTGCAGCACAACCTCAACTACGTGACGATGGACGGCTCCATCGGCTGCATGGTCAACGGCGCAGGCCTGGCCATGGCCACCATGGACGTCATCCAGCTGGCAGGCGGCGAGCCGGCCAACTTCCTCGACGTCGGCGGCGGCGCCACCAAGGAGCGCGTCACCGAGGCGTTCAAGCTCATCCTGTCCTCCGACAAGGTGAAGGCCATCCTGGTCAACATCTTCGGCGGCATCGTGCGTTGCGACCTGATCGCCGAAGGCATCATCGCGGCCGTGAAGGAAGTGGGTCTGAAGATCCCCGTCGTGGTGCGCCTGCAGGGCACCAATGTGGAGCTGGGCCGCGAACTGCTGGCCAACTCCGGCCTGGCGATCACGCCGGCCGACGATCTCAACGATGCGGCGCAGAAAGCCGTGGCTGCGGCCAAGGCCTGAGGAGCAACTGAACCATGAGCGTTCTCGTCAACAAGAACACCAAGGTCCTCGTGCAGGGCTTCACTGGCCAGCAGGGCACCTTCCACGCGCAGCAGGCGCTGGACTACGGCACCAAGGTCGTCGGTGGCGTGACCCCGGGCAAGGGCGGCAGCGAGCACATCGGCCTGCCGGTCTTCAACTCGGTCGTCGAAGCCGTCGATGAAACCGGCGCCGACGCGTCCGTCATCTTCGTGCCGCCGCCGTTCGCGGCCGACTCGATCCTCGAAGCCATCGATGCCGGCATCAAGGTCATCGTGGCGATCACCGAGGGCATCCCGGTGCTCGACATGCTGCGCGTGAAGAACGTGCTGGCCCAGCATCCGGAAACCGTGCTGATCGGGCCGAACTGCCCCGGCATCATCACCCCGGGCGAGTGCAAGATCGGCATCATGCCGGGCCACATCCACATGCCGGGCAAGGTCGGCATCGTGTCGCGTTCGGGCACGCTGACGTACGAATCGGTGTTCCAGACCACCAACGAAGGCCTGGGCCAGTCCACCGTGATCGGCATCGGCGGCGACCCGATCAACGGCCTGAGCTTCATCGACTGCCTGAAGATGTTCCAGGACGATCCGCAGACCGAAGGCATCATCATGGTCGGCGAAATCGGCGGCTCGGCTGAAGAAGACGCCGCCGAATTCATCGGCGAGTACGTCAAGAAGCCGGTGGTGTCGTTCATCGCAGGCGCCTCGGCCCCTCCGGGCAAGCGCATGGGCCATGCCGGCGCCATCATCTCGGGTGGCAAGGGCACGGCGGCGGCGAAGTTCGCCGCGCTGGAGAAGGCGGGCGTCACCACGGTGAAGTCCCCGGCCGACCTCGGCAAGACCCTCGCCGGTCTGATGAAGAAGTAAGTCTTTCGGGTCTCTTCGACCGATACGAAAAGGGCCGCAGCGATGCGGCCCTTTTTGTTGCCGTGGCGCCGTCTGCTTTTTTGTAGGAGCGCACCCAGTGCGCGATCAACCTTGCAGCAAACGGGATAACTGAGAGTTCGCAGTGCTCCAGGTTTGCACACTAGCGATATCTCTCTTTGCACCTTGCCGGCTTGAGATGCCCGACTCGTCCTTTGGCGATTCCACGCTCTGCGGTCGCGCACTGGGTGCGCTCCTACAGGGAGATGACGAAGCGTATCCGTCAACGTAGGCCTTGCCTGGCAGCCTGCAACAATGCGGCGGTCACCCATGACAGTGTCTCGGAACGAATCGCCCAGTGCTGCCAATACAACGGCACGTCGAGCCAGCGCTTGGGTGCGATGGATTGGAGGGTTCCCTCCGCGAACGGCTTTTCCAGCATCGACTCGGGCGCCATGGCCCAGCCAAGACCCAACGCCGCGCCTTCGACGAACGCGGTGGAGGAGGGCAGGTAGTGCATGGGCGGCGCGAGGCGTGCGCGTGTCACGCTGTGGATGAAGCGCCACTGCAGTTCGTCCTTGCGGTTGAACACGAGCATGGGTGCTTTCGCCAGCGAAGCGGCATCGACGCCGCGCGGAAAATGGCGCTTCACGAACGCAGGCGACGCGATCGGCAGATAACGCATCACGCCCAGTTTCTTCACCACGCAGCCCTGCACGGGTTGTGCGATGGCGGTGATGGCGCCGAGCACCGAGCCGTCGCGCAGGAGATCGGTGGAGTGGTCCTGGTCTTCGACCCGTACGTCGAACAGAAGCTGGTGTTGCTCGTGCAGATCGGCGAGCGCCGCGAGAAACCACGTGGCCAGCGAATCCGCGTTGACGGCCAGGGAGGCCAGGGCAGCGCCGGCATCGTCGGCATCCACGTGGAATGCCTGCAGCGTTTCCGCTTCCAGCAGGCGCAGCTGCTGCACGCTGCGCAGCAGGCGCTTGCCCGCCGGCGTGGCTTCGCAGGGGCTGCGGCGCAGGATAAGCACCTGGCCAAGGCGATCTTCAAGCGCCTTGATCCGTTGGGAAACGGCCGACGGCGTCAAGGACAGGCGCTGGGCTGCGGCGTCGAAGCTGCCTTCGTCGAGCACGGCCGCGAAAGCGGCAAGTTGGGGGTTGAGCAGGCTCATGGCATGGCCTCGCACCGGCTTTTTACTGTAGGAGCGCACCCACTGCGCGACCGCGGCCTTGGTCATGGCCTCTACGCCGCGAACTCGCGCGCTCCCACCGGGATTCATTAGAATTTCTTAATCATCATCAACAAGTTTAGTTTTACTGAATCCATCGCTTGCGCGAAAGTGACCGCCTTTCCTCAGGGTCTTTCCCATGTCCTTCACGGCTTACCTGGCCGGCCTCGCCGCGGGCGCGGGCCTGATCATCGCGATTGGCGCGCAGAACGCTTTCGTCCTGCGACAGGGCTTGCAGCGCACGGATATCGGTTCGGTCGTGCTCGTATGCGTCCTGGCCGATATCAGCCTGATCCTGCTTGGCGTGGCCGGGATGGGGCTGGCCGTGCAGCAGCATCCCGGACTGCTGCAATGGCTGCGCTACGCAGGAGCGACGTTCCTCGCGGCCTATGGCCTGTTTGCGTTGCGCCGCGCATGGCAGGGTGAAAGTGGCCTGCAGCCGGCGGGACATGGCGCGGGGAGCCGCGGCCGCGTTGTACTGGCCTGCCTGGGTTTTACGCTGCTGAACCCGCATGTCTACCTCGACACCGTCGTGCTGCTCGGAAGCCTTTCCACCCATTACTTCGGCCAGGGCCGCTGGCTGTTCGCCGCGGGGGCGTCGACGGCCAGCGCGGTATGGTTCCTGTCGCTGGGCTATGGGGCGCGCGTGCTGTTGCCCATCTTCCGCAGCCCGTTCGCGTGGCGCGTCTTCGATGTGCTGGTGGCGGCCTTCATGCTGACCCTGGCCGCGGTGCTGCTGTTCCAGCCCATGGCCTGAACAGCGGACGGCGCTTGGTTGGAGTGGGCAGGGGCATGATTTGGCCGATGCCTCACCGGGGCTCGGGTATCATTTCAGGCCCCATCGCCAGGATCCCCCACGGCATGTCGTCCCTACGTTTCGCGCTAGCGCAGTTCGATTTTCCGGTTGGTGCCGTCGCGGCCAACGCCGCCAAGGTCGGCGACCTCATGGCGCAGGCGCGGGAGGGCGGTGCATCGCTGGTCGCGTTTCCCGAGCTCACGCTGAGCGGCTATCCGCCGGAAGATCTGCTGCTGCGCCCGAGTTTCCTGGCGGCCTGCCAATGCGAGCTCAACGCGCTGGCCGGCGCCACCAATGGCGTGGCCGCGCTGGTGGGTCATCCGCATAGCGAGGGCGAGGTCTACAACGCCGCCAGCCTGCTGCGCGGCGGACGCATTGAGCTCACCACGCACAAGCAGGCATTGCCCAACTACGGCGTGTTCGACGACAAGCGCTATTTCCGCCCCGGCAGCGACAGTGCCGTGGCGTCGATCGATGGCGTGCCGGTCGGCCTGCTGATCTGCGAAGACATCTGGGAGGCCGAGCCCGCCGCCAAGGCCGCGGCAGCCGGAGCCGAGCTGATCGTGGTGATCAATGCCTCACCCTGGGACGATGCCAAGCAATCCGAACGCGAGCGTGTGCTGAAGGAGCGTGCGCTGGAAACCGGCTGCGCGATCGCCTACCTCAACATGATCGGCGGCCAGGATGAAGTGGTGTACGACGGCGGTTCGCTGCTGGTGAACGGCGACGGCACCGTGGCAGCGCGCGCGCCGAACTTCGTCGACGCGATGCTGTGGGTGGATTTCGACCGCGCGACACGCACGCTTTACGCGGACGGCTGGCCTGCTGTCGAAGACAACTCGTCGGAAGCCACGCTGTATGCAGCGCTGGTGCGCGGCGTCCGCGACTACATCGACAAGAACGGTTTTTCAGGCGTGCTGCTCGGACTGTCCGGCGGCATCGATTCCGCGCTGACGCTGGCGCTGGCGGTCGATGCGCTGGGTGCCGGGCGCGTGACCGCGGTGATGATGCCCACGCGCTACACCTCGCAGCTCTCGCTGGATGGCGCGCGCGCGCAAGCGGTGCAGCTGGGCGTGGATTACCACATCATCAATATCGAGCCGATGGTGGACGCCTTCCTCGGCGCGCTCGCACCGGCTTTCGCCGGCAAGGCGGCGGACACCACCGAGGAAAACCTGCAGTCGCGCACGCGCGGCGTGACACTGATGGCACTGTCCAACAAGCATGGCCGCCTGCTGCTCGCCACCGGCAACAAGAGCGAGATGGCGGTGGGCTATGCCACGCTTTACGGCGACATGTGCGGTGCGTACGCGCCGCTCAAGGACGTCTACAAGACGGCCGTCTATCGTCTGTCGCGCTGGCGCAATGCGCATGCGGCGCGCATGGGCGAACCGGAGGCGATTCCTTCCGCGGTGATCGATCGCCCGCCCTCGGCCGAACTGCGCGACAACCAGACCGACCAGGATTCGCTGCCGCCTTACGACGAGCTGGATGCCATCCTCGCGCGCTTCATCGAGGGCGAGGAATCGCAGGCGGAAATCGCCGCGCATGGTTTCCATGCCGATACCGTGCGCCGCGTGGTGCGTCTGGTGCTGCTCAACGAGTTCAAGCGGCGCCAGGCGGCACCGGGCCCGCGCGTGACGACGCGGGCGTTCGGGCGTGAGCGTCGGTATCCGATCACGTCGGGTTGGAAATAAGCGGCACGCTTCCGTTGTAGGAGCGCACCCAGTGCGCGATGAGCGCGCGTCGAGGCGAGTTCGCTTCGGCGTCACCCAGGTGGATGCGTTGTGGCATCAGCGCTTCGTTGGCTTTTCGCGCACTGGGTGCGCTCCTACAAAAGCCACGGCGAGGCAAAGAAAAAGCCGGTGGTTTCCCACCGGCTTTTTTCATGCATTCCGTCGACCCGAGCGTTCGATCAATGGTGGCCCGAGAACGGAATCATCTTGCGGATCAGCGACGGCGAATGCGGCCACTTCGGATCGGTCAGGTACGGATGGTTCGGGTAGTTCGCGGCCAGCACCTGGCGGGTCTGGTCGGCCAGGCCCTTCTGGTCCATCGACAGGTAGCTTCGGGTCAGGATGGCCAGCGCATCGCCGGTCTGCGGTGCCTGCTGGTAGTGCTCGATCACGTACTGCGCGCGGTTCGCGGAGGCCACATAGGCCTTGTTGCGCAGGTAGAACTCGGCCACGTTGATCTCAAACTGGGCCAGCAGGTTGCGCAGGTAGATCATGCGCTGGCGGGCATCGGCCGTGTAGGCGCTGTCCGGGAAGCGGCGCGACAGCTCCGAGAAGTCGTCGAACGACTTCAGGTTGAAGCCCTGGTCGCGACGGGTCTGCGGCTCGCCCGATTGCAGCATGCGCTCCATGGCGCCGCCGGTGCGATCAAAATTGATCAGGCCGCGCAGGTAATAGGCATAATCCACATGCTTGTGGGTCGGATACGTCTTGATGAAGCGGTTGACCGTGGAATAGGCGTCGTCCGGCTGGTTGTCCTTGTACTGGGAGTAGGCCAGGTCGAGCTGGGCCTGCTCGTTGTACTCACCGGACGGAAAGCGCGCGATCAGTCGCTGGTACGCTTTGCTGGCTGCCGAATAGTCGGCGTGCTCGAGCGAGTCGTGAGCCTTGGCGTAAAGCTTGTCCACCGGAAGGGTATCGTTGGTGTCCTTCTTGTGGCCGAACATCGAGCAGGCGCTCATCGACAGGGCAATGGCGAGCACGACAAAGACTTTGAAAGCCGGCAGCTTGGTTACGCGCATGGATAAGGGTTCAGATGTTTGATCGAAAAGGGATGATAGCCGAAACCACCGGTTGCCCGGGCGGCAGGCCATGACGACGATCCGTCACGAGGCCGTGGTGCCGCTGTCGGCCGCAGGTCGGAGGTTCGACCAGGCTTTGGCTGAGATGTTCCCGGACTATTCACGGTCCCGCCTCACGGCGTGGATCAAGGCCGGTGCCGTCACGTTGGACGGTGCCAAGGCGCCGCCACGCCAGTTGTTGCGCGGCGGGGAGAAGGTCCAGCTCGAGGCCGAGCTGGAAACCGAGGTGGAGCTGGCTCCCGAAGCCATCGCCTTGGACATCGTCCATGAGGACGACTACCTGCTGGTGCTGAACAAGCCCGCCGGCCTGGTGGTTCATCCGGGCGCGGGCAATAGCGCCGGCACGGTGCTGAACGCCTTGCTGCACCACGATCCCGTGCTGGCCGAGCTGCCGCGCGGCGGCATCGTGCACCGGCTGGACAAGGACACCTCGGGCCTGATGGTGGTGGCCAAGACGCTGGCTGCCCACACGGGCCTGGTGGATATGTTGTCCCGCCACGACGTGGAGCGGCAGTACGAAGCCATCGTGCTGGGCACCCTGGTGGCCGGCGGCACGGTGGATGCGCCGATCGGCCGTCACATGGGCGACCGCCTGCGCCAGGCCGTGCGCGACGAGGAGGACGGCAAGCGCGCCGTCACCCATTACCGCCTGCGCGAACGGTTCCGGGCCCACAGCCTGATCCAGTGCAGCCTGGAGACCGGCCGCACGCACCAGATCCGCGTGCACATGGCGCATATCAATCATCCGCTGGTCGGCGATCCGCTCTATGGCGGCGGCCTGAGGCTGCCCAAGGGCGCCACGCCGGAGCTGGTCGCGACCCTGCGTGGCTTCCGGCGCCAGGCGCTGCATGCCGAGCGGCTAGCCTTCGAGCATCCGGTCACCGGCGAACCGATGTCCTTCAGCGCCGAGCGACCGGCCGACCAGCAGGCCCTGATTGACGCCCTGCGCGCCGATACGGCCCAGGCCGGCCTCGACGAGTGGCAGTAAGCGGATGACGGCGGCCGATGCCTGGATCATTCCCGATTGGCCGGCGCCGCCCCGCGTGCGCGCCGCGGTCAGCACCCGGCAGGGGCCGGGCGTATCCACCGGCCCCTACGGCCGGCTGAACCTGGGCGCCCGCGCGGGAGATGCGCCCGAGACTGTCCAGGCCAACCGCCTGGCCGTGCAGCAGGCACTGGGATTGTCGCGGGCGCCCCACTGGCTGCAGCAGGTGCATGGCGCCGACGTGGCGGATGTCGACGCCAAGCCTGTCGGCGACGAACCCAGGGCAGACGCCTCGGTCACTCGCCAAGCTGGCGAACCCCTGGCCATCCTGACCGCCGATTGCCTGCCGGTGCTGTTCTGCTCGGTTGATGGCAGCGGCGTGGCTGCCGCTCATGCGGGATGGCGTGGCCTGGCCGGCGGCGTGCTGGAAGCCGCCCTCCTGTCGCTACCCTCGGCACCGCAGCAGGCCATGGCCTGGCTCGGGCCCTGCATAGGCACGGGCAGTTACGAGGTGGGCGAGGAAGTACACGATGCCTTCGTGGCGACGGACCCCGGCGCCGCCCGCTTCTTCACGGCCACCCGCCCAGGGCATTGGCTGTGCGACCTGGCCGGGCTGGCCCGCCACCGCCTGCTCGCCGCAGGCATCGGCAGCGTCCATGGCGGCGGGTTCGACACCCGCATCGACGATCGCTTCTATTCCTATCGCCGGGACGGTGCCCAGAGCGGCCGTTTCGCCAGCCTGATCTGGCTGCAGCCCTGATCGGCGGAATGCGGCCTGCGCGAAGAAAGTTGACGCGAGGCTGACGAAGGGAGCAGATTGCGAGGCGGCATCGCGAGGGCGGGTCGGAGGACGGTGCCGGAAGCCACAGTCCATCGCAATCAGGGAGAGTCGCATGAAGCGCAGTCAAGTCGTCATGCTCGTCGGTGCGTTGTCGGTCATGGGTGGCGCCGCGATGGCGTCCACGTCCTCGGGTTCGTTGACCCCGTTCCCCCAACGCGTATTGCCCGTGCTGGTGCAGGTCAATTCCAGCGGCAAGGTCACGTCGGCCTCGCCTGCCATGTCGCTCGCGCCGCAGATGAGCCGCCTGCTCTCGCAGAACATCAGCGAGATGATCACCAAACCGGCCCAATCCCATGGCCGAGCGGTGGCGAGTCAGTTCATCCTCAATTTGCAGCTTGAAGCAACGAAGCGCTCCGACGGCAACTACGACGCGCGCTTCGTCTCCGTCTCCACGCAGCCCGTGCCCGCCGGCAACTGGCATTGGGTGGATATCGAAGGTCGCATGTGGGCGCTGGCCGGGCCGGACGGCCACACGCCGTTCCAACGCGACACTCATCGAGAGCCGCCGATGCAGCGGGACAGCGGCTACCGGCCCAGCCCGGCAGCAAACCCGGCACCGTCGACGCCCAGCATGACGGCACCGGCCTCATCGCGCGCAACGCACGGGCCCTGAGCGCAAGCGTCCGGTTTCATGAAAAAGCCCGCCTTCGAAGGCGGGCTTTTCATTGCTCGCGGCTACTGCGCCAGTCGCTGCAGGAACGCATTCCGCCAGGCGGTGACGTCCTGTTTCTCCAACACGTCCATCATGCGACGCCAGCGGGCTCGCCGTTCGGGCAACGGCATGGTCAGGGCGATGCCCAGCGCTTCGGCCACTTCCTCGGTGTCCGCCGGATTCACCAGCAGCGCATCGTTGCCCAGTTCCTGCGCGGCGCCGGCGAAACGGGACAGCACCAGCACGCCGGGATCGTTGGGATCCTGGCTGGCAACGTATTCCTTCGCCACCAGGTTCATGCCATCGCGCAGCGGCGTGACCAGGCCGACCCGGGCCGTGCGGTAGTAACCGCTCAGCAGGTCGTGCGCGAATGAGTTGTTGACGTAGCGGATCGGCACCCAGTCGGGCGCGGCGTACATGCCGTTGATGTGGCCGGCGCTGCGTTCGAGGTCGCGGCGGATCTGGCGGTATTCCGGCACGCCGCCGCGCGAGGGCGGGGCGATCTGCAGGAAGCTGACCTTGCGGTGCAGTTGCGGTGAGCGTTCGAGCAGGCGTGCATAGGCCTGGAACCGCTCGGGCAGCCCCTTGGAATAGTCGAGGCGATCCACGCCGATGATCAGCGCGCGGCCCTCGAGGCTATGCCGCAGTTGATGGATCTCCTCATGCTCGTTGGCGTGGCTGGCGCTGTCGGCGACCTCCCGCGTGTCGATGCCGATGGGAAACACCTCGGCGCGGAACATGCGCCCGCCCGGCGTTTGCAGACGTCCGTCGCGCCGCATCGTCGCGCCCACTTCGTGCAGGAAATATTCCTCCAGCGCACGCCGATCACGTGGCGTATGCAGGCCGACAAGGTCGTAGCTGGCCAGCGTTTCCAGCAGTTCGCGATGGCGCGGCAGGGCAATCAACAGGCCGGCGGCCGGCAGCGGCGTATGCAGGAAGAAACCGATGCGATTGCGGATGCCGCGTTCGCGCAGCATCGCGGCGAGGGGGATCAGGTGGAAATCGTTGATCCACACCAGGTCGTGCGGCCCGATCAACGACATCAGCTCTTCGGCGAACAGGTTGTTGACGCGCAGATAGCCGGCCAGATGCTTGCGGTCGTAATCGACCAGGTCGGGTCGGTAATGCAGCAGCGGCCACAGGGTGCGGTTGGCGAAGCCGTTGTAGAAATCGTCGTGATCCGCGCGCGACAGGTCGATGGTGGCGTATTCCACGATGCCGTCCTTGATCCGGTGCACCTCGCCGCCGGTCTGGCGTGCCACCTTGCCGCTCCAGCCGAACCACAAGCCCCCGCGTTCCTGCAGTGCCGCGCGCATGGCCGATGCCAGCCCGCCCGTCGCCGTCTGATCCGGCAATGCCACGCGATTGGAAACCACGATCAACCGTCCCTGGCCACCACTACTACGCCCAACCATCACAGTGCATCCTCCCAGCGCCTCGACAGGCGCATGGCGGCCTGGATCAGGCCGACCATCGAATAGGTTTGCGGAAAATTGCCCCAGTGCTCGCCGCTGCTGGGCGCGATGTCTTCCGACAGCAGGCCCAGCGGATTTCGCTGGGTGAGCATGTGCTCGAACATCGTGCGCGCACGTTCCTTCCGGCCGGTCGCGGCGAGCGCCTCGATGTACCAGAACGTGCAGATGTTGAAGCTGGTTTCCGGGGCGCCGAAGTCGTCCGGCGCGATGTAACGGAACAGGTAGTCGCCGCGGCCGAGCGCCTCGCCGATCGCGTCCACCGTGGCGATGAAGCGTTGATCCATCGCTTCGATGAAGCCGATGTCGGCAAGCAGCAGCAGGCTCGCGTCGAGGTGTTCGCCGTCATAGGCGTCGACGAACGTGCCCAGCTTCTCGTTCCACGCACGCTTCATGATGCGCTCGTGCAGGGCCACGGCTTCGTTGTGCCAATAGCGTGCGGGATCGTCCAGGCCAAGCTCGGTGGCCATGTGGGCGAGACGGTCGCAGGCCGCCCAGCACATCGCGGCGGAATAGGTGTGTACCGCGGTGCGTCCGCGGAACTCCCACAGCCCCGCGTCCGGCTCCTCGGCCATGCGCAGGGCCATCTGGCCCATGCGTTCGAGGCGGCGAAAGGTGAGCTCGTCGCCGGGATGCTCCAGTCGGCGATCGAAGAACGTCTGCGCGGAGGCGAGCACCACGGAGCCATAGACATCGTTCTGTCGCTGCCGCCACGCATCGTTGCCCACGCGCACCGGTCCCATGTTGCGGTAGCCGGCGAGGCTGTCCACCTGCGTTTCGGTGAGCTCGTGCTCGAAGGTGATGCCGAATACCGGGCCGATCTCGCGTTCCCCATCGGCCGCCACCAGGTTGAACACGTAGCGGATGTATTCCTCCATGCTGCGCGTGGCGCCAAGGCGGTTGAGCGCGCGCACGGTGAAGGCCGCATCGCGCAGCCAGCAGAAACGGTAATCCCAGTTGCGCTGGGAATTCGCCGATTCGGGAATCGACGTGGTGAGCGCGGCCACGATCGCGCCGGTGGCTTCGTACTGGCAAAGCTTGAGCGTGATCGCCGCGCGGATCACCGCTTCCTGCCACTCGTACGGAACCGACAGGTTGCGCACCCACTCGCGCCAGTAGGCCAGCGTGCGTTCCAGGGTGTGATGGATGAAGTCGGCCGCGCTGTGCATCAGCGTTTCATCGGGGCCGAACACGAAGTGTGCCGGTTTTTCCAGGATGAAGGGCAGGCCGCGTTCGATCATCGGCGAGGCGACATCGCTGGTGAGCCGCTGCACCACGCCACTCAGCAGGAAGCGGATGTGGTTGCTGCCGGAGGTGGTCTGTGGACGGTTGGCGCCGTAATCGCACAGGGGGCGCAGCAGCACGCGGATGCGCGGCGCGCCGCCGATCGGGCGAACGCGCCGTGCGATCATGACCGGATGGTAGAAGCGGCCGCGGGAACGAAAGCGCGGCATGTAGTCGACGATCTCGACACCGGCGCCCTGCCGGTCGTAAAGGCGGGTGACCAGCACCGCGGTATTGACCATGTAGTGCTGTTCCGCGCGCTCGAAGTCCTCGAGCTGGATCGTCCAGTCGCCGCCTTCACAGCGTGGCGACAACAGCGCGCAGAAGCTCGCGTCTCCGTCGAAGCGAGGCAGGCAGCACCAGACGATGCGGCCTTTTCCATCGATCAGCGCGGCAACGCTGCCGTTGCCGATGACACCCAGCGCCAGGCTGGACTGGGTGCCGGGCGATTCAGGCGATTCCTCCTGAGGAATGGGCATGCGAGAGGGCTCCATGCTTGAGTGCGTGCAATACGCGGAACAGCCAGGCCCGCGCGGCGGCAGGCTCCGGCAAGGCATAGCGGGCGAGGCTGGGCTCGCGATAACCCACGCGCACGCTCAATCCGCTTTCGAGATTGGTGGTGGCAAATCCATGTTCATCGGTGAGGTCGTCGCCGAGGTAGACCGGCTGTCGTCCGTGGAACGGCCTGGCGGTAAGCAGGGTCGCTACGGCCTTGCCCTTGTCCATGCCTTCGGGTTTCAGCTCGATGACCTCGTTGCCGGGCTGCATTTCGTAGCCGGCGAGCGCGGGCAGCGTCGCTTCCACGCTTTCGCGCAAGGCGTCGAACTGCCACGGCGCGGCCCGGCAATGCAGGGCCACGGCCATGCCTTTGTCCTCCAGCATCACGCCGGGAAGGCTGCTGGCAATGGCGCTGGCGATGTCACGCACCCGCATGCGGCGCGCCGGGCCGATATGCACGCCGCGGTAGCGGCCGTCCGCACCGCGCAATTCCAATCCATGCAGGCCGGCCATGGCCCAGGGCGGATGGCCAAACAGGTCGTCCAGATCGTCCAGGCTGCGTCCGCTTACCAGCGCGAGTGCGCCATCGAGCGCGGCATGCAGGTCTTCGATCAGCTCGCGCAGGCGCGTATCGACCACGACCTGGTCGGGATGGTTGGCGAAATCGAGAAGGGTGCCGTCCACGTCCAGAAACATGGCCCAGCGGTCGTCGACGCCTGGCAGAGGCGGAGCCGGAAGGGGCGGCAAGGCGGACATGGCGGAGAGCGGTGAGGGCGATGACACGAAGGCGAGCCTACCAAGGCAAATGTGAAGGCAAGCTATGGACGGCCAACGCCGGCTGAAAACGCCGCGCCCTGCAGGCGGCGTCAACGCTTGAATCACATCGCGATGAGCCGCATCTCACATGGCAGTGGCGGCCAGGCCGCCAAATCCTATTGACGAGGGGACAACCCATGCGGATGGACAAACTGACCTCGCGCTTCCAGCAGGCGCTGGCCGACGCGCAATCGCTGGCCGTCGGGCGCGACAACAACATGCTGGAACCGGTGCACGTCATGGCCGCCCTGCTGGAACAGCAGGGCGGTTCGACCGCGCCGCTGCTGACGCAGGCGCAGGTCAACGTGCCGGCGTTGCGCCAGCGCGTGAACGAACAACTCGATCGCCTGCCACGCGTGAGCGGGCAGGAAGGCAACGTGCATGTCGGCAACGAGCTGACGCGCCTGCTCAACCTCACCGACAAGCTCGCACAGCAGCGTGGCGACCAGTTCATCGCCAGCGAGCTGTTCGTGCTGGCCGCGCTGGAAGACAAGGGCGAGCTCGGCGCGGCGCTCAAGGCCGCCGGCGCCACCAAGGCCCATGTCGAAGCCGCCATCGACAAGCTGCGCGGCGGCGAAAAGGTGCAGAGCGAAAACGCCGAGGACCAGCGCCAGGCGCTGGAGAAATACTGCATCGACCTCACCGCGCGCGCCGAGAGTGGCAAGCTCGATCCGGTGATCGGCCGCGACGAGGAAATCCGCCGCACCATCCAGGTGCTGCAGCGCCGCACCAAGAACAACCCCGTGCTGATCGGCGAGCCGGGCGTCGGCAAGACGGCGATCGTCGAAGGGCTCGCGCAGCGCATCGTCAACGGCGAAGTGCCCGAAGGCCTGCGCGACCGCCGCGTGCTCGCGCTGGACATGGGCGCGCTGATCGCCGGCGCCAAGTTCCGCGGCGAATTCGAGGAGCGCCTGAAGGCCGTGCTCAACGACATCGCCAAGAACGAGGGCCAGATCATCCTGTTCATCGACGAGCTGCACACGATGGTCGGCGCCGGCAAGGCCGAAGGCGCGATGGATGCCGGCAACATGCTGAAGCCGGCGCTGGCGCGCGGCGAGCTGCACTGCATCGGCGCGACCACGCTCGACGAATACCGCAAGTACATCGAGAAGGACGCCGCGCTGGAGCGCCGCTTCCAGAAGGTCTACGTGGGCGAGCCCAGCGTGGAGGACACCATCGCGATCCTGCGTGGCCTCAAGGAACGCTACGCCGTGCATCACGGTGTGGAAATCACCGACCCGGCCATCGTCGCTGCCGCCACGCTGTCCAATCGCTACATTCCCGATCGCCAGCTGCCGGACAAGGCCATCGACCTGATGGATGAGGCCGCGTCGCGCATCCGCATGGAAATCGACTCCAAGCCGGAAGAGCTCGATCGGCTGGAACGCCGCCTCATCCAGCTGAAGATCCAGCGCGAGATGCTGAAGAAGGAAACCGACGATGCATCCAGGAAGCGCCTGGCCGATCTCGATGCCGACATCGAGAAGCTGGAGCGTGAGTTCTCCGACCTCAACGAAATCTGGAAGTCCGAGAAGGCTGCGCTGCAGGGCGCAACCAAGGTAAAGGAGCAGATCGAGGCCGCGCGCCTGGAGCTGGAAGCCGCGCAGCGACGCCAGGACTACGCCAAGATGAGCGAGATCCAGTACGGCAAGCTGCCGGAACTGGAAAAGCAGCTCGCCGCCGCGCAGGCCGCCGAAAAGCAGGACTTCAAGCTGGTGCAGGATCGCGTCACCGAGGAGGAAATCGCCGAGGTGGTGTCGCGCTGGACGGGTATCCCCGTCAACAAGATGCTGGAAGGCGAGCGCGACAAGCTGCTGCACATGGAAGCCGCGCTGCACAAGCGCGTGGTGGGCCAGGATGAAGCCGTGCGTGCGGTGTCGGATGCGATCCGCCGCGCGCGTGCGGGCCTGTCCGATCCCAACCGCCCGTACGGATCGTTCCTGTTCCTCGGCCCGACCGGCGTGGGCAAGACCGAGCTGTGCAAGGCGCTGGCCGAATTCCTGTTCGATACGGAGGACGCGATGGTGCGCATCGACATGAGCGAGTTCATGGAGAAGCACTCCGTGAGCCGACTGATCGGCGCCCCCCCGGGTTACGTCGGCTACGAAGAAGGCGGCTATCTGACCGAGGCCGTGCGTCGCCGCCCGTACAGCGTGATCCTGCTCGACGAGATCGAGAAGGCGCACCCGGACGTGTTCAACGTGCTGCTGCAGGTGCTGGACGATGGCCGCCTGACCGACGGCCAGGGCCGCACGGTGGACTTCCGCAACACCGTCATCGTGATGACCTCGAACCTGGGCTCGCAGATGATCCAGGAGCATTCGGGAGACAGCGAAGCGGACTATGTGCAGATGAAGGCGGCGGTACTGGGCGTGGTGCAGGCGCATTTCCGCCCGGAATTCATCAACCGCCTCGACGAGCTGGTGGTGTTCCGTCCGCTGGAGAAGAAGCAGATCCGCGCGATCGCGAAGATCCAGCTGGCGTATCTGGAGAAGCGCCTGGCCGAACGCCAGCTCAAGCTCGACATCGGCGACAAGGCGCTGGATCTGCTCGGCAACGTGGGTTTCGATCCGGTGTATGGCGCGCGTCCTCTGAAGCGTGCGATCCAGCAGCAGCTGGAAAATCCACTGGCGAAGGAAATTCTCGAGGGACGCTTCGAGGCAGGCAGCACCGTGGTGGTGGGTGCCGAGCAGGGCCATCTGGTTTTCAGCAAGCAGTGACGCCTGATTGCTGATGGAGTCGTGAAACGCCCGCGCTGGGTTGCAGCGCGGGCTTTTTTTATCTGCGTAATGTCGCGACACCGCTGCCGTTCTTTTTTTGTAGGAGCGCACCCAGTGCGCGACCGCGGATTGGCAGGGTTGCCCCGGTCTGTGGATGTCGAGATGAGGTATACCGTCACGCTGCGGTCGCGCACTGGGTGCGCTCCTACATGAGTAGGTAGCGCCCTCGCGAGCACCCGCCCCTCACCCCAGCCCTCTCCCCGGAGGGAGAGGGAGAAAAAGCGTGGTGGCGCCCAAGATTCCCTCACGACGCAACGAAGCTGCTTTAAGTCCTCTTCGCTATGGCGCGTTGCGGTGTAGCCGTTCCGTTCGAGGTAGTAACGAACCTATCCCGACTGGCCTCAGTCATCCGACGCTTCTATCCCACGTACTGCTATGAGCCCTTGGCTCTGAAGGCCATTTTCTTTGGGTTACTTTTGACGCGAAGCTAATCCCGTGGGACTTTGACTTCGGGCTGGCGCCCTCCGCCCTTCCTCGCCCCTCAAAGCCGGCGCCATCCATGGCGCCTCCCCGCGTGCGGGCTGGCTTCGCCGTTCGCACGCAAAGAACGCGTGCGTGGGCCAGCAAAAGAAAAGTGACTCGAGCTTCCCACGGGACTAGCTGTGCGTCGCCGGCAGGAGATCGAAACGCCCGCTGCGTCCCTCAGGGACTAGCTTTGCGTCGTAAGCGGCAATCTAGCGAAAGCATGGCAACCGGACGTCGCGCACTAGCAAAGCCGAAGAAATACAGCCCACCGCGAACGGCTGTCGCGCACAGGGTGCGCTCCTACAAAGGAGAGGAGATGTGTCGGGCGAACATCCATAGGCGAACCCCAGAGAGACCGAGCCAAACACCACCGATATCCCCCCAAGCAACACCACAAGTTCGCCCGGCCATCCCATTTCGCCCAAACCACACCCACCCTCCATCCCTCTGCTACCATCCCTCCCGCCTGAGGTGACCGTCGGCGTAAAGCCGGTGGTTGAAACGGGAATCCGGTGCGGCGCGTGAGCGCCTAATCCGGAGCTGCCCCCGCAACGGTAGGCGAACCGCGATCCCCGTGATCGCAGGAACGACTGAAAGCCACTGTGCCATGTGCATGGGAAGGCGTCGTTCCCCAAGGACATGACGTCCAGGTTCGCGAGCCCGGAGACCGGCCTCGAGGTACGACCAGACAGGCGGTGGGCCATGTCATGGATGCCGTGCAGCCGCACGGCCGCCACGCACTCCTCCGCCTGCCTTTCATCCCTTGTGCTTCGCGCGGGCAGGCGCGATTGAGGAGCATTGCTTTGGCCATCCATCTTTCATTGGTCCGTCGTTCCATTCTGGCGACGGCGCTTCTTTCTGTTCTTGGTCCGGCATTTGCCGACGACGCGACCGATCTCAACGGTATCGTGGTGACCGCCACGCGCACGTCGCAGACGCAGGAGCAGACGCTTTCCGCGGTGACGGTGATCGATCGCGCCGATATCGAGCGCCTGCAGCCGTCCTCGGTGGCGGACCTGCTGCGGGGCACGCCAGGCGTGTCAATCACCAACAACGGCGGCCTGGGCAAGGCAACCAGCATATTCATGCGTGGCACCGAGGCGGACCATGTGCTGGTGATGATCGACGGTATCAAGATCGGCTCCGCCACGCTGGGTACGGCAGCACTGCAGGATATTCCGGTCGAGCAGATCGAGCGCATCGAGATCGTGCGCGGCCCGTTCTCCAGCCTGTACGGTTCGGAGGCGATCGGCGGCGTGATCCAGATCTTCACCCGCCGCCCCGAAGGCGCCTTCGTGCCGTCCTTCAGCCTGGGCGTGGGCAGCTACAGCCACCTGGCTGGTTCGGCGGGTTTCGCCGGCAAGAGCGGCAACGGCTGGTATTCGATCGAGGCTTCGCATGAGCAGACGCATGGCATCAATTCGTGCCGCGTCGGCGCCGCCGAAGTGTTCGCGGCCTGCTATGCCGACCAGCCTGACAAGGACGGCTACCGCAACCATGCGTTGACCGTGCAGGGCGGCTACAGGTTCGACGAGCAGTGGGATGCCGACCTGCGCATGTTCCGCAGCGAAGGCCACAACGACTACGACGGCACGTATACCGACTCCGACCAGAGCGCCATGCAGGTGCTGGGCGGCCGCGTGCATTATCGTCCCGCCAAGAACGTGGCCCTGACGCTCAGCCTTGGCACCAGTGGCGACTTCAGCAAGGACTTCTACCAGGGCGTCTACGTCGACCGCTTCGACACGCATCGCGACGTCGGATCGCTGCAGGCGGACGTAGGTTTCTGGGGCGGGCTGCTGTCGACGGGCTTTGATTGGCAGCGCGACCAGGTGGACAGCACGGCCGGCTACATCAATCCGTTCACGCAGTCTCCGGTAGACAGCCGCACCACCCGCGGCGTGTTCGCACAGTGGCAGCAGACCTTCGGTAGCCAGTCGATCCAGGCCAGCGTGCGCCATGACGACAACAGCCAGTTCGGCAGCAGGAACACGGGCAGCCTTTTGTGGGGTTGGGACTTCACCCGGACGCTGCGCCTGACGGCGAGCTACGGCACCGCGTTCAAGGCGCCGACCTTCAACGATCTCTACTACCCCTATTACGGCAATCCGGACCTGAAGCCCGAGCGTTCGAAAAACGTCGAAGTGGGCCTGCGCGGCAGCTACGGCTGGGGCTACTGGTCGTTGAACGCATTCCGCAACAACGTCACCGACCTCATCACCTACGATGCCGCGACGCAGGCGCCGGGCAACGTGGACAAGGCACGCATTCGCGGTGCGGAAGGCGTGGTCAGTGGGCAGGTCGCCGGCTGGCAGGTGACGGGCACGGGCACCTGGCTGGATCCGCGTGACGAATCGGTCAACTACGAAGGCAACCTGCTGCCGCGTCGTGCACGCCAGACGGCGAACGTGGATGTGGATCGCAGCTTCGGGGACTTCAGTGTGGGCGGCACCTGGTTCGCCTCGGGCCGTCGCTATGACGACCTGGCCAACCGGCATCCGCTCGGCGGCTACGCGATCGCGAACTTCCGCGTCGCCTATGCCATTTCGCGCGACTTCACGTTGCAGCTCGCGCTCAACAACGCGTTCGGCAAGGACTACGAGACCGCCTGGTACTACAACCAGCCCGGTCGCAACACCATGCTGACGCTGCGCTACCAGCCGGCCCAGTGATGCATGCGCGGGACTGGCTTCGGCCGGTCCCGCCTTCCCCAGACGAGGAGTGAAGAGATGAAGATGCCTACCGGTCCGCGTTTCGCCGCACTTGCGGGATTGCTTGCGCTCGTGATGGTGGCGACGCGCTTCAAGCACTTCGGTGACATGTTGCATCTGCCGGATGCGTCGATGGCGGTGTTCTTCCTGGGTGGCGTCTATCTGCGCCGACACGGGGCCTTCGTGGCGATGTTGCTGCTGACCGTCGCACTCGACTGGGTGTCGATCACCTATGCGGGCGTCGGCGACTTCTGCGTCACTGCGGCGTATGCCTTCCTGCCGCTGGCCTATGGCGTGCTGTGGTACGCGGGACGTTGGTATGCGCCACGGCTCAACGGACAGGTCCGTTCGCTCGCCGGCGCATTCGGCGTCGCGTTGCTTGCGGCGGTGGCGTCGTTTGCGGTATCGAACGGTTCGTTCTACTGGCTGGGCGGTCGCTATCCGGACCCGAATGTCGCGCAGTACGTCTCGCGCCTGTGGCAGTGGGGGCCGCTGTTCGTGCGCACCACCATGAGCTATATCGCCGTGGCGCTGGTCGTGCACGCGGTATGCGCACGCCTTGCGGCAGACTCCCACGCAACGCGCCACCAGGAAGCCTGAGCATGAACGATGCTTTGCAACCCACGGAAGACATGACTGCCGACGAGCGTCACCGCGAACGCATGCAGCGCAAGAAGGCGCTGGTCGATCGCAAGATCGCCCGCGCCACCATCGAGCGTGGCGTGCTGGTGGTGAACACCGGCAACGGCAAGGGCAAGAGCTCATCCGGTTTCGGCATGCTCGCGCGTTCGCTCGGGCATGGGTTCCAGTGCGGGGTCGTGCAGTTCATCAAGGGCAGCTTCTCCACCGGCGAGGAAGCGTTCTTCCGGCGCTTCCCCGACGAGCTCGACTATCACGTGATGGGCGAGGGCTACACCTGGGAAACGCAGGACAAGTCGCGCGACATCGCCACGGCCGGCAAGGCCTGGCAGGTCGCTGCCGCCATGCTCGCTGACGCGCGCTACGACTTCGTGCTGCTGGATGAGCTCAACATCGCGCTGGTGAAGGGCTATATCGATACCGCGCAGGTCTGCGAGGCGCTCAAGGCGCGTCCGCCGCAGCAACACGTGGTGATCACCGGGCGCGGTGCCCCCGACATGCTGGTGAACCTGGCCGATACGGTGACCGAGATGCGCGTGGTCAAGCACGCGTTCCAGGCGGGCATCAAGGCTCAGAAGGGCATCGAGCTTTAGCGACATGACTCAGGCAACGCATCACTGTCCCGCCCTCATGGTGTCCGCGCCCGCGTCGGGACAGGGCAAGACGTCGGTCACCGCCGCGCTCGCGCGTTGGCAGACGCGCAGCGGCAAGCGCGTGCGCGTGTTCAAGACCGGTCCCGATTTTCTCGACCCGATGGTGCTGGAGCGCGCAAGCGGCGCACCGGTGTATCAGCTCGACCTGTGGATGAACGGCGAAGACGATGTACGCGCCCGTCTGTACGAAGCCGCCGGTGAGGCGGATCTGATCCTGGTCGAAGGCGTGATGGGCCTGTTCGATGGTGGCCTTTCCAGTGCGGACCTCGCGCAACGTTTTGGCCTGCCCGTGCTCACGGTGATCGACGGTTCGGCCATGGCGCAGACCTTCGGCGCCTTGGCGTTGGGCCTTGCGCGCTACCGCGAAGGCCTGGATGTCTTCGGCGTCGCTGCCAACCGCGTCGGTAGCGCCTACCACGCGCAGCTCCTGGCCGGGAGCGTACCCGGCGAGCTGCGCTGGCTTGGCGCCTTGCCGCGCGATGCGGCGATGGCGTTGCCCGAGCGGCATCTCGGGCTGGTGGCGGCGGATGAACTGGGTGACATCGATGCGCGCCTCGACGCGCTCGCCGATGCGTGGGCGCTCCATGCCGCCGATGCGTTGCCACCGCCGGTGGCCTTTCCGCCCACGTCGGCGGTTGCCGTGCCGGGCGATCTGCGTGGGCGCCGCATCGCGATTGCGCGTGATGCAGCGTTCTGCTTCCTCTATCCGGCCAACCTGGACGTCCTGCGCCGGGCCGGCGCCGAGCTGAGCTTCTTCTCCCCGGTCGCCGGCGATGGCCTGCCCGAGTGCGATGCCGTCTGGTTGCCCGGTGGCTATCCCGAACTGCATCTGATGGCGCTGTCACGGAACGAGATCCTGCGACGCGACCTGCATGCACACGTGGATGCGGGCCAGCCGTTGCTCGCCGAATGTGGCGGCATGCTTTACGCATTGGATTCGCTCGTCGACACGGAGGGCAACGTGTTTGCGATGGCTGGCCTGTTGCCCGGCAAGGCCGCGATGCAGAAGAAGCTGGGCGGCCTGGGCATGCAGGCAGCGGCGCTGCCGGAAGGCGAATTGCGCGGGCACACCTTCCATTACGCGCATGCGGAGATTCCGCAGGCGCCGCTGGTGCTGGCGACGAACCCCGATGGCGGCCCCAGCCGCGAGGGTGTCTATCGGCGCCGGCGCATGACGGCCAGCTTCATGCACGCCTACTTCCCGTCGCATCCCGTCGCGGCGATCGGCCTGTTCCTGCCATGAGTTTGATACTGACCATGGTGGCGGCGGTGTTGCTCGATGCCTGGCTTGGCGAGCCGGAGCGCTTTCACCCACTCGTGGCGTTTGGACGTCTGGCCCGCGGGATCGAATCGCGTCTGTACGGCGATCGCCGATCGGTAGGCGTGCTCGCCTGGTGTGTGGCGGTGTTGCCTATCGTGGCCGTCGTCTCCGTGAGCGTCGTCGCCGCTCCGTGGCTTCGTTTCATGCTCGATACCATCGTGCTCTATCTGGCAATCGGCCTGCGCAGCCTGGGTGAACACGCCATGCCGGTGGCACAGGCCTTGCACGAGGGAAACCTCGTCGAGGCGCGTGCTGCCGTCGGCCGCATGGTCAGTCGCGATACGGACGTGCTCGACGCATCGCACGTCGCTGCGGCTGCGAGCGAATCGGTCCTGGAGAATGGCAACGATGCGGTGTTTGGCGCGCTGTTCTGGTTTGTCCTGCTGGGCGCACCGGGTGCCGTGTTGTATCGATTGGCCAACACGCTCGACGCCATGTGGGGTTATCGCACATCGCGGTACGTGCGCTTCGGTTGGATGGCTGCACGCATGGATGATGTGATCAACTTTCTGCCCGCGCGGCTTACGGCGCTGAGTTATGTACTGGTGGGCGATGCGCAACGTGGCTGGCGCTGCTGGCGCGACCAGGCGCCCGCGTGGGACAGCCCCAATGCTGGTCCGGTGATGGCCGCTGGTGCGGGCGCGCTGGGCGTGCAGCTCGGCGGCGACGCACCTTACGACGGCGTGTGGGAGCGTCGTCCCGCCCTGGGCGAGGGCGATCCGCCCGGCGCTGACACCATCGTGCGTGCCCTGCATCTGGTACGGCGCGCCGTGGTGCTCTGGTTGCTGGGCGTTCTTGCGCTCAGCTGGCTGTGGCCAGGAGGTCTGCATGCTTGAGCACGGCGGTCGCCTGCGGCGTGCCGCGCACCTCTACGGCATTCCTGCCGAGGCCTGGCTCGATCTCTCGACCGGCGTCAGTCCTTTCGCGTGGCCGGTACCCTCGATCCCCGCCGAGGCGTGGATGCGTCTGCCCGAGGACGACGATGGCCTCGTCGACATCGCCTGCACGTACTACGGCGCGCCGCGCATGTTGCCGGTGGCCGGCTCGCAGGCAGCCATACAGGCGCTGCCGTGGTTGCGTCGTGCATCGCGTGTCGGCGTGATCTCGCCGGGTTACAACGAGCACGCGCATGCATGGCGCAAGGCGGGTCACGAGGTCGATGAACTGCCGGCGCAGGCGCTGCTGGCGCAGGCGAATCATTTCGACGTGGTCGTGCTGATCCATCCAAGCAACCCGGGTGGCGAACGCTTCGATCGCGCCGATCTGCTCGCCTGCCATGAACAGCTTGCGGCACGCGGCGGGTGGCTGGTGGTGGATGAGGCCTTCATGGATGCCACGCCATCGGAAAGCCTGTGCGCTGCGACATCGATGGACGGATTGGTGGTGTTGTGCTCGGCCGGCAAGTTCTTCGGTCTGGCTGGTGCCCGGGCGGGTTTCATCGCCGCGGCTCCCGCGCTGCTTGACGCACTGCGCGAGCATCTGGGCCCGTGGACGCTGAACGGCCCGAGCCGCCATGTGCTACGGCATGCACTGGCCGATCAGGCCTGGCACGTCCAGGCACGTGAACGCCTGCATGTCTGCAGCGAGCGATTGGCCTGGTTGCTGGCAAGCCACGGCCTCGTGCCCACGGCCGGTTGCGCGTTCTTTCAGTGGTGGCGCGACGAGCGTGCGGAGGCCGTGCATGAAGCATTGGCTCGACAAGGCGTCCTGACGCGTCGTTTCGTTGCGCCGGCCAGCCTGCGTTTTGGCCTGCCGGGTGACGAGGCGGCGTTCGCCCGACTCGATGCCGTGCTGGGCACCCTCGCCTTGGAGGCGAGGCAATCATGAGCGCACGCGTGCTGATGGTGCAGGGCTGCACGTCCGATGCGGGCAAGAGCACGCTGGTCGCGGCCTTGTGCCGCCGTTGCGGCGGCGCGGCGTGCGCGTCGCGCCGTTCAAGCCGCAGAACATGGCGCTCAACAGCGCGGTCACCGTCGACGGTGGCGAGATCGGGCGCGCGCAGGCGGTGCAGGCACAGGCCGCCGGTCTTCTTCCACATACCGATTTCAATCCCGTGCTGCTCAAGCCCAACAGCGACGTCGGCGCACAGGTGATCGTCCACGGCCACGCCATCGGCAACATGGATGCGCGGCACTACCACGAGTACAAGCGTGTCGCGATGGACGCCGTGCTTGCCTCGCATCATCGCCTGGCATCGCAGTACGAGGCGATCATCGTGGAAGGCGCCGGCAGCCCCGCGGAAATCAACCTGCGCGATCGCGACATCGCGAACATGGGGTATGCCGAAGCCGTGGATTGCCCGGTATTGCTCGTGGCCGACATCGATCGCGGCGGCGTCTTCGCGCATCTGGTCGGTACGCTTGCGCTGCTGTCGGAAAGCGAGAAGGCGCGCGTCGCAGGTTTCGTCATCAACCGCTTTCGCGGCGACATCGCACTGCTTCAGCCCGGACTGGACTGGCTCGAACGGGAAACCGGCAAACCGGTGTTGGGTGTGTTGCCTTACCTGCATGGCCTGCAGCTGGAAGCGGAAGATGCGCTGCCGCGCGAGGCCCTGCCCAAGGCACACGCCCGTTTGCGCGTCGTGGTGCCGGCATTTCCGCGCATCAGCAACCACAACGATGTCGACGCGTTGCGCGTTCATCCGGATGTGGACTGCCGCTTCATCGGCCCGGGCGAAGCGCTGCCAGCGTGCGATCTGATCGTGCTGCCTGGTTCCAAGTCCACGCGCGCGGATCTGGCCTGGCTGCGCGAGCAGGGCTGGGCCGATGCCATCGCACGGCATCTTCGTTATGGCGGCAAGGTGATCGGCATCTGCGGCGGCTTCCAGATGCTGGGGCGGTTCGTGCATGATCCCCACGGCATCGAGGGTGAAGCCGGCTCGAGCGACGGATTGGGTTGGCTGGATATGGAGACCACGCTCGGCAAGCACAAAGCGTTGCGCCGCGTGGAGGGCAGGCTGCTGCTGGGGAACGCGCGGATGACGGGCTACGAAATCCATTGCGGCGTGAGCGAGGGCCGGGCCTTGGAGCGACCGTCTAGCATGCTCGACGAAGAGCGCTGCGATGGCGCCCTGTCGATGGACGGCCAGGTGTTCGGCAGCTACGTGCATGGATTGTTCGACCATCCCGACGCACTGTCGGCCTTGCTCGCGTGGACCGGCTTGCGCGATGCCGCGGTGGTCGATGTGCGCGCGCAACGCGAAGCTGCGATCGACCGGCTGGCCGATGCCGTCGAGGCGCATCTCGATACCTCGGCGCTGTCGCGCCTGCTGGCCCTGCACGGTGAGCACGCATGCGCACGCTGATCCTTGGCGGCGCACGCTCGGGCAAGAGCGCACTGGCCGAGCGGCTCGCGAAGGCTTCCGGCCATGAGGTGGTCTACATCGCCACTGCACAGCCACGCGATGAGGAGATGGCCGCGCGCATCGCCCACCACCGTTCGCACCGCCCCGCCTCATGGCACAGCGTCGAGGAACCGCTGGCGCTGGCGGCGGCGTTGAAGGCGCACGCGCGGCCCGGACGATGCGTGCTGGTGGATTGCCTCACCTTGTGGCTGAGCAATCTGCTCGGCGACGAGGATACGGCGCGCTTCGAACGCGAGCGCGATGCGCTGCTCGACGTGATGCCATCGTTGACCGGCCAGGTGCTTCTGGTCAGCAATGAAGTAGGACTCGGTGTGGTGCCGCTCGGTGAACTGACGCGCCGCTTCGTGGACGAAGCGGGCCGGTTGCACCAGGCGCTCTCGACCCAGTGTGAAACCGTGTTGTTCGTTGCGGCGGGACTGCCGCTGGCCCTTAAAGGAAGCCTTGCATGAGCCGCGACTGGCTGCTTGAACCATGTTTTGCCATCGACGAGGAGAGCAGGGAGCGCGCCCGTGACCACCAGGCGCAGCTGACCAAGCCGCCGGGATCGCTCGGCACCCTGGAGACGCTGGCCATTCGCCTGGCGGGCCTGCAGCACGCGGTGCTGCCGTCGATGCAGCAGGTATGGATCACCGTGTTCGCCGGCGATCACGGCGTGGCCGCCGAAGGCGTATCGGCGTTTCCGCAGGTGGTGACCGGCGAGATGGTGCGCAACTTCGCCAGCGGCGGCGCGGCCATCAGCGTGCTCGCGCGCACGCTCGGCGCCATGCTGGAAGTGGTGAACCTGGGCACGGTGAACGATCCCGGTGAGCTGCCCCACGTGCGGCGCGTCATCATTGCGCCGCAGACACACAATTTCTGCGAGCAGCCCGCCATGAGCGACGCGCAGCTGGAGCGCGCCTTGCTTGCGGGCGCGGAGAGCGTCGCCACCGCGCAGGCCGCCGGCGCCAGGCTTTTCATCGGCGGCGAGATGGGCATCGCCAACACCACGTCTGCGGCGGCGCTGGCTTGCGCGCTGCTCGATGAATCGCCGGCGATGCTTGCCGGCGCGGGAACCGGGCTCGACGCGGCCGGCGTGCAGCACAAGGCCGCGGTGATCGAGCGCGCGCTGACGCGGTACCCCGTCGACGGCGATGCGCTGGCCTGGCTGGCGCGCGTGGGCGGCTTCGAGATCGCCGCCCTCTGTGGCGCCTATATCTCGGCTGCGCAACATGGCCTGCCCGTACTGGTCGATGGCTACATCACCACGGTCGCGGCGCTGGCGGCCGTGCGCATCAATCCGCGCTGTCGCGAATGGATGTTCTTCGCGCATCGCTCGCGCGAGCGGGGCCACGCGCGCCTGCTTGCCGCGCTGGAAGCCGATCCGCTGCTCGATCTCGGTCTTCGGCTGGGCGAGGCCAGCGGTGCGGCCGCGGCGGTGCCGCTGATGCGACTGGCCTGCGAACTGCATTCGCGCATGGCGACGTTCGCGCAGGCGGGAGTCAGCGGCGCATGATCGTCAAGCAGCCAGGCATCGATCTGTTGCGCCACGGCGACACCGGCCAGCGCAGTTATCGCGGACAGTTGGACGATGCGCTGAGCGCGCTTGGCTGGACGCAGTTGCGCGCGGCGATCTTCGGGCGTGTGTGGGACGCCATCGTGACATCGCCGCTGCGTCGCTGCTCGGCATTCGCCAGCGAACTCGCCTCGGCGCGCCGCGTGCCGCTGCGCGTGGACCCGCGCCTGGCCGAGTATCACTTCGGCGATTGGCAAGGCGTTCCCATCGAAACCCTGGCGAGAGACCAGGGCGATGCGCTGGCGCGCTTCTGGGCCGATCCGGTCGCGCATCCGCCGCCAAGCGCTGAATCGTTCGCCGCGTTCCGGCAGCGCCTGTGCGCCGCGCTGGATGACGTGGCGAACGAGGCCGCTACGCAGCGCGTGCTGGTCGTGACGCACGGCGGTGCGATCCGCCTGCTGCGTTGCGAGTCCGAAGGCCGCGACTTCGGCGACATGGCCGGCATCGAGGTGCCGCACGCTTCGCTGCACACGCTCGCGTGGGCGTCGTCCTCCGCGGCCTAGGCGGCACCCATGCGCGCACTGCTTGCCGCCATAGGCTTTCTCACCCGGTTGCCGGTGCCGGTTCGCGCATTCGGCGGTGCGAACACGGCAGCCACGCAGCTTGCGTGGTATCCCGCGGTGGGATGGCTGATCGGTGTGCTGCTGTGGATGCTTGGCTGGATGTTGTCGGCGGCGCCGCCGTTGCTGTCGGCCGGCGTGCTGCTGCTGGGATGGGTGCTGCTCACCGGTGGCCTCCACCTGGATGGTCTCGCCGATAGCGCGGATGCGTGGGTGGGCGGCCTGGGCGACCGCGAACGCACCCTCGCCATCATGAAGGACCCGCGCAGCGGCCCGATGGGCGTGACGGCCATCGTTGTCGTGTTGCTGTTGAAGTTTGCCGCCCTGGCGAGCCTGCCTCACCCCGGTGCCGCCTTGTGGCTGGCGCCCATGCTCGGGCGCGCCGTGCTTACCGCCGCCTTCCTGTCCACACCTTACGTGCGCAGCGGGGGGCTGGGCAGCGCGCTGGTATCGGCGTCTCGGCCGGCCTGCCTGGCGGGCCTGGCGTTTGCAGTGGCGCTGTGCCTGTATGCGGGGTGGCTGGGTCTTCGGGCGTTGCTCGTGGCCGTCGCCCTGTTCGTGCTGTGGCGGCTGGCCTGCATGCGCCGGCTGGGCGGCATGACCGGCGACACCTGCGGGGCGCTGACCGAGCTGGTGGAAGCCGCCATCCTGGTGGCGCTCGCACTGGCGACCTGAGCTTGCCGCATTGAATTTGGGGCCTGCGCCTCGATAATGCAGGGCTGCCGGCGCGTGGCCCGACGGGTCACGCAGACACGCCGGCTGGATTGCGGAGTTTCCATGCCTATCTACGAATTCGAATGCAGCAGCTGCGGCCATCGTTTCGATCGCCTGCAGAAGATGTCCGACCCCGACCCGGCGGTCTGCCCCGCCTGCGATGTCGCCGAAGTGAAGCGCCGCGTCAGCGCGCCCGGCTTCCGCCTCGCCGGCAGCGGCTGGTACGAGACCGACTTCAAGAAGGACGGCGACAAGAAGCGCAATCTTGCCGGCGACAGCGGTGCGGCCGCATCGGCACCGGCGCCTGCGCCCGCGCCCGCGCCCAGTTCATCCGGCGACAGCTGAGGCGCTTGTCTGAACGCCGCGTAGCCGGCGTGCAGATTCCTGCGAAACCATCGCAAGATGTTCAATCTTGGTTGATGATGCGCCCGCTAGCGTGACGCCACGTCACCGCAGGAGTGGGAATCCATGTTTCGCATACGTACGGGCTTGATGGGCATCGCCGCCGGCCTCGCCATCGGTCTTTTGGGGATGGCTGCGCCGGCCGCACAGGCGCAGGGACGCGACAGTGTCCGCTGCGGCAGTGACGACGGACGATTCACCCGCTGCCAGGTGCCGTGGCGCGACGCGGAACTGATCCGCCAGGAATCGAACAGCCCGTGCACACGCGGCCAGACCTGGGGCGTCGATCGCGGCGGCCTGTGGGTCGATCGCGGCTGCCGCGGCCAGTTCGTCGAAATGGGGCGAGGTGGCGGTTATCGACCGCCGGGTGGTGGTGGCTACTACCCGCCGCCGGGCTATCGCCCGCCCGATGACGGTGGCTGGCGCCCGGGCCCGGATTGGGACCGCGAAATCCGCTTCTCCTGCGAGAGCAACGACAAGCGCTACCAGTTCTGCCAGGTGGACGTCGGCGGCCACGGACGCGTGAGGCTGCTGCGCCAGATGTCGGGCACGCCCTGCGAGGAAGGCTACAGCTGGGGCTGGAACCGCGCCGGCGTATGGGTCAACCGGGGCTGCCGCGGCCTGTTCTCGGTCGATCGCCGCTGGTAAGCCCGCTTTTCGGACGGCGTGCGTGGCCTGAGCGCCACGCACGCGCCCGCCACCGGACGCACCGGTGTTAACATTCCGGGTCCTCTTGTCCACGCATCACGCCGCTTCGCGGCCCGGAGTTCCAAGCGCATGCGCACGCATTATTGCGGCCTCATCGATGAGGCACTGGTCGGCCAGACCGTCACCCTTTGTGGCTGGGTCAACACCCTGCGCCTGCAGAGCCACGTGGCTTTCGTCGACCTGCGCGACCACGAGGGCATCGCCCAGGTGGTGATCGAGCGCGAGAACGCCGCGGGCTTCGCCGTGGCCGGCGAGATCGGCAACGAATACTGCCTGCGCGTCACCGGCACCATCCGCAAGCGCCTGTCGGTCAACGACAAGCTGCGCACCGGCACGGTGGAACTGCTGGCCGACACGGTGGAGATCCTCAACGCCGCGAAGGACCTGCCGTTCGCGCTGCACGAGAATCCCAACGAGGACATGCGGATGACCTACCGCTACCTCGACCTGCGCCGCCCCGAGATGCAGAAGATGATGCGCACGCGCATCAAGCTGGTGCAGGCGCTGCGCCGCTACCTCGACGCGCGCGGTTTCCAGGATATCGAGACGCCGATCCTCACCAAGGCCACGCCGGAAGGCGCACGCGACTACCTGGTGCCCAGCCGCGTGCATCCGGGCCAGTTCTACGCGCTGCCGCAGTCGCCGCAGCTGTTCAAGCAGATCCTGATGATGGCCGGTTTCGACCGCTACTATCAGATCGCCCGCTGCTTCCGCGACGAAGACCTGCGCGCCGACCGCCAGCCGGAATTCACCCAGCTCGACCTCGAGTTCGCCTTCGTCGAAGAGAAGGACGTGCAGGATTTCGTGGAGGAGCTGATCCGCCACGTGTTCAAGGAAGTGCAGAACGTCGAGCTCGACGCCACCTTCCCGCGCATGACCTGGGCGGAAGCGATGCGTCGCTTCGGTTCGGACAAGCCGGACCTGCGTATCGCGCTGGAACTGACCGACATCGCCGACGCGGTGAAGCACGTGGAGTTCAAGGTGTTCGCCGAACCGGCGAACGATGCGAACGGCCGCGTGGCCGCGCTGCGCGTGCCGGGCGGCGCCACCATCACCCGCAAGGAAATCGACCAGCTCACCGAATACGTCGCCAAGTACGGCGCGAAGGGCCTGGCCTGGCTGCGCGTGGACGACCTTGCCAAGGGCCGCGAGGGCATCAACTCGCCGGTGGCGAAGTTCCTCGACGATGCCGCGCTGGAAGGCGTGCTCAAGCTCACCGGCGCGCAGAGCGGCGACATGGTGTTCTTCGGCGCGGGCAGCTGGAAGGCCGTTACCGACTTCATGGGCGCGCTGCGCCTCAAGGTCGGCAAGGACCGTGGCATGGTGGAAAACTGCTGGAAGCCGCTGTGGGTCACCGACTTCCCGATGTTCGAGTATGACGAGGAAGAAAAGCGCTTCGTCGCCCTGCATCACCCGTTCACCGCGCCCAAGGTCGACGATGTCGCCGACCTGCGCGCCAACGCGGCCATCGCGGTGAGCCGCGGCTACGACATGGTGCTCAACGGCAACGAGATCGGCGGCGGTTCCATCCGTATCCATCGTCCCGAGATGCAGAGCACGGTGTTCGAGCTGCTGGGCATCGGCGCGGAAGAGGCCGAGGCCAAGTTCGGCTTCCTGCTCAAGGCGCTGAAGTTCGGCGCCCCGCCTCACGGCGGCCTGGCCTTCGGCATCGACCGCATCGCGGCGCTGATGGCCGGCACCGAGTCGATTCGCGACGTGATCGCCTTCCCCAAGACCACCAGCGCGCAGGATCTGATGACCGACGCGCCGTCGCCGGTGGCCGAGGCGCAGCTGAAGGAGCTGCACGTCAAGGTCGCCACGGAAGCCAAGCCGGCCTGATGCTTCGGTCCGTCATTCCGGCGCAGGCCGGAATCCAGTGGCCGGAGCGTCGGATTTTCGCCTCCGGTACAGAGCGCCTGCCGTCACGCGAAAGCCGCGCCACGCGTCTCTGGATTCCGGCCTGCGCCGGAATGACAGGCAAAGGCGCCCGAACGCGATGCCGGTCGTTCAGCGCGCCTCGTCGCGGTTCCTGCGCAACTTTCCGTGCAGAATGGACTCCCATGACGTCCGGGCTGGCGCCGCCGCCCGGACGTTCGTTTTCCCGCCGATGGAAGTCCGATTTTTCCGATGTCCGATCAAGTGATCCTGCTGCACGGCCTGTGGATGCGCGGTTTCGCGCTCCTCATGCTGCACCGTCGGATGATGGAGGCGGGCTTTCGCGTGCATCGGTTCGACTACATGAGTGTCGCGACCACGCAGGAGCGCATCCTCGGCCGTTTGCAGGCGCGCATGCGCGAGCTGGCCGAGGATGGCCGCACCGTGCACCTGGTCGGCCATAGCCTCGGCGGATTGCTGGCGCTGCGCACCTGTGCCGAAGGCGCGCAACTGCCGCCGGGCCGGGTCGTCTGCCTGGGCTCGCCCCTGAAGGGCAGTGCGGCCGCACGCCGCTTCGCCGGCATGGGTAAAGGCGGCGAGGTGCTGCTGGGCCACAACCGCGAGCTGCTCGAACACGGTTTCGAGCGCTGGACGGGGCCGCGCGACGTCGGCGTGGTCGCGGGCCGGGTCTCCCTCGGCCTGGGTGCGATGATCGGCCAGTTCGACGGCGACAACGACGGCTGCGTGACCGTGGCCGAAACGCGCCTGCCAGGCATTGCCGACCACTGCGTGGTGGAGTCCAACCATACCGGGCTGCTGTTCGTGCCGGAGGTGGCGCGGCAGGTCACGCAGTTCCTGCAGACCGGCCATTTCGACCGCCCCACCACCCGGGCCGGCAGCGGCGCTTGATCCGGCGGCTTGCTAGCCTCCCGCCCCAAGGCGATACAATTCGCGTCTTGTCCGTTAAGCCAGACTGCAGGAAGTGCCATGGGTAGAGGCCCGTCCATCGAAGGTCGCAAGAACGCCGAAGACGCCAAGCGCGCCAAGGTGTTCACCAAGCTGATCCGCGAAATCACCGTCGCCACGCGTGCCGGTGTGCCCGACCCTTCGCTCAACCCGCGTCTGCGCTCGGCCGTGGACAAGGCCCTGTCGGCCAACATGCCCAAGGACACCATCGAGCGCGCGATCAAGCGCGGCTCGGGCGCCGATGGCGGCGCCTCGATGGAAGAGCTGCGTTACGAAGGCTACGGCCCCGGTGGCGTCGCGCTCATCATCGACTGCTTCACCGACAACCCGACCCGTACCGTGGCCGACGTGCGCCACGCGCTGACCAAGCACGGCGGCAACCTCGGCACCTCCGGCTCGGTGTCGTTCCAGTTCTCTCGCCTGGGCGAGCTCGTGTTCGCCACCGGTGGCGATGAAGCGGCCGAAGAAAAGGTGCTGGAAGCCGCGCTCGACGCCGGTGCGGACGACGTGGTGAACGAGAACGGCGAAAGCACCGTGCTGTGCGCGCCGGAAAACTTCGAAGCCGTGCAGCAGGCGCTCGCCACGGCCGGCCTGAATGCCCAGCATGCCGGCGTCGGCATGCGCCCGAACAATCGCGTGCCCGTGCCCGAGGAGGCGCTGGAACCGCTGCTCGACCTGCTCGAGAAACTCGACAGCCTCGACGACGTCAGTGACGTTTCGCACAACGCGCTGCTGCCCGCCGAGGCGGCGAGCTAAGCCGTCCTGCCGTTCGCCATGCCCGGCGACGCCACACACATGACACGCATCATCGGCATTGATCCGGGCAGCCAGCGCACCGGTGTCGGCATCATCGATGTCGACGCCAGCGGCAAGCTGTCCCACGTTTTCCATGGCGCGCTGGCGGTGGCCGGCGAGGCCTCCTTTCCCCTGCGCCTGAAACGCATCTTTGACGAGCTGTGTGCCATCATCGCCGCCCATCGACCGGATGAGTGCGGCGTGGAACGGGTATTCATGGCGCGCAACGCCGATTCGGCACTGAAACTGGGGCAGGCGAGGGGAGCCGCGATCTGCGCGGTCGTCAGTCAGGGGATCGCGGTGCACGAATACGCAGCGACAGAAGTCAAACAAGCCGTGGTCGGCAGTGGCCGAGGCGACAAGACCCAGGTACAGCACATGATCGGTGTCCTGCTCGGACTCAAGGGGCCGCTGCAGGCCGATGCGGCGGATGCGCTCGCGATCGCCGTGACGCATGCGCACACGCGCGCGAGCCTGCAGCGTGTCGGCATTCCGCGTACCGCGTGGAGACGGCGATGATCGGTCGCCTTCGCGGCATCCTGGTATCCAAGCAGCCGCCGTGGCTGCTGGTGGAGGTGGGCGGCGTGGGCTACGAGCTCGAAGCGCCGATGTCCACCATCTACGACCTGCCCTCCACCGGCAAGGAAGTCACCCTGCTCACGCATTACGCGGTGAAGGAAGACAGCGTCGCGCTGTATGGCTTCATGCATGAAGCCGAGCGCGCGCTGTTCCGCAACCTGCAGAAGGTCAGCGGCATCGGCGCGAAGATCGCGCTGGCCGTGTTGTCCGGGGTGTCCACCAACGATTTCGCGCGCCTCGTGCAGACCGGTGATGTGGTCGCGTTGACCAAGATCCCCGGCATTGGCAAAAAGACCGCCGAACGCATGGTGGTCGAACTGCGTGATCGCGTGGATGGCCTGGCCGTCACGCTGCCGGGTACGAGCGCCACAACGAATGGTGCGCCACTCGACCCGGCAGGCGAGGCGACGGTGGCGCTGCAGCAGCTGGGTTACAAGCCGGCGGAAGTCACCCGCCTGGTGCAGAAGGTGGCTGCCGAAGGCGACACCGCCGAATCGATCATCCGCAAGGCGCTGCGCGCCGCACTAGGAAACTGACACGTGACTCCGGATTCCACCCACGGCATGACCGACGCTGACGCCAAGCGACGCCTCGCTGCGCTGGCGCTCGGCGCCGTCGGCGTGGTGTACGGCGACATCGGCACCAGCCCGCTGTACACGCTGCAAACCACGCTCAGCCATGACGGCCTGAAGCCGACGCCGGAAAGCATCTACGGTGTGCTCTCGCTGATCTTCTGGGCGCAGATCATCGTGGTGTCGCTGAAGTACGTGGTCTTCATCATGCGTGCGGACAACAAGGGCGAGGGCGGCATCATGGCGCTACTCGCGTTAGCCTTGCGCAGCGTGGGCGGTCAGCCGAGGCAGCGTTGGTTGCTCGCCATCATCGGCATCTTCGGTGCCTCGCTGTTTTATGGCGATGGCGTGATTACGCCCGCCATTTCCGTGTTGTCGGCCGTGGAAGGCGTGAAGGTGGCTGCGCCGGGCCTCGATCACTGGATCGTGCCCATTACGGCGGTGATCTTGTTCCTGCTGTTTGCACTGCAGCGGCACGGTACGGAGCGCGTGGGCAAGCTGTTCGGCCCGGTGATGGTGGTGTGGTTCGTCGTCATCGCGCTGCTTGGCCTTCGCATGATCGTGCGCAATCCGCATGTGCTGACGGCGCTCAATCCTTACTACGGCGTGAGGTTCTTCTTCACCCATGGCCTGCAGGCGTTCATTGCGCTGGGCGGCGTGGTGCTGGCGCTGACTGGTGCCGAGGCGCTCTATGCGGACATGGGCCATTTCGGCAAGCGGCCGATCCGGTTCGCCTGGTTCAGCTTTGTACTGCCCGCGCTGGTGCTCAACTATTTCGGCCAGGGCGCGTTGCTGCTCAATCACCCCGAGGCAATCGACAGCCCGTTCTTCAAGCTCACTCCCGAGCCGCTGCTGTACCCGATGATCGGCCTCGCCACCGTGGCCACGGTGATCGCATCGCAGGCGGTGATCTCCGGTGCGTTCTCGATGACGCGCGAAGCCATGTCGCTGGGTTACTCCATGCGCATGCCGGTGGTGCACACCTCGCGCGAAATGTCGGGCCAGATCTTCGTGCCATGGGTGAACAACTTCCTCTTGGTGATGGTGCTGGCGGCGGTGCTGGGTTTCCGCAGCTCGGAAAACCTGAGCGCGGCCTATGGCATTGCCGTGACCGGCACCATGACCATCACCACCATCCTCGCGTTGATCGTGGCGCGCCGGCAGTGGAACTGGAGCCTGGTCACCGTCATTTTCGCCGGCATCCTGCTGCTGACGATCGACCTCTCGTTCCTCGGCGCGAACCTCATCAAGATCGAGTACGGCGGCTGGTTCCCGCTGGTGCTGGGCGTCGGCGTCTTCGTCGTGATGACCACCTGGCGCCGCGGTCGCGAACTGGTGGTGCGCGAGATCAAGCAGTCCGGTCTCGCGCTGGAGCCCTTCATCGAGAACATCGCCGAGCACCCGCCGCTGCGCGTGCCGGGCACTGCAGTGTTCCTCACCGCCAACCAGCATGCCGTTCCGCACGCGCTGCTGCACAACCTCAAGCACAACAAGGTGCTGCATGAGCGCAACGTGCTGCTGACGGTGGAGATGTTGGAAATTCCCACCTCCGATCCCGGCGAGCGCATCGAGATCAGCGAGCTGGGTGGCGACTTCTTCGGCTTGGCGCTGCGCTTCGGTTTCGCCGAGGATCCGAACATCCCGCTGGCGCTGTCCAAGTGCTCCAAGGTCGGCCTGCCGTTCGACATGATGGACACGACGTTCTTCCTGTCGCGCGAAACGATCATCGCGGACGCCCGCCGCCCAGGCATGGCCCTGTGGCGCGACAAGCTGTTCGCCTTCATGGCGCGCAATGCCTTGCCGGCCACGGCGTTTTTCCAGATTCCGGGCAATCGCCTGATCGAACTGGGCGCACAGGTCGAGATCTGATGAAAAAACGCGCCCTCGGGCGCTTTTTTCTTTGCGGGCCTGGCAGGACGGGCATTTTTCAATGCCTGCGTCATCCCGCTCTGCCATAATTTCGCCCCATGACCGAACACCGCATCGTTACCGCCGCGTCCCAGATGGACGACGAGGCCCTGGAAGCCTCCATCCGTCCGAAACGGCTGGCCGAATACCTGGGCCAGCAGGCGGTGCGCGAACAGCTGTCGATCTACATCGAAGCGGCCAAGAAGCGTGGTGGCGCACTGGACCACGTGCTGATCTTCGGTCCGCCTGGCCTGGGCAAGACCACGCTCAGCCATGTGATCGCGAACGAGCTGGGCGTCAACGTTCGCTCGACCTCCGGCCCAGTGCTGGAGCGGGCAGGGGATCTCGCCGCGCTGCTGACCAACCTCGAGCCGCACGATGTGCTGTTCGTGGACGAAATCCATCGCCTCTCGCCGGTGGTGGAGGAAGTCCTTTATCCGGCGATGGAAGATTTCCAGATCGACATCATGATCGGCGAAGGCCCCGCGGCCCGCTCGATCAAGCTCGACCTGCCGTCTTTCACGCTGATCGGCGCCACCACGCGCGCCGGCCTGCTCACGGCGCCACTGCGTGATCGCTTCGGCATCGTGCAGCGTTTGGAGTTCTATACGCCCGACGAGCTCACTGCCATCGTGCGTCGCTCGGCGCGCATCCTGGGCATTGCCTGCGAGCCGGAAGGCGCGCAGGAGATCGCGCGCCGCTCGCGCGGCACACCGCGCATCGCCAACCGCCTGCTGCGACGCGTGCGCGATTATGCCGAGGTACGCGCCGGCGGACAGATCACCCGCGATGCCGCGCGCGCCGCGATGGACATGCTCAAGGTCGATGCCGAAGGTTTCGACGAGCTCGATCGCCGCCTGCTGTCCACCATCATCGAGAACTTCGACGGCGGACCGGTGGGCGTGGAGTCGCTGGCGGCAGCCTTGAGTGAAGACCGCGGCACGCTCGAAGACGTAGTCGAGCCCTACCTGATCCAGCAGGGTTTCCTGATCCGCACGGCCCGCGGCCGCATGGCCAGCGCCAAGGCCTGGCGCCATCTCGGCCTGACCCCGCCGCCGCGCCAGCCCAGTTCCGCCGACCTCTTCACTGCCGGCAACGCCGATGTCTGATCATTCGTCCGTACCCGTCACCGACCCGTTCCAGTGGCCGGTCCGCGTCTATTGGGAAGACACGGACGCGGGCGGGGTGGTCTACCACGCCAGCTACCTGCGTTTCATGGAGCGTGCCCGCACCGAGTGGCTGCGCGGCATGGGCATCAGCCAGTCGGCCGTCAAGGAATCGACCGGCCTGGCCTTCCTGGTCCGCGAGATGCAAATCGACTTCCTCAAGGCGGCCCTGCTGGATGATGAACTGTCGGTAAGCGTTGAAGTCAAAGAGCGGCGCGCAGCCAGTATCCTTTTCGCCCAAACGATCCGCCGGGCGGACGGCGCGGAGCTGATCCGCGCGAAGGTGCGCGTGGCGTGTGTCGACGTCAACCGCATGCGTCCGGTGCAGATTCCGGCCGATCTCATCCCCGGCCTTCCCCCTCAATAAGCACGTGCGCTGGAGAACCTTCGAGCAATGAACAGTGGAGTCAACATTTTCAAGCTGATCGCCGAGGCGAGCGTCCTGGTGCAGGCGGTCATGCTGGTGCTGCTCGTGTTCTCGTTCCTCTCGTGGGTGATCATCATCCGCAAGCATCAGCAGCTGAAGTCCGCGATGGAAGAAGCCGAGGGCTTCGAGGAGCGCTTCTGGTCCGGCGCCGATCTCGCCCAGCTGTTCCGCGAGGTGAGCAACCGTGGCGCCGGCAACGGCGGCATGGAGACGGTGTTCGAGTCGGGCTTCCGCGAGTTCGTGCGCCAGCGTCAGCGCAAGACGCATGACATGCGCATCGTCATCGAAGGCTCCGAGCGCGCCATGCGGGTGGCCGGCACCCGCGAGATCGGTCGCCTCGAACGCAACCTGGAGTTCCTCGCCAACGTCGGCTCGATCAGCCCGTACGTCGGCCTGTTTGGCACCGTCATCGGCATCATGGGCGCGTTCCAGGGCCTCGGCGAGATGAAGGACGTCACCATCGCCGTGGTGGCCCCGCACATTTCCGAAGCGCTGATCGCCACCGCGATGGGTCTGTTCGCCGCGATCCCGGCCGTGTGGGCCTACAACCGTTTCGCCAACAAGGTCGAGCGCGTCGCCTCCCGCTACGAGGTGTTCCAGGAAGAGTTCTCCTCGGTGCTGCAGCGTCAGATCCAGACCGACGATCCGACGGCTTAAGGAGAAGAGCCTGACTATGGCCTTCACGTCGCCCGCGTTGAGTCCGAATGCCCGGCTGGGTGTGGCGCGTGGCGCCGCAGCTGACTGGCTGTCAGGTCAAGACGCGCGTCGCACCCAGCCGGGCATTCGGGCTCAACCCTTCGGGCCGGGTCTGTTTGCCCGCCATCCTGCGTCATCACTCCGTCGTGTATCGACATACATTCCATCGTTCTTCCTTGGCTTGCGCGCAAACAGATCCCGGCGCGGGCAACGTGAAGACCATAGTCAGGCTCTAAACGATGCGTAGCTCTGCGCGCCACAAGCGCTTCAAGCTCAAGTCCGAGATCAACGTCGTTCCCTATATCGACGTGATGCTGGTGCTGCTGATCATCTTCATGGTCACCACGCCGATGCTCAATTCCAACGTCGACGTGAACCTGCCGCAGGCCAATGCCAAGTCGCTGCAGGACAAGAAGGAGCCGGTGATCGTCTCGGTCGACCACAACGGCCAGCTCTATCTCACGCTCGGTACCGAGAAGAAGCAGCCGATCGATGCCCAGACCATGCAGGCCAAGGTGGGTGCCTTCGTGAAGGCAAACCCCGAGGTGAGCGTGCTCGTGGCCGGTGACCGCGACGGCAAGTACGACGGCGTGTACCAGGTGCTGGCCCAGCTGCAGCAGGCCGGCGTCGCCAAGGTGGGTCTGATGAGCGCACCGGAGTCGGGCAGCAAGAAATGAGGGCCGACTCCCTTAAGAGCTTGTTTTCATATGCCAAGCACCTCGCGTTCCGCTTGAGCGGCCGCCAGGCGATAGTGCGTGGCGTAGCGCCTGCCTGGCTGGCAGGTCAAGCCGCGCGCTATCGCCTGGCGGCCGCTCAAGCGGAACCCTGCGGGCCGGGGCTGTTTGCCCACAGGGTTGCGTCATCACTCAGTTGTGTATCGACATACACGCCTTCGTTCTTCCTTGCCCTGCGGGCAAACAGCCCCCGGCGCGAGGCGCTTGGCATATGAAAACAAGCTCTGAAGGCACATCCAAGGCGGTCGTTCTTTCCGCCATCCTGCATCTGGGCATCGTGGGCTTTCTGGCCCTCGCGGTGATCCCGTGCTCGTTCTACGAGGGCCTGTTCGAAACCCTGCATCTGCCGGCGAGCTGGAATCCGATCACCTGCGCCAAGCCGATCGAGCTGCCGGGCGAAATCATCGAGGCGACCCTGGTCGGCCCGACCGGTGCCCCGCCGCCGAAGGCGGTCAAGGCGAAGCCGGTGCCCGATACCGTGCCCCCGCCGCCGACCGTGACGCCGCCGCCGGTGCCCGAAGCGCCCAAGGTGAAGACCTTGCCGCCCCCGCCCGAGCATCCGGACACCAAGGATCAGGAGAAGGTGGTGGCCGATGCGTTGCAGAAGGCCGAGGATGCCAAGAAGGAGCAGGAAGAGAAGCAGCGCCAGCGCGCCGCCGAACTGGATGCCCAGGCCGCCAAGCAGAAGCAGGAAAAGCAGAAACAGCTCGACGAGCTGTTCGCCAAGATGGACGCGGCCGACCAGCAGACCAAGCGGGCGGACAACAAGGCCAAGCAGGCCAAGCAGCAGATGGAAGACCTGAAGAACGCCCAGGACAATGGCCTGGCCAACGTGCCCAATGCCGCCCAGCGGCAGACCGGCAACAACGGTCCCGATGCCGGCCTGCTGGCGCAATATTTGGCGTCGATTCAGAACGCGGTCACGCAGAATTGGTTACGCCCGGATAACATGCCGAACACGCCGTGCATCGTGCACATCGTGCAGCTGCCGGGCGGCGACGTGATGAGCGCCAAGGTCGACTCGAGCTGTCCGTACGACGAGGCCGGCAAGCGCTCCATCGAAAACGCCGTCCTGCGCGCGCAGCCCTTGCCCTACAAGGGTTTCGAAAGCGTATTCCAGCGTCAGATCGATTTCACTTTCAGGCCGCAGTGATGAAGCCCATGCGTAAATTGAGCTCAAGCTTTGCTTTCGTCCTGCTCGTCGTGGCCGCGTTGATCGCCGGTCCCGCAGCAGCCCAGTCGCTCAATGTCGACATCGTCGGCGGCCTCAAGACCGCCACGCCGATCGCCGTGGTCCCGTTCGCCCAGGCGGGCGGTGCGCCGCTGCCGACCGACGTGGCCGACGTCATCCGCAACGACTTCAACCGTTCGGGCAAATTCCGTTCGCTGGCCAAGAGCGAGATCGTCGAGACCCCGTCCAAGGGTTCGGACGTCAACTTCGCCACCTGGCGCCTGCTCAAGCAGGACTACCTCACCATCGGCCGCATCAGCGACGCCGGCGGCGGCATGCTGCGGGTGGAATACGAACTGTGGGACGTCAACAAGCAGCAGAGCCTGCTGGCCCAGGCGTACACCGCGCCGGCCGGTGACCTGCGTGGCGTCGCCCACCAGATCGCCGACGCGATCTACGAGAAGATCACCGGCGTGCGTGGCGCCTTCTGGACCCGCATCGCGTACATCACCGCCGTGGGCCTGGGCAACAACACCACCTACTCGCTGATCGTGGCCGATTCGGACGGCTACAACCCGCAGGTCGTGGCGCGCTCGCGCGAATCGCTGCTGTCGCCGTCGTGGTCGCCGGATGGCCGCAAGATCGCCTACGTGTCGTTCGAAAGCGGCAACTCGGCCATCTACGTGCAAGACATTACGACGGGTTCGCGTCAGCTGATCTCGGCCCGCGCCAAGGGCATCAACGGCGCGCCGGCCTGGTCGCCGGACGGCAGCAAGCTGGCGCTGGCGCTCTCGTACCAGGGCAATCCGGAGATCTACGTGATGGACGTGGGCTCCCGCGCGGAGACCCGCCTGACCAACAACCTGGCCATCGACACCGAGCCGCGCTGGACGCCGGATGGCCAGAGCATCATCTTCACCTCCGACCGCTCGGGTCGTCCGCAGCTCTACCAGATGCCCGCCGGTGGCGGCGGGGCAGACCGCATCACGTTCCAGGGCCAGTTCAACGCCAATGCCTCGATCAGCTATGACGGCAAGCAGATCGCCATGGTGCAGGGCAACGGGAACGTGTATCGTATTGCCATTATGGATCGCAGTCTGGGTGGGCAGGTGCGCTTCATCTCGCCGGGTCCGATCGACGAAACCCCGAGTTTCGCGCCCAACGCCAGCATGCTGTTGTATGCCGCCTCCGAAGGTCGACGTGGTGTCCTCTACGCCGTATCGGCCGATGGTCTTGTGCGGCAACGTCTCGTGTTGGCCGATGGCGATGTTCGCGAGCCGGCCTGGGGTCCCTATCGTCAACGTTGACCAGTTCATGCCCCGGCGCGCGAGCGTCGGGGTCATGTGATCCGGGCGTGAAGCCATAAACGACACAATCCGGGTCAAAACAACTTGCCGGCCGTGGCAATCTGTCGCGGCTGGCGGGTCAGGTGGTTGCGAGACAGCGCACCGCCGGCAGCAAAAATGTCAAAATAACAGCCGGTTCACCGGCGAACACTGTCCCGAAACCGCAATCATTACTGACTGTCGGAACTCAAACCCGTTTGAAGGAACGTCCACCATGAATAAGACCGTTCGCGTCGCCCTGGTCGCCCTGCTCTGCGTTGGCGCGGCCGCATGCTCGAAGAAGCAGGAAGTCAAGCCGCAGCCGCAGCCGGAACAGGCTCCGGTGACCGCCCCGGCTTCCGGCCCGACCAAGTACACCCCGGCTGACCTCGACACCGACGCCTGCCTGCGTCAGCGCGTCGTGTACTTCGATTTCGACAAGGACGAAATCAAGCCGGAGTTCCAGCAGATCATGGCGTGCCACGCCAAGTACCTGCAGGATCGCCCGATGGCCCAGATCCGCCTGGAAGGCAATGCTGACGAGCGCGGCACCCGCGAGTACAACCTCGGCCTCGGCGAGCGCCGCGGCAACGCCGTGTCCAGCGCCCTGCAGTCGAACGGCGGCTCGGCCAGCCAGATCAACGTGATCTCGTACGGCAAGGAAAAGCCGGTGTGCCGTGAGCACAACGAAGACTGCTGGAGCAAGAACCGTCGCGTCGAGATCGTCTACACGGCGAAGTAATGAAGAAGCTACTGGCTAACAGCTTCACGGCCAGGATGGGCATGGCGGGCGCGATCGCGTCCGCCATGCTTTTTGCTGTCCCGGCATTCGCGCAGGATTCCCGCCTCAGCCTCGCCGACCGCGTGTCGCGGCTCGAGCAGCAGGCGCAGAACCAGAACCAGGGCGGCACGAGCCTGGTGAACCAGGTGCAGGCACTGCAGTCGCAGTTGCAGCAGATGCAGGGCCAGATCGAAGAACTGCAGCATCAGTTGCAGGAAGCGAACGACAAGAACAAGGCGCAGTACGTGGATCTCGATTCGCGCCTGGGCCGCCTCGAAGGCGGTGCCGGTGCAGCGGCGAACAATCCGGGTAATGCAGCCAATGCGAATCCGCCTCCGGCCGCGGCCCCCGCGCCCCCGGCGCCGGCTCCGGCCCCCGCGGCGGATGCAGGCAAGGGCGGCAAGCCTGCGGCTGCGGCCGCCGGTGCCACGGTAGGCGCTGCCACAGCCAACGGCAAGGGCGGTGCAGCTCCCGCCAATGCGGCAGGGGCTCAGGCGGCTTATGACGAAGCCTTCAAGTCGCTGCGCGCCGGCGACTACGTGGCAGCGTCACGCGGCTTCCGCGGTTTCATCCAGCAGTATCCCGACAGTCCGCTGCTGCCCAACGCCTATTACTGGCTGGGCGAGTCGTACTACGTCACCATGAACTATTCGGTGGCGCTCGAGGCTTTCCAGCGCCTGCTCAGCCAGTTCCCGCAGAGCGAGAAGGCGCCCGACGCCATGCTCAAGGTCGGCTACAGCCAGATCGAGCTCAAGCAGGTCGATGCCGGCAAGGCCACGCTGAAGAACGTTTCTGCCAAGTTCCCGGGTTCCAAGGCTGCCGGCCTGGCCCAGGAGCGCCTGCGTCGCCTGCAGGTGCAGTCGTCGGCCAATTGAGGTTGACGGTGTGAGCAGTAGCAGCACGAGCGTGGCACCCACCACGCCAGCGCAGGCCGAACGCCTGCGCATTACCGAGATATTCCACTCGATCCAGGGCGAAGCCGACGCGATCGGCTGGCGCACGGTGTTCGTGCGCCTGACGGGTTGCCCGCTGCGCTGCGTGTGGTGCGATACCGAGTATTCGTTCTACGGCGGCAACTGGCGTTCGATCGACGACATCGTGGCCGAAGTGGCCTCGCATGGCGCAAGGCACGTGTGCGTGACCGGCGGTGAGCCGCTCGCGCAGAAGCGGTGTTTGATCCTGCTGACGCGCCTGTGCGACGCCGGCCATGACGTGTCGCTGGAAACCTCGGGTGCGCTTGATGTTTCCATGGTCGATCCACGCGTGCGCAAAGTGATGGACCTGAAGGCGCCCGATTCCGGCGAAGCCAAGCGCAACCTGTGGTCGAACATCGGCCACCTGCTGCCGCACGACCAGGTGAAGATCGTCATCGCCAGCCGCGCGGATTACGAGTGGGCGCGCGAGGCCGTTGCCGAGCACAAGCTTGCCGAGCGCTGCATGGTGCTGTTCTCGCCGGTGCATGGCGCGATCCAGCCGCGCGAGTTGGCCGAGTGGATCATCGAGGACAAGCTCGACGTGCGGTTCCAGTTGCAACTGCACAAGCTGCTGTGGAACGACGAGCCGGGGCACTGACGGTCGCGGGAACGCGCAGGCGCGCTCTCCCGTGCTGGTGACCCACAATCGAGATGCACGTGGCCCCGCAGCGACTTTTCCGGACGCTGCCGTTGCCCAGACAATAGCTTTTCCGCGCGCCGGCCTGTCTGCCGGTGGCGCACTTCGGCCGGATCACCGGCCTGAACCCAGGAGTGGATCTACCGATGTCTCAATCATCTCCCCGCAAGGCCGTCGTGCTCGTCTCCGGCGGCATGGATTCGGCGGTCACCATCGCCATCGCCCGTGAGCAGGGTTATCAGGTACACGCACTGAGCGTGGCCTATGGCCAGCGCCACAGTGCCGAATTGGCGGCGTCCGAGCGTGTCTCGCGCATGCTGGGCGCGGTGGAGCACAAGACCGTGCAGGTGGACCTGCGCTCCATCGGCGGTTCGGCGCTCACCGCCGATATCGACGTGCCGCTCGACCAGACGGGCGACGCCGGCATCCCGGTGACCTACGTGCCGGCACGCAACACCATCATGCTGTCGATCGCGCTGGGCTGGGCCGAGGTACTGGGTTCCACGGACATCTGGTGCGGCGTGAACGCGGTGGACTACTCCGGTTATCCCGATTGCCGTCCCGCCTTCATCGAGTCGTTCGAGCAGCTGGCGAACGTGGCGACCAAGGCGGGCGTGGAAGGGGCGGGCATCCGCATCCACGCGCCGCTGATGCGCATGAGCAAGGCGGACATCGCGCGTGAGGGCCAGCGCCTCGGCGTCGATTTCTCCGAGACGGTGAGCTGCTACCAGGCCGATGCCGAAGGGCGTGCATGCGGCCATTGCGACGCTTGTCATCTGCGCGCGCAGGGCTTCAAGACGGCCGGGCTGCCGGACCCGACGCGCTATATCTGAACGATTTTGGCTTGTGCCATGGGCAGCTAGCCCATAAAATTACGGGCTTGCCTTGGCAGCGGGTCGTTAGCTCAGTCGGTAGAGCAGTAGACTTTTAATCTATTGGTCCCGAGTTCGAATCTCGGACGACCCACCAAAGCATCGAGGACTTGCGTCTGCGCAAGTCCTTTTTTTTGCCTTGGGGGACGACTGTCACGCGCGATAAGCGGGCGGGGTGAGGATCGTTTCATTCGCGCTGGGGTATCCGCGGCGAGAACCCGATGCGTGGCCAATCTCGTCTCTGCGGTCGCGCACTGGGTGCGCTCCTACAAAAGAGATGCAGGGCAAAGCGGTTGCTGGATCAGCCGGCCTGCCGCCAGGCGGGCGAGCTCTGCTTGCGGGCCGTGGAGTTGCGCTCCATGACCGGCATGCGCGGTAGTTCAAACCAGAACGTGCTGCCGCGACCGGGTTCGGAGCGCAGGCCGATGCGCGTGCCAAGCAGCCGGGCGAGCCGTTCGGCGATGGCGAGGCCGAGACCATAGCCGCCGCGCCGCTCGCTTTCTCCCGCCTGCAACTGCACGAATTCCTCGAAGATGCGCTGCTGGTGGATCACCGCGATGCCGGGGCCGTTGTCGCGCACTTCGATGCGCACCGCCTGGCCGCGCCGACGCGCGGCGATCAACACGCGTCCTTCGGGGGCGTTGATGATGGCGTTGCTGGCCAGCTGGTAGAGCAGGCTGGCGGCCACCTCGGCATCCCCGTGCAGTTGATGGTGGCTGCCGCGCCACACCAGCGTGACGTGATGCTCCGCCGCCTGGTCGGCGAGCGAGCTGCGATCGCGCATGAACAGCTCGGCCGCCGAGAAGCCGCTGGGCTTGACGGCGATGACGCCGGCGTCGAGTCGCGAAATCTCCAGCAGGGCGCCGAGCAGCCGCGTCATCGCGGCGATGCTGGTGCGCATCTGCTGGAACAGCGACTGGCGTTCCTCTTCGCTGCCACCGTCCACGCCGGCGGCGAACAGCTCGAGTGCCTGCAATGGCTGGCGGAAGTGGTGACTGACCAGGGCGATGAACTGCGATTTGCTGCGCGTGGCGGCCTGGCTCTGCCGCAGGCGATCGAGCGCCTCCACGGCATTGTCGTGCTGCATGGTGCTCCAGTCGCGGCGCTGTTCTTCCAGCAGTTCCGAGAGCCGTTGCAGGGTGAGGCGGATGTCGTTGAACTCCGGACCGGTGGGCTCGGCATCGATCACGGGTGGGCGCGCATTGACCATTTCATGCAGCGCGTCCTGTACGTGCCCCAGGGGCACGAGGACGTGATGGCGCAGGGTGACGCGCGCGAGCCAGGCCAGCACGAGAATGCCTGCCGCGCAAAGGCCGCCCAGCAACCAGACCAGGCCCTGCGCCAGGCGAAGCGGACGGATGTCCACCTGCATGCTCAGCCATGAGGGCGGATTACCGCTGCCATGCATTTCGCCGCGATAGACCGTGCCGCCCTGCGAGAGCGCCGTGCCGCTGCTGTAGAGGCTGCCATCGGGGCGATGCAGCTCGACGCGCCGCAGCTGGTCCGCCTGTCCATCGCGCAGCGCCTGGTCGAGTGCGCCCTGCGGCGAGGAGCCCGCATCGGTACCCAATTCGCCGGCGAGATGTTCCAGCCGCAAGGTGATGGCGGCCTCGGCGCGCTCGCTCATGGTGTGCGTCTGCTGCACGCACAGTGCGAGCACGAGCGCCAGCGCGGCGATCGTACTGGGCAGGATGACGTCGATGAAGAGGCGCGGGAGCAGTCGCTGGCGCGATTCCATGGCGTCAGGCCTCCATGGCCGCGGGTGGCAAGGCAAGCCGCCCCACGCATCGCCCGGACGTCCTCTGGCACGGCATGGCTGGCGTCGGCTTCATGATGTGTGGCTCGCGATGGTCGGCGATAGGAACGGCCCTTGGCGCACGTCATCTTGGTGAAATGCCCTGGGATGCACTCTAAAGAATTCGCCGGGAGGCAACGATAGCCACTTCGTTCTAGCGCGAGGCGCCATAGTTCGAACGGCCTATATGCCCTGCCGGGCAGCATGTTGCGGCGCAAGAACCGGGGCCAAGCGGACGCGGTGGCGATTGCATGACGCCGAAGCCGTTTGGCGCTACCTTGCACAACCGCATGGCCCACCGGGCCTCATGGAGATCCTCATGTCCGCACCTCGTCGTCTGCTGCTCGCCTTTTCCCTGCTTGGCTTCGCTACCGTCGCCATGGCGCAGGATCTTCCGGCCAACATGCCCAAGCGCAAGCCAGGCCTGTGGGAGATGCAGACCTCCGGCATGGGCGGCCACGCCCAGATGATGAAGCTTTGCCTGGACGCGGACACCGACCAGGCGATGTACAAGATGGGCTCGCAGATGAGCGGCCAGATGTGCAGCAAGTTCAACGTCAACGTGCAGGGCGCCACGGTCGTGTCCGATGCCGTCTGCAAGCTCAACACGCCCAATGGCGCGGTCAACATGACCAGCCACAGCGAAACCAAGTTCGACGGCGACACGGCTTATCGCACCGAAGGCCACATGAAGTACGAGCCGGCGGTGATGGGCCAGAGCGAGATGGCGATGACCAGCTCGGGCCATTGGGTTGGCGAGTGTCCGGCAGGTCAGAAGCCCGGCGACATGGTGATGCCCAATGGCAGCACCATGAACATCAAGGACATGCAGCACCACTGAGTGCTGCGTTCTGCGTGGAGGCCCGCCTCGTGCGGGCGTCCGCACGAGGCGGCGCGGCGACTACGGTTTCGTCGGCGCCATCAACTGGTGGACCAGCATCTGGTGTTCGGCGTCGATCTTGTGCAGGCGCGCCTGCATGGCGGCATCGCTGACCCATTGCGCGCTGTAGGCGCGCCGCCGGTCGAGGTTGAACTCGATGTCCGCGAAAGGCACCAGCGTTTCGTTGCCGGCTGGCGCGAAGCCACTGATGTCGTGGATCAGTTGCAGCTTGGCCAGCTCGGCCTGCGCGTTCTTTCCGGTGCCATAGGTCGTAAGGGCGGCAGCGACGCGCTGGCGAAGTTCGGCGGGCAGGTCTTCGCGTATCACCACGACGGCATGCGGAATCAGGCTGGACGTCCATAACACGCGAAGCCGCGCGTACTGGTCGGGAAATCGCTTGGCGAAGCGCTCCAGGTCCGCCGTGTTGTTGGTGGCGACGTCGACCTCGTTGTTCGCGACCGCCAGGGCATTGTTCTGGTGGTTGTCCACGATGACATTCGCGAAGAACGTGTCCGAATCGAGGCGGCGGTTGGCGAACAGCTGGGTTTCCGGCACCAGGTAGCCGGAAACCGACAGCACTTCGCCGCGGCCATACCTCAGGCGGCCCGGTTGGCGGAACATGTCCTCCACGTCGCGCAGCGGCGAGTCCTTGGCAACCAGCAGCACCGAGTAATAGCCGCGCGAACCGTTGGTGCGTGTCAGCTGGGCAATCACCCGCATGCGATCGTGGGTGACGGCGTCGAGCGCCAGCCGGCCGGAAACGAAGGCGAAATCGACGCGTTCCTCGGACAGCGCCTGGGCCAGGCCTTCATACGTGCTGACCGAAATGCTGTGGATCGGCAGCCCCAGCGTGTGGCTCAGGTCGTCCAGCATCGGCCGCCATGCGGCCAGCGATTCCGATGGCCCGCCGATCGGCAGGATGCCGAAGGTGAGGGCGCTGATGTGCTTGGCGTCGTGCGGAGGACTGGCGGGTTGCGCTGCATGTGCCGGGATGCCGCTCAGGCACGCCAGCATCAGGCCGATGGCGGCCCGCCGGATGGACCGGAAACTCCGGCTTGTCACCCATCCCTTCGGCAAGACGGCGTTCTCCTGGAAGCCTCAGACGCTCGACGCCATCGGCGTACGAAGGGGATGGGCTGCAGTCGCCACGGGCGCGTCGACCTTACAGGCCGCTGATGCGTCGCGAGGCCACCACCGCCTCCACGCGATTGCGCACGTTGAGCGCGCGGAAAATGGCGGCGAGATGGATCTTCACCGTGCCTTCGCTGATCCCGAGGTCGCGCGCGATCAGCTTGTTCGGCTTGCCCTGCGAGAGCAGCCGCAGCACGTCGATCTGGCGTTCGGTGAGCAGCTTGCGCAAGCGCTCTTCCAGCGAGTCGGACGGGGTGGACATCGGCGCGGGCGGCTGCACCGTCGCGGTGGCTGCGCCATTGATCGCGCCATCGCTGCGCTCCTGCAGCATCAGCGGCGGCACGTACACGCCGCCGGACAGCACCAGGCGCACGGCGGACAGCATGACGTCCGGCGAATAGGCCTTGGGGATGAAGCCCTGCACGCCCATCGCAAGCAGGTTCTTCATGAGGTTGGGATCTTCCACGCCCGACAGCACGATGACGGGCAGTTCGGGCAGTTGTTCGATCACTTCCGTCAGGTGTTCGCTGCCCTGGACACCGGGCATGGCCAGGTCGATCAGTGCGAGCGAAAGCGACGCTGCGTCGGGTGCGTGGATCGCATCGCGCAGCTCGGCCATGTCCATGGCGGTGACAAAGTCGGTGCCCGGCCCAAGCTCAGCCAGCTTGAGCTTGACCCCTTCGACGATCAGTCGATGGTCGTCCGCAATCAGTATGCGCATGTCGTTCCCCGTGACGCGCGCACGGCGCTCCCATCGCCATGCATCGCGAACGCAACATAGCCCCAGCGTGCGCCTACGGCAACCTCGCGGCGCTTACGAACGGTCTAGTCATAAGGTCATATGGCCCGGCATGCAGGCGGCCGAGAGAATCGGTACGGTGCGACGGTGGTCGTCCATTGCACCAAGCAACAGGGGCGGCGCCGACGGTATGACGCTGCGTGGGTTTGTTTTGATGGGAGACGGTGCGAACGGGTCGGGTGATGCGCATGGCGCCTTGCCTCGACGCCGGAGCCATGGGTGTCATGCGGCTGCTGGAGTGTTACGCACCTTTGTTTTCGTATGGCTTGCTCATCGAGGAGCAGGCATCGACGCCTGACGGCCCGGGCGAGCTGGCGACCGTGCAGGCGCGCGCCCGCGCCATCATGGACGAGGCCCGCGGCAAGGCGCTTGCTGCAGGCAAGCCGCTGGCCGATGTCGAGATGGCCGGCTTCGCCGCGGTGGCCTGGTTCGACGAGATCGTCATGCGCCAGGATGCATGGAAGCATCTGGCCAGTCCCCTGCAATTGGAGCTGTTCGGCACGGCCAGCGCCGCCAGTGAATTCTTCGACCATCTCGCGCGCCTGCCGCCCACGGCGGAAGAGGTGCGCGAGGTGTTCGGCATGGCGCTGATGCTGGGCTATGTCGGGCAGTACTACTACGAGCAGGACGACAGCGGCGAGCTGGGCAGGATCAAGGCCTTGTACTGCCGCCCCAGCATCACGGCACCGGGCGTGCTGCAGTCGCTGCAGCGCGAACCGATCACGCCGCAGCCCTATCTCGCCCCCGGGTCGCAGCCGTTGCGGTTGCCGGCGTCATGGGTGGGGCGCCGGTCGATGCAGTTCGTCGCGGCGGCCGTGGTGTTGCTCGTGCTGGTGGCGTTCGTGGCGCCGGTATTCAGCCACGTGATTTCCATGCAGACCTGGTCGCTGCTGGGCCTGGGCGTGGTCGCCGCGAGTGCGCTGGCCTGGGCCGGTGCGCTGGCGTGGCATCGGCTGGTGGTGATGCGTGCGCACACGCGTGTGGCCTCGCACCCCGAGGCGAGCTATGGCATTGGCGACGTATGGTCCGTGTTGCTCGATGCCGCGCGGCACGTGCGCGGTACGGTGTTGCATCCGTTCCGTCGCCGCGGCGAATGGCGGAAGCTGTCCAGGCATCCCTGGCTGATGTTCCTCGGTGACAGCGCGGCCGAGGTGCGCAGCCTGCTGCAGGCTGCGGCGCACGCACCACATGCACGCAGTTCCGCCACGAATACCGAAGCCCGCCCGTGGTACTGGTGGATCTTCCGTTCGGTGGTCGCGATCGAACCCGGCGGATACCTGCTCCAGGCAGGTGGCGAACCGCACGGGCAGGCGTCATCCTGGTCGCAGGCACTCGCGCTGCTGGCGCGCGAGCGCCGCAAGCTCCCGCTGGACGGCATGGTGCTGTGCGTGTCGGCGCAAAGCCTGCTCGAATCCACCACGCAGATCAGCGCCCGCGCCGCGCGGCTGCAGGAGATGGCCGGAGAAGCGACGCGGCATCTGCAGTTGCAGCTGCCGCTGTACGTGGTGGTGACCGGGCTGGAGGCATTGCCCGGCCACGCCGCGGTGAGGTCGACCCTGCCGTCGGCCGTGTTCAGGCGCGTGCTGGGTTGGCGGATCGCCTTGCCGTCTCCCGGACCGACCCCACTGCATGGACGTATGGACGTCCGTGGTGAAGAGGTGGGGCATCGCCTGCGGGGAGCGGCCTTGGCGGCTCTGGCCGTGCAGCGCCACGCCCACGGACGCCGCGAGGTGTTTGCTTTCCTGCAGTCGCTGCCCATGCTGCAACGTGGGCTGCAGGTATTCCTCGACCGGCTGATGGCCGGCGAAGGCAGCGCCGGCCGTCGCCTGTTGTGGTGCGGCCTGTACCTCACCGGCGGCGCACGGCCCAGCGCCCCCAGCGGCGATTTCGTCGACGACCTGTTCGGTCGCTTCCTGTCGGCCGACCGCCTGCTGGCGCGCCGCATCGCGGCGGAAGGCTGAAGTCTCGCGCTGGCCTGATCAGGCCACCGTGGCGCGGTTCGTACTCCACGCGGCCACCATCGCTTCACGCAACTGTTCGGGCGACACCGGCTTGTAGAGCACGGGAATGCGTGCGGCCATGATTTCCCGCAGGCGGTCGCTGCGTGTTTCGCCGGTGATGAGCAGGCGCGGGAATGGCGCGTTGCCGTCGCGCTGGTAGTGCTGGTCGAGCGCTGCGAGCACGTCCAGCCCGCTCTCGCCATCGCGCAGGCGCAGGTCGGAGATCACGATGTCGGGCGGCGTCGGCCATTCCTCCGCGGCAAGCATCGCCTGCGTGCGATCTTCCGCCACCGCCACCTCGCAGCCCCAGCTGCGCAGCAGGTAGCGGATGCCCGAGAGAATGGCCGGTTCGTCGTCGATCACCAGCACGCGCATGCCCGAGACATCGAGCGGCGTTTCCTCGTCCGTGCCGTGAGGCACCTGCTGCGGAGGCACCTGCGGCAGGTGGAAGCTGAAGACGCTGCCGCGCCCGGGCGTCGACTTCAGCTGCACCTGGGTGTCCAGCAGTTCGGCCAGGCGTTGCACGGTGGCGAGGCCCAGGCCGAGGCCGCGTCGCGGCCCGGTGTCGTGCTCGTGGTTGCCGTGGCATTCCACGCGATAGAACTCATCGAATACGCGCGCCTGGTGTTCCGGCGCGATGCCGGTGCCGGTGTCCCATACATCCAGGCGCACGGTGCCATCGCTGCGGCGACGCGCGACCACCAGCACGCCACCTTCGTGCGTGTAGCGCAGCGCATTGCTCACCAGGTTGTTGAGGATGCGCGCGAGCATCGTGCGATCGCTGCGCACCCAGACATCGGTAGTGCGCATGATCAGGCGCAGGCCATGCTGCTCGGCGATCATGCGGAAGTTGCGGCTCACTTCCTCCAGCACCTGGTCGAGCGGGAATTCGGTGATCTCGATCTGCATCGCTCCGGTTTCCAGCCGCGAGAGATCGAGCAGTTCGCTGAAGAGATGATCGAGCGCCTCGACGCATTCCTGGATGTGGGCGATGCGGTCGAGCCGGATCGGGTCGCGCTCGTCCTCGGCCAGCGAAGAGGAGAACAAGGTCAGCGCATAGAGCGGCTGGCGAAGGTCGTGCGACGCCGCGGCGAGGAAGCGTGCCTTGGCCACGCTGGCTGCCTCCAGCGCCGCGTTCTTTCGCGCCAGTTCCACCGTGGCGTGCTCGATCTCCTTTTCCATGCTGCGCTGCACATCGAACAGCGCGAGCGCGGCGCTGTTGAAGCCGCGCTGCAGTTCGCCGATTTCGGTCTGGTCGGTGACCTCCACCTCGACGTGGCGATCGCCGCGTCCCAGCTGGTGCACGGCGGACACCAGGCGGCGCAGCGGTGCGCTCATCCAGCGCGCGGCCTGCCAGCCGATGACCGCGGCGACCAGCACGCTCAGCGCCAAGGCGAAGAGCGCATTGCGCAGGCTCGCCTGCTGCGCCGCGATGGCATCGCTCAGGCTGACGTCGACCATCACCGAGCCCAGCACGGGGCGACCGGGTTGTTCGGTATCGACGACATCGCGCACGACCGTCAGTGTCTCGGCGTTGCCGCCGCCGCTGCGGCCGAGGTTGTCGGCGAGGATCTCGCCGTCCGCCGCGCGGATCTGCACGCGGGCGACGTGGGGCAGGTCGCCGATCGATTCGGCGATACGCACCAGTTCACGACGCTGCATGTCGCGCAGCGCCGTGGTGGAAACGGAGGCGGCCTGGGTCGCGATGGCATCGGCGGTGATCTGCGCCATGCCGCGCAGGCTGTTGAGCTGGTGCTGGGTGAGGATGACGACCAGCAGCGTGGCCGTCACCAGCGTGGGCACGAGCGCGACCAGGGCCAATCGCTGCATCAGCGACGTGCGCCGCCACCACCGTCCCGCTCGGGAGTTCGCCCCTGCACCCATCGGCCGTCGACCCCTTCCGGCGTCCATGCGCCAGGCGCCGCCAGCCTAGCGCGATTCACGAAGTAGGGCAGCTAGCCCATTGGCCGAGGGGGTATAGCCTTACCGGTCGTGGGAATTTGCCGAGGTAGCGAGCCCTGCCTGGCGTCGTCGGCGGCTGAAGCGTTCCACTAGCAAGGGCAGTAAGGCGAGCAGTCCGATCGCACTGAGCGGCATCCAGATCGAGCGCTGCATCAGAAGGCCTAGGCCGAAATGGCCCTGACTTTGCGCCAGGGCCTCGCCGAGTCCGGCGCCGATGGACGTCTCGAAAATCAGGGAGACGGTGCCGCCCAGCCAACTGGCGCCGAGGAACAGCCACAGCGGGCAACGCAGCCAGGCGAGCCCCACCGTGATCAACCCGAACGGCGCCACCGGTATGAAGCGCAGGAACATGGTGTAAGCCACCGGATGACGCTCGAAACCATGGTGCAGCTTGTCGACGATCGCCGGCGGATGCTTGCTGCCGGCGCCGAAGGCATAGCGACTCGCCAGAAACAGGATCAGCGTGCCCAGCGTGAGCCCGATCGAGCCGTAGATGCTTCCTTCCAGCGCGCCGAAGGCGAACCCGCCGGCCATGATGATGATGACCGTACCGGGGATGCCGGTCGACATGGCGAGGGTGAGCAGGCCGATGAAGGTGATGCGGCTGAGCCAGGGCGCATTGGCGATGTCCGTGCGCAGCTGTGCCTGGTGCATCACCAGCTGCTCAGGGTGCAGGCGGTCCAGCGCGCCCGAGCTGAACAGCACGATGCCGGCCACGACCAGCAGGATCAGCGGCAAGGCAGCGCGCAGGCGGCTCAATAGTGCTGCCCGGTCTGGCCGTAGGCGGCGAGCACGCTGCGCGCTTCGTCACGCAGGATGTCCCGGCGCACGGCGATGCCGCGTCGCTCCAGCTCGCCCACCCAGTCCGCCGGCAGCGGACCTTCGTCGAACTCGGTGAGTTCTTCCACGTCTTCGGAACGCGCGCCGATCAGCAGTTCATCCACGCCGGCCCACACGGTAGCGCCGTAACACTGGCAACACGGCTGCGCGCTGGTGGCCAGCGTGTAGCTGCCACCGTCCTGGTTGAGGCGGAACGCGGCGAGGCGCTGCTGCGCGGTCATGTACGCCATCATTTCCGCGTGCGCGACCGAGCAGGTCTGTGGCACGACGCGATTGACGCCCACCGACACGACGCGGCCGTCGGCGTTGAACACGGCGGCGCCGAACGGGCCGCCCTGTCCATGCTCGATGTTGCGTCGTGACAGTTCGATCGCCAAACCCACGCGCTCCTCGTCGGTGACGTAGCGCTTCCGCTCGTCGACCACATCGCCGATCCACGGCGGCAGGGTCAGGTGAATCTGAAGACTGAGCATGCTAGAGCCTGATTATGCTCTCCATATGGCCCGCGCCGGGATCTGTTTGCGCGCCAGCCAAGGAAGAGTGAAGGAGTGTATGTCGATACACGACTGAATGATGACGACGGCGGGAGGGCAAACAGGCCCGGCCCGAAGGGTTGCGCAGGCGATATGGAGAGCATAATCAGGCTCTTGTTTCCCTGTGATGTCGGCGTCAGCCGGCCTGCTTGGCCCAGGTATCACGCAGGGTGACGGCACGGTTGAACACCGGCGCGCCGGGCTTGTGGTCCACGCGATCGGCCACGAAGTAGCCGAGGCGCTCGAACTGGAAACGCTGCTCAGGCTCCGCGGAGGCCGCGGCAGGTTCCAGCCATGCGCGCACCACGCGCTTGGCGTCGGGGTTGATGTGTTCGATCCAGGTCTTGCCGTCGCTCTCGTCGTCCGGATCCGCCACGTTGAACAGGCGATCGTAGACGCGCACTTCGGTGGAGACGCCGTGCTTCGCGCTTACCCAGTGGATGGTGCCCTTCACCTTGCGGTCGGCGCCCGGCATGCCCTGGCGCGATTCGAGGTCGAGCGTGCAGCGCAGTTCGACGACGTTGCCGTCGGCGTCCTTCACCAGCTCGTCGCACTTGACGATGCCCACGCCGCGCAGGCGCACTTCGCCTTCGGGCTTCAGCCGATGGAAACCCTTCGGCGGCACTTCGGCGAAGTCGTCGCGCTCGATCCACAGCTCGCGCGCGAACGGCACCTCGCGCGTACCGAAGCTCTCGTCCTTGGGATGGTTCGAAAAGGTCAGCGTCTCTTCGTGCCCTTCCGGCAGGTTGGTGATCACCAGCTTCAGCGGATCGAGCACCGCCATGCGGCGCGGCGCCGTGGCGTCGAGGTCTTCGCGAATGCAGTTCTCGAGGATCGAGTAGTCGATGATGCTGTTCTGCTTGCTGACGCCCAGCCGTTCGATCAGCAGGCGCAGGCCGCCCGGCGTGAAGCCGCGGCGACGCAGGCCACGCAGCGTGTTCATGCGCGGATCGTCCCAGCCGTCCACCAGGTTCTCGTTCACCAGCTGTGCGAGCTTGCGCTTGCTGGTGATGGAGTAGGAGAGGTTGAGGCGCGAGAACTCGATCTGTCGCGGCTTGGCGGGCTCGGTGCGGAAACCGCCTTCGCGCAGGTGCTGCCACAGCTCCGGATGGTTGACCAGGTCGACCTTGTCGACGAACCAGTCGTACAGCGGACGATGGTCTTCGAACTCCAGCGTGCAGAGCGAGTGCGTGATGCCTTCCAGCGCATCCGACAGGCAATGCGCGTAGTCGTACATCGGGTAGATCGGCCACGCGTCGCCGGTGTTCTGGTGCGCCACCTTGCGGATGCGATAGATCGCCGGGTCGCGCATGTTCATGTTGCCCGACGCCATGTCGATCTTCGCGCGCAGCGTCTTGGAGCCGTCGGCAAATTCGCCCGCGCGCATGCGACGGAACAGGTCGAGGTTCTCCTCCACGCTGCGGTCGCGGAACGGCGAAGGACGGCCCGGCTCGGTGAGCGTGCCGCGGTAGGCACGCATGTCTTCCGGACTCAGGTCGTCGACGTAGGCCACGCCGTCCTGGATCAGCTTGACCGCCGCGTCATAGAACACCTCGAAGTAATCCGAGGCGTGGCGCAGGTCGTGCCACTCGTAACCGAGCCAGCGCACGTCGTCCTTGATGCCCTCGACGAACTCGGGGTCTTCCTTGCCCGGATTGGTGTCGTCCAGGCGCAGGTTGCACCAGCCGGTAAACTCCCGGGCGATGCCGAAGTTCAGGCAGATCGCCTTGGCGTGGCCGATGTGCAGGTAACCGTTGGGTTCGGGCGGGAAGCGGGTGCGGATGTCATGGTGCTTACCCGTGGCCAGGTCCTCGCGGATGATCTGGCGGATGAAGTCCCGTTGTCCCTCGGCCTGCGGGGTGGCGGGCGAGGTGGTGGGTTCAACGGTGGCTTTATCGGTGGACATCGGAAACTCGAAACCCGTGCGAGGTGGCGGAACCGCCAAGTTTACCTTGTCCTAGATGGGGGTGTTTCCCCCCGGATTCATCATCCCCCTTGGCTGTAGGAGCGCACCCAGTGCACGACCGCAGAGGCAGGCATGGCCGAAGAGCCGGGTTGTCGCCGCTCCAGCGCCCACGCCGCACACGTAAAGGCCTTTCGCGCACTGGGTGCGCTCCTACAGGTGGTGCCGAGCAAGCGGGCTGTCGCTGACAATAGTCATCCAAATCAGGTCTACTAGCGGCATGTCGACGGATACCTCTCTTTTCGCCGTTTTTTTGCCCCTCGCGCCGCCGAACCGGGCTGGCGCCCGATGAACCATCCCGTGGTCGTCACGCCCCTGGCTACCGCGCCGCTGAACACCCGCATCGCCTTCCTGCTGGAGCTGGCGCGTCGCCTGCACCAGTACGGCACGGCCGCACCGCGCCTGGAGGGAGCCATCGGAGGGGCGGCGCAGCGTCTTGGCCTGTTGGCGGACGTGTGGTCCAGCCCCACCGCGATCATCATTTCGTTCACCGACCTGGACCAGGGCGAGGATGACGTGGCCCAGGTCACCCAGGTGATGAGGCTGGCGCCGGGTGACGTGAACCTGGCGCGGCTCAGCGAGGCGGACGAGATCGCGGACAAGGTGATTGCCGGCGACATCGAGTTGAGGGAAGGCTTCCGCCGTTTGCGCGAGCTCGGCCGTCCCGACACGCGTCGCGCACAGGCGGGGGTGATCGCCAGTTACAGCCTCGCCGCGGCGAGTGTGGTGGCGCTGCTGCTGCACAGTTCGTGGGCCGACCTGATCACCGCGGCGGTGATCGGGCTCATCATCGGCTCCATCACCGTGCTCTCGGCCACGCGTCCGCGGCTGGCCGTGGCCAGCGAGGCGATCAGTGCGCTGGTGGCTACCACCATCGCCATCGTGGTCAGCCAATTCGTGGTGCCGCTGGCGATCAAATCGGTGATCCTCGCGGGCCTGATCGTGCTGATGCCCGGCATGACGCTCACCACGGCGGTGCGCGAAATTTCCAGCCAGCATCTGGTGGCTGGCGTGGCACGCATGGGTGGCGCCATCGCCACGCTGATCAAGCTCACTTTCGGCACCGTGGCAGCGACGCAGCTGTGCAACGCCTTCGGCATCGAGGGGCGCGATTACGCGCTGACGCCTTTGCCGGCTTGGACCGATTACCCGGCCTTGCTGGTGGGCGCATTCGCCTTCGCCGTGTCGTTCCGCGCGGCGCGACGCGACTGGCTGGTGGTCATGGCGGCGGTGGTGCTGGGTTATCTCGCCACGCGCTGGGGCGGCGCCCTGGCGGGCAAGCTGCCGGCGGCGCCATTCGGGGTATTCCTCGGTGGCCTGATGCTCAGCAGCCTGGCCAATCTTTACGCGCGCTTCGTGCATCGCCCGGGTGCCATCATCCGTGAGCCCGGCATTATCCTGCTGGTGCCGGGAAGCGTCGGATTTCGCAGCGTTTCCTATTTGCTGGAACGCGACACCACGCTAGGCATGGATAGCAGCATGCTGCTGATTACCCTGCTTATTGCGCTGGTGGCGGGGTTGTTGTTCGGCGATTTGCTGATCGCACCACGCCGGTCGCTGTGACGGAATGACCGAAAGCGAAACGCCGGCGAATCGCCGGCGTTTTTCTTCTGAAGAAATGAAAGGAATGGCGATCAGATCGCCAGGTCCTTTTCTTTCTTGCCCGCCTTCAATGCATCGTTGAACCAGCGGGGACGCTTGCCGCGACCGGACCAGGTCTGCTCGGGATCAGCCGGATTGCGGTATTTCGGCGCCACGGTGCCACCGGCACGACGACCCTTGCCGCCACGACCCGGGCCAAAGACATCCTCGAACGAGAATCCCTCCGCCTTGATCAGCGCATGGATCTTGTCGCGCAGCTTGGCCACTTTTTCCTTGCGCAGCTCCTGCTGGCGCGATTGCGCCTTGGTGATCAGGTCATTGAGCTGGTTGTGATTGAGGTTCTTGATGTCAACTGCCATAAGTAACTCCCGGGGGTGGGTTATTAGCTAATGCATGGCGCCGCGACTTAAGGCGGTGCATCCATAAGAGTCCTTCGATTCTTACCGATAATCGCGGGCATTTGCAAAAGGCGCGGGATTATTTCCGGATAATCGAGGCCAATGGAGGGGCTAATGCCGGCATTTAATATTCGAATGCCGGCATGCATGGATTATTGCCTTGCGTGTGCATAACGAAAAACGGCCGCTTTCGCGGCCGTTTTCCACAAACGCATCGACGACCTCAGCCCAGCAGTGCGAGCAGCTCGTCCTGCGTGATGGCGCGGGCTTCGGCCTCATCGCGGGCGCGGTATTCCAGCGTGCCGGCCGCGAGACCGCGCTCGCTGATCACCACGCGATGCGGGATGCCGATCAGCTCCATATCGGCAAACATCGCGCCGGGGCGCAGCCCGCGGTCGTCCAGCACCACGTCGATGCCGCGCTGCTGAAGCTCGCGATACAGCGTTTCGGCCGCCTGGGCGATTTCCGGCGAGTTCTTCGGATTGATCACGCACACGGCGACGCGCCAGGGCGCCATCGGCTCGGGCCAGATGATGCCGGCGTCGTCGTGGCGCTGCTCGATGGCGGCGGCCACGATGCGGCTGACGCCGATGCCGTAGCAGCCCATCAGCATCACCTGTGCCTTGCCGTTTTCGTCGAGCACGGTGGCCTTCAGCGCTTCGGCGTACTTGTTGCCGAGCTGGAACACGTGGCCCACCTCGATGCCGCGCGCGATCTGCAGCGTGCCCTTGCCATCGGGCGACGGATCGCCGGCGACCACCTTGCGGATGTCCTCCACGCGGGTGATGCGCGCGTCGCGCTCCCAGTTGGCGCCGGCGTAATGGGTGCCATCCTGATTGCCGCCGCAGACGAAGTCGGCGAGCACGGCCGCATCGCGGTCGACGATTACCGGGATTTCGGCGGGCAGGCCCACCGGCCCGATGAAGCCGGGCCGCGTGCCGGTAAGCGCGAGGATTTCCTCTTCCGTGGCCAGCACGGATTCGCCGGGCATCTCGGCGAGCTTGCCGGCCTTCACCTCGTTGACCTCGTGGTCGCCGCGCACGCACAGCGCCACCAGGCCCTTGCTGCCGCGCACCAGGATGGTCTTGATGCACTGCCCGGGCGTCACCTTGAGGAAGGCGGCCACTTCATCGATGGTCTTCTGTGTGGGCGTGTCGACGCGCTTGAGCTCGGCGGACGGCGCAGGGCGCTCGATGGTCGGCGCCAGCGCTTCGGCCTTTTCGATGTTGGCCGCGTAGTCGGAGCCGTCGGAGAAGATCAACGCGTCTTCGCCCGAGTCGGCCAGCACCTGGAACTCGTGGCTCGCATTGCCGCCGATGGCGCCGGTATCCGCCTGCACCGCGCGGAACTTCAGGCCCAGGCGGGTGAAGACGTTCGAGTACGCGCGATACATCGTGTCGTACGTCTGCTGCAGCGAATCCTGCGAAAGATGGAAGGAGTAGGCATCCTTCATCAGGAACTCGCGCGCGCGCATTACGCCGAAGCGCGGACGGATCTCGTCGCGGAACTTGGTCTGGATCTGGTAGAAGTTCACCGGCAGCTGCTTGTAGCTCTTCAGCTCGTTGCGCGCGAAATCGGTGATGACTTCCTCGGCCGTGGGCGCGTAGCAGAACCCTTGCTCCTTGCGATCCTTGATCTTCAGCAGCTGCGGGCCGAACTTCGCCCAGCGGCCGCTTTCCTCCCACAGCTCCTGCGGCTGGATGGTAGGCATCAGCAGTTCAACGGCGCCTGCGCGATCCATTTCCTCGCGCACCACGTTTTCCACCTTGCGCAGCACGCGCAGGCCCAGCGGCGACCAGGTGTACAGGCCTGCGGCAAGCTTGCGGATCATGCCGGTACGCAGCATCAGCCTGTGGCTGGCGATTTCGGCGTCGGCGGGGACTTCCTTGACGGTGGCCAAGTGGAATTGGCTGAGGCGCATGTGGCGGATCCGGCGGGTGAAAGAGGCCGATTATAGCGATCCGCGGCGCCACAAGCCGGGCCCGCGTCGGGGCCCGGCGAGCAGGAGCTTCAGTTGCCGGAGCAGTACTGCTGGTATTGGGCTTGCGAGGTGGCCTGCTGTTGCTGGCGCTGGTCGGCATCCAGCAGCTTCTGCTGGCCGTTCTGTTCCATCACCACCGGCCCGCCGCCCTTGAGCGCATCGAGATTGTTCTTGAGGTTGGCGCAAAGCTTCGCGCGATTCTCAGGGTTGTCCACCATCGGCAGCGACGACTGGGACGCGGACGGCTTGGCCTCGGACGTGCTCTCGCTGGGCTTCGACGGCGCCGGCTCGGCAATCGGTTCCACCGTCCCGGTAGTGGTGACCTTGCTGTACTTGGTGCCCTGCGCCGGCGGCGCATCCGAGTAGTGCACGGTGCCGTGGGCATCGGTCCACTTGTACGCCTGGGCGGCGACCAGGGGCGCGGCAAGCAGCAGTGCGGTAGCGATCAGCAGGCGGCGCATTAGGTACTCCGGGGCATCAGGCAAAGGGTGCGCATTTGTTAACACCCCCCACGGCCGGACTCAAGCGGGGGATGGTTTACACTGCGCGCATTCCGTCACGGATTGATTCATGAGCGAGAGCGTACCCGTCCGCCCCCCGCGTCATCGGGGCATCTACCTGTTGCCGAACCTGTTCACGACCGGCGCGATGTTCGCCGGCTTTTACGCGATCGTGGCAAGCATGGGCGGGGATTTCAGCTCGGCCGCCATCGCCGTATTCGTGGCGGCGCTGCTCGACGGCATGGACGGCCGGGTCGCGCGCCTCACGGGTACGCAGACCGAGTTCGGCGTGCAGTACGACTCGCTGTCCGACCTGATCAGCTTCGGCCTGGCGCCGTCGCTGGTCATGTACAGCTGGTCGCTCTCCACGCTCAAGGAGTACGGCCCGACCTGGGGCAAGATCGGCTGGGCTGCCGCCTTCATCTACGCCGCCTGTGCCGCGCTGCGCCTGGCGCGCTTCAACACGCAGGTCGGCGTGATCGACAAGCGTTACTTCCAGGGCCTTGCCAGTCCCGCGGCAGCGGCCGTGTGCATGTCCTTCGTGTGGAGCATGGACAAGTTCGGCATCCTCGGCGAAGAGGTCTGCTTCATCACGCCGGTGATCGCCGTGGTGGTCGGGTTGCTGATGGTGAGCCGGTTCCGCTACTACAGCTTCAAGTCGCTGCCGATGGGCGGCGAGGGACGCGTGCCGTTCCTGTGGATCATCGTGGGCGTGCTGGTGCTCGTGCCGTTCTTCATCGATCCGCCGCGCGTGCTGTTCGTGGTGTTCTCGCTTTACCTGCTGTCGGGGCCGGTGATGACCTTGTGGGGTCGCGCCACGCACCGCCGCCGTCGCGGAGCGGCCTGACATGGCCGCCCCGGCACACGCCACATCGGCCCGTCGCGGACGCGTTCTGCGGGCGCTCGGCATCACGCCGTGGACGCAGCGAAACGTGCCGGCGCAGGTTGTCGCCGCGGCTACGTCTGAAGACGTGCCGGCAACTGCCATGGGCACGGGGGAGTGCGTGGTGCTGCTGCCCGCGGGCTGCTCGCCGCGCGAGCTCGATCTGGTGGGCCGGGCGCTGATGAGTTGTGGCCCGGCGCTGGCGCGGGCGCCGCGCATCGAGGTGAGCAACGGTCATCTGCCGAAGGCTCCCGAGGCACGTGCCTATCTGGTGTTTGGCGAAGCCCAGGCCCACGCATTGGGACGGGAGTTGCCGGCGGCCGTGCTGAGCCGTGCGCATATCGTGCTCGCGGATGAGCCAAACGGCGTATTGTCGTCGGGCGCGGGCAAGCGTCGCCTGTGGAATGCCTTGCGCAGCCTGCGTCGCGCCTTGTCCCAACCGTCGGAGTGATCGTCCATGGTCGCGGTGGCACGTCCCCTTGCAGAGATCCGCGCCATGCGGCGCGACGACGTGCCCATCGTGGCCGCGATGGAGGCCGCCTCCTACGACTTTCCGTGGACGCCCGGCATCTTCACCGACTGCCTGAAGGCCGGTCATCCCAGCTGGGCCATGTGGGTGGACGGCGTGATCGCCGGCTATGGCGTGCTGTCGGTGGCGGCCGGCGAGGCGCACGTGCTCAACGTATGCGTGGGGCCGGATTACCGGGGGCTCGGGTTGGGACGCTTCCTGCTGAAGCGGCTGCTCGACATTGCCCGCTGGAATGGTGCGGGTCGCGTGTTCCTCGAAGTGCGCCCTTCCAATCCCGTGGCGCAGAGCCTGTATCGCGCGATGGGTTTCGAAGAGATCGGACGGCGCCCCAAGTACTACCCCGCCAAGGACGGGCGCGAGGACGCCATCGTGATGGCGCGCGACCTGGGCGAAGGACAATAGCCCCGCCACCTTTGTAGGAGCGCACCCAGTGCGCGACCGCGGCATGGATGCATGCCGCGGTGGTGGGTCTTCGCGACCACCGTCAACCGAGATGGAAGGACAGGCTGCGATCGCGCACTGGGTGCGCTCCTACAACAAGCAGGGCGCGGCGCCGTTTGTGGCACCGCGCGTTGACGCGGGATCAGCCCAGCTTCTGCGACTGCTCGCGCAGCGCGGTGAGCTGCGTGGTCCAGTCGGTGATGCGCTGGCGTTCCTGCGCGACGACTTCGGCGGGCGCGTTCGCCACGAAGTTGGCATTGCCCAGCTTGCCCTCGCACTTCTTGATCTCGCCTTCGATGCGGCTGATTTCCTTGCCCAGGCGTGCCTTTTCCGCGCCGAGGTCGATCAGGCCGGCAAGCGGAATCAGCACGCGCATCGAACCCACCACCGCGGCGGCGGCGGCCGGTTCGTCCGCGCCGGAGGCAATCCACTGCGGTGCGTCCACGCGAGCGAGGAAGCTGATCTGCGCGGCAAACTTGGTGGCGCGTGCGCGATCGGTGGCGTCGCCGTCGGCGAGCAGCAGCGGGATGGTCTTGCCCGGAGCGATGTTCATTTCCGCGCGGATGCGACGGATGCCGCTCAGCACGTTCTTGAACCATTCGATCTCGGCGGTCGCGGCCTCATCGGCCGTGATTTCGTCGGCGCGCGGCCACGGGCGTTCCAGCAGGAACTTCGCATCGAGGCCAAGCTTGGGCGCCACCGAATGCCAGATCTCTTCGCTGATGAACGGCACGATCGGGTGCAGCGCACGGAGGATGGTTTCCAGCACCACCAGCAGCGTGTGGCGCGTGGAGGCCGCAGCCACCGCATCGTCGCCGTTCAACGCCGGCTTGGACAGTTCCAGGAACCAGTCGCAGAACTCGTTCCAGGTGAATTCGTACAGCTCCTGCGCCAGCAGGTCGAAGCGGTAGCTGGCGAAGTGCTGCTCGACGTCGGCGAGGGTCTGCTTCAGGCGCGTGAGAATCCAACGCTCGGCCTCGGTCACCGGTGCGGAGCCCCTCTCCCCCCGGGAGAGGGGTTGGGGAGAGGGTACGGCCGAAGCGGCAAGCTGCGCGCTGCCCGAACCCTCACCCGGCGCCTGCGCGCCACCCTCTCCCGATGGGAGAGGGGATTCGAGGTTCATCAACACGAATCGCGCCGCGTTCCACAGCTTGTTGCAGAACGCCTTGTAGCCTTCGGCGCGCTTGATGTCGAAGTTGATGGTGCGGCTGTAGCTGGCCAGCGCGGCGAAGGTGAAGCGCAGCGCATCGGTGCCGATGGCAGGGATGCCGTTCGGATAATCCTTGCGGATGCGCTTCTCCACCTTCTCGCGCACCTGCGGGATCAGCAGCGACCTGGTGGACTTGGCCACCAGCGGCTCCAGCTCGATGCCGTCGATCAGGTCCAGCGGGTCCAGCGTATTGCCCTTGGACTTGGACATCTTCTGGCCTTCCGCATCACGCACGATGGCGTTGATGTAGACGTGCTTGAACGGCACGCGACCGGTGAAGTACTTGGTCATCATCACCATGCGGGCGACCCAGAAGAAGATGATGTCGAAGCCCGTCACCAGCACGGCGCTGGGCAGGAACACCTGGTCGTTTTCCCAATTCGCGACGACGTTGCCGTGCTCGTCCTTCACCGGGCCGTTCATCGGCCAGCCCAGCGTCGAGAACGGCCACAGCGCGGAGCTGAACCAGGTGTCGAGCACGTCCTCGTCCTGGCGCAGCGCGCCGACCGGCTGCACCGTGGCATGTGCACGTGCGTCGGCCTCGTCCTCGCCCACGAAGATGTTGCCGGCTTCGTCGTAGAACGCCGGGATGCGATGGCCCCACCAGAGCTGGCGCGAGATGCACCAGTCCTGGATGTTGTCCAGCCACTGGGTGTACGTGGTGCTCCAGTTTTCAGGGACGAACTTGATCTCGCCGCCGCGCACCGCCTGGAGCGCCGGTTCGGTGATTTCCTTGCGGCCCTTCTCGCTGGTCAGGTCGAGGAACCACTGGTCGGTGAGCATCGGCTCGATCACCGCATCCGAACGCTGGCTCACCGGCACCTGTAGCTTGTGCGGTTTGGTCTCGACTAGCAGGCCGGCGTCTTCCAGATCCGCCAGGACGGCCTTGCGCGCCTCGTAACGGTCCATGCCGCGGTACTTCTCCGGCGCGTTCTCGTTGACCTTCGCGTCGAGCGTGAAGATGTTGATCGGCGCCAGGCCATGGCGTTGGCCGATGGCGTAGTCGTTGAAGTCATGTGCTGGCGTGATCTTCACGAAGCCCGTACCGAACTCGCGGTCGACGTAGTCGTCGGCGATGACGGGAATCTCGCGGCCGGTCAGCGGCAGGCGCAGCATCTGGCCGATCAGGCGCGCGTGGCGCTCGTCTTCCGGATGCACGGCCACGGCCACGTCGCCGAGCATGGTTTCCGGACGCGTGGTGGCGACCACGACGCTGTCCTTGCCGTCGACGGTGTAGTAGCGGATCGACCACAGATGGCCATCGCGCTCGACGTTGTTCACTTCAAGGTCGGACACCGCCGTGCCCAGCGCCGGATCCCAGTTCACCAGGCGGTTGCCGCGATAGATCAGGCCCGCGCGGTACCACTCGACAAAAACCTTGCGCACCGCTTCGGACAGGCCCGGGTCCATGGTGAAGCGTTCGCGCGACCAGTCCGCGGCGACGCCCAGGCGGCGCATCTGGTTGGTGATGGTGGAGCCGGATTCCTCCTTCCACTGCCACACGCGCTCGATGAAGGCTTCGCGACCCAGGTCATGGCGCGTCTTGTTCTCGACGGCGAGCTGGTTCTCCACGATCTTCTGCGTGGCGATGCCGGCGTGGTCGGTGCCGACCTGCCACAGTGTGTTCATGCCGCGCATGCGCTGGTAGCGGATCAGCATGTCCATTACGGTCTGCTGGAACGCGTGGCCCATGTGCAGGGTGCCGGTGACGTTCGGTGGCGGCAGCAGGATGCAGTACGGCTCGCCCTGGCCGGACGGCTTGAAGTCACCGCTGGCTTCCCAGGCGGCATACCACTTCGATTCGATCTGGCCGGGCTCGAAACTCTTTTCCATCAGGGGCTCGCGGTTGCGCGCCGGGGCTGGCGCGTGAGGATGGGCGTGAAAGGGTCGATTGTACGGGCGGGGGAGGCGGGGTGCCAAAAGCGCCGCTCTTGGCTCCTTCTCCCCTGCGGGGAGAAGGTTGGGATGAGGGGGCGGGGCTTGCCACGGTTCTCATCGGGATATGGGGGCGATCTTTGGCTTAGGCAGGTCTCTCGCGAGCACCCGCCCCTCACCCCAACCCTTTCCCCAGAGGGGAGAGGGAGTACAGCGACGCTCAGCCGCGCAGCTGGCGCCCGTAGGCGTGCACCTCGTCCACCAGCACCTTCACGTGTTCCGGGTCGACTTCCGGCGTGATGCCGTGGCCCAGGTTGAACACGTGGCCGGGGTGATTGCCGTAGCTGTCCAGCACGCGGCGCACCTCGCGGCGGATCACCTCGGGAGTGGCCAGCAGGATGGCGGGGTCCAGGTTGCCCTGCAGCGCCACGCGGTCTTTCACGGCCCCGCGCGCGTCGGCCAGGTCGATGGTCCAGTCCACGCCCAGGCCCGCACAGCCGGTGTCGGCCATGGCGGCCAGATGCCGCCCGGCGCCCTTGGAGAACAGGATCACTGGCAGGTCGCGGCTGGCGGCATCCGCCTTCAGCGCATCGACCACCTGGGCCATGTAACGCAGCGAGAACTCGCGGAACGGCGCGGGGCCGAGCAGGCCACCCCAGGTGTCGAACACCATCAGCGCCTGCGCGCCGGCGGCGGCCTGGGCGATCAGGTAGGCCGATACGGAACGGGCCAGCGTGTCCAGCAACTGGTTGGCGAGGGAAGGCTCGCTCCAGCACATGGCCTTGAGGCGCGCGAAATCGCGCGAACCCTGGCCTTCCACCATGTAACAGGCCAGCGTCCACGGACTGCCGGAGAAGCCGATCAGCGGCACGCGACCATGCAGCTCGCGACGGATCAGGCGCACCGCGTCCATCACGTAGCGCAGCTCGCTCTCCATGTCCGGCACGCCGAGGCGCTCGATGTCGGCCTTGGTGCGCACCGGATGCGCGAACTGCGGGCCTTCGCCCTGGGCGAAGCTCAGGCCCAGGCCCATCGCATCGGGGATGGTGAGGATGTCTGAAAACAGGATGGCCGCGTCCAGCTCGAACCGATCGAGGGGCTGCAGCGTTACCTCGCAGGCCATCTCCGGGTTTTGCGCCAGGCCCATGAAATTGCCGGCGCGTGCGCGGGTGGCGCGATACTCCGGCAGGTAACGGCCGGCCTGGCGCATCACCCACACGGGCGTGGTGTCGGTAGCCTCGCGGCGCAGGGCGCGCAGGAAGCGGTCGTTCTTCAGGATGTCACTCATCTCAGGATCCATAGGGGCCGTCCAGGCCCTGGCTGAACATCACGCGGAAGCCGCGCTTGATCTGCGCGTCGCGTGCCTTCTGGAACGCGGCGAGCGCATCGTCGCGTTCGAGGAACTGCTCACGCTTGAGCGTGGCCTTGCCGCCTTGCACGCCCGTCTCGCGATAGAGCGTCCACCCGCCCAGCAGGTCCTGTTCCAGCGCGATCTGGACATAGCGCGGCGCCTCGGTGGTGGCGGGCATGGCTTGCAGGTAGAGGCGCATGGAGGTCGATTCGGAGCAGGGATGGCGAATGGCCTTGGAAGCCGCATTCTAGAAGGCTTGGCGCGAAGGAGCGAGCGCGGCGATGCGCCGCGTTCCATTCGCAGGTTGTTCTGTGTGGGGGCGCACCCTGTGCGCGACGAGCCTACGGAGCCGAAACGATGGGCCGCTGCGGTCGCGCACTGGGTGCGCTCCTACAGCTGGGGCGCAGCGTGCGCGTCTGAGGCCGCCACACGACTGTTTGCCTGGCTTTTTGTCTCTTCTGTAGGAGCGCACCCAGTGCGCGATAGGCCTACGGAGCGGAAACGATGAAGCGCTGCGGTCGCGCACAGGGTGCGCTCCTACAAAAGGGAGGGTAGCGGCGATCAGTGCGTGGCCGCTTCCAATACAGCCATGACATCGGTCTCGCTCACGCCGCTGACGATCTCCGCGCTGCCCACGCCTCGCCACAGGATCAATCGCAGCGTGCCGGCCAGGTTCTTCTTGTCCAGTCGCATCAGGGCGAGCAGTTGCTCCGGGTCCATGCCTCGAGGAATCGCTGTAGGCAGGCCCAGCGTTTCCAGCAGGCGATGCAGGCGCGCCGTGTCGCCGACTTCGCTCATACCCAGGCGCTCGGACAGCTTCGCGGCGAGCAGCATGCCGACAGCGACGCCTTCGCCGTGCAGCAGCGCGGTGTACTTGCCGGCGGTTTCCAGCGCATGGCCGAACGTGTGGCCGAGATTGAGCAGGGCGCGTTCGCCTTGCTCGGTTTCGTCGCGCGCCACCACGCCCGCCTTGTAGTGCACCTTGCGTGCGATGGCTTCGATCAAGGGCGCGGTCTCGCGCGCGTTCAGCGCCTCCGCGTGCTGTTCCAGCCACGCGAAGAACGCCGCATCGCCGATGGCCGCGCCTTTCACCACTTCGGCTAGCCCCGCGCGGTATTCGCGATCGGGCAGCGTGGCGAGCGTGTCGATGTCGGCCACGACGGCGCGCGGTTGGTGGAACGCGCCGACAAGGTTCTTGCCGGCGGGCAGGTTCACGCCGGTCTTGCCGCCCACCGAAGAATCGACCATCGACAGCAGGGTGGTCGGCATCTGGATGAAATCGATGCCGCGCATCCAGCACGCAGCGCTGAAGCCGGCGAGGTCGCCGACCACGCCACCGCCGAGCGCCACCACGCAGGCGTCGCGCGTCGCGCCGAGCTGGGCCAGCGCTTCCAGCGCACGTCCCACGTTGGCGAAGGTCTTGTGTGCTTCGCCGTCGTCGATCAGGAAAGGCGACCAGTGCAGCCCGTCCAACCCTTCGGCCACGCGATCGAGATAGAGCGGCGCCACCGTTGTATTGCTGATCACCAGCGCGTGGCGCCCGCGCAGCATGGCGCGCCAGCGCGCCGTGTCGGCGAGCAGGCCGGGGCCGATCCATACCGGATAGCTGCGCGCGCCGAGCGCGACATCGATGATGCGAACGGAGGAGGCGAGTGTGCTCATGCGGCCTGTTGGCGCTTCCAGTGTTGGTCGATCAGGAGGATGCTGCGCGCGCTGGCAGCGTGGACGTGTTCGTGTTCACCCGGAATCACCAGATCGGCGATTTCCTGGTAGAGCGGCGTGCGCGCCTGCGCCATGGCGCTGAGCCGCTCGGCGCGATCGCCGCTGGCCAGCAGCGGGCGCTGCTTGTCATGCGCAAGTCGTTCGAGCTGCTGTTCCAGCGTGGCCTGCAGCCACAGCACGAAGCCGCGCTCGACCAGCATCCGGCGATTGGCCGGATCGAGTACCGCGCCGGCGCCGGTGGCCACGAGCACGCCGCGTTGATGGCTGCACTCGTCAAGCAACGCGCTCTCGCGGCGGCGGAAGCCGGCTTCGCCTTCGATCTCGAACACCGCACTGACCGGCACACCGCACTGCCGCTCGATCTCCTGGTCGAGATCGAGGAAGTTCAGCCCATAATGCTCGGCCAGCCGACGTCCGATGGACGTCTTGCCGGCGCCGGTCGGGCCGACGATGAACAGGTTGCACGATGGATTCATGGGTGAATGCTAACAGGCGCGAAAGCGCATGGCTGCGCTGCAGCATGGGATGGGCGGCGTGAGCGCCCGGGTGCTGCTTGCCGGCTGCGGCGACGTCGGGAAGCGCATGGCCCATCGCCTCTTGGCGAGGGGCGATGAAGTCTGGGCGCTGCGGCGCAGTGCAGGCGACGACGCCGACGGCATCCAGTGGCTGCAGGGCGACCTCACGCGGCCGGAGACGCTGCGCGACCTGCCCGACGGCATCGAACAACTCGTCTATCTGCCGGCGCCCGGCGCGCGGGATGCGCGGATCTATCGCGCCTTGTTCGTGGATGGCCTGCGACATCTGCTCGATGCGCTCGATGGCCGCGCCCTGCGACGCGTGCTGCTGGTGTCTTCCACCGCGGTGTACGGCGAGCATGGCGAGGCGTGGGTGGACGAAGAAACGCCCGCCGATCCACCGGGATTCAATGGCGAAGTATTGCTGGAAGCGGAACGTTGGCTAATGGCTCAACCCATTGCCTCCGTGGTGTTGCGCCTGGCAGGGCTCTATGGCCCCGGTCGCTTGCAACTGATCGAGCGCCTGCGTGCGGGCACCGTGGGTGTGCCACGGCAGCAGCTGCATTGGGCAAACCGCATCCACGTCGATGATGCGGCCGGCGCGATGGCGCATCTGCTCGCCATCGACAATCCGCAATCGCTCTACCTCGGTGTGGACGACACGCCGCTGCCGCTGGGTGTGCTGTACGACCATCTCGCCACGCTGGTCGGCGCGCCGCGGCCGAGCGATGGCCCGGCGCCGGCCGGCGTGGGCAGCAAGCGCCTGAGCAATGCGCGCTTGCGTGCCAGCGGTTTCGCGCCGCAATGGCCGGATGCGCGGCAGGGTTATGCCGCGCTGCTGGGCGGACAGTGAGCAACGGCACTGGAAGCGGAGGCCGGGCGGGATGACCATGCGGCCAGTGATCCTGTCCACGGAGGAACATCCATGCCTGCCAATATCCCGCTTCACATGGTCAGCACCAGCAACGAGCTTCCCGGCTATCGCATCGTCCGCCCGATGGGCATCGTGCGCGGCATCACGGTGCGTTCACGCAGTGTCATCGGCAATCTCGGCGCGGCGCTGCAGACGCTGGTGGGCGGCAATATCTCGATCTACACCGAGCTGTGCGAAAAAGCCCGCGAAGAAGCCTTCGAACTGATGATGCGCCATGCCGCCGAGCGCGGGGCCAATGCGGTGATCGCGATGCGTTATGACGCGAACGACGTCGCCGAAGGCGTCACCGAAGTACTTGCCTATGGCACGGCCGTGCAGGTCGAGCCGCTGACCTGATCAGCTGTGGTTGAGTGCGATGACGTGACGGTTGTCGTCGTACTCGACCGTGGTATCGGCGAGGTCCGGCAACGTGGCCAGCGCGTGCCGGCTCAGTCGCTCGAAGTGCGCGAGGAAGCGCACCATGGTTTCGGCATCCATGGCCAGCGGTGCGTGGCGGGCGAGGAGTTCCTCCTCTTGCTCGCTGCGCCATTTGCGCACGATTTCCCAGTTCGGCGCCTGCAGCACGATCAGGACATCGAGCTTGCGCCACAACGGTTGATAGGCGCGCAACTGCTTGTTCACCCAGTGACGCCACACGCCCTCGGGATCTTCATTGCGCTCCAGCGCGTTGACGGGCTCATCCAGCGCGGCGAGGGTCTGCGGGCGCAGGCCGATCGCCCAGCCTTCCAGGATCACCAGCTTCGGCGGCCGTGTCACGTTCGGCCACTTCGACGGCGGCATGCGCGTGTCCCGGCCCTTGTCGAAGCGCGGATGACTCACCGGCAGCTTGTCCGAGGCCTGGGGCAGGGCGGCCAGCACCGACAGCAACAGCTCGATCTCGTGCGTGCCAGGCACGCCGCGGGTCCGCAGCAGGGGATGGACCTGGTGGGCCAACACCTCGCGTTCGCTGCGTGAATAGTAGAAATCGTCCAGCGAGAGCACCTCGGTGGGCCAACCGCGGGCCTCGGCCTGCGCCTTCATTTCCCTGGCGAGCGTGCTTTTGCCGCTGCCCTGCAGGCCGGAGAGGCCCAGCAGGTAGGGGCGGCGGGAGCGGGCGATGCGACCGGCAAACTGGTCGAGCAGGTGCCCGGCCAGGGTCGAATTCTGCGTGCTAGCATCTGGAGACATTTCGCCATGATGGCGCGCGGCGGCCACGATTCAAGACCCCATGTTGAAACAAGAGATCCTTGACACTTTCCTGCAACTGCTGGATGAGGCCGCGGCGGGAGGTGACCCCGAAGCCACGGCGATGAACCTGGCCACGGTCGATGCGGCCGGGCGCGTGAGTTCGCGCATCGTGCTGCTGAAGGGCGCCGACGAGCGCGGCTTCCGCTTCTACACCAATTACGAAAGCGACAAGGGCGCGCAACTCAATGCGCACCACCAGGTCGCCTTGTGCTTCCACTGGAAGCAACTGCGCCAGGGCGTGCAGGTGCGCGTGGAAGGCGCAGCGCGAAAGCTGCAGGAGGAAGAGTCCGACGCCTACTTCGCTACGCGCCCTCGCGCGAGCCAGATCGGCGCCTGGGCCTCGCTGCAATCGCAGACCTTGCCTGATCGCGACACCTTCGAGCAGCGCTTCGCCCGCTACGAGAAGGAGTTCGAAGGGCACGACGTGCCGCGCCCGCCGCATTGGGGCGGTTACGTGGTCGAGCCCGACATGGTGGAGTTCTGGTACGGCGCGGAATACCGCCTGCACGATCGCGTGCGCTGGAGCCGGCACGGCCAGACCTGGACCAGCCGCCTGCTCTATCCTTGAAGCCCTTTGCCATTCGGAGACTGAAGCATGCGTGCCACGCCCGCCGATCACGTCGCCCAGAATGGCTTCACCGTGCACACGCGCGGCCGCGGTTTCACCGAGATCACCGACAAGGTCGGTGACGTGGTGGCGGCCAGCGGCGTGCATACCGGTATCGCCAACATCTTCAGCCTGCACACCAGTTGCTCGCTGCTGATCAGCGAGAACGCCGACCCAACCGTGCGCGACGACCTGGAACGCTGGTTCACGCGCGCAGTACCGGATGGCGACGCCATCTTCCGCCATGACGAAGAAGGCCCCGACGACATGCCCTCCCACGTGCGCGCCATCCTCACCGGCGTGAGCCTGGTGGTGCCCGTGCATGCGGGCAAGGTGCAGCTGGGCACCTGGCAAGGCATCTACCTGTGGGAACACCGTCTCGATCCGCACCAGCGCAAGGTGGTCGTGACCGTGCTGGGACATTGAACGCGTGACCGACGACTTGCCGACCATCGACCGTTACCCGCAACGCATCGTCTGCCTGACCGAAGAACCCACCGAAGTGCTGTATGCGCTCGGTGAGCAGGATCGCATCGTGGGCATCTCCGGCTTCACCGTGCGGCCGCCGAAGGCGCGCAAGGAAAAGCCGAAGGTGTCGGCTTTCACCAGCGCGAAGATCGATGAGATCCTCAAGCTGCAGCCGGATTTCGTGGTCGGGTTCTCCGACATCCAGGCCGATATCGCGCGCGACCTGATCAAGGCGGGCGTGGAGGTATGGATCAGCAACCATCGCAGCGTCGACGGCATTCTTGGCTACATCCGAAGGTTGGGTGCGATGGTCGGTGCGGCGGAGAAGGCCGAGGCCTATGCCCAGCGGGCGGAACGGCATATCGCTGCGATCGAAGCGGCTGCGGCGGCGTTCTTCCGTCGTCCGAAGGTTTATTTCGAGGAGTGGGACGATCCGCTGATCACCGGCATTCGCTGGGTGGCTGAGCTGGTTCGGCTTGCCGGTGGCGACGACGTGTTTCCACAGATGTCGGGCGAATCACTGGCAAAGCATCGCATCCTTGGCGATCCGGGTGAGGTGGTGAAACAGGCGCCGGACATCATCCTGGGGTCGTGGTGCGGCAAGCGCTTCCGGCCGGAGAAGGTGGCGGCGCGTGAGGGATGGGATGCGATTCCTGCCGTGCGCCATGGCGATCTCCATGAGATCAAGTCGCCGATTATTTTGCAGCCGGGGCCGGCGGCGTTGTTTGATGGGTTGGAGGCGATGCACAAGATTTTTGTGGAGTGGGAGAAGCGGCAGAGGGGATAGGCTGCGAACCAGCCTGCGGATTCTCCCCCTGTAGGAGCGCACCCAGTGCGCGATGGCCTTTCGCCTCGGTCCTTACGTTCGTCGCCCCGGCGCAGGCCGGGGACCAGGGCCTCGGTTTACGGTTGTCGCGTTACGGCGACCTGGCTCGCCTGCGGCGGGCTTCCGCCCTCCTGCCGGAGGCCGGGTCACTTCTCTTTGGGTGGCCACGCACGCGCAGGAGCGCGTGCGAACGGCGAAGCCGGCCCGAAGGGCGAAAGGCAGGATGCCCGGAGTCAAGAAAAGTAACCACCGTAAAGGTGGCAATGCCAAGAGAAAGGCCACCCCGATGCCGCGCCTTCCGGGCATACGCCCCGGAAGGTTCGCGGGCGGGTTACGGGGTTTGTCGACAGGGCATCCTGCCCTGACGACAAACTGGCCGGCACCCCTGCCGGCCACCCTTCGGGCTTTCCTCCACCCGCCCGCCGCGGCATAGGGGGCCGGAGGTCAAAAGCCAGAGCGAAGAGCGGGCACGTCCCTGTGGGAGCGCACCCTGTGCGCGACCGCGGCGCAGCGATGCCCTCTGCGGTCGCGCACAGGGTGCGCTCCTACAAGGAAACAGCAACGCAACTATGGGTCATGAGGCTAGATTGGCCCCTCACCCCAACCCTCTCCCCGGAGGGGAGAGGGCGCGAAGGTGGAGTGCGAGGCTTACCAGATCTTCACCCGCTGATTCTCCGGTCGCCACATCGGCTGCCCCGGCTTCACGCCAAACGCCTCATAAAAGTCAGGCACATTCGACAGCGGACCATTGACGCGATATTTCGCCGGCGCATGCACATCGGCCAGCAGCGAATTGCGCAGGCGTGCCTCGCGCTGCTGCGACAGCCAGCCCAATGCGTAGCCCAGGAAGAAACGCTGCAGCGGCGTATAGCCGGCCACCTTCTCGCCCTTCTGGTACTGCGCCGTCTTCTTGAACGCATCCAGCCCGATCATGATGCCGCCGAAGTCGGCGATGTTCTCGCCAAGGCTCGCCTGTCCGTTGATGTGCAAGCCGGGCAGCGGTTCGAAGGCGTTGAACTGCTTCACCATCACCTGCGCACGCTGGTTGAAGCGCTCGGCATCCTGCCTGGTCCACCAATCGAGCAAGTTGCCCTTCGCATCGTACTGGCGACCTTCGTCGTCGAAGCCGTGCGTGATCTCGTGGCCGATAGTGGAAGCGGCGACGTAGCCGTACACCACGGCATCATCGATCTCGCTGTCGGCGAAGCCGGGGATCATGAACTGCGCGGCGGGCAGCACGATCTCGTTGTTGGACGGGTTGTAGTACGCGTTGTAGGTCTGCGGCGTCATTTCCCATTCGCTGCGATCGACCGGCTTGCCGTACTTGGACAGCATGTCATCGAAGGCCCAGCGCTGCGCACGCATCATGTTCTGCGCGTAGGAATCGTGGCCGATGATGAGCTTGGAGTAGTCCTTCCACTTGTCCGGATAGCCGACCTTCCTGGTGACGGCGGCAAGCTTCTCGTGTGCCTTGGCCTTGGTGGCGGGGCTCATCCAGTCGAGTTTGTCGATGCGCTCGCCGTAGGCGGTGCGGACCGCTTCGACCATGGTGTTGTAGCGCTGCTTGCTGGCCTCGGAGAAATAGTCCTTCACGTAGATGCGGCCGAGGATCATGCCGAGTGCACCGTTCTCGGCACGCAACGCGCGCTTCCAGCGTGGCTTCTGCTGGGCCTGGCCGGACAGGGTGCGCCCGTAGAAATCGAAGTGTTCGTCGTCGAACGCCTGGCTCAGGTAGCTGGCGTACTCGTCGGCCAGATGCACCCGCAGGTAGTCGCGCAGTACGGGTGCCGGCGTCTTCGCCAGCAGCGACTGCAGGCCGTCGAAGAACTCGGGTTGGCCGACGATGACGGTCGGCGCCGAGAGCTTCCACGCGGCGAGGCGCGTGTCCCACGCGATGGCTGGCGTGTGCTTCGTCGTCAGTTCCGACGGCGCCATCTTGTTGTAGTTCTTTTCCGGATCGCGCAGGTCGGCCAGTGGTCGGGAGACCTTGGCGAGTGCCGTCTCGAACGCCATCACCTGCGTGGCGCTCTGCCTTGCATCGGTTTCGTCAGCGCCGAGCAGACGGAACATGCGACCCAGATGCGCGATGTAGGCGGTACGCGCCTTGGCCACGCCCTGCTCGCTGTTGAAGTAGTAGTCGCGCTCCGGCAGGCCCAGGCCGCCCTGGGCCAGATGCACCGCCATGGCGTCGCTCTGCTTTTCGTCCTGCGACACGCCGAAGTCGAAGAACGCGTCGACGCCCAGTGGCTGCAGCGCGAACGCTGCGTCCAGCGCCGAGTTCACGTCATGCACGGCGTCGATGCGCGCGAGTTCGTCCTTCAGCGGGGCGGCGCCCAGGCGATCAGCCAGTGGCTGGTCCATGGCCGTGGTCCAGAAGTCGCCAATCTTCTGCTCGTCGCTGCCGGCGGCGGCCTGCTTCTGCGCCGCGGCGTCCTCGCTGATCTTGCGCAGCTTGGCGTAGAGCTCGTCCTGCACCACCTGCGCGATGCCCCACTGCGATTCCTCGGCAGGGATCGGGTGCGCCTTCAGCCAGGCGCCGTTGGCGAACTCGAAGAAGTCATCGCCCGGGTTGATCGACGTGTCGATGTTGCCGGCAACCACATCCGGTTTGGCGACGACGGTCGGGCTGGCGGCGTAGGCGCTGCCCACGGCGGCAGCCGCCAGGGCGAGGGCGAGCAGACGACGGCGCAGGAGGGATGAATTCGCATGCATGCGAGAAGAATTCCTTGGGAGCGAAAGGGAAGGTGGCCGCGCGCGAGTGGCGCGGCCACGGCTTACATGCCGAGCGCCAGGCGGGCACCGAGGTCGGTGAGCGGCGAAACCAGCAGCAGGCGGGCAAGGATCAGCACGATCATCACGGCCCACGGGCCGAAGTCGAGACCACCGGCGACCAGCCTGCCGCGCAACGGACGAAGCAGCGGGTCGACCAGGCTGCCGGCGAGGCGATAGACCGGATGGTAGGACTCGACTTGGAACAGGCTCATCAGCGACCACACGAAGATCAGCACCACGTAGAACATCGCGATGAAATCGAGCGTGTCGGCGATCGACAGCACGATGAGGCCAAGCACGTGCGGAAACATGCCAAGCAGCGAGAACAGCGCCACGCGCTTGATCAGCATCAGCAGGAAGATCAGCAGCAGCGCCGTCACGTTGATGCGGCGCCAGTTGGGCAGCAGGCGCCGCAGCGGCGCAAGCACCGGGTTGGTGGTGCGGTAGATGAACTGGCTCAGTGGATTGTGGAAGTCCGCGCGACTGGCTTCCGCGGCCAGCCGCAGCATGAACAATGCGGCGGCAGCACCAAAGGCGAGTTCGAGCAGGAACGAAAAGGCGTTGACGAGATAGCTCATGGGGTGTCGTCCAGGGCGGCGGCCATCTCGCCGCCACGGCGCGTGGCCGCCGCCACGGCCCGGGCGACGACCTGGTTGAAGTGGTCGGCGGCGAAACTTTCCAGGGCGGCCTGGGTGGTGCCGTTCGGCGAGGTGACGCGCTTGCGCAGCACGCTCGGGTCCTCGCCGCTCTCGGTCAGCATGCGGCCGGCGCCCAGGCAGGCCTGGGCGGCCAGCGCGCGCGCCGTATCGCGCGACATGCCCTGGGAAAACGCTGCATCTTCCAGGGCTTCCACCAGGGCGAAGAAATAGGCGGGGCTGGAGCCGGAGATGGCGGTCACGGTGTCCAGCAGCGATTCCTCGTCGAGCCAGCGGGTGAGGCCGACGGCGTCGAGGATGTGCTGCGCCAGCGCGCGCTGCTCGGCGCTCACGCGGCGGTTGGCGAACAGGCCGGTGGCGCCCGCGCCGATCAGTGCCGGGGTATTGGGCATGCAGCGCACGATGGGGAGCGCATGGCCGAACCAGCGTTCCAACTGGTCGATGCGCACGCCGGCGGCGATGGAGATCAGCAGCGGTCGCTGGCGTGCCAGCACGTCCTTAAGCTCGCCATGGACCGCCGGCATGATCTGCGGCTTCACCGCCAGGATCAGCACGTCGGCATCGCCCGCAGCCTGGCGGTTGTCGGCATAGCAGGCCACGCCGAATTCGCGGCCCAGCTCCTGGCGTGCCTCGGCGCGCGGCTCGGCCACGCTGATGGAGGAGGCGGCGACGCCGGTCTTCAGCAGGCCACCGATGAGGCTGCGAGCCATGTTGCCGCCGCCGATGAATGCGAGTCGTGTCATGCGGATTCCTCGTCAAAGCGCCCCTTACCTTACCGGAGGCGGCGCCCCGGCGTCCCCTGGCGAAACGCCCGGCGCCTCTGCCGGACGGGCATGCTTTCGAACCTGGTCCGCACTTTGCGCGCTAGACCTAAGGAAAGACTGGTGGCCCGGGCCTTGGCACGAGTAGTATCGGCCCGCTTGCATGGGGAATCGGGACAGGACCATTCGCACGGCGCCGGCGCGTTTGCGCGGTGTCGCCTTGCCACAGGGTAACCTCCGCCCGCTCGACCGCTGCAACATGCCATCCAGACGATCGGGTTGAGGGGAACACCAGATGGATATCGCCGAACTGCTTGCCTTCTCGGTGAAGAACAAGGCCTCGGACTTGCACCTGTCCGCCGGCCTGCCGCCGATGATCCGCGTGGACGGCGACGTGCGCCGCATCAACATCCCTGCGCTGGAACACAAGCAGGTGCACTCGCTGATCTACGACATCATGTCGGACAAGCAGCGACGCGACTACGAAGAATTCCTCGAGGTCGACTTCTCCTTCGAGATTCCCGGCCTGGCGCGCTTCCGCGTCAACGCGTTCAACCAGAACCGCGGCGCGGGTGCGGTATTCCGTACCATTCCGTCCGAAGTGCTCACGCTGGAAGACCTGGCGGCACCGGCGGTGTTCCGCGAACTGATCGAGCAGCCGCAGGGACTCATCCTGGTCACCGGGCCGACCGGTTCGGGCAAGTCCACCACGCTGGCGGCGATGGTCGACCACATCAACAAGAACGAATACGGCCACATCCTCACCATCGAGGATCCGATCGAATTCGTGCACACCTCCCAGAAGTGCCTGATCAACCAGCGCGAAGTCCATCGCGACACGCACGGCTTCAACGAGGCGCTGCGTTCGGCGCTCCGCGAAGACCCGGACTACGTGCTGGTGGGCGAGTTGCGCGACCTGGAAACCATCCGCCTGGCGCTGACCGCCGCGGAAACCGGCCACCTGGTGTTCGGCACGCTGCATACCAGCTCGGCGGCCAAGACCATCGACCGCATCATCGACGTGTTCCCGGCCGGCGAAAAGCCGATGGTGCGCTCGATGCTTTCCGAATCGCTGCGCGCGGTGATCTCGCAGTCGCTGCTGAAGAAGGTCGGCGGCGGACGCATCGCGGCCCACGAGATCATGGTCGGCATTCCCGCCATCCGTAACCTGATCCGCGAGGACAAGGTGGCGCAGATGTATTCGTCGATCCAGACCGGCCAGCAGTACGGCATGCAGACGCTGGACCAGAACCTGCAGGACCTCGTGAAGCGCGGCCTGGTCACTCGCCAGCAGGCGATGGGCTATGCGCGCAACAAGGACATATTCAAGTAAGCAGTGGGCAGTAGGCTGTTGGCGTTAGAACCCGGAGGTCCGTGCCATGAGTGATTTCGACTTCACCTCGTTCCTGAAGCTGATGGTGCACAAGAAGGCATCGGACCTTTTCATCACGGCCGGCGTGCCACCGTCGATGAAGGTGCAGGGCCGCGTCGTGCCGATCACGCAGAGCCCGCTGTCCGCGCAGCAGTCGCGCGACATGGTGCTCAACGTGATGACGCCCTCGCAGCGCGAGGAATTCGAAAAGACCCACGAGTGCCAGTTCGCCATCTCGGCGCAGGGCGTGGGCCGCTTCCGCGTGTCGTGCTTCTACCAGCGCAACTGCGTGGGCATGGTGCTGCGCCGCATCGAGTCGAAGATCCCGACCATCGAAGAACTCAGCCTGCCGCCGGTGATCAAGCAGCTGGCGATGACCAAGCGCGGCATCATCATCTTCGTGGGTGGTACGGGTACCGGTAAGTCGACCTCGCTGGCGTCGATGATCGGCTACCGCAACGCCAATTCGACCGGCCACATCATCACCATCGAAGACCCGATCGAATACGTGCACAAGCACGAGGGCTGCATCATCACGCAGCGCGAGTTGGGCATCGACACTGACAGCTGGGACAACGCGCTGAAGAACACGCTGCGCCAGGCGCCCGACGTAATCATGATCGGCGAAGTGCGTACGCGCGAGACGATGGAACACGCCATCAACTTTTCCGAAACCGGTCACCTGTGCCTGTGCACGCTGCATGCGAACAACGCCAACCAGGCGATGGACCGCATCCTGCACTTCTTCCCGGAAGACCGCCGCTCGCAGCTGTTCATGGATCTGTCGCTGAACCTCAAGGGCATCGTGGCGCAGCAGCTGATCCCCACCCCCGATGGCAAGGCGCGTCGCGTGGCGGTGGAAGTGCTGCTGGGTACGCCGCTGGTGCAGGACTACATCCGCCAGGGCGAGATCCACAAGCTCAAGGAAGTGATGAAGGAGTCCACCAACCTCGGCATGAAGACCTTCGACCAGAGCCTGGTCGAGCTCTATCACGCCGGCGAGATCTCCTACGAGGACGCGCTGCGTCACGCGGACAGTTCCAACGAGGTGCGCCTGCGCATCAAGCTCGCCCAGGGCGGCGATGCCCACACGCTGTCACAGGGCCTGGATGGCGTCGAACTGGAAGAGACGCGCGACTCGCAGAACTTCGGTGGTGGCCTGCTGCACCGCTGAGGCTGGTCGGGCCGCAGACGAAAAGAAGGAGCCCAAGGGGCTCCTTCTTCGTTTTCAGCACCGCCCTATGCAGGTGCGAGCGATCAATGGGCGGCATCGCTGACCATCAGGCCACTGGCGTCTACGGTCTTCACGCCCTTCACCTGCTTGGCGACATGTTCGACCTTGGCCTTTTCGCCCGCGCTGGCAGTGGTGCCCGTCAGCGTTACCGTGCCGTCCTTCGTCTGGACGGAGATGTCGGTGCTCTTGATACCCTTGGTCGTTGCCAGTTCGGACTTGATCTTGGTGGTGATCCAGGCATCGTTGGTCTTGCCGGGTACGGTCTCGTTACTCGACTTGTCCTGCATGGTGGCCGCATCCTGGGTCTGTCGCATGGTGGCCGCGTCCTGCTGTCGTTGAGCAGCGTCCTGCGACTGCCGTGCGGCGGCATCCTGGGCGGCAACCTGTGCAAACGGCACAGTCGCGAAGGCTGCGGCGAGACCGGCGGCGATCAGCGTCTTGCGGAACAGGTTGTTGGTACGCATGGGAAATCTCCTGTGTGAGGAAGCACTGTCCAAATGGCAGGCGGTGCCGCTGAGGCGGTATCCGCGAAACCCATACCACCAGCCTGCGCGTGAATCCCGCATGGCTGCGACGGGTGCCGGTTCAGCACGGCATTACGGTTGCGAACGCGGTGTCATCACGATGTCCTGAAAGTGTTTGGCTCGATAAGATCGTGCTAAATGTGATGCACATCACGATGACGTCGGGCTCGCGCCAGCTTCACGTCAGCAGGCCCGCGTGCGTCAGCGGCAACCTTGTCCGGCATGACTCGCGAGGACTTTCGCGCGATGCAAAATTCCGCGCGGGTGCCGCTTGTGGAATAGACGGCTATACGGCACATTCGTTTCGCTGGCACAGCGTTTGGGCTGCTTTGATTTCGGGGGGAATCATGGCCGAACTGGAAGTGCGCGTCGTATCGGAGCGCCGGGACGGGCTTCTGTTGGAACTGGGGCGCGTGGTCAACGAGCATCATCATGTGCTCGTGCGCCAACGCCTGGTACAGGAGGCGCAAGGCGCCTGTCTTACCCTGGTGTTGCGCGGGCCGACCGATCGGCAAGAGGCGTTGGAACAGGCGCTGGGCGCGCACCCCCGCGTGATCCATTTCGAATCGGTACGTGCCTCGCAGCCATCGGGCGACATGGCCGAATCCGTCGCGCCGCTGGCGAAGACCGCCGAGCCCGCCGACCCATGGTCGTCATTGCCCAGTGGCGCGGACGTGGCGCGGGTCGAACGCATGCTGCCGGGATTGGCGAAGGACTATCCGCGCATCTTTCCGTGGTTGATCAACCTGGAATATGCCGTATCGGCCGAAGCGCGCGATGCCTCGCTCTACCTGGCCGGCAAGCGCACGGGCGCGTGGGTTTTCAAGCGCGATTTTTCCCTGGGGGCGAGGCTTGTGCTGGCGGATGCCATCAGGCGCATCGCCTTGCCGGCGCTTCGCGTACTGGTGACGGTGGAGCAGCAGGAGCATCAGCTGCATATCCGCGGTTGCCCGCTGTGCCAGCCGGGTTCGCCTTCCGGAGGGCGCTTCTTCACCGGGTTCATTGAAGGCCTGCTTGCCGAATCCGCCGACGCGCAGGGCATCGTCGTGCGCGAAACGAGTTGCCACAGCCTGGGCGCGCCGGTCTGCGTGTTCGAGGTATCCCATTGACGAGCGTCCTTCGTCGCGACGCTGTCGCAGCGAAGGGCGCCATTGACCGAGGGAGATGTCATGCAAGAGATGCATCAGCATTACAACGCCGTATTGGTCGTGCTGTCGTACGTCGTATCCGTGCTCGGGTCGTTCACCGCGCTGCAGTTCGCGCTGGGCATATCGCGGGCCGAAAACCCGGGTCAGCGCTGGGTCGCGGTGCTGGCCGCCGGCACGGCCATGGGCGGGGGCGCCATCTGGGCCATGCACTTCATCGCGATGATCGCGTGCAACATGGGCGTGCAGGTGACCTACGACGTGGTGCTCACGGCGATCTCCGCCTTGCTGGCCATCGTGGCCTGTTCGATCGGGCTGGCCGTCGTGAGCGTGGGCGCGGTAGGTTGGCTCAACCTGCTGTTCGCCGGCGTGCTGATGGGCCTGGGTGTCGCGGGCATGCATTATCTGGGCATGGCGGCGATGCTCACGTCCGCGCAGATCTCTTATGACGGCGGTTTCGTGGTTCTATCGGTAGTCATCGCCATCGTGGCGTCGATGGCTGCGTTGTGGCTGGCCTTCAACCTGCGCGGCAGGTTGCAGATGCTGGGCAGCGCGCTGGTGATGGGCGTGGCCGTGTGCGGCATGCACTACACCGGCATGTCGGCGGTGGACATGGCCATGGGCGATACGTTGCCGGCGGGTTTTGCGCAGGGCCTGAGCGGCGACTATCTCGGCATGGTGGTGTTCGGCGTGGTGGTCGTGCTGCTCGCGCTCGCCTTGGGTCTCAACATCGTGCGGCAGCAGCGTCGCGCAGCGCTGACGATCTGACGTCGTTCCTTCGCACAAAAACCAAACGGGGCGCCAAGGCGCCCCGTTTGCTTCATGGCCTGCGGCAAGGCCGCGGCTTATTTCAGTTCGGTCTGGCTGGTGACCACCAGGCCGCCGCTCTCCATGTGCGCGTCGCCGCTCAGCGTCTTGATGCGGGCAGCCTGCGCCTGCATCGATTCGAACTGCTGCTTCGAGCGCTCCGCCGTTGCCTTGGCCGTGGCCTGGGCTTCCGGATCGTCGGAATCGGCCTGTGCGGTGAGCTCCGCGATGTGCTCGGCCTTCTGCGCCATGGCCTTCACCCATGCCTGGTACATCTCGCCGCTGAGGTGCAGGCGACCGAGTCGGCCTGCGTCTCCGCTGGGCGCGCTGAGCAGCTCGCCGAGCTTGCTGTCCTCGCCCGGGCCGACGGCCAGTGCCAACGCTTTCGGACCCATGGCTGCCCACACCGGCGTGCCCAGCGGCGCAATGACTTCCGGCGGCAGCGCCACCGGCTTGCCGTCGGCGGTGAGCTTGAGCTGCTGCAGGCCCGACATCGCCATCTGCGCCATCGCGAGCAGGCCAGCCGGGTTGGAGGTGCCTATCAGGATGCGGCCGCTGAACTTCGGCATGCTGTCGTTGCTGCCCGGCTCGAAACTGTCCAGCGCCACGCGGGCGCCGAGCAGGTCGCCGACCGGCGGCACGGCCGCCTGCTGCGACATCAGGCCGATCTTGGCGAAGCTCTCGTTGAGTTCGGCCAGCGACGGGCAGGCGAATGGCTTGGCGGCGACGGCGTCGGCCTGTGCGCTCCAGAACGCGCGCATCTGCACCATCGGCACGGCGAGGCTGATGTCGAACGGTGCGGTGCCCGCTGCGCCAAGGCCCGGCAGTTCGACCTTCAGGCCACTGAAGGCCTTGGTGATGTCGTCGGCCAGCGCAACGTCCCAGCGGATGTCCTGGTGCTTCTCGTCGAGCTTGGTGTAACCGAAGCTCAACGACGGTACGCGCGCGGCGATGCGCGCGGCATCGGCCTCGCACGCGGGCGACACCTTCAGCTGGTTGGCCACCGGCTCGCCGGTCTTGGCCGACTCGGCTTCGGCGCGCGCCTTGATCAGCGCGTTGAACATCGGGTCCTTGCCGCTGGCCGCGAGCGGCAGCAGGCGCACCAGGTCGACCTGGCCGATGGCCCACGGCTGGTAATCCTTGGCCTTGGCCAGCTTCTCCAGGCGGCCGTCGTCCTGCAGGTTCTTGGCGGGACGATCCAGGCCGAAGGCGAGGCGCAGCGTGGTTTCGGGCGCGTCGGAAGGAAGCAGCGCGGCGACCGCCTGCTTGCCGACCACGGCCATCACCACCTGCATGCCGGCTTCGGCGGAGACATGACGGCGATAGTTGACGCCACCGAGCGTGGCCGTCTCGAACGGCTTGCCGTAGGCGGCTTCGAGACGGCCCACGAAGGCTTCGAATGCCTTGGCGTCGATCAGCTCGAAACGCACCACCGGCGACAGGCCGAGGCCGTAGAAGGCCGAGCGGCCTTTCATGTTGAGGCCTGCGTTCTGCGCGAAAGCCTCGATGGTCTTGCCGTCCAGCTCGGCGATGATGGCCTTGAGCAGGCGCGACGCATCCGGATCCTTCTCGGCCAGGTCGTCGGCGGTGGACCGCAACTGAGCCATCTCGGCCGGCAACTGGGCATCGGCCTGGGCGAGCAGCGCCTTGCGGGTGTCGTCGTCCAGCACATCCAGATTCGCCACCACGTACGGCGTGTCGGCCGGCACGAAGGCGAGGGGGGCGTCCTTGTCCTTGTGATGGCACGCAGCCAGCAGCACGCCGGCGAAGCCCAGCGCAGCAATGCGCGTCGTCGATCGCATGTCTATTCCCTTGAATGAGATGGTGTTGCGCCGCGCATTATGCCTGCTTTCGTGACATACCGCGGGGCCTGGAACGGTATGGTCCCCGGCGAAACGAGGCGCGGGACCGGGCCGGGCGGCAGGCCGTCGAAACTGCTGCTGTCGCCAGCCCTCGGTGGGGACGGCACGGCCTTGTCGTGCGGCCGTCTCCCTGTGCTGCTTGCGGTCGGTTCGGCAACTCGCCGCCAACGCCGACCCGTGAACTCAGCGCCCCAGTACTTCGGCCAGCACGGCCATGCGTACGAAGACGCCGTTGCCCACCTGCTCCAGGATGCGCGATTGCGGGCCGTCCGCTACTTCCGAGGCGATCTCGATGCCGCGGTTGATGGGGCCGGGGTGCATGACCAGCGCACCCTTGGAGGCGCGTTCGAGGCGTCGGTTGTCCAGGCCGTAGCGGGTGAAATAAGCAGCCTCATCCGGCAGGTCGGTAACGGCCATGCGCTCCTTCTGGAGGCGCAGCATGATCACCGCATCGGCCCCTTCGATCGCCGCGTCGAAATCGTCGGTGATCACGCACTGCGGGAATTCGTCCGCCGAGGGCATCAGCGCCTGCGGCGAGCACAGGCGGATTTCCTTGGCGCCGAGTGCGGTCAGCGCGTGGACGTCCGAGCGCGCCACACGCGAATGCTTCACGTCGCCGCAGATGACCACGGTCAGCCGGCTGAAGTCCGGCCGATGCTGGCGGATGGTGAGCATGTCGAGCAGCCCCTGCGTGGGATGTGCACGATTGCCATCGCCGGCATTGATCACCGACACGCCGCTCATGGCATGGCGCACCAGTTCCTCGGGCGTGCCCGACACCTTGTGGCGCACCACGATGGCGTCCAGGTGCATGGCTTCCAGCGTGTGCAGCGTGTCGAACAGCGCCTCGCCCTTGCTGGTGGAAGAGAAGCCTATGTCGAAGTTGATGACGTCCGCACCGAGGCGGCGCGCGGCCAGTTCGAACGACGTGCGTGTGCGCGTGGACGGTTCGAAGAACAGGTTGAGGATGGTGCGGCCACTCAGCAGGTCCAGCTTGCGGGTGCCGTGGGCGCAACCGTCGCGCATGGTTTCCGCGCGGTCGAGCAGGCGCTCGATGGTCTCGCGGGGCAGGTGTTCGAGCGTGGTGAGGTGGCGCAGGCGTTGGCTCATGGCGGGCGATTGTCGTGGAAGGTGTCAGTGTCCGGTAGTCACGGCACCGGCCAACCACCGTTCGAGGATCACGGCAGCGGCCTCGGCATCGATGGTGGCGGCGTCACGGCGCTTCTTGAGCCCCGCCGCGCGTGCGCTGGCGAAGCGCTGCGCGGCTTCGCGCGAGCTGTGGCGTTCGTCGGTGAGTTCGATTGGCAGGCCATAGCGCTGGCCCAGCTTCTCGGCGAAGCGGCGGGCGCCGCGGCTGGCGGGCTGCTCCTCGCCGTCGAGGGTCAGCGGCAGTCCGACCACCAGCGTATCGGGCAGCCATTCCTGCCGGAGCGCGTCGAGGCGGTTCCAGTCGGGCTCGCCGTCGCGCACTGGCACCGTGCCGAGGCCGCGTGCGCTGCCGGTGAAGCGATTGCCGACCGCGATGCCGATCAGGCGACTGCCATAGTCGAAACCGAACACACAGCTAAGAGCCTGTTTCATGGGTTTGCATGGCCCGCGCCGAGGGCTGTTTGCCCGCCAGCCAAGGAAGAGTGAGGGAGTGTATGTCGATACACGACCGAGTGATGACGCAGGCTGGTGGGCAAACAGCCCCGGCCCGGAGGGTTGGTTCCCAGCGCCCGCCAGGAAGCGGTGCGCCGCTTGACCTGACAGCCAGTCAGGCGCTGCGCTGCGCCCCACTCCCTGGCGGGCGCTGGGGACCAACGCGGGCTATGCAAACCCATGAAACAGGCTCTCACGCGTGGCCCGCGTAACCGGGCAACTGCAGCGGGTCCACGCCGACGAGCCCGGCGGCAGCGCTCCAGCGTTCCTCCAGCGGCGTATGGAACACCACGCGCTCGCTCGCCTCGACGGTCAGCCAGGTATTGTCCTTGAGCTCCTGTTCGAGCTGGCCAGCGCTCCAGCCGGCATAGCCCAGCGCCATCACCGCCAGGCGCGGACCTTCCCCCTTGGCCATGGCGACCAGGATGTCGCGCGACGTGGTCACCGACCAGTCGGTGTTGATGCGGTAGCTCGATTCCCAATGGCCGGGTTCGCGATGCAGCACGAAGCCACGCTCCTGCTGCACGGGGCCGCCGATCAGCACCGGTGCGTCGGCGACTTCCAGGTCGTTGCAGTCGAGCTTCATCTGCGCCAGCACGTCGCCCAGGCGATATTCGGAAAGCTGGTTCACCAGCAGTCCTACCGCGCCGTCTTCGTCGTGCTGGCAGATGAAGGCCACGCCGCGCGAGAAGGGCGGCTCGGCCAGGCTGGGCATGGCGATCAGGAAATGACCGGCGAGGGACTGGGGCTGGGAACTGGGTTCAGTCATGGGCTCATTGTAAGCCCTCGGGCGGGGCAAGCGCCCGTTAGCGCGAAGTGAGGACCGGAGGACGGTGGAGCAAAGACTCCGCGCATTCCTTCGCTTTACGGTTCCTTCGTCATCGACTCTTCAGCACGTCGTTCGGCATGAACTGCCAGGTGCGCGTGATGTTCAGCTCGTCGATCCGCTCCTTGTCGGGCGGCAGGGCAGGGAACGGCGCGGCGAGCCGCACGATGCGCTGCGCGGCGGCGTCCAGCAAGGGCTGGCCCGAGCTTTGCACGACCTCGATGCCCTTGACCGTGCCATCGCGGTTGAGCGTCACCGTGAGCAGCACGTCGCCATGCAGCCCGCGGCGTCGTGCTTCGTTCGGATAATTGAGGTTGCCGATGCGCTCCATTCGGTCGACCCAGCCGCGCATGTAGGCGGCGTAGGCGTATTCCTTGGTGTTGGACGAGATGAATTTCTTCTTCGGTCGCTTGGCGTAGTTGTCGATGCTGTTGCGCCGCTCGGCCGCCAGCTGCGCCATTTCCTGCTTGCGTTTCGCCTCGGCCGCGCTCGGCAGGTCCTGCGCGTTCTGTTCCAGCTTGGCCGTATCGGTGTTGACGCTGTAGTGGCTGTTCCCGGTGGTGGTGAGCAGCTTGTCGGGCGTCGCTTCCTGCGGCTTCGGCGTCGCGGCCTCGACCGGCTGCGGCGCCACGCCGGGCGTCGGCGTGGGCAGCGGGCCGGAGAATGGCTGGGAGGGGCGCGAGGCCTTGTCGTTCTCGCCGCCGCCGCTGTTGTTGGCCTGGGCCAGGAAGTCGGCCTTGTCCGGCGCCTCGCGATTGGCGACATCGACCAGGGTCACGTCCAGCGTGGGCAGGCTGGGCTTGGACTTCACATAGCTGAAGCTGATGCCGAGGATCAGCACGCCATGCAGCAACAGCGAGAAAAGCATCGTGGCGCCGAACATGTCGGCGCCGGTGCGGACAGCAGGTTGGCTCACGCGGCGCGGTTTCCGGTTCTCAGGCTTTCGATGACGTCGAACAATTGGCCGGTGATATTAAGCCCGAACTGGGCATCCAGTTCGCGCGCACAGGTCGGCGATGTGACGTTGATCTCGGTGAGGTAGTCGCCGATCACGTCCAGGCCCACGAACAGCAGGCCGCGACGGCGAAGCTCCGGCGCCACCTGCGACACGATCCAGCGGTCGCGATCCGACAGCGGCACGCCCACGCCACGGCCGCCGGCGGCGAGGTTGCCGCGGAAATCGCTGCCCTGCGGAATGCGCGCCAGCGCATACGGCACCGGTTCGCCATCGATCACCAGGATGCGCTTGTCGCCCTCGGTGATCTGCGGGATGTACTTCTGTGCCATGGTGAACTGGCGGTGTTCGCCCTTGGGGCCGGCGGCGATCAGCGTCTCCAGCATGGAATTGAGGTTGCTGTCGCCGGCCACCACGCGGAAGATCCCGCGCCCGCCCATGCCGTCCAGCGGTTTGAGCACCACTTCGCCATGGGTCGCCACGAACGCCCGCAGCTCGGCGGGGTCGCGCGACACCAGGGTGGGCGCCATGCACTGGGGGAAGTGCATGGCGAACAGCTTCTCGTTGCAGTCGCGCAGGGCCTGGGGGCGGTTGACCACGGTCACCCCGTCGCGCTCGGCCAGCTCGGCCACCATGGTGTCGTAGATGAACTGGGCGTCGACCGGCGGGTCCTTGCGCATCAGCACCACGTCCATCTCGCGCAGGTCGCGCCAGCGTGGCTCCTCCAGCATGAACCAGCCGGACGGGTCGTCGCGGACCGAAAGCGGAGTCAACCGGGCCCAGGGCTCGCCGCTGCGGGCAGCCAGGTCGCCCTGTTCCATGTAGTACAACTGGTGGCCGCGCCGCTGGGCCTCCAGCAGCATGGCAAACGTCGTGTCCTTGGCGATCTTGATGGCACTGATCGGGTCCATCAGCACGGCGACCTTGAGGGTCATCGTCATTCTCCGGTAGTAGAGCGCATTCACGATCCCCCGCCGGCGCCGGTCGGGGAAGAGCGGGGCAGTTTACGTGGTCTCTGGGGCGTATCCGCAGAGGGGCGCTCACCCGTCCGAGACCTGCGGCCTGTCAAGTCATGTTCCCGATGCGTTGGCCGATACAATGACGTAGGACGCTTCACGCAAGATTTCAGCTTGACGTCACGTCAGGCAGGCGGTAAACAGCTACGCACGAGTGCCTGCCGGCTGAGTGATGTCGTACGTCGTAGGGAACTTTGCTGTATTTCTGTGTCCATACGAGATTGCCGGCGCGTCGCCGGCGATGCCACGATTTTCCTGAGCCTGGGGCGGGTCGCAGGGGGGTGTTGTGAACTTGAACATAAACGGAAATGGCCTGGCCGGCCTCAAGGTCATGGTGATCGACGACTCGAAAACCATTCGTCGAACCGCGGAGACCTTGCTCAAGAAAGAAGGCTGCGACGTGCTCACGGCCGTCGACGGCTTCGAGGCGCTTGCCAAGATCTCCGACCAGAAGCCCGCGATCATCTTCGTCGACATCATGATGCCGCGACTCGACGGCTATCAGACCTGCGCGCTCATCAAGAACAATCCGCAGTTCCGCGCCACGCCCGTCATCATGCTCAGCTCGAAGGACGGTCTGTTCGACAAGGCACGCGGACGCATCGTGGGCGCCGAACAATATCTGACCAAGCCGTTCACCCGCGATGAGCTGCTTGGTGCCATTCATCGACACGTCGCCACGGTGTAAAGCCGTCGGCAACAGGGTCTAGGGGGACCTGTGGCAAATATTCTCATCATCGACGATTCGCCGACCGACGTCCGCGTGTTCACTACGCTGCTGGAGCGTGCCGGCTACAAGGTCGATTCCGTGGGCAATGCCGAAGAAGGCATCGAGCGCGTGCGCTCGGACAAGCCCAACCTGGTCATCATGGACGTCATCATGCCCGGCATGAACGGCTTCCAGGCCACGCGTACGCTCACGCGCGATCCCGCGACGTCGGGCATTCCGATCGTCATGATCACCACCAAGTCCATGGAAACGGACCGCGTTTGGGGCCTGCGCCAGGGTGCGCGCGCCTTCATCACCAAGCCGGTCAATGAAAAGGACCTGCTGGCCTGCATCAACGATCTGCTGCCTAGCGCTGCCTGAGGCCACGATGACCCAGACCGCCGCGCTTACGCCCTTCGAAATCCTGGCCCGGTATGAACAGCTTTCGCTGGCGCATGCCTCGGGCACGCCGGAGACGCTGGAAGCGCCGGGTCTCTGGCGCGGCATCGGCTTCCGCGCGGGCAGTCGCCTCTTCGTCAGCGGCATCGACGAGATCAGCGAACTGCTGGCGGTTCCGGCCATGACGCAGGTTCCGGGCACGCAGGCCTGGCTGATGGGCGTGGCCAACGTCCGCGGCAACCTGGTGCCGGTGATCGATCTGGCTCGCTTCCTGTTCGGCGAGCGCACACAGCACACCGAGCGCACCCGCCTGCTGATCGTCCGCCAGGGCGGCGGCAACGTGGCGCTGGTGGTGGACGAGGTGTTCGGCCAGCGCACGGTGGATGCCGAGCAGCGCCGCAATGCGCAGCAGGAAGAAGATCCGCGCCTGTCGCGTTTCGTCGACGAGCGCGTGGGTGAACCCCAGCTGGCGGTGTTCAGCATGGGCAAGTTGGTGCGTGCACCGGATTTCCGTCAGGCCGCGGCCTGACGGGTAGAACGTTGGAACATAAGTAGGACCGGTGCCGTTCGAGGCCGGATTCAGGGCGATGTACCCACACCTTTGCCGGCAAGGGCGGCGGGGCGTAGACGGGCGAGGTGAACGAAATGAGCACTACAGGGGGCGTGGGCAAGGAACGAGGCTATACCGGCCTCATCATTGCCCTGATCATCGCGTTCGGTTTCACGGGTGTGGATTTCGTCATGCTCACGTTGAGGGGCCGCGAGGACACCCAGGCCGTGGGTCTGACCACCCAGATCCAGGTGTTGTCGCAGCAGACGGCCAAATATGCGCTCGAGGCCGCGGACGGTAACGTCGATTCCTTCAAGGAATTGGAAACCAACCGCAACGCCATCGACTCGGCCGTGCAGCGCCTTGTCAAGGGCGACGACAAGGGCGGCATGAAGCCCTATGCCGACAACAACGCCACGCCGGCCGGCCGCGCCGTCGCAGCACTGGGCAATGCCTGGGGCCAGCTCGACGCCGACATCGGCAAGATCCTGTCCAACAAGGCGCTGGTGGTGGACTCGGCCCAGCGTGCCGGGACCCTGTCGCGCGACCTGCCGCTGCTGAACTCCAGCATGGAGCAGGTGGTGAACATCCTGCAGCAGCGCGGCGGCAGCGCGGAACAGACCTACACCTCCGCCCGCCAGATGCTGCTGGCCGACCGCATGATCCGCCGAGTGCAGGAAGTGCTGCAGGGTGGCGACGCCTCGCAGCCCGCCGCCGACGGTCTCGCCCGCGACGGCCAGCTCTACGGTTCGGTGCTCAAGGGTCTGCTCGAAGGCAACGCCGAAGTGGGCGTGCGCGCCATGGGCGACGCCAACGCGCGCAAGATCCTCACCGACATGCAGACCCAGTGGGACAACCTGCAGGACCCGGTCGGCAAGCTGGTCGGCGCGGCAGGCAACCTCAGCGATGTGAAGCGCGCCGGCAACCAGGCTTCGCTCGACTCGCAGAACGTGCTGCTGCGCGCCAACGAACTCGCCGACCAGATCGCCAAGCTGCCGACCCGCCGCCTGTTCCCCAACCTGTGGTGGGGCGTACTCGGCGCGATCGGTGCCGCGGCCTTCCTGATCGTCCTCGTGGTCCAGCTCGTGGCCGACCAGCGCCGCCGCTTCCAGGAGTCCACCGAACTTAACCAGCGTAACCAGGAGGCCATCATGCGCCTGCTGGACGAAATGGGTTCGCTCGCCGAAGGTGACCTGACCGTCAAGACCACGGTGACCGAGGACATCACGGGCGCCATCGCCGACTCGGTGAACTACGCCATCGACGAGTTGCGCACCCTGGTGACGACGATCAACGAAACCTCGGAACAGGTGTCGTCCTCGGCGCAGGAAACGCAGACCACCGCGCGTCACCTGGCCGAATCCGCACAGCATCAGGCACAGCGGATCAGCACCGCGACCACCGCGATCAACCAGATCGCGAGCCTGATGGATACCGTCTCCAAGGACTCCGCCGAATCGGCCGACGTGGCCGAGCGCTCGGTGAAAATCGCCTCCCGCGGCGCCGAAGTGGTGCGCGAGACGATCTCGGGCATGGACTCCATCCGCGACCAGATCCAGGAAACGTCGAAGCGAATCAAGCGACTGGGTGAGTCCTCCCAGGAAATCGGCTCGATCGTGGAACTGATCAACGACATTGCCGAACAGACCAACATCCTCGCCTTGAACGCAGCCATCCAGGCGGCGTCGGCGGGTGAAGCAGGTCGAGGCTTCGCGGTCGTGGCGGACGAAGTGCAGCGCCTCGCGGAACGCTCCGCCAGCGCCACGAAGCGAATCGAAACGCTCGTGCAGACGATTCAGTCCGATACCAACGAAGCGGTGAATTCGATGGAACAGACCACCGCGGAAGTGGTGGCCGGTGCCCGACTCGCCGAGGACGCGGGTAGCGCGCTGGGCGACATCGAACGCGTCTCGCACGATCTGTCCGCGCTGATTCAGAACATCTCCACCCAGGCGCGCCAGCAGTCCACCGCGGCGACCGATATTTCGGTGTCGATGAACGCGATTCAGGAAATTACCTCGCAGACTTCGCAGGGCGCGAGCCAGACGGCCGATTCGATCGGTTACCTGGCCCAGCTGGCGAGCGACCTGCGGCGTTCGGTGGCCCACTTCAAGCTGCCGGGCTGACACAAAACGTTTTTCACAGGGGGCAACCTCGACGGTTGCGTGACAAACCGTTACGTGGCCGGTGAGAGGGGCGCATGAGACTTCAAGACAATATCGATTTCACCACCCTTCAGTGGGTCAAGCCCGAGCTCGACGAGACGCTCGCGCTCGCCCGCGAGGCGTTGGAGTCCTACGTCGACAATCCGGGCAACCGCGATGCGATGCGCTCCTGTGCGGACAGCCTGCACCAGGTGCAGGGCACCCTGCGCATGGTCGAGCTGTACGGCGCGGCGATGGTCACCGAAGAGATGGAAACGCTCGCCATCTCGCTGCTCGAAGACCACGTGGCCGATCGCGAGGAAGCCTACGCCGCGCTGATGCGCGGCCTGATGCAGCTGCCGGACTATCTCGAGCGCCTTTCGGGCGGTCATCGCGACGTGCCGGTGGTGCTGCTGCCGCTGCTCAACGACCTGCGCTCCAGTCGTGGCCAGCAGGCGTTGCACGAATCCGCGCTGTTCACCCCTAACCTCGAACTCGCGCTGCCGCCGCAGGCGCCGCAAGCGCCGCAGACCATTTCGGTCGAGCGCCAGCGCAACGAGATCACCAGCCTGCGCCTGCGCTTCCAGCAGCAGCTGCTCGGCTGGTTCCGTGGCCAGGGCAACGACCAGCAGCTGGGCGGCATGATACAGACGCTGGACGCCATTACCGCCCGCTGCCAGAGCGTGCCGGGTCGCCGCCTGTGGTGGATCGCGGCCGGCGTGCTCGAAGGCATGCAGCATGGCTCGCTCAAGGCCCAGGCGGCTGAAGTACGCCAGCTGATCGGCAAGGTGGATCGCAGCATCCGCCAGTTGGTCGAACACGGCGAAGCCAGCCTGCGTGGCGGCGATGCCGACGAGCTCGCGCGCAAGCTGCTGTATGTGGTGGGCCAGGTCCGCCAGGGCAGCCCGCGCATGGATCAGCTGCGGCAGACCTATGCGCTCGACGCGCTGCTGCCGGAAGCGAGCGAAGTGGAACACGCGCGTGGCTCGATGTCGGGTCACAACCGCGCGTTGCTCGATTCGGTGGCCAAGGCGCTGAAGGAAGACCTGCTACGCGTGAAGGAATCGCTGGACCTGTTCCTGCGCCAGTCCGACGCCGATCCCGCCCAGCTCTCCAGCCAGACCGAAGTGCTCGAACGCGTGGGCGATACGCTGGGCATGCTCGCCCTGGGCGTGCCGCGCCGCGTGGTCAACGAACAGCGCCGCGTGCTGGATGAAATCGCCAACCGCGTGCGCGCACCCGACGAAGAGCTGTTGCTCGACGTGGCCGGTGCGCTGCTGTACGTGGAAGCGTCGCTCGACGACCACATCGAAAGCCTGGGCGCGGAAGACGAGCACGTTCCCGACGGCGCCACCGCGATGCTGCCGCGCAGCGAGGCGCGCCACATCCTCGCCACGCTGATGCACGAGGCCACCGCCAACACGGGCAAGGTGAAGGACGCCATCGTCGCCTACGTCGAATCGGGCTGGCAGCCGCAGCAGCTGGCCGAGGTCGGTCCGCTGATGGACGAGGTCGCCGGCGCCATGCGCATGCTGTCCGCGCCGCGCCCAGCCGAACTCGCCGAAGGCATCGGCCGCTTCGTCGGCAACGAGCTGCTTGCCGATCGCCGCGTGCCCAGCAGCGCGCAGATGGATCACCTCGCCGACGCGCTCGCCGCGTTGGAGTACTACCTCGAAGCCGCGCGCGAACATCGCGGCGGCCTGGAACACATCCTCGACGTCGCCGAGCACAGCCTGAGCACGCTCGGCTACTGGCCGCCGCCGGCAGCTCGCGTGGTCGAACACGATGAACTGGACGAAGCGCCGGAACACATCGCCAAGGCGGCCGATGCCGCGCTGGCCGCCGCTCTGGCGAACCAGCCGGAATTGACCGAGAGCGTCAGCCTGGCCCATGGCGATGATCTGTCCGGCCTGGTCGTGGGCCACAGCGAAACGCCCGAGCCGGTACCGCACGAAATCACCGGCCTGCGCCTCGCCGACAGCGAGCACATCAGCCCGCAGGAAGTCGTGGGTACCGGCGAAGACGACTGGATCGACATCGAGGAGGAAATCCTCGAAGAAGTGCCCGTCGCGGGCGTGGCTGCGGTGGACGCCAGTTTCCATACCAGCACGGCGGGCATCGACGACGACATCCGCGACATCTTCCTGGAGGAAATGCAGGAAGAGATCGACAACCTGCATGCGGCCCGCCAGGCGTGGCTGGTCGATCCGACGCGACTGGACGAACTCACCTCGATCCGTCGTTCGTTCCATACGTTGAAGGGTTCGGGCCGCCTGGTCGGTGCTGCCTTGCTGGGTGAGTTCGCCTGGAAGGTGGAGAACATGCTCAACCGCGTGCTCGATCAGTCGATCGCGCCGCACGAAGGCGTGCAGGCCGTGGTGGTCGCCGCCATCGACGCCCTGCCGCAGTTGCGCGCCGCGCTGACGGGCGAGGGCGTGGTGACCGCGCCGGTCGCCTCGATCATGGATACGGCCGAGCGCATCGCCGCCGGCCAGGAAGATGCACGCATCGCCGCACCCGCGGCGGTCGCCACGGAGACGGTGCGACGAGTGGTACGCCGCCGCGTGCCGCGTGTACGTGCCTCGGTCGCCGACATTCCGTCGGACAGCCTGGCGGGTATCGAGGCAGTCGACGAGCCGGTGGTCGCCACGGCCTACGACGTGATCGACGCGCCGGTGATGCCGCCGATCGATCCGGTGCTGCTGGAGATCCTGCGCAGCGAAGTGGCGCAGTACCTCGCCACCATCCGCACCAACATCAACCGCGTCGACGGCGAACTGCGCGTCGACGATGGCCTGCTGCGTGCCGTGCATACGCTGCATGGCGCCATCGCGATGGTGGACATCCCGCTGCTCACCCAGCTGCTGTCCCCGCTGGAGAGCCTGCTCAAGCGCCTGCGCGCAGCCGGACTCCCGTTGTCGGCCGAGGGCGTCTCTCTGCTCAGCCAGAGCGCCGACGCCGTCGACCACGTGATGAACCAGTTCGATGCGCCGTCGCCGCAGCTGCCCGATCTGGATGGCCTGATCCAGCGCCTGACCGAGCTGCGCGACAGCCAGCCGGAGCCGCAGGTCGCCCACGTGCTGTTCGAGCCGCATGCGGACGAACTGGACGGCGCTGCCGCAGGCGAGGGCACGCATGAAGAAGCACTGGGCGCGTCGCTCGATGCCGCGCTTTCCCATGCCCCCGGCCACGGCACCGAGTGGGACGCCAGCCTCGTCGTACCTGCGGAGCCGGCGAAAGACAACTACGCGGACGAACTGCTCGCCGCGCTGGGCGAATTCAATCTCGACGCGCACCTGCCGTCGGCCGAACCGGTGGCCTCCGCGCCCGATTCGACGATCGGGCTGTCCTTGCCCACCGACGGTTCGGACGAGGACGAGTTCGCCGATGTCTACGCCGAACTGCTCGGCGAGGCGGAATCTCTCGAGAGCGCGCCTGCCGGCGAAGTCGCCGGGCCTACGGAAGATGGCCTCGTCGCCGAGGAAATCGATCTCGACGAAGCCATGGCGTTCGATCTGGTCGACGAGCCGTCGGCCGACCTTACGACGGAAACGGCCTCCCACGTCACGTTCAATGCGCCGTCGGAATCCGTCGAAGCGACGGCCGAAGCATCCGATGCTGCTGAAACCTTGGCACCGGTCGACGCCGGTATCGAAGTAGCGCAGGAAAGCATCGACGCGCCGGCACCGGTCGCCGAGTTCGCCATCGAGCCGGTCGTCGAGCCGACGATCGAACCGGTGATCGAAGAGCCGATCGTCGCGACGCCCGCGGAAGCTGCCGCGCCGGTGCGCGAAGCCGAGGCTGAAGACGGCGAGGGCATGGTTTCGCCCAGCCAGATCGACCCCGACCTGCTCGAAATCTTCATCGAAGAAGCGCGCGAGATCCTCGATCACTCCGACAGCGTACTGGCGCAGTGGCGCGTGGAGCCGACCGAGTCGGCGCACCTCGCCGAACTGCAGCGCGACCTGCATACCCTCAAGGGTGGCGCGCGCATTGCCGGCATGGTGCCGGTGGGCGATCTCACGCACGCCATCGAAACCGCGCTCGAAAAGCCGCTGAACCCCGAGTCGGCGCAGTTCGGCGAACTGATCGCCGCGCTGGAAGCGGGCTTCGATCTGTTGCATGGCCTGGTCCAGCGCGTGTCGCAGGGCAAGTCGATCGCCTATCCGCAGGCGATGATCGACCGCTTCCTCGGCATGGGCGAAGGCTCGGCCGAGACCCACGCTGCGCCGCCGTCCGCGACCGTGGTGCCGTTCCCCGAACGCGCCAGGCTGCCCGAACTGCTGCCCGAGGAGCGCGAAGAAGCCACCGGCACGTCGCAGGAACAGATCCGTGTCCGCGCCGAACTGCTCGACACGCTGGTGAACCATGCCGGCGAGGTGGCGATTTACCGCTCGCGCCTCGAACAGCAGGTCGCCGGCTACCGCTTCAACCTGGTCGAACTCGACCAGACCGTGCAGCGTCTGCGCAGCCAGCTGCGCATGCTGGAAATCGAAACCGAAGCGCAGATCATCGCGCGCTTCCAGCGCGAGCATCGCGAAGCGGGCATGGCGGTGTTCGATCCGCTCGAGCTCGACCGCTTCTCGCAGCTGCAGCAGTACTCGCGCGCGCTGGCCGAGTCGGTCTCCGACTTGGTGTCCATCCAGGGCATGCTCGACGAACTCACCCGACAGGCGGAAACGCTGCTGATCCAGCAGTCGCGCGTGAGCTCGGAGCTGCAGGAAGGCCTGCTGCGCACGCGCATGCTGCCGTTCGACACGATGGTGCCGAACCTTCGCCGCACGCTGCGCCAGGCAGCCCAGGAAGAAGGCAAGAGCGCCCAGCTGTACGTCGAAGGCGCCCACGGCGAAATGGATCGCAACCTGCTCGACCGCATCAAGGCGCCGTTCGAGCACATGCTGCGCAACTCGGTGGCGCATGGCTTCGAGTCGCCGGCCGAACGCCGCAAGGCGGGCAAGCCGGAAGAAGGTGCCGTACGCATTCGCGTCGCCCGTGAAGCCACCGAGGTGGTGGTACGCGTCAGCGATGACGGTCGCGGCCTGGACCGCGAGGCGATCCACAAGCGCGGCATCGAGCGTGGCCTGATCCGTGCCGACGCGCGCATCAGCGACGACCAGATACTCGCGCTCATCACCCAGCCTGGCTTCTCCACCGCCAGCACCGTGACCCAGCTCGCCGGCCGCGGCGTGGGCATGGACGTGGTCGCGAACGAGATCAAGCAGCTCGGCGGCGCGCTGTCGATCGAATCGAAGGCCGGCGAAGGCACCACCTTCGTGCTGCGCCTGCCGTTCACCCTCGCGGTGACGCAGGCCATCCTGGTCCGCATCGGCGAAGCCACCTTTGCCATCCCGATGACCTCGGTGCAGGGCGTGGCCCGCATCTCGCCGTCGGAGCTGGCTGAACGCGTGGCGGCTGCCGAGCCGATGTTCCCGTACGCCGGCGAGGACTACAGTATCCACGATCTGTCCGACCTGCTCGGCATCGCGGCCAGCCATGCCACCGACGAAGAACAGGTGCCGCTGCTGCTGACGCGTTCGGGCGACCTGCGCGCCGCGATCCGCATCGACGCCGTGATCGGCTCGCGCGAAATCGTGGTGAAGTCGGTCGGCCCGCAGGTGAGCTCGGTGCCGGGCATCCTCGGCGCGACCATCATGGGCGATGGCTCGGTGCTGATCATTCTTGATCTTGCACCGCTGGTCCGCCACGGCACCGCGCGCCGCCTGCAGCGCCTGGAAGAGGGTCTCAGCGCGGTCGCTACGCCGGTGGTGGAAGAGCCGCGCGTGCGTCCGCTGGTGATGGTGGTCGATGACTCGATCACCATGCGCAAGGTCACCGGCCGCGTGCTGGAACGCCACGAGTACGAGGTCACCACCGCGAAGGATGGTGTCGACGCGCTCGAGAAGCTGCACGACCGCGTGCCCGACCTGATGCTGCTCGACATCGAGATGCCGCGCATGGACGGCTACGAGCTGGCGACGCACATGAAGGCCGACCCGCGTCTGCGTGACGTGCCGATCATCATGATCACCTCGCGTACCGGCGATAAGCATCGCCAGCGCGCCTTTGACATCGGCGTCGATCGCTACCTCGGCAAGCCGTACCAGGAAGCCGAACTGCTGGCGCAGATCGGCGAGGTGCTGGAGCAGCGCACCATGGAGTCGCTCAATGGCTGAGTCGTCGATCGCTGTTGCGCTTCTCTTCGACGATGTGGAACTGGGCGGCCAGCTGCGCGAGGCGCTTCGCGAGCGCGGGGCGCGGATCGTGCACGAAGGTGCGCTGTCCACGCTGAGTCAGAACCTGCTGGACAGCACCGGCGCGCAGGTGCTGGTGGTGAACCTGGACGAAGAGGCCGAGGACGATCTCGACCGCCTCTATGACGTGATCGATGGCGACTACCCGCGTGTCGTGTTCAACGATGCGCAGGCCAGCCGCAAGCTCGACGGTTGGGATCGCGCCCGCTGGGCCCGCCATCTCGCGGTGAAGGTCATGGCGCAAGGCGATCTCGATCCGCCGCGTCCGCACGATGCGCCGGTGGTGCCCGAAGCGGCGGTGAGCGAAACCGCTACTGCCGAAACGCTGGCGTTTGAAGACGCCGCACCGGAGGCCGCGTTCGAGCCGCCGCCGTTGCCGGACGTCAGCGACTCCCGGATCGAGCCCGTCGCGATCGAAAGCGGCGAAGCGACCGCCGCGTCGGAAACGCTCGCCGCCGAGCTCGAAGCACTGCTGGCTGCCGATGAGCCGCAGGCTGCCGAAGACGACTTCGGTTCGCTCAAGTTCGTTGCCGAAGACGAGCTGCCGCCTCTGCACGACGGCCACTTCGGCGTCGACGCGCTGGCCACCCGGGGCCCCGCGCCGGTCGAATTCGAAACGCAGGAATCCGCGCCGCGCGTGATGCCTTCGTTCCAGCTCGATCATCTTTCGCTGTCGCCGTTGGACGATTCGTTCATGCCAGGCACCGCGGGCGAGGGCAGCACCAAGGGTTCGCCGTCCATGCTCGGCGCGGCGTCGAGCTGGTCGCTGGTCGACGAAGAGGACGCACCGGTCGCCGTCGTTGACGCCCCGATCAAATCCGCCGACTTCGGCATCGAAAAACTCAGTGCCGCGGAATACCTGGCACCCGAGGGCGGCAGCGAGGACGAGTCGTTCCTCAAGCCCGGCATGACCCTGGAACTGGTGTCGATCGAAGAGGCCATCGCGCCGAAGGCCTACGAGGGCGGGCACGAGATGGTGCTGTCGGACGTGGACGGTGCGATCAGCCGGATCCTGGTGATCGGCGCCGCCGCCGACAGTACCGACGCGGTGTGCTCCTTCCTGTCGCGATTGCCGATGGACCTGCGCGCCACGGTGCTGCATGTCCAGCACATGGGCGGTACATCTGCCGAAACGGTGGCCGACCGCATGACCGGCCAGTGCGGCCTGCCGGTGAACGTTGCCGCCCACGGCGCGCGTGCGCGGATGGGCGAGGTGCTGGTGGTGCCAGGCGGACACCAGGCGCGCGTGCAGCGCGACGGCCGCATCGAATTGCAGCCGCTCGACGGCCAGGATGGGCGCGGCAGTTCGCCGATCGATGCCAGCTTCACCATGGCGGCCAACGTGTTCGGCCGCAACGCCCTGGCGATCGTCTTCGCCGGGCAGGCCAATGACGCGCTGGGTGGCTCGCAGGCCATCTACGACCGTGGTGGACAGGTCTGGGTGGAAGCGTCCCCCGACTCGCCTTTCACGGATATGGTGCATGGCATCGAAGCCGAGCGCCTCAACAGTTATTCCGGTACGCCCGCCGAGCTGGCGGCGCGCCTGGTCGAGGAGATGTCGATGGAGGGCCGGCGATGAGCGAGCTACCGCTACCGCGTGAAATCCGCTGCGTGCTGGTGCCGGTGGGCAACCTGCGCCTGCTGCTGCCCAATGCGACCGTGGCCGAAGTGATCACCCTGCCCGCGCCCGAACCGGTGGAAGGCGCGCCGGCGTGGCTGCTGGGCCGCATTGCGTGGCGTGGCTGGCGCGTACCGCTGCTGTCGTTCAGCACACTGGCCGGCGCTGGCGAAGGCGACAGCGAACAGGCCGTGCGCGTGGCCGTGCTGAAGGCGCTGGGCGGTCATGCCGACCTGCCGTTCGTGGCCGTGGTCACGCAGGGCTTCCCGCGGCTGACCACGCTCAACGCGGAACTGATCATCCCCACCCACGACGGCGCGCCACTGCCTCCCGGCGTGAAGGCACAGGTACTGGTGCGCGACGACATCGCGGTCATCCCGGACCTGGAAGGCATCGAGGCCGAACTGATCGAGCTGCTCGATCTCGCCAGCTGAGCAAGCCGCCGCGCCGCCTTACCGAGGCGGCGTGGTGTCAGATATCCCCGTGCAGCGCCTGCAGCGCGGCCAATGCGGCCAGGCCGGCCGTCTCCGTGCGAAGGATGCGCGGCCCCAGCTTGAGACCCGTGAAGCGCGCGTCGGCCAGTGCCGCCGTGTCGCGTTGGCCAAGGCCGCCTTCGGGGCCGACCACGAGCAAGCCGCCCGCAGGCGTGAAGCGCAGTTCGCCGGGCCGTTGGCTGCCTTCGGGCAGCAATGCGAGGCGCAAGGCGCCGTCATCCGCCAATCCCTTCAGCCACGCCTCCAGCGGAAGTGCGGGGCTCACCTCGGGCACGGTGGCACGCCCGCTCTGCTCGCAGGCGCTGGCGACCACCGCGCGCCAGTGGGCGAGGCGCTTTTCCGCACGCCCCGCGTCGAGCTTCACTTCGGAGCGCTCGGTCAGCAGCGGAACGATGCGCGCAACGCCCAGTTCCGTGGCTTTCTGCACGATCAGGTCCATCTTCTCGCCACGGGCCACGCCCTGGGCCAGCGTCAGCGGCAACGGCGACTCGTTGGCGACCGGTTGCGCCGCCTGGACCCGCACGGTCACCTCGCGCTTGCCGACGGCCTGGATGAGCGAGAGGTAGTCGTGGCCATCGCCATTGAACAGGGTGACCGGGTCGCCGGCCTCCAGCCTGAGCACGCGCGCCACGTGCTCCCCGGCCTGCGCCGGAAGCGGCAGTTCCTGGCCGACCGCGAGCGGCAGGTCCACGTGTATGCGAATGGTGCGCATGGCGCGTTCTATGATGGTGGAAACGGAAAGCATAACGGACAGCGGCGAACCGTCTCATGCGCCTTGTGCGGCGAAAGCTGAACACGCGGCGACATGGGGCGGCCCGGATTTGCCTGCCGACGCGGGCAGGCGCAGGATGAAGACGTCCCTCACTCCCCGGAGGTGGAACATGAACAAGTCCACGATCGCACTTTTCCTTGGTGCTGTGGTTGCCCTGGCGGCCAGCCCGCTGGCGATCGCACAGAGCACGGCACCGACCAGCAACAACAGCATGCAGGCACTGCCGGAAGGGCAGGTGCAGCCCCTCGGTTCGCAGCCGGTCAAGCAGGGCCCACCGCGGCCCGGCGACCGTACCTGCCTGCAGACGACGGGCAGCATGATCCCGGCCAAGCACGGCAGCTGCCTGACCGTGCCCGGACGCAGCTACAACCGGCAGGACATCCAGAACACGGGTGAAACCACCATGGGCCCGGCGCTGCAGAAGCTCGACCCGAGCGTGACCATCCACGGCGGGCACTAAGCCCCGGTCAGCCGGCGACGGCGCGCTCGATGCCGTCGACGGCCGTATCCACCAGCAGGTCGATTTCCTGCGTGGTGATCACATAGGGCGGCATGAAGTAGATGACATCACCCAGGGGGCGCAGCAGCGCGCCCTGGGTGAGTCCGTGCAGGTAGACGCGCAGCCCGCGGCGATCGCCTGGCGGGAACGGTGTGCGTCTCGGCTTGTCGGCCACCAGCTCCACGGCGGCGATCATCCCGGTCTGGCGCACGTCGGCGACATGCGGATGACCGCGCAGTGCATCGAGCCGCTGCGCCAGGTGCGCTGACAAGACGCGATTGCGTTCCAGCACCGGTTCGTCGCGGAAAATCGCCAGCGTTTCCAGCGCCACGCGGCAGGCGAGCGGGTTGCCGGTGTAACTGTGCGAATGCAGGAACGCCTTGCCCGCGCTGTACTCCGCGTAAAAAGCGTCATACACCTGCGTGGTGGTGAGTACCGCCGACAGCGGCAGGAAGCCGCCGGTGAGTCCCTTGGACAGGCACATGAAGTCGGGTGATACGCCGGCCTGCTCACACGCGAACAAGGTGCCCGTGCGGCCGAAACCCACCGCGATTTCATCGGCGATGAAATGCACGGCGAACTCGTCACACAGTGCGCGCAGCCCGGCCAGGTAATCGGGATGGTACATGCGCATGCCGCCGGCGCACTGCACCAGCGGCTCCACGATCACCGCGCATACTTCGTGGGCGTGCTGCTCAAGCAAGGTGCGCAATTCGCCGAGCCGCCGTTGCGCCACCGCGGCCCCGCTTTCGCCGGGCTCTGCCTCGTAGGCGTCGGGCGAAGGCGCGAGGATCGGCGTCAGCAGCAGCGGTGCGTACGTCTTGCGATACAGCGCCACATCGCTGACCGACAGTGCGCCCAACGTTTCGCCGTGATAGCTGCCGGTGAGCGCGATGAAGCGCGTCTTCTCGCCATGACCCTGGTTCAGCCAGTAGTGGAAGCTCATCTTCAGCGCCACTTCGATCGCGGCTGAACCGTTGTCCGCATAGAAGACGCGATCGAGGCCGGGCGGCGTCACGCGCACCAGTTCTTCCGCGAGCGCCACGGCGGGTTCATGGGTAAAACCGGCGAAAATCACGTGTTCCAGCGTGCGCGCCTGGTCGGCCAGCGCCGCGGCGATGCGCGGGTTGGCGTGTCCGAACAGGTTGGTCCACCACGAGCTGATGCCGTCGAGATAGCGCCGTCCGTCGGTGCCGACCAGCCATGCCCCATCGCCACGCGCGATGGGCACCATCGGCACCGTCTGGTGATCGTGCATCTGCGTGCAGGGGTGCCACAGGTGGCTCAGGTCTCGACGCACCAGCGCGTCGGCAGCGGGGAGGGTGTTCATCCGGCTATGATCGGGGTTTCGAGCATGCCCGCTCAAGTCTTCCAAATCCCCGGGAATTGGTTTGAAGCATTGGCGTATCGCACTGGCCGGCCTGCTTGGCCTGCTGCTCATCGGCTTTGCCCTCGTGTGGTTCATGCCCGCGCGCTGGGTGCTGCCGCTGTTGGCAGGTCGCCTCGGCGGCATTCACTTGCAGCAAGTGAGCGGACTGATCTGGGATGGCCATGCCGGCCGCGTCGTATCGGCCAAGGGCGAGGATCTCGGGCGACTCGACTGGCAGCTTTCGCGTGGCGCCTTGCTGCGGGGCGATCCCGAATGCCTTGTCGACCTGCAGGGACCGCGCCTGCAATTCCACGGTCGCATGCAGGGGCGCAGCGCCACCGATGCGCGGTGGACGGACGTCCATATGCGCGCCGACCTCGATCTGTTGAACGCACACCTCGCGCTTCCCGGCGGAAAGCCGCGCGGCACCCTCACGGCCGATATACCCAAGGCGCAGTTGCAGGGAGGCTGGCCGCTCGTGCTGGATGCCCGCCTGGAGTGGCAGGACGCATCGTTGCGTACGCCCCGCCAGGGCGATGTGCTGTTGGGCACGTTGCGATTGACCATGCACGGCAGCAGCGGCGTGATCGATGGTCATCTGTACGACAGCGGTAGGGGTCCGTTGCGCATCGATGGCGGCTTGCAGCTCAGCCCGCTGGCGTGGCGCTTCAATGCCATCGCGGCGCCGCGCGAACCGACACCCGCCTTGACTCGTTGGCTCGCCGCTTTCGGCCCCGTCGATGCCGACGGCGTCACGCACATCCATTACACCGGTGGCCTCGCTGCCACCATGCCCGGGGGAAATCATGGCTGAACTGAACCTGCCGCATGCACTCGCCGCGGCGCGCGAAGCGGCGCAGGCCGCCGCCGAGGTACTGCGGCATTACTGGCGTCGTGGCGTGGACATCGAGCTCAAGAGCGACGACACGCCCGTCACCGTCGCTGACCGCGAGGCAGAGATGGCCATCCGCAAGCTACTGCAGCAGGCCTTGCCGGAGGCGTCGATCTACGGTGAGGAGTTTGGGCGCGACGAAGGCAATCCCGAACTGCTGTGGATGGTGGATCCGCTCGATGGCACCAAGAGTTTCGTGCGCCGCACGCCGTTCTTCTCCACGCAGATCGCCTTGATGCACCGTGGCGAGCTGGTCCTAGGCGTTTCCAGTGCGCCGATCTACGGCGAGACCATGTGGGCCAGCGCCGGTGCCGGCAGTTGGTTCGAGGGCGAGCAGGTGCATGTCGCACCGACGTCGACGCTGGCGCAGGCATCGCTTTCCATCGGCAACGTGAAGTCGCTCACTGCCGATGCGCGCTGGGCCGAGCTGGGCGCGCTGATCCGCGACACCAATCGCATTCGCGGTTATGGCGATTTCTGCCATTACCACCTGCTCGCACGCGGCAGCCTGGACCTAGTGCTGGAGTCGGATGTGAACATCCTCGACATCGCGGCGCTCGCGGTGATCGTGCGCGAAGCAGGCGGCGTGTTCACCGATTTGGACGGCCAATCACTCACCCTGGAATCGCGAAGCGTGCTTGCCGGTACACCCGCCATCCACGCCGCCGTACTGAAACGCCTGCGCGCAGCGCGCTGAGAAGGAACACCGAATGGATGCATCCATGCAGATTCTCTACGGCTTGTTGGCCAACGCGCCGCAGATGACCGCCGCCATCATCGGCGTGGTGCTGGCGGCGGTGTTCTGGCGAAGGATGCCGGGCCCGGCGTTGTTGCTCCTGCTCGGAAGCATCATCGAAATGCTGGTGCTGCTGGCCTCCGGCTGGTACCACTTCGTCTATTTGCCAGCTGCCGTGCAGGCGCGCGAGCAGACCACGATAGAGCTGGCCCGGCACGCCGCCGTTGTCGGGGTAGCCACGAGCGTGCTCCAGGGCATCGCGTTCGGCATGCTGGTATGGGCGGTGGTGGCGGGGCGTGGTCGTCAGCTGCCGGCGGTTGCGGGGCGCTGAGCTACAATCGACCCATGCGCAAGCCACCCATCATCCATGCGACACGCGACGTGCACGACAGCAGCTTCCTGCGCGTCGAGCAGCTCGACCTCGAATTCTCCAACGGCGAACGCCGCGTCTACGAGCGATTGAAAGGCAGTGGACTGGGTGCCGTGATCATCGTGCCCATGCTTGACGATGAAACGGTGCTGCTCGTGCACGAGTACGGCGCCGGCGTCGGCCGCTACGAACTCAGCCTGCCCAAGGGTCGCCTCGATCGCGACGAAACGGTGGAGCAGGGTGCCGATCGCGAGCTCAAGGAAGAGATCGGCTATGGCGCACGCAAGCTGAAGATCCTGCACAACCTGTCGCTGTCGCCTTCGTACATGACGCACATGGCGCATGTCGTGCTGGCGCAGGACCTGTATCCCGAACGCCTGCAGGGCGACGAACCCGAGGAACTGGAAGTGGTTCCGTGGAAGCTCGCCGACCTGCACCTCCTGATCGCCCGCGAGGACGTCACTGAAGGCCGTTCGATCGCCGCCCTCTTCATGGCTCGCGAATACCTCGCCGGCCGGTTTTCCCCGACATGAGCCACGTTCCGTTTTCCACGCTGCTGCAGCAGGTGGCAGCCCTTGCTCGCGAAGCGGGCGACGCCATCCTGGTGGTCTATGGCGAAGAGTTCGAAGTGCAGCGCAAGGTGGACCAGTCGCCCGTCACCGCGGCCGATCTTGCCGCGCAGCGCGTGATCACCGCCGGCCTGGCGCAGCTCGAAGGCGGCCTGCCGGTGATCTCCGAAGAGGCACGCGCCGCAGCATGGTCGGAGCGGCGCACATGGACACGCTACTGGCTGGTCGATCCACTTGACGGCACCCGCGAGTTCATCAAGCGCAACGGCGAGTTCACGGTGAACATCGCGCTGATCGAAAATCACGAGCCCGTGCTTGGCGCGGTGCTGGCGCCGGTCACGGGCGAGCTTTACGCGGCGGCGCGTGGGCAGGGCGCATGGCTGCAATCGCAGGTCGATGCGCCTTGGCAGCGCATCGCCACGCGCGATTTCTCGCAGCCCGCCACGGTAGCCGGCAGCCGATCGCATGGTGGCGCGGGCACGGCGCTGCTGGAGCAGTTGATCGGTGAAGGCTACCAATCGATGCCGCTCGGTTCGTCGCTGAAGTTCTGCCTGGTGGCGCGTGGCGATGCGGACGTCTATTTGCGTCGGGGCGCAACCAGCGAGTGGGATACGGCGGCGGCGCAGAGCGTGCTCGAAGAGGCCGGTGGTGCGGTGCTCGACCTTGCCGGCGAGCCTCTGCGCTACAACCGTGGCGATTCGCTGATCAATCCCGAATTCATCGCGGTGGGCGACAGCGCCGTCGACTGGAAAGCCCGCCTGCTTGCCGCCGACCTGGAGGCGTGATGACCGAGGCCGTTCGCCACAGCCTGGATGACCTGCTCGCCATCATGACGCGCCTTCGCGACCCCAAGGGCGGTTGTCCGTGGGACCTGCAGCAGGATTTCTCCACGATTGCGCCGTACACCATCGAAGAAGCCTACGAAGTCGCCGACGCCATCGATCGCAAGGATTGGCACGACCTGCGGGACGAGCTGGGCGATCTGCTGCTGCAGGTGGTGTTCCACGCGCAGATGGCGAAAGAGGCGGGCCTGTTCGACTTTGCCGATGTCGCCCACGCCATCAGCGAGAAAATGGTGCGTCGGCATCCGCACGTGTTCGGCGACGAGAGTTACGACGACCTCGACGCGCAGAAGCAGGCTTGGGACGACATCAAGAGCGCCGAGCGCGCGGCCAAGGGCGAGCAGCATGACGACAGCGCACTCGCCGGTATCTCGCGCGGTTTGCCCGAGTGGAAACGCGCGCTGAAGCTGCAGGAGCGTGCGGCCAAGGTCGGCTTCGACTGGCCGGACGAGCAGCCGGTGCTCGACAAGTTGCTGGAAGAAGTCGAGGAAGTGCGGGCCGAGTTTGTCCAGGGTCGCGACCGGCAGCGGCTGCAGGATGAAATCGGCGACGTGCTGTTCGTGGTGGCCAACCTGGCGCGGCACGCCGGCGTGGATTTCTCGCAGGCCTTCCGCCATGCCAACGCCAAATTCGAGCGGCGCTTCCGCCAGATGGAACGGTTGGCGCGCGAACAGGGCCGGCCGTTGCCGGAGCGCGATCTGGCGGAACAGGAAGCGCTGTGGCGTGTTGCCAAGCGCACGGACAAACCGGCCACCTGAAAAAAAGGAGGCACGGGCTCTGGGGTTCCCGTGCCTCAGCCGTGGACGCTCCCGGGTCGGTCGCGTCCATTGTTCTTGTCGTTATGGTTGTGTGGTCGGTGCCGGCTTCATCGCGTGGCGGCGCTGTTCCCATTCGTTGCGCATCTTTTCGGCTTCGGCGCGCTGCTTGGCTTCGTTCGCGAGGTTCTCGTCGAGGCTCTTGCGCAGCGTGGCGATGGCTTGGTCGATGTTGGCAGGCGCCGCCTGGGCGCGGGCGAGATGGTGGTAGACGTAGGTGCGCACGCGCGGATCCTGCGTCTTGGTCAGCACGTCGTTGTACAGCGCCTGCAGGTCCTTGCCGCGGCCGTTCTCGCGGTACAGGCGCTCCAGTGCCTGCAGATCCTCGATCACCGGTGAACCCGGGCCCTCAAGGCCGGGGCGACCGAAGCCGGGACGGCCGAAACCGGGGCCATCTCCCATGAAGCCCTGCACGTCGCCACGGTCCATCTGCGGACCACGGGGAGCCGGCATGGCCTTGGCGGCGAGGGCGGGTGCGCTCTTGGGGGCGGCGTCCTGGGCGATGGCATAGCTGCCACCTGCGACCACCAGCAGGACGAAGGCGGAGGTGAGCAGGGTCTTGCGTTGCATGTCGATCCATCTCCACGATGTTGGTTGTGCCTCAAACGTGCCGTGCCGGCCTGGGTTGACTCGGCTCTAAACCTTTTGGGGAGCAGCAACATCTCAAGCCTGTCCGATCAATCAGGAGCTACCCATGCGTCGCCTTCTTCTTGCTGCACTGCTGTTTGCCCCTTTGGTTTCGCACGCTGACGAGTGCAAGTACGAGGCGCCGCGCAACCTCACGCTGGACCTCGCCGGCGTTCGCGAAGTGCAGGTGGACCTGCACAGCCACGACCTGCATCTCAACGGCAGCAGCGGCGGGGCAGGCGGCTCGGTCACAGGGCGCGCCTGTGCGTCCGACCCGAAGCTGCTGGACGACCTGGTGGTCACCCAGCGCCGCGAAGGCGATCGCCTGATCGTGGAAGCCGGCAATCATGGCCGCATGACGATCAGCCTGTTCAAGAGCAGCTACACCAGCCTCGTGCTCAACATGCAGATCCCTGCGCAGATCCCGGTGGTGCTGAACGTCGGTTCCGGCGATGCGTGGGTGACGGGCCTGCAGAAGCTGTCCACGCAGGTGGGTTCGGGTGACCTGCACGTCAACAAGATTGCCGGCCCCTTCAGCGCCAGCGTGGGTTCGGGCGACGTGGACGTGAACGACGTGGGCAGCCTCGACATCGGCTCCATCGGTTCGGGCGACGTCAAGGTCAACGGCGTTCGTGGTGAATCGCGCGTGGGCAGCATCGGTTCCGGCGACGTCACCATCCGTGCCGTGGGCGGCAGCGTGAAGATCGACACCGTGGGCTCGGGCGATGTGCGTGTGCATGATGTGCACGGCGACTTCACCGTGGGTGCGAAGGGCAGTGGCGACGTGAGCCACTCCGGCGTGCAGGGCAAGGTGAGCGTGCCGCACGATCGCGACGACGACTGAGCCTTCGTCGGCTCACCCCAGCCAGCGCCATACGAGATACACGAGTGGCGCGCAGACCAGCAGGAAAGGCACCGAGACCTGGTGAAGCAGTCGGCCACCGCCCGGCTGTTTCGCCAGGCGTAGCGCAATGAGATTGGCCAGCGAACCGATGGCCAGACCGAAGCCGCCGACGTTCACGGCCACCGCCAGCGCCATCGCATCCGGCGCGTGGCGCAGGAACAACACGGTGGCCGGCACGTTGCTGATCACCTGCGAGGCGAGGATGCCGCTCACGTAAAGCGTGAGCGGCTGATCAAGGTTGAGTCCGTCCAATGCTCGTTGCACGGGCGGCAGTTCCGCCGCGTGGCCCAGCCCCAGGAAAATGGCGGCGAAGGTGACCAACAGCAGCCAGTCCACGCGTGCCAGCGTGCCGCGTTCCAGCAGCGCGAAGGGCACCAGCAGGAGCAGCGCGCCGAGCACGGCATGGTTGTGCTCCATCATCAGCACCATGCTCGCCAGGGCCGCCACCGACAACACGGCCTGCGCCGCCGAAATGGGATGGCCGTCGACGTCCTCGGCGTGCAGCAGCACGCGCCCGCGCGGCAGCCAGCACAGCGTCAGGATCACCAGCAGCACGAACATCACGCCGAACGTCGGCAGCATCGTCCAGGCAAATTGCAGGAAGGGCAGGTGCGTGTACTGCCACAGCAACAGGTTCTGCGGGTTGCCGATCGGGCTGAGCGTGGAGCCCGCGTTCACGGCGAGTGCCTCCAGCACCACCATGCGCATCACCGGCACGTTGGAGATGCGGCCGATCGCGAGCGTCAGCGGCACGATCAGGAACAGGCTCACGTCATTGGTGAGCACCATCGCGAGCAGCGCCGTGGTGCTCACCAGCATCAGCCCCAGCATGCGCAGCGAATGCGCGCGCGCGACCATGGCGGCCGCCAGGTGTTGCACCAGTCCGCTGTCGCGAATGCCCTGGATGCAGATGAGCAGGCCCAGCAGGCCCGCCAACGTCGGCAACTGCAGCCAACGCTGGTGATCGGTGAGCGGCCGCGGATCGGCCACGGCCAGCACGATGGTCAGCAGCAGGAAGCCCAGCAGCAACCAGTCATGCGCCACGCGGCGGAGCATTCGCGTGAGTGCGTTTTCCGTGCGGTCGGTATCGTCCCTGGACGTGGTCACTCAGTTTTCCCGCAACAGGCGCATGGGTGAGGTGCGGCTCACGCGCCGCGTACCCGCGAGTCCCAACAGCATCACCACGATGGCGGCCGCCAGCGCCGCCAATAGCAGTGAGCCCAGCGGCGGCACGAAGTCGTCGATATGGAAGATGGCGTGTCCCAGCCAGAGCCCCGTGCCCGCGGCCCCAAACGCCGCGGTAAGGCCGGCGACGAGGCCGAGCAGGGCAAATTCGCACGCGGCGGCGGCGCGCAGCTGGCTGCGGCGTGCACCCAGGGTGCGTAGCAGGGCGGCTTCGTGGCGACGTTCCTGCGCGCTGGCGGCGAGTGCCGCAGCGAGCACCAGTGCACCGGCGAGCAGGCTGAAGCCCAGCACCCAGCGGACCGCGCCGCTCACCTGGTTCACGATCTCGCGCACGCGGTCGAGCATGGCGTCCACGTCGATGAGGCTGAGGTTGCTGTAGTCGCGCGACAGCTGCGCGAGTGCCGGTGCGTTGCCGCGCGGCAGGTAGAAGCTGGCGATCCAGGTATGTGGCAGCTCACTCGCGTGCGCCGGATCGAACACCAGGAAGAAGTTCACCCGGAACGACGTCCAGTCGACCTTGCGGATGCTGCCCACCCGCGCATCGATGTGGCCTTCGCCCACATTGAAACTCATCACGTCGCCGACCTTCAGCGCAAACATGTCACGCCACATGGTATCGATCGACACCTCGGCCTGCGCCGGATGCCCGCCGTGCCATTGCCCTGCGATGACCTGGTTGCTCGGCGGGAGTTCGCCCGCCCATGACAGGCGCAACTGGCGGTCGGCCCAGTCCTTGGCGCGTTCGTCCTTGAAGCTGAGCTGGTCGATCGGATGGCTGTTGATGGCGGTGAGCTTGCCTACCGCCAGCGGCAGCATGTTGAGCTTCTGGCCGCCCATGCCGGCCAGCGCGTGCTCGAAACCCGGGCGTTGGTCGTCCTGCAGGTTGAGCACGAACCAGTTCGGCGTATCCGCGGGCAGTTCGCGCCGCCAGCCTTCCAGCAGGGCCGGCGCCACGATGGCCAGCAGCAACAGGGCGACCAGGCCCAGGCTCAGCGCCGTGGCCTGCAGCAGGCTCATGCTGCGCCGGCGTGCCAGTGCAGCGAGCCCCAGCCGCAACGCGGGATGGGCGCCTGGTGCCACGCGCCGCGCGATCCACAGCAGCAGCGCGGAAAGCAGCGCCGCCACGATCGCCACGCCGACCAGGCTGGCGGCAAGGATGCCGGCCAGCTTGGCCGAGCCGCTCTGGCTCCAGATCAGCAGCAGGGCGACCACGGCCGGCACGAGGTACAGCGCATCGAAGCGCCGCACGCGCCGCGCCGCGCTTTCGCGGAACACGGCGACCGGTGGAACCTCCGCCAGCCGCGTGAGCGGCGGCAGGGCGAACCCGGCCAGTACGGCCAGGCCCATGGCTGCCGCCGCGGCGGCGGGGCCCAGGGGCAGCACGGTGGGCACGGTGGTGAACATCTGGCTGGCGAAGTGCCAGGTGAGCTGGGCCAAGCCCAGCGCCACCAGGGCGCCCGCGGCGACGGCAGGCACGGCAAGCAGCCCCAGCGTACCCGTCAGCAGGCCCAGCACCTGCCGTCGTGGCGTGCCGAGGGCGCGCAGCAGGGCCACCTCGTTCGTCTTGCGGCGTGCATAGCGCTGTGCGGCCATCGCGATGGCGACGCCAGCCAGCAACGCGGAGAGCAACGCGGTGAGCCGCAGGAAGGCACTGGCGCGGTCGAAGGCGCTGCGCATGCGTTCCTGCGTCTGTTCGGGCGTGATCAGTTCCGCGCCTTGGGGAAGGGTCTGTTCCTGCACCCAGCGACGCCAACCCTGCACGGCGTCGGGTTCACCCGCGACCAGCAGGTGGTGTCGCGCGCGGCTGCCCACGCCCAGCAGGCCTGCCTGTTCCGCGTCGGTGACGTTCATCAGCGCCCGCGGCGCCATTGCGACCAGTTCGCCGCCGTCGGGCTGGCGCAGGAGTTCGCCGGCGATGCGCAGATCGCGGCCACCCAGTTGCACGGCATCGCCGAGCTTGAGGTTCAAGGCCACCAGTGCGCGATGATCGAGGTAAACCGTGCCCGCAGGCGGTCCGTGGCCGACCACGCTCTTGCCTTGGCGGTCGAGCAGCTCCAGCGTGCCGCGCAGCGGATAGGCGCCATCGGTAGCCTGTACATCGAGCAGCTGGCTCTGTTCGTGCGCGAACGCGACGCTTGGAAAGCTCGCATTGCGCGTGACATGCAGGCCGCGCTGCGCCGCTTGTGCGGCATAGTTCGAGGGCAGTGACTGCGGCGAGCTGATGCCGAGGTCGCCACCGATCAGCTCCGCCGCACTCGCCAGCACGCCGCGCTCCATGCGCGTGGACAGCGTGGCGACCACGCCCAGCGCCACCACGGCCAGCACCAGCGAGGCGCCCAGTGTGCGCAGCTCCGGCAGATGCCACTCGCGGCGCAGGCTACGCAAGGACAGCGTGAGCAGCCTCATGCCGGGCGCCCCGGCAGCGGCGCGCGCGTGCTCATGGCGCCACCGCTGCGCTCGTGCGCGGTGCGATCACGTGGCCGTTGTCCAGTTCCACTTGGCGCGTGCAGCGCGCCGCGAGCTTCGGGTCGTGCGTGACCAGCACGAGCGTCGTGCGATGGTCGTGGTTCAGCGAAAACATCAGGTCGCTGATGTGGTGGCCGGTGCGTTGGTCGAGATTGCCGGTGGGCTCGTCGGCGAACAGCAGGCGCGGCTGGTGCACGAAGGCGCGGGCAATCGCCACCCGCTGCTGCTCGCCACCGGAAAGCTGGGCCGGGTAGTGGCGACGCCGCGGCGCCAGCTCCACTGCTTCCAGCGCCTCGCGGGCACGCGCGCGGGCGTCGTCGCGGCCTTCCAGTTCCAGTGGCAGCATTACGTTCTCTTCGGCGGTGAGCGCGGGCAGGAGATGGAACGACTGGAACACGAAGCCGACCAGGCGACGACGCAGGTCGGCACGCGCTTCCTCGTCCATGGTTTCCAGCGCATGGCCATCGAGCGAGATGCGTCCATGGCTGGGCGTGTCGAGGCCGGCGAGCAGGCCGAGCAGGGTGGTCTTGCCTGAGCCGGACGCGCCCACGATGGCGAAACTCTCGCCGTCGCGCACCTGCAGCGAGACGTTGCTCAGGATATCCAGTCTGCCCTCGGGTCCCTGGACCGACTTGCTAACATCGATGGCATCCAGAAGAACACCGTTGGAAGAAGCGGAGGCCGTGCCACTCATGCGTCGTTTCCTTTGTTGCCTCGTCATGCTGCTGGGCGCCGTCGTCGGCGCCGCCCACGCGGCCCCGCCGAAAACCGTGCTGGTGCTGGGCGATTCCTTGTCGGCCGCGCACAACATCCCGGTCGAATCCGGCTGGGTGCATCTGCTCGGCGACCGTCTCGCCAAGATGGAGCCGGGTTGGACGGTGGTCAATGCCAGCATCAGCGGCGAGACCTCGCTGAGCGGCCGCAACCGGTTGCCGGCACTGCTCGAGAAATATCACCCGGCCCTGTTGGTGATCGAGCTGGGAGCCAACGATGGCCTGCGTGGCTTGCCGCTGGCCCAGCTGCGCGACAACCTTGCGGCCATGGTCACCGCCGGCCAGCAGGCCAAGGCCAAGGTGCTGCTGCTGGGCATCGAGCTGCCGGTGAACTATGGTCCGCAGTACCGCGATGGCCTGCGTGCCGTCTATGCGGACGTGGCAAAGGACAAGAAAGCGGCGTTGCTCCCCTTCCTGCTCGATGGCGTAGCCCTGAAGCCCGAGCTGATGCAGGCAGACGGCCTGCACCCAGTCGCCTCGGCGCAACCGCAGGTCTTGGACAACGTTTGGAAGGCCTTGACGCCTCTATTGCACTAAGGTGAACACGCTCACAACCTGACGTGAATCTGTCAGAGGAATTTCACGCGAGCCTCACGATGCGGGTCGTTAGCTGTTCACCTTTGTGAAGTCAGCTGCAGGAGAGGTAGGGATGAGCGCACGCGATGAACAATCCGGCCTGATTCTTCTGGTCGAAGACAATCGCCAGATCGCCGAGATGGTCGGCGAGTTCCTTGAGCGCCGGGGCTATTCGGTCGACTACGCCGCGGACGGCGTCAGTGGCCTGCACCTGGCGGTCTCCAACAGCTACGACGTGGTGGTGCTCGACCTGATGCTGCCGGGCATGGACGGCCTGGACGTTTGCCGCAAGCTTCGCCGCGACGCCAAGAAGTCTACGCCCGTACTGATGCTCACTGCCCGCGACACGCTGGAGGACAAGCTCGTGGGCCTGGAGGCCGGTGCCGACGACTACCTGGTCAAGCCATTCGAAGTGCGCGAGCTGGAAGCCCGGCTGCGTGCACTGATCCGTCGTGATCGCCGGCAGGTTTCCACCGAGATCCTCACCGTGGGCGACATGACGCTGGACACGGCCACGCTGCGCCTCGTACGCGGTGGCCAGGAACTCACCGTCTCGCCGATCGGGCTGAAGCTGCTCGCGATCCTCATGCGCGAATCGCCCCGCGTGGTGAGTCGCCGCGACATCGAACGCGAAATCTGGGGCGACACGCTGCCCGACTCGGACACGCTGCGCTCGCACCTCTACAACCTGCGCCGGGTCATCGACAAACCGTTCGATCGTCCGCTGCTGCATACCATCCACTCCGCCGGATACCGCCTTGCCGATCTCGAATCGGAGGTCGCTACTGCCTCGCAGCCGGCATGATCGGTAGCGCATGAACTGACATGGCAAGCAGGGGCACCGCGCAACCCGCGTCGACCTTGGGACGCGGGTTGTTCCATCGACGTCTCGCGATCATTTTCGGCCTGCAGTTGCTGGCCGTGATGATCGTGTGCCTGATGGGCGTGTACAACGTGGCACCCGTCGGCGCGGTGGTCGCGCTGATCGTGATCATCAGCGCGCTCGCCTGGTTGGCCGCCTGGCACCAGTGGTCGCCAGTGGCGCGGCTGGCCCGTGCCGTCAGCGGCTGGGACGAAGGATCGTCGGACCTCAACGGCTGGCGGCCCGACCAACTGCCGCGCCGCACGGACGCCGACGTGATGACGCTGGCCAACAGCCTCTACGGTTTCGCCAACCGCATCGCCGGTTACAACCAGCGCGAACGCAACTTCACGCGCGACGCCAGCCACGAGCTGCGCAGCCCGCTCACCGTGATCAAGATGTCGGCCGACATGCTGGCAGACGACCTCTCGCTCGGCGAATTCGGCCAGCGCTCGGTCCAGCGCATCAAGCGTTCGACGCGCGAGATGGAGGCACTGGTCGAGGCGCTATTGATCCTCGCGCGTGAATCGGACAACGGCCTCACCGAAGAGGACTTCGTCGTCAACGACGTGATCCGCCACGAGCTGCCCGACGTGCTGGCCATGCTGGAAGGACGCCCCATCACGCTGGAGCTGGAAGAGCCGGCGCGCTTCGCACTGCACGGCTCGCCACGCGTGTTTTCCGTGCTGTGCTGGCAGCTGATCCGCAACGCCTGCCAGCAGGCGGAGGGTGGCACGGTGGTGGTCACCGTGATGCCCGGCGTCGTCACCGTGACCCACCGCGGCGACGCTTCCGTTCCCCTGGCGGCGAACCGCCACGGCTTCGAACTGGCCATCGCCCAGCGCATCAGCGAACGCTTCCGCTGGCCGCTGGAGCTGCAGACGCGCGACGACCGCAGGCACATCGCGCGCATCCGGTTTCCGGAGTCGACGCCTATTCCGGCCTAAGCGGATACGCGAGCTTTCTCCCGACAGGCCGCCGTACGCCTTCGCATCCCTTTAAGAAGAGACACGAAGGCGCTTGGCTCACGCCGTCACTTCAGCGCCGGGCTGACCGCGAACGCACATCCGGTCTTCGCCTTGACGTCCTCAAGCGTCACGCCGTCATGCATCTCGATCAGCGTCAGGCCCTTGCCCTTCTCGACCGAGAACACGCATAGGTCGGTGATGATCAGGTCCACGCATTCCTTGCCGGTGATGGGCAGGTCGCACTCGTTCTTGATCTTGGGCGAACCGTCCTTCGCGGTGTGCTCCATCAGCACGACCACGCGCTTGACGCCGCTGACCAGGTCCATGGCGCCGCCGGGGCCCTTCACCATCTTGCCGGGCACCATCCAGTTCGCGAGGTCGCCGGTGCAGGACACTTCCAGGCCGCCCAGGATCGACAGGTCGATGTGGCCGCCGCGAATCATGGCGAACGATTCCGCGCTTGAGAAAAAGCTCGAGCCGGGCAGGGTGGTGATGGTCTGCTTGCCGGCGTTGATCAGGTCGGGGTCCACATGGGCGTCGTCCGGGAACGGTCCGATGCCGAGCAGGCCGTTTTCCGACTGCAGCGTGACGTCCATGCCCGGCGGGATGTAGTTCGCCACGAGCGTGGGAATGCCGATGCCCAGGTTCACGTAGAAGCCGTCCTGCAGTTCCTTGGCGGCGCGCTGCGCCATGGCCGTGCGGATCGGGCTTTCCTTGCCCGTGTTGGCGCCGGCGATCGTGCGGAACTCGATGCGCTTCTCGTACGAGGGGCCCTTGATGATGCGGTCGACGTAGATGCCGGGCACGTGGATGCCGTCCGGCTCGAGCGTGCCGACGTCCACCAGTTCTTCCACTTCGGCCACGCAGACCTTGCCGCAGGTGGCGATCATCGGGTTGAAGTTGCGCGCGGTCTTGCGGAACACCAGGTTGCCGAGGCGATCACCCTTCCATGCCTTGATGATCGAGACATCGGCGTGGATGGCTTCCTCCAGCACGTATTCCTTGCCGTCGAAAACCTTGGTCTCCTTGCCTTCGGCCAGTTTGGTGCCGAACGCGGTGCGGGTATAGAAGCCGGGAATGCCCGCGCCGCCGGCGCGCAGCTTCTCGGCCAGGGTGCCCTGCGGCACCAGGTGCAGTTCCAGCTCGCCGGCCAGCACCTGGCGCTCGAACTCCTTGTTTTCGCCCACGTAAGACGCGTACACGCGCTTCACCTGCCGGGTCTTCAGCAACGGACCCATGCCGAAGTCATCCACGCCCGCGTTGTTGCCGACGATGGTGAGTCCCTTGGTGCCGGCCTCCAGCAGCGCCGCGATCAGGTTCTCGGGAATGCCGCACAGGCCGAAGCCGCCGGCGGCGATGGTCATGTCGTCGAACAGCAGCCCGTCGAGGGCTTGCGTCGCGCTTGCATAAACCTTGTCCATTGCAGATGCCTTCTTGCAGGGAGAGCCAGCTGCCAAGGATACGACGGAATGCCGGCCGCTCACGTTGTACCAAGGTCCAAGACCCTGAAAAATCGCGGTAACGGGCCTGGTCCACCATCCGGGTGAGGATGGACGAGGCGCTGGATATACTCCGGGCCAAAGCTAGGGGAGTACCGTCCGTGAAGTCCTGCCGTCTTGTCGCCGCCATCGCGGCGCTGGGAATCGCGTCCATGAGCCATGCCGCCGCGCCCGTTCTCGTGATCCACGGCGGCGCCGGCGTGATCAAGCGGGAGATGAGCCCGGCCCGGGAAAAGGCAGTGCGCGCGGCGCTGACCCAGGCATTGCAGAAGGGCTATGCCCAGTTGAAATCCGGCAAGACGGCGGTCGACGCGGTGGCGGCGGCGATCACCGTGCTCGAAGACGATCCGAACTTCAACGCCGGCAAGGGTTCGGTGTTCACGCACGACGGCAAGAACGAGCTGGATGCAGCGATCATGGACGGCGCGACGCTCGGCGCTGGCTCGGTGGCTGGCGTGCATCGGGTGAAGAATCCCATCCTGCTTGCGCGGGCGGTGATGGAGAAATCCGATCACGTGATGCTGGTGGGTGACGGCGCGGAAGAGTTTGCGAAGACGGTCGGCGTCGAACTGGTTGATCCTGCCTATTTCCGCACCGACGAGCGCTGGCAGCAGCTGCAGAAGGCGCTGAAGGAAGACGCCGACAAGGTGAAGCATTCGGACGTCGAGACGGCCAAACACTTCGGCACGGTCGGTGCCGTCGCGCTGGATGCCGAAGGACACCTTGCCGCCGGCACCTCGACCGGCGGGATGACCGACAAGCGCTGGGGCCGCGTCGGCGATTCTCCGATCATCGGTGCAGGCACCTATGCCAATTCAGGCTGCGCAGTATCGGGCACGGGCTGGGGCGAGTACTACCTGCGCACGGTGGCGGCGCATGAGATCTGCATGCGCGTCACGCAGATGCGCGTGCCGCTGCGGCGCGCGGCAGCCGAAGTGATCAACCAGGAAATTCCGTCGATGGGCGGCAACGGTGGCGCCATCGCGCTGGACGGCAACGGCACCATCGCCATGCCATTCAATACCGACGGCATGTATCGCGGCTGGATCGGCGCCGATGGCGTGCCGCACGTAGCAATCTACGGCGACGAGGACGACGGCACGGCCGAACCCCTGCCTGCCGACGGTTCGCCGAACCAACCTTGACAGCGGCCCGGTTCGTCCAGGCCGGGACATGCAGGGCCGGGATCGCCCCGGCCTTGCAAGGCAACCCCATCAATCGTCCGCTTCGGGGCGCTCGCGTACCGGATGCTTGCTGAGCTTGCGCTGCAGCGTGCGGCGATGCATGCCCAGGCGGCGTGCCGTTTCGGAGATGTTGCCGTCGCATTCGGTCAGCACGCGCTGGATGTGCTCCCATTCGAGGCGACGCAGGGCCAGCGGGGCTTCGGGTGCGTCGACCACGTCGTCTTCGCCGGTACTCGTGTCGCCATCGAGCAGGGCGCGCACCACGGCGTCGGCATCGACGGGCTTGGCCAGGTAGTCATGCGCGCCGCGCTTGATCGCCTCCACGGCGGTGGCGATCGAGGCGTAGCCGGTGAGCAGCAATACGCGGATTTCCGGCACCAAGGCCTGCAGTTCGGGAATCAGGCGCAGGCCGTTCTCATCGCCCAGCTTCAGGTCGAGCACGCAGTAGCGCGGCTGGTGCCGGCGGGTGAGGGCGCGCGCCTCGTCGGCGTTGCTCGCGGTGATCACCTCGAATCCGCGCGAGCTGAGTGCGCGCGCAAGGACACGGGCGAAGGTGGCGTCGTCATCAATGATCAGGAGTTGCTGGTCGCTCATGGGGGTCTCCACGGCACGGTGGCCGGACGAGCACATTCTCGCCGCTGCGGCAACGCATGCACATGTGGCCATGTGCCACTGTGGCCATCCGCCACAGTTAAGGCAACACTGACTAAGTATCGCCGTTGTCATGATGTCCGGAAGGCCCGCCGGCTGCGCCGCGTGGCGCCGGGAAGACTGGCCGTCTTGCCAAGCGGCGCGGCGCAGCCGGCGGGCCTTCCGGACATCACCCCATCATCTGAAATTCAACGGTTGGGGCCCGCCCTGTCTGTCCGCATGCCTTCTGCCCGCTGGCTCGACAGACGTCCAGTCTGCTTTCGCCAACGGCCCTGTGGCCTGCGAACAGACAGGGCGGGTGACGACGGCGATACTTAGTCAGTGTTGCCTTAATTATGGCGCGGCAACGACCGTCAGGGGCAGCCGCAGCCGCATCTGGGCGCCGCTGCCGGTATTGCTTGCGGTCAATTCGCCCTCGAGGCGTTCCGCGGTGGCCTCCGCCAGTGCGAGGCCGATGCCCAGGCCGGTCTGCTTGCGCGACTGGCCCAGCACGCCGAGTTCATCGGTGTCGGTAAAGCCCGGCCCGTGGTCGATCACGATCAGCTCGAGCCATTCTCCATCGCTGCGCACGGTCAGCGCGACGGCCTGCGAATGGTTGGCCGCGGAGGCATCCGCGGCGTTGTTGAGCAGGTTCAACAACGCATGCCGCAAGCCGGGTGGCGTCCGCAGCACGGTACGCGCGGCTTCCTGGTCCATCGCCAGGGCAAGATCGGCTTCGGGCCGCAGCAGCTGGAAACGCTCCAGGCAGCCATGGATGAACCGCTCCACCGTGAGCAGTTCGGGTTCCTGCGAAAGTTGCGCCTTGCCGAACGCCACCATCTCGCGAAGGATCGTGCGGCAACGGTCGACCTGGCTTTCCAGCAGTTCCAGGTCCTCGGCCAGCGCCTTGTCCTCCGCGTGTTCCCGACGCAGTTCGGGAAGCAGCGTGCGCATGGTCGACAGCGGCGTGTTCAGCTCATGCGCGGCTCCTGCGGCCTGGGTGGCGATGGCGAGGATGCCTTCGTCACGCAGGGCCCGTTCGCGCACGCGCTGCACCTCCAACTGCTGGAAGCGCAGGGAGCGTGCGAGGCGCTTGGTGAAGAAGCCGAGCAGCAGGGCCATGATCACGAAGTTCACGCCCATGCCAAGTACATGCAGCGAGAAGCCGTACGCAGTTTCGCCGTGCATGGGCGCAGGAAGCGGCACGTACCAGAACAGCAGCACCACATAGGCCGCGCCCACCAGCGAGGCGACCGACAGCAGGGCGCTCACCGGCAGCGCCGCCGCGGTGAGCGCGATCGGGACGATCAGCAGGGTAATGAACGGATTGCTGGCGCCTCCCGTGAAATGCAGCAGGTAGCCGAGGATCAGCGTGTCCACCGCCACGTGCAGGATGGTCTCCCACTGCTTGATCGGCCAGGGCTGCGTGAGACGCCAGGCGGCGAACACCGCGAACACTGCCAGCGAGCAGATGCCGACCATGAGCGGCAGCAGCGGGATGTCCAGATGCATCCAGAGCGCGCAGACCAGTACCGCCGCGCTCTGCCCGGCGATGGCGCAGATGCGCAGCCAGGCCAGGCTGCGGAAGAGGGGGCGAGGGCCGATGCGCTGCTGGGAGTGGGAAGGTTTCATGGACGCGATGGTAGTAGGTTTGCGCCGCCGCCCCGGTCAGCGGGCAGGTCGCTGCGTCCATCAGTCGCGCCGGCCCCAAAACGACGATGCCCGCCGGAGAGGCGGGCATCGGGAGGTCAGACCTCTTCGCTGTGCACGGCCGGCAGCGGCGTGTGCGCTTCGGCGTGACTGCGCGACAGTCGATTCATCAGCGGCAGCATCACCAGCGCGATGACCGTGCAACCCACACCCACGAAGCCCAGCTTGTTGAACAGGGACACGTAGATGTTGAGCGACTCGACCGGGCTGCTGATGTTTTCCGGCATCGCCGCGAGGTTGGCCACTACGCTGCCCAGGTACTGCGAGATGCCCACGGCCACGTAGTACGCGCCCATCATGAAGCCGCCCATGCGAGCCGGCACGTAGCGCGCGATCATCGCCAGGCCCAGGCCGCTCACCAGCAGTTCGCCCAGCGAGTACAGGCCGTAGCCCCAGATCATCGTCCACGAAGACACCTGGCCATCGACCGCGCTCAGCGCGCCGAAGCCGTACATGAAGAAGCCCAGCGCCACGGCAGCGAAGCCGAAGGCAAACTTGGCGGCGACCGACGGATCCTTGCCCACGCGACCAAGCGTGTTGTAGATCGCCACCAGCACCGGGCTCAGCACCACGATCCAGATCGCGTTGAGGTTCTGGTACTGCTCGGGAATCCAGTTGAACAGGTGGATACCGAACACATCGAACGAGAGGTTGACGTTCTTCTGCGCGAACAGGTTCAGCGACGTCGCCATCTGCGCGTAGAAGATGAAGAAGAAGATGGTCTGCACGGTGAGCACCAGCGCGGCGATCAGGCCGGCGCGCTCGCTCTTCTCGGCATTGCGGATCAGGTGCACGAAGATGCCGAGAATCACGATGCCGGCGAGGTACACGCAGATCTTCGCCGCCAGCAGGCTCTGCAGGATGAAGGCGGAAATGAACACCAGCACCAGCGACGCGCCGAACAGCGCAAGCACGCGGTTCATCTGCAGCTTCTGCTCATCAGCGGGCGAGCCGATGTGTGCCAGCGTGCGATGCATCAGCGAGTAGTTGGCCAAGCCAAGCGCGAGGCCCACGGCACACGCGCCGAAGGCGGTATGCCAGCCCATCGCATCGCCGTAGTGGGCGCCGACGTAGTCGCGAATCCACGGCGTGGCCGTCATCGAGACCATCGAGCCGACGTTCACGGCCATGTAGTAGATGGTGAAGGCGCTATCGATACGGACGTCGTCGCCCTCGTAGATCTTGCGCACCAGGTTGCCGGCGTTCGGCTTGAAGAAGCCGTTGCCGACGATGATCACGCCGAGCGCGCAGTACAGCAGCGTCGGGTTGTCCGAGGGAATCCACAGCATCATGTAGCCCAGGGCCAGCACGACGGCGCCGACGACCATGGTGCGGCGGGTGCCGATGAGCTTGTCGCCCACCCAGCCGCCGATGGCGGGGGTCGCGTAGATCAGGGCGGCGGCCGCGCCCCATACGAGGTTGGCCTTGGTGTCGACGAAACCGAGCTTCTTCATCATGTAGGTGACCATGAGCACCTGCATGCCGTAGAAGCCGAAGCGCTCCCACATCTCGATCAGGAACACGGTGCTGAACGAGCGGGTCTGGGAGACCGGTGGATTCTGGATTGCCATTCGATTGTCCGTACTGCGGTTCATACAACGACCGCCAGGCGGTCGGCTCGCGTCACCCGGAAATGGGTCACAAAAACCCGTGAAGGGTAACCGATCTGTCATTCAGGTCTCGTTGCGACGCCGCAAGCAGGAAACTGCGACGCGGACTGGCCGGACGGGCTGTGGCATCATTCCCCGCTTATGCCCGCCAGACGGGTGCGGCCCGGCCGCGAGCTCACGAGGACAACACCATGGCCGCCACCGGTTTTCGCGGACCCCGACAAATCTGGAACGCCTTCAAGTGGTCCATGAAGGGCCTGCGGGCCGGCTGGGAGCACGAGGCCTCGTTCCGCCTGGAAGTCTGCATCGCCATCGTGCTGGTGCCGCTGGGGCTGTGGGTGGGGAACGGCGCGCTGGAGAAGATCGCGCTGATCCTGCCGCCCATCCTGGTGCTGTCGGCCGAGCTGCTCAATTCGGCCGTGGAGGCCGTGGTGGACAAGGTCAGCCCGGAGTTTCACGAACTGGCGGGACGGGCCAAGGACATGGGGTCGGCCGCGGTGTTCCTGCTGCTGATGCTTACCGCCCTGAGCTGGGGCCTCATTCTCTGGCCGCGCCTGGGCTGAGAGCCGCATTTGTAGGAGCGCACCCAGTGCGCGAGAAGCCGACGGGGCGAAAACACCCTGACGCCGCGGTCGCGCACTGGGTGCGCTCCTACAGGTAGTCATCCCGAGATTGCACCCTTCACGGCGGAATGCTGCAATGGGACCTCCACCGGATCGGAGCCACTCCATGAAACTTCTTCGTGCCCTTGCATTGCTGCTGGTCGTTGCCGGCCTTTCAGGCTGCGGCTACAACGCCATCCAGCGCCAGGACGAGGCGGTCAAGGCGGCCTGGTCCGAGGTGCTCAACCAGTACCAGCGTCGTGCCGACCTGGTGCCCAACCTCGTCAACACGGTGAAGGGCTACGCGCAGCACGAAGAAAAGGTGCTGACCGAGGTCACCAATGCACGCGCCAAGGTGGGCAGCACGCAGCTGTCTACGGACGACCTGAACAATCCCGAGAAGCTCAAGCAATTCCAGGCCGCGCAGGGCGAGCTATCCAGCGCGCTGTCGCGACTGATGGTGGTGAGCGAGAACTATCCGCAGCTCAAGGCCGATGGCCTGTTCCAGAACCTGCAGGCGCAGCTGGAAGGCACCGAAAACCGCATCACCGTGGCGCGCAACCGCTACGTGCAGTCGGTGCAGGAATACAACTCGATGATCCGCACCTTCCCGAACAACCTCACCGCCAAGATGTTCGGCTACCAGGTGAAGCCGAACTTCTCCGTGGATAACGAAAAGGCCATCTCCACGGCGCCGACGGTCGATTTCGGCAACACGCCCGCGCCGGCCAGCACGGCGCACTGATCATGACGCGGCGCTTCACGCGCCTGTTGCTGGTGCTGGCGATGGCGCTGCTGTCGCCGGCTCTTGTGCATGCGGCGGACGACGTACCCAAGCTCACCCGGCACGTCACCGACCTTACGGGCACGCTCACGCCGCAGCAGGTCGATCAGCTCGACGCGCAACTGGTGGCGCTGGAAAAAGCCAAGGGTGCGCAGCTCGTGGTGCTGATGGTGCCCACCACGCAGCCCCAGGAGATCGCCGAGTACTCGCTCGCCGTGGCCGAGGCCAACAAGATCGGCCGCAAGGGCACGGATGACGGCTTGCTGCTGCTGGTGGCGAAGAATGATCGTCGCGTGCGCATCGAAGTGGGTTATGGCCTCGAGGGCGCGATTCCCGATGCGGCGACGGCTCGCATCATTCGCGAGTACATCGCGCCGAAATTCCGCGTCAACGATTATTACGGCGGCATCAACGACGCGCTGGGTGCGCTGACCCAACTGGTGAACGGCGAAGCGCTGCCTCCGCCGGTGGAGAGCGGGCATCGCGAGCGCCGTGGCATCGACTTCGGCCACATCCTCCTGATTGGCGTGTTCGTCGCCTTTTTCCTGCGTGGCATCTTCGGACGTTCCGCCATCTGGCTCCGCACGCCACTGGGTGCGGTGCTGACGGGTGGCCTGCTGTGGCTGCTCGCGGCATCGATTGGCGTCGGCATCATGGGCGCACTGATCGGCGGCGTGCTGATGTTGCTGCCAGCCGGCGCGGGCCGTTCCATCGGCGGCGGTGGTTGGGGTGGTTTTGGCGGCTGGGGCGGCGGTGGTTTCGGAGGCGGCAGCAGCGGCGGCGGCTTCGGGGGAGGCGGCTTCAGCGGCGGTGGCGGCAGTTTCGGTGGCGGCGGTTCGTCGGGGAGCTGGTGACATGGCGCGCACGCAACGACTGCTGATGAACCTGTTCGATGGCTGGTTCCAGATGCGTCGTCGTTTCCCGCGCAGCTTGCTCGACGAGATGACCACGGCAATCGCACACGGCGAGCGTGAGCATCGCGGTGAAGTCTGTTTCGCCGTTGAGTCGCGACTGGCGCCAATGGCCATATTGGAAGGCCTGGACGCGGACAGACGCGCCCAGCAGGTGTTTGCGCAACTGCGTGTGTGGGACACCGAACACAACAGTGGCGTGCTGTTCTACGTGCTAATGGCCGAGCACCGCGTGGTCATCATCGCCGACCGCGGCATCGCGGCCGTCGTGAGCCAGGCCGAATGGGATGCCGTGCGCGACCACATGCTCGCCAGTTTTGCCCAGGGCGCATGGCGTCAGGGTTGCCTTGATGGCATCGGCGAAGCGCACGCCTTGCTGAAACGCCATTTCCCCGGCAACGACAAGGCGAATCCGGATGAGCTGCCGGATCGGCCGGTGTTGCTGTAGGGCGACCTGAGGAACGTTGATCGCGCACTGGGTGCGCTCCTACAAAGAGCATCCGCGTCATTCTGTGGGAGCGTACCCAGTGCGCGACCGCAGCGCTGCGACGTCTCCTCAGTGCGTCATTTCCACACACCAAAAAAAGGCGGGCCCGAAGGCCCGCCCTTTCGAAGATCGCAACTCTTTCGAGCTTAGAACTTCTGGTTGTACGACACGTAGAAGTAACGGTCGATGTCGAACGCCGGGTTGTACGGCGAGCTGCCGGTACCCGAGGTGGTCACCGAGTAGTAGTACGGGCCCTTCTTGTTGAAGATGTTGTTCACGCCAACGGTGAACACGCCCTTCCACGGAGCCGTGTAACGGAACTGCGCGTCGTTGAACGCCACCGAACCCTTCTGGCTCATGCCATAGGTGCCCCACCAGGGGTTGGTGTAGCTCGGGGACGAGCACTCGATGGTGTCGGTGTAGCAGTTGTCCTTCAGGCCCGAGTAGTAACGGACCGTCCAGCTGGCACCGAACTCGCGGTAGTCCCAATCGACCTGCAGGTTCGAACGCAGACGGTACAGGCCATCCTCGCCGTACATGAAGCCGACCGGGGTCTTGGCGGTAGCGCCCGGACCACTGACGATTTCGTACTTATTGAGGTAGGTGCTGTCCGAAGCGATGCGGAAGCGGCCGAACGAGGTTTCCGGCAGACGGTAGTGGATACCGACGTCGTAGCCTTCGGTCTTGAGCGTACCCAGGTTCGACAGACCCTCGTTGAGCTGATCGATCGAGCCGGCCACGAGGTTCGAGGTGGCGGTACCGCTGCGGTGGAAGTTGTTGCAGAAGTTCGAGTCGCCCTGGATGTAGCAGAAGTCGACGATGTCCTGCGCCAGCACCGAGGAGATGATGTTCTTCACGTAGACGTTGTAGTAGTCCACGGTGAAGTCCAGACCTTCCACCTGATGCGGGCTGTAGACCAGACCCAGCGTACGGGTGATCGAGGTTTCCGGCTTCAGGTTGGCGTTGGAGCCCGACAGGAACGCGACCGGCGTCTGGCCACCATTGGTGCTGGTGATCTGCGCACCGGTCTGGTCAACCTGGCGGTAGTTGGCCGGCACGCCAGCGGCGGCGCAGCGCTGTGCCACGGACGAGCTGGTGGCGGCCGCGCCGTACTTGCTGTCGCACGGATCCAGGAACGTCTCGAAGCTCTGGCCGGTACCGCCGTACAGATCGCTGATGGTCGGAGCGCGGAAGCCCTGAGCCCAGGTGCCGCGGACCAGCAGGTCCGCGAACGGACGCCAGCGGAAGCTGTACTTGTTGTTGGTGGTGCTGCCGAAGTTGCTGTAGTGCGAGTAGCGGCTGGCGATGTTCAGGCCCAGTTCCTGCGCACCCGGCAGGTCACGCAGCAGCGGCACGTCGAGCTCGGCGTACGCTTCGTTCGTGTTGTAGGCGCCGGAGGTCGGGGCGCTGGCCAGGTTGGTGGTCAGGCCCTGCGAGTCGGCAGCGTCCGGACGGAAGTTGCCCTTCTCGCCACGGTGCTCCACGCCCACGGCCAGGTTGACCGTGCCGGCCGGCAGGTCGAACAGGCCGCCGGAGACGTTGGCGCTCCAGTCGGAGGTGTAGCTGGTCTGGCGATCGGTGCCGACGTAGTTCACATAGTTCCACACCGACTGCGGGGTACCACCCGGGCCAGCGAGGATGTTCCACGGCACGCAACCCGCGGCGCGGTCAGCGGCGCTGGCGCAGGCGACCTGGCCATTGATGATGGTCGTCGGGCCCAGGGCCGCGCGAGCATTCGGCAGGTAGATGTTGCCGGTGGTGACCTGCTTGATCTTGTTCTGGTCGAAGGTGAAACCGGCGTCCCAGCTCCAATCGTGGCCGAGGAACTGGAAGTAGCCGTCCACGCCCAGGTCGACGTGCGCGAGCTTGGAGTTGGAGTCCGTCACGCGCGGCATTTCCACCGTGCGGCGGAAGAATTCAACGTCCTGGCCCGGGAACGGGTTGTAGGCGTTCTGGCCGCTGATCAGGATGGCCGGATCGGCAGCGCCGGACTGGAACGGATAGCCCGCCAGCTGGCTGGAGGTGTCGCGGGTGCTGTAGGTCGCGGCGCCGTGCAGCGTGATGTTGTCGGTCAGCTTGTAGCGTTCCTGCACGAACAGGTTCTTCAGCTTCGAACCGGCGCGGAAGGTCATGTCCTTCTGCGTGTTGTACTTGTCGGCCGTGCTGGTCGGGTCGTACAGGTGGTAGTTGTTGATGTCGTTGGTCGCGGTCGAGCCGTGGTTGATCACGTACTGATCGCCCGTGGTCGGATCGACCACGCGGCCCCACGGGCCCAGGCCCAGGCCGGCGTTCGGATGACGCGGACCCTGCGCATAGCTGGTATCGCTACGCTTGCTGTTCCACATCGGATCGGTGTTCTGGTACGAAGCGCCGATGATGATGGAGTTCTTCTCGGTGCTGTGGCCCCAGGTGAAATCGTAGTTCTGGGTCTGGCCGTCGCCCTTGCCGTTCTGGCCGTAGTAGACGTTGGCTTCGGAGCCTTCGAACTTCTCCTTGGTGATGATGTTCACCACGCCGCCGATGGCGTCGGAGCCGTAGATCGAGGACGCGCCATCCTTGAGGATGTCGATGCGATCGATCATGGAGACCGGGATGGTCGAGAGGTCGGTCAGGCCGGACAGGCTGGTGCTCCAGCGCTTGCCATTGACCAGCACCAGCGTGCGCTGGGAGCCGAGGTTGCGGATGTTGACGTAGCGGCCGCCGACGTCAGCGCCGGAGGACAGCGTGTCCTGCGGGGTGATGTCCGGAGTGCCGGCCGACGGCATGCGGGCCAGAATGTCGTTGACGTTGGTCAGGCCGGTCGCCTGGATCGCAGCGCGGTCCATGGTGAAGATCGGCTGGGACGTTTCCACGTCCACGCTGCGAATGCGCGAACCGGTAACGGTGACGGTCTCAAGGCTCTTGGCCTGGTCGGCCTGAGCGGGGGCAGCATCCTGTGCGGCCACCGACCACGTCTGCAGCACGAGCGCTGCGGCGATGGCAGTAGCCAGCAGTGTCTTTTGCTTCATTGTTAGAAACTCCGAACAAAAAATAGCCAGCAGCCAGCGCTCTAGGCTGGACATCTGGATATGGGGATGGCGCGCATTCCCTGGGGAAGAGACTGAGCACCGTGGCATCGCCGGGCTTGGGGGACAGGCGACGTAAACCGAAGTTAAAACAAAGTGACGGTTTGGTGCAACCTCGCTGCCACGTTCAGGTGATAAAGGAAGAGGCGGTGATCGCGCGACAGATCATCCGTTGTCGCAAATAGGTTTGCGACAATAGCCTTGCGATCCGTCGGGATCGTGCCGGGGAGCCTGTAGTCCCAGTTGTTTGTCGAATGACGCCTGATGCCTCGGTGCCTTGCCTTTTGAGCACTTTCAATGCGCAGGTCATGCATTGGGTGGCTCGGCCGGGGCCGCAGATGAATATACGTGCGGGCATAGCGTGCGTATGAGCAAGCCGAGCATCGACGGACTCTGGGCAGGGCCATCGAAGCGATGGCCCAGGCGGAGCTCCGCGATTCGTGGCGACGAGGCCGTACGTCTGAACGTGCAGTCGGAGGGAGCTGCGACGGGCACTTCCAGGCGCAGTGCGTTGTTCATCGTCGCGGGGCGTCGGTGCAGCGAAGACGCGACGTATGACTGGCAAGTGCAAGACCGTCGCGTCGATTGGAGGCTCGGTCGGATCGCATAAGCCCGTATGGGTTCTCGCTGCCTTGCTGCGCAGAGGCTGCACCGTCGGTCGCTGCTTGCGACTCTGACGGGCGCGGCTTGGCGCTGGGCAGTCGATAGCGAGACCGGGCCCGGGGCTACCCGCGAAGACGGCAAGGCCGGCTAAACTTGGGTTTTGTCACCTGCTGCCGCCCATGACCCAGCCTTTCACCGTCGCCATCAATCCCGTGGCCTTTCACCTTGGGCCGCTGCAGATTCACTGGTACGGCCTCATGTACCTCGGCGGTTTCCTCGGCGCGTGGCTTCTGGCCGAATGGCGCCGCCGACACGGCCGCCTGCCGGTGACGCGCGATGCGCTCGGTGACTTGGCTTTCTACGTGATGATGGGCGTGATCGTCGGCGGACGGGTCGGCTACATGCTGTTCTACGCCGACATCCACTGGATCTGGCAGGACCCGATGGCGCTGTTCCGGGTGTGGGATGGCGGCATGAGTTTCCATGGCGGGTTGCTTGGCGTGCTGGCGGCGGGTCTGTGGTGGTCGCGTCGCAACCAGGTGCATTTCTTCGACACGGTGGATTTCGTGGCGCCGCTGGTGCCCATTGGCCTGGGCCTCGGGCGTCTTGGCAACTTCATCAATGGCGAACTGTGGGGCAAGCCCAGCGACGTGTCGTGGGCCATGATCTTCCCGAACGCGCACGCCTATGACGTGGAGTGGGCCGCCTCGCACCCGCAGTGGCAGGCCGCGCTGGCGCAGTTCGGAGCCTTGCCGCGCCATCCTTCGCAGCTGTACGAAATGCTGCTCGAAGGCGTCACGATGTTCACGGTGCTGTGGCTGGTATCGATGAAGCCGCGGCCGCGCTACCTGATTTCCGGGCTGTTCGCGCTGATGTATGGCTGCTTCCGGTTCGCCGTCGAATTCGTGCGCCTGCCGGATTTCCCGCGACCCGGCTACATCGCCTGGGGCTGGCTGACCATGGGCCAGATCCTTTCGCTGCCGCTGATCGTGGTGGGCATCGTGCTGCTGGTGATGTCGCGCAAGGCGCCGACGCTGCGCCTGTACACCGTGGCCATGCCGAGCCAGGAAAAGGAGTAAGCCATGCGCGCCTACCTCGACCTGCTGCAGCATGTGCTCGACCACGGCGTCGAGAAGGCCGATCGCACCGGCACGGGCACGCGCAGCGTGTTCGGTTGGCAGATGCGTTTCGACCTGGCCAAGGGTTTTCCGCTGGTCACCACAAAGAAGCTGCACCTGAAGTCGATCATCCATGAGCTCATCTGGTTCCTGCAGGGCGACACCAACATCGCCTACCTCAAGGAACACGGTGTCAGCATCTGGGACGAATGGGCCGACGAGCAGGGCGAACTCGGGCCGGTGTACGGCCAGCAGTGGCGTGCGTGGCCTACGGCGGATGGCGGCACCGTCGACCAGATCCGCTGGGTGGTGGACGAGATCCGGCGCAACCCGGATTCACGGCGGCTGGTGGTGAATGCATGGAACGTCGGCGAACTGCCGAAAATGGCGCTGATGCCATGCCACGCGCTGTTCCAGTTCTACGTCGCCAACGGCAAGCTCAGTTGCCAGTTGTACCAGCGCTCGGGTGACATCTTCCTTGGCGTGCCGTTCAACATCGCCAGCTATGCGCTGCTGACCCATATGATCGCGCAGGTCTGTGGACTCGGTGTCGGGGATTTCGTGCACACCCTGGGCGACGCCCACCTGTACAACAACCATGTGGAGCAGGCGCGCCTGCAGCTGTCGCGCGAGCCGCGGCCGCTGCCGACCCTGCAACTGAACCCGGACGTGAAGTCGGTCTTCGACTTCCGCTTCGATGACATCGCCATCGTCGGTTACGAGCCGCATGGCGCCATCAAGGCGCCGGTGGCGGTGTAACACTTCCGCAAGTCGCCGATGGACGTGGGTTGCGTCGGCGCATCCTGCTAAGATCGGCCGGCGCGGCGCCATCGGCCCGGCGACGCGAGCCGTCCCCACTGTCGATGAGAGAGCCTGTTCGATGTCTCTACGTAGCCCTTCCTCGCTCCTCAAGGCCGGCGCCACCCATGGCGCCGCCCCGCGTGCGGGCCGGGTCTGTTTGCCCGCCATCCTGCGTCATCACTCCGTCGTGTATCGACATACACTCCATCGTTCTTCCTTGGCTTGCGCGCAAACGGATCCCGGCGCGGGCAACGTGAAGACATTGAACAGGCTCTAGGGATTTCCATGGCTATTTCGCTGATCGCCGCGCTGGACGAAAACTTCGCCATCGGCCGTAAGGGACAGCTTCCCTGGCATCTGCCGGACGACCTGCGGTGGTTCAAGCAGCTGACCGTCGGCAAGTACGTGCTGATGGGCTACAACACCGCGGTCGCCATCGGCCGTCCGTTGCCTGATCGGACGAACCTGGTGCTGACGCGCCGGCATGAGGCACCGTTCCCCGGCCAGATCACCGTGCGCTCGCTGCCGGAAGGCCAGGCGAGGGCAGGTGGCACGGGGCTGATGGTGGTCGGCGGTGGCGAGGTCTATGCCGAAGCGCTTCCGCACGCCAAGCGCCTCTACCTCACCTGGGTCAACGCTGCCGTGGACGGCGCCGACACCTTCTTCCCCGGCGTGCACTTCAGCGAGTGGACCGAGCTGTCCCGCGTGCACCACAAGAAGGACGCCGACCATCGGTATGACTTCGACATGGTCGAGTACATCCGCAACGACTGAGTGTTCCGTTGACGTCGATCCATCCCGAGCGCCGTGCCATGCACGTCATGGCCGGCGTCATGCTCGATGCGCAAGGTCGCGTACTGTTGGCGCAGCGGCCGCCCGGCAAGCATCTGGCCGGGCTGTGGGAATTCCCTGGCGGCAAGCTCGAAGAGGGCGAACTGCCGGCCGCGGGCTTGGCCAGGGAGCTGCATGAGGAACTCGGCGTTCAGGTGACCACACCGGGCGACTCGTTGATCCGCATTCCATGGCGCTACGGCGACCGCCTGTTGCTGCTCGATGCGTGGGTCCTGCGCCACTGGCAGGGCGAGCCCGTGTCGCTGGAAGGGCAGGCGCTGCAGTGGTGCGAGCTGGACGCGATCGACCTCGCCATGCTGGCGCCGGCCGACCGGCCCATCCTGCGCGCCTTGCAGCTGCCGGAGCGCTATCCGATCACCCCGGCCGACGTCGCACCGGAATCGTTCGACGCATGGCGTGAGCGACTTGTGCGCGCCCTGCGTGCGGGTGAGCGGTTGATCCTTCTGCGTTTTCCACGCTGGCCATTGGAGCGGGTGAGGGAACTGGCCGATACGCTGTTGCCCCTGGCGCGCCGCCAGGGTGCCCAGTTGATGCTGAGCGGTGACGTGGACGGCGCAAGGGAACTGGGCCGGGGCGTTGGCGTGCAACTCAAGGCCCGGCAATTGATGGCGCTGGAGTCGCGGCCCCTGCCGTGGGACCAATGCGTGGGCGCCAGCTGCCATGACGCTGACGAGCTGGTTCACGCCCGTGCCGTGGCGGATTTTGCGACCCTGTCGCCAGTGGCGGCGACAGCAACCCATCCGGATCAGGTTCCGCTGGGCTGGGATGCATTCCGGCGGATGGTCGATGCCGCCGCCTTGCCGATCTACGCGTTGGGCGGCATGCGCGACCAGGACATGGCGACGGCGCGGCAGGGTGGGGCGCAGGGGGTTTCCGGTATCCGCGGATTCTGGTGACCGCGCTCAGCGCTTGGCCAGCGCCAGTGCCAGGTATTGCCGATGCAGCCGGCCTACCGCGCCATCGAGCTCGGCTTCGTCGCCGTGGTTTTCGATGACGTCATCGGCCAGCTTGAGCCGGTCGGCACGACTGGCCTGGCGTTCGATCATGCGCCTGGCGAGGGCCTCGTCGATGCCATCGCGGCGCAGCAGCCGATCGAGCTGGACGACCTCGGGCGCATCGACCACAAGCACACGGTCCACCCAGCGGTAGTGCGCCACGTTTTCGGCCAGCAATGGGATCGCCAGCAGGCAGTAGGGCCCGCGGTCGGCGACGGCGCGGTCGTGCAGCCAGGCCCGCACGCGTGGGTGAATGATGGCTTCCAGCGCCCGCCGTTCTTCGTCATTGCCAAAAACGCGCTGGCGCATGGCGGCGCGGTCGAGCTGCCGCTGCGCGTCGAGCACGCCGGTGCCGAAATGGTCGACGACGGCGCGCAGACCATCACTGCCCGGCGCGATCACCTCCCGCGCCGCGATGTCCGCATCGTACACATGGATACCCAGGGCCTCGAATCGCTTCGACACCGCGCTTTTCCCCGCGGCGATGCCGCCGGTGAGCGCAACGACGTAGCCCAGGTGTGGCGTGTTCATCGCATGCCGGTCAGCTGCGCGTAGTGCTGCCACAGCCAGTCCCCGGCCACGAACCAGGTCCAGCCGGCCGCCGCGATGAAGGGGCCGAACGGCATCGGGATATCCCGCTCATGCTTGCGCAACAGGATCAATGCACCACCGACCAGCGCGCCAATCAGCGACGACAGCAGGACGACCGGTAGCAGGGCCGTCGGTCCCATCCATGCCCCCAGTGCCGCCAGCAACTTGAAGTCGCCGTAACCCATGCCTTCCTTGCCGGTCAGCAGCTTGAACAGCCAATACACGCTCCACAGGCTCAAGTAGCCGATGGCCGCGCCAATGATGGCCGTCGCCGGCAGCACGAACATCGACAGCACGCTCAGCAGCAGGCCCATCCAGAGCAGGGGATAGTTGAGCTGGTCGGGCAGGTACTGGGTCCGGAAGTCGATGCCCGAAAGAGCAATCAGCATCCAGGTAAACACCAGGCCCGCGACAGCCGGCCACGTCGGGCCGAACTTCCACACAACCACCGCGCTCAGCACGCCGCCCAGCAATTCCACCAACGGATACTGGATGGAAATCGGCACCTTGCAGTACCGACAGCGCCCGCCCAGCAGCAGCCAGCCGAACAACGGGATGTTGTCCTTGACCGCCAGCGGGTGCTTGCAATGAGGGCAATGGGAGGGCTCGCGCACGATGCCCGGCGGCATCGTCTGCTCCTCCGACGACATCTCCAGCGTATCCAACGCATCCCGCCGCCACTCGGCTTTCATCCGCTCCGGCAGGCGCAGGATCACGACGTTGAGAAAGCTGCCGACCAGCAAGCCAAGCACGCCAGCGGCGAGGATCCAGGCCCAGAGAGGAAGTTCGAGCATGCGTGGTTCCAGGAGCTATAAAAAAGGCCCCCCTCCCGGCGGGAGAGGGGCCTGGATTGAAAGAGCTTACACGGTGCCTGCGAGCTTGAAGATCGGCAGGTACAGCGCGATGACCATGCCGCCGACCACCACACCGAGGATCACCATGATCAGCGGTTCGAGCAGGGTCGACAGCGTATCCACGGCCGTGTTGACCTCCTCCTCGTAGAACTCTGCGACCTTGAAGAGCATATGGTCGAGTGCGCCGGACTCCTCGCCGATGGCGGTCATCTGCACCACCATGTTGGGGAACAGGCCGGTCTGGCGCATCGACAGCTGCAGCTGGTGGCCGACGGCGACGTCGTCACGCATCTGCAGGACTGCCTCGCCGTAGACAATGCTGCCGGTGGCGCCCGCTACGGCCTCCATGGCTTCCACAAGGGGCACGCCCGCCCTGAAGGTGACGCCCAGGGTACGTGCAAAACGCGCAATCGCCGACTTGCGCAGGATGTCGCCCATGACCGGCAACCTCAGCGCGACGCGATCGAGGAAGTGCGCAAACTTGGGCGAGCGCTTGTTGGCCATGACGATAGCCACGACAGTGCCGACGATGCTGCCAATCACGAGCCACCAATAAGCCTTCATGAATTCCGACGCGTTCATGACGATCTGGGTGGGTACCGGCAATTCCGCACCTGCATCCTTGAAGGTCTGGGCGAAGACCGGCACGACGAACAGCAGCATGATCATGCTGACGAGCATGGCGACAGCCACCACCATGGTGGGATAGAACAGGGCCTTCTTGATCTTGGCCTTCGTGTTCTCCATGCGTTCCTTGTACGTCGCCACCGTATCCAGCACGGTGTCGAGCACTCCCGCCGATTCACCGGCATGCACCAGGTTGCGATAGAGCTCGTCAAATTGGATGGGATACTTGGCCAGCGCCTCGTGCAGCGCTGCGCCGCCTTCAATGGTCTGCTTCACGTCCGTCAGCATGTTCTTGAAGCGGACGTTTTTCTGGCCATCGGCGATGATCTCGAAGGCCTGCACCATCGGCACGCCGGAGGCCATCATGGTGGCGATCTGGCGGCTGAAGATCGCTACGTCGCCCGGTTTCACCGTGCTGCCCGTGGAGCCGAACAACGGCTTCCCGCGCTCTCGCACCGTCTGCGGGTTCATGCCTTGTCGCCGCAGTTCGGCCTTGACCAGCGAGGCGTTCTTCGCAGTCATTTCGCCCTTCATGCGCTTGCCACGCTTGTCCAGCGCGACCCATTCATACATGGTCAGCGCACTGACCTGTGCGCGTTGCGCGGCAAGTTTGGCAGTGTTCTTCGCGGTGGCGGTGGCCGTGGCCATTGCAATGTCCCCTGATGGTACGGTCGGGCCGCCTCAGGAGGGCGACCGCTCTTGTCTTGTGCAGCTTAAGTCATTATTACAGCTCAATTCGTGGCACCAGGCGCAACTCCGGTGTGACGAGTCCCCTATTCAGCCCTTCCAGGCCGAAGGAGGGGAGACTAATCCTTGGTCACACGGTCGATCTCGGCCAGGCTGGTGACGCCCTTCTTCACCTTGAGCAGCGCGGACGCGCGCATATCGTTGATGCCGGCTTTCCGTGAGACCTCGGCAATCTGAAGTGCGTTGCCGCCCTGCAAAATGATCTTCTGGATTTCCTCCAGCATGGGCATGACCTGGTAGATGCCCACGCGTCCCTTATAGCCCTCGTTGCAGCTGTCGCAGCCGACGGCTTCGTAGATCGTCAGCCCGGCATCGATCTCTTCCTGGGTAAAACCGGCGTCCAGCAGCGCCTGCGGCGGCAAATCCATGGGACGTTTGCAGTCATGCAGGCGGCGAGCCAGGCGCTGCGCAATCACGAGGCTGACGGATGAGGTGATGTTGTAGGGCGCGATGCCCATGTTCATGAGGCGCGAGATGGTCTGCGGGGCATCGTTGGTGTGCAATGTGGACAGCACCATGTGACCAGTCTGAGCCGCCTTGATGGCGATTTCGGCGGTCTCCAGGTCGCGGATTTCGCCGACCATGATCACGTCCGGATCCTGGCGCAGGAAGGAGCGCAGGGCCGCGGCGAAGGTCATGCCTCGCTTGGTGTTCTGTTGGACCTGGTTGATGCCTTCTACACGAATTTCCACCGGATCTTCGACCGTCGAGATATTGCGCTCGGCCGTATTGAGGATGTTGAGCGCGGTGTACAGCGAAACCGTCTTGCCTGAGCCGGTAGGGCCGGTAACCAGCACCATCCCGTAAGGTTTGTGGATGGCGTCGAGATAGAGTTTTTTCTGACTGTCCTCGTAACCCAGCGCGTCGATGCCGAGCTTGGCTGCCGAGCCGTCCAGGATACGCAACACGATCTTTTCGCCGAACAGCGTGGGCAGCGTGCTGACGCGGAAGTCCACTGCACGGCTCTTGGACAGGTTGAGCTTGATGCGGCCGTCCTGCGGCACGCGACGCTCGGCGATATCCAGGCCCGACATCACCTTCAGGCGGGAAGAGATGCGAGAAGCCAGCTTCATCGGGGGACTCGCGACGGCCCGCAGCATGCCGTCCATGCGCAGGCGGACACGATATTGCGTTTCGAACGGCTCGAAGTGGATGTCCGAGGCGCCGCGCTTGATGGCGTCCACCAGGATCTTGTTGACGAACTTGACCACCGGCGCATCGTCGGTCGCATTGGCGTCGATGCCGGTGCTTTCGGCTTCGTCATCGCCACTTTCCAGCGCCAGCTCGTCCAGGTCACCGCCCCCGAGGTCGGGCAGCGTGCTGCTCATGGTATTGAGCGTCGTCTCGATCGTGCGCAACAACTGGCCGCGCTCGACGAGGATCGGTTCCACCATGCAGTTGGAGTGGAACTTGATTTCATCCAGCGCATGCGACTGCATGGGGTCAGAGATGCCGACGAACAGCCGCTTGCCGCGTTTGAACAGTGGCAGCGCGTGATGCTTGTTGATCAACGCTTCGCTGATCAGGTTGGCCGGCATCTGGCCCGGCGAGATGGCAGACACATCCATCACCGGCATGCCGAACTCGTCCGAGGCGATGCGGGTGAGGCGGCTGCTATCGACCAGATTGTGGTCCAGCAGCCAGGCAGCCAACGAGGTCTTGTGCTGCAGCGAATCGGCGACCGCCTTGCGCACGTCGGCTTCCGGCAGTACGTCCTCGGACACCAGCCTGCGTGCCAAGCCCGAAAGACCCGCAAGCGAGGGTTGCATTAGTGTTGACATGGCGATACTGACTCAGCCCCCTGATTGAAAGGGAATTTACCCCAGTTGGACGGGTTGGTCACGTAAAGGCGAAATGACGGATGCCCTTAGGTGACGCGGTGCACATACTGGGCGGATGGCTAGTCCATGCAACGGCCGTGCCTCTAGGTATTGTCGTGGACGGCCCGGGCCAGGGTGGGATAGAAAGGGCGCTTCGTCTCGCAGATGACCTCCCGTGGCACAAGTAGACAATCCGGTTCCTTTCCTGGTCTTTGGGGCCCCCCGTATCGAAGAGCCTGAGATTGCCGAGGCGGAGGCGTGCCTGCGTTCCGGTTGGCTGGGCACCGGACCGCGCGTGGCACAGTTCGAGCAAGACTTTGCCGATTGGCGGCACGTGCTGCCGTCACAGGTGGCCGCAGTCAATTCATGTACCGCCGCGCTCCACGTGAGCATGGTGGCTGCCGGGCTCGAGCCGGGCAGCGAGGTCATCACTACCCCGTTGACCTTCTGCGCCACCGTGAATGCCATCCTGCACGCCGGCTTGAGCCCGGTGCTGGCCGATGTCGATCCGGTCACACAGAACATTGATCCCGACGCGATCGAAGCAGCCATTACGCCGCGCACTCGCGCCATCCTGCCGGTGCACTTTGCCGGCCGCCCCTGCGATATGGGGCAGATCATGGCCATCGCTGAGCGCCATGGCCTTCTGGTCATCGAGGATTGTGCGCATGCCATCGAGAGTGAGTACCGAGGACAGGCGGTCGGGACCTTCGGCGACTTCGGCTGTTTTAGTTTCTACGTGACCAAGAATGTAGTCACCGGCGAGGGTGGCATGATCCTCGGGCGCGATGAGGAGCACGTCGCCCGTGCCCGCATTCTGGCGCTCCATGGCATGAGCAAGGATGCCTGGCACCGCTTTGGCGACAAGGGCTACCGGCATTACCAGGTGGTGGAGTGCGGCTTCAAGTACAACATGATGGATCTGCAGGCTGCGATCGGAATCCACCAGTTGGCCCGGGTCGAGCAGAACTGGGAGCGACGGCGTGAACTCTGGTTGCGCTATGACGAGGCATTTGCGGGCCTGCCCATTGGGCTACCTGCGCCGGCAGAGGCAGATACGCGGCATGGCTATCACCTGTACACGATCATGGTGGATGAGGCCCGCTGCGGTATCAGTCGCGATGATTTCCTCGAGGCAATGAATGCCGCCCGCATCGGCACTGGTGTGCATTACCTCTCCATTCCGGAACACCCGTATTACCAGCAACGCTTCGGGTGGCAACCGGAGCAATGGCCCCAGGCCATGAGCCTGGGCCGCCAGACGGTAAGTCTCCCGCTATCGCCCGCCATGACCGACGAGGACGCACGGCGCGTCGTAGAGGCGGTAACGGCGATAGTGGGTGGCTCCTGAGACAACCGGCACGCGGATCCACCGCAAACGTCAAATTCACCACAGCCATTGGCCGGGCCCCGGTTTATCATGCCGTGGTCTATCGGGGGGAGCCCATTTGAGTCATCTAAGCATCATCCTGCCTGCCAAGAACGAAGGGGAGGCTTTGAAGGAGCTCCTGCCTCGCTTACGCGCTGCCCAGTCGGACGCGGAAATCATCGTGGTGGACGATGGCTCGACCGACGATACGCGCGATATCTGTGCCGCCGCAGGCGTGACTTGTCTGTCGTCGCCCTATTCCATGGGCAATGGCGCCGCCATTAAACGCGGTGCCCGGGCTGCCAGAGGCGACGTGCTCGTGTTCATGGACGGCGATGGGCAGCACGACCCGGCGGATATTGCCCGGTTGATCGAGAAGCTGGAGCAGGGCTACGACATGGTGGTGGGTGCGCGCGACTGGGACAGCCAGGCGGGCGTGGGGCGTGGCGTCGCCAATACGATCTACAACTGGCTCGCCACGCGGATGACCGGGCAGGTCGTGGAGGACCTTACCTCGGGTTATCGTGCCGCGCGTGCCGCTCGGTTTCGCGAGTTCCTGTATCTGTTGCCGAACGGTTTCTCGTATCCGACCACCAGCACGATGGCTTTCTTCCGAAGTGCCTATCCGGTGGCTTACCTACCGATCAAGGCTGCGCAGCGGATCGGCAAGAGTCATATCAAGCCGATCAAGGACGGCGTGCGCTTTTTCCTGATCATCTTCAAGATCGCCACGCTGTACTCACCGTTGAAGCTCTTTGCGCCCACAAGTTTGCTTTTCTTCCTGTTGGGTTGTGCCAACTATGCACGAACTTTCTGGGTAGATGGCCGACTGACCAACATGAGCACGCTGATGTGGAGTGCGGCGGTGATCATTTTCCTGATCGGATTGGTCTCGGAGCAGATTACGTCATTGATCTACCGTCGCGATGCGTAAGGTGATCCGCGTGATACGGCCATGAAGACACTGCGTTTGCTTGCAATGACGACGTCGTATCCGTTACGTCCGGGCAGTTGCGCTGGCATATTCGTCCAAAGCCTTTATCGACACTTGTCGGCGGCCTGCACGATAGAAGTGGTGTGCCCGGCCGATTCAAATCCGACGCAATCAATACCCGGCGAAGGTGCGGCATCGGGCATTCAGATTCATGCAGTGCGTTACGCTCCCAGGGCATGGCGCACATTGGCCCAAGGCTCGGGCGGGGTCGTGACCGGCTTGCAGCGCGCGCCTTGGAAAGCATTTCTGCTTCCGGGTCTGCTATTAGGCTTGTTCTGGCGCTGTCTGTTGCTCGCGAGCCGTGCTGATCTGATCCATGCGAACTGGTCAGTGTGTGGGGCCGTGGCAGGGGGCGTTGGACGTCTGCGAAAGAAGCCCGTCATCACGACGTTGCGGGGAAGTGATGTGGCGCGCTCGGGGCGGTCAATGGTGGACCGGATGATTTTGGATCTGGCCGTGCACAACAGCCGAATCGTGATCTGTGTTTCAGAGGCAATGGCCGAAAATCTGCGGGCGAAATATCCGCACCGTAGCGCTGATATCCATGCATGCCTCAATGGCGCCGACGACGCGTTCTTCCAGGTTGACAGGAATATTTCCGCCGATGGCTGCTTGCGCGTGCTGGCGGTGGGCAACCTGATTCGCCTGAAAGGCTTTGACGTTCTGGTCGAGGCTGTTGCACGCGCGCGGCATCGAGATCAGATACACGTATGGATCGTGGGTGGCGGACCCGAGCGTGAGTCTTTGCTCTTCCAGGCAGCATCCCGCGGCGTGTCTTCCTGCTTCACTTTTATCGGCCCGCTGCCTGCTACCGATATGCCGAAGTGCTTTTCCGAGGCGGACGTATTCGTCCTTTCCAGTCGTTCGGAAGGTCGGCCCAATGTTGTCGTGGAAGCCCTGGCGAGCGGCCTGCCGGTCATCTCTACCGATCTGGAAGGTGTGCAGGGGATGGTAAACGACGGTGACAACGGTTGGCTGGTCGCGATCGATGATGCAGATGCATTGGCCGACGCTCTGGACCAGGCAGTCGGCAATCGCTCGGAACTTCATCGTCGTGGTGAGCGTGCGCGTGCATTTGCGCGCGTACGGATCGGAACCTGGACCGATACGGCGCGTTGTTATGAAGCCTTGTTTCAGGCCGCGCTGACAGCAGACGAGAGACATCGCTCCTCATGTGCGGAATAGCCTTTCTCCGGGCTCCGGCAATTCCAACCGGGGCACGACGCGAACGCATGGACGTCGCCTTGCAGCGACTCAGGCTACGCGGACCCGATGAGTCCGGAAGCTTTGTTGGCGATGATTTCGTGGCCGGACACACGCGTCTTGCGATCATTGATCTCAAGGGCGGGCACCAACCCATGCGTGACCGCAGTGGACGTTGGGTCCTTGTGTTCAACGGCGAGATCTACAACTACCGGGAGCTGCGCACCCTCTTGGCGGGGCGCTGGGATTTCCGGGATGACAGCGACACCGAAGTGCTGCTTGCCGGGTTGGTCACGGAAGGTGCAAGGTTCATCGAGCGCCTGGATGGCATGTGGGCGTTCGTGCTGCACGATACGGCTTCCGGCGACCTGTTGCTTTCCAGGGATCGTTTCGGCAAGAAACCCCTGTATTACCGGCGCCATGGCGAGACGTTTGCCTGTGCCTCCGAGTTGCCTGCGCTGGCAGCGCTGACTCCGGATGTGGCCATCACGGAAGATGCGGCGGGCATCGCAGACTATTTCCGCTACGGTTACGCATTGCCAGGCAAGACCAGTGTGGCGGGCGTCAGCGAAGTCCTGCCCGCGCATACACTGTGGCTGGGCGCCGATGGCGCCATGGTGCAGGAGCGTTACTGGACGCCATCGGTCGAGCCTTGGACCGGCAGCTTCTCCGAAGCTGCCGAGCACGTCCGGGAGCTGTTGACGCAAGCCGTACGCAGGCGCCAGTTGGCGTCCGATGTCGAGGTCGGGGCCTTCCTTTCCGGCGGCATCGATTCAACCACGGTATGCGCGCTGGCTCAGGAACCCGGATTCGGGAAATTGCGAACGTTCACGGCCGGCTTCGCCGAGCCGACGTACGACGAGCGCGCTCCGGCGGCACGCGCCGCATCCGAGTTGGGCACGCTGCACACGGCTGAAGAGATCAGTCCGGAGGTGGCTGCGGCCCTTGCGGCCGACCTTCCTCGTCGCATGGGGCAGCCGTTCGGAGATTCGTCGCTGGTACCAAGCGCACTGGTCGCTTCCGTAGCGGCCAAGCACGTCAAAGTCGTATTGACGGGCGACGGTAGCGACGAGATTTTTGGTGGATACGCCAGGTACATGGGGCGCCTGTTGCGGCAGAGGTATCACCGCTTGCCGGCTATGTTGCGCTCGATGGTCGAACGCAGCGTGCTGGCGACGCCCGAGCCTTACGCGCATCACAGCGGCAGCTTTTTGAAACGCGCGCATCTTTTCGTGCGGTTGGCCCGAGAGGATAGAGATACCTATATCGGGCCGCCTGCCATCCGCAAAGAAACGCTCGCGCAGCTGGTGCCCGGGCTGGGCGCGGGAAATTCCATGCCGGATCGGCCGTGGCCCGATGATCCGGCCGAACTGCGGCACATGCTGCTGATGGACTGCCTGGTCTATTTGCCTCAGGACATCCTGCAGAAAGTCGACCGCGCGACGATGATGCATTCGCTCGAGGCGCGTAGTCCTTTTCTCGACAAGGCGCTCTTTGAATTTGCAATTCGCCTGCCGTGGCAATGGCACTTCTCGGGAATGCGAGGAAAGCAGGTATTGCAGGCGGCCATGCGCGGTCGCGTGCCCGACTTCATCTGGAATCGTCGCAAGCAAGGGTTTGCATCGCCGGTCAGTCATTGGCTGCGCGATTGGCTTGGCGGTGATCTGCTGGCCATGACGGCGTCAGGCGACACGGGTGTCGTGAATCCTGCGGGACTGCGAGCCCTTCTACTGGAGCATCGAGCAGGACGTGCCGATCATTCCCAGTCCTTGTGGTTGGCCTATGCGTATCTGCGCTGGCGTATTGGTTGAACACATGGCGATACATGCTCATCGCCTCTTGCTGGTATTGCCGAGTCTCGAACAAGGTGGCGGCGAGCGCGTATTGCTGCAATTGGCAGGATCTTTCCTCGCCGCAGGACGGGATGTTCATATGGTCGCGCTGCTTGGCGGCGGCCCGCTGCGTTCGCTTGTTCCAGATGCGGTGACATTGCACGAGTTGATCGATGCCGATGACGCACCTAGAGGCCTTGCGCTGGCGTGGAGGGTATTTCCCGGATTGGTATCGCTTATCCGTTCGGTCAGGCCTGATGCCGTGCTGAGCACGATGACCGGCACGAATTTGCTGATTGCGTTGGCTTGCATGCGAGCGGGCATCCGCACACGCCTTGTCTTGCGGGAAGCATCCAGTCTCGTTAACACAAAAAGTGCCCTGATACGACACGCTATGCGTTGGCTCTATAGGCAAGCTCACGAACTGGTTGCCGTGTCGGCAGGGGTTGCCCAGGATCTACGTACATTAGGCCTTTCGAAGGATCGTATCCACGTCATACGCAATCCGGTCGATGTCGATCGGCTACGGCAGCTCGCGGCTGTCGGCGTCCCAAAAGCGATTCAGGATAATGGCCCGTACGTGGTTTCTCTCGGACGCTTGACCGAAGCCAAGGACTTTCCGACCTTGCTGCGGGCGTATGCATCCAGCAGGTTGCGTGGCAGTCATCGCCTCGTCATTGTTGGAGATGGCGAGCAACGTGCGAACCTTAAGAACCTTTCGCGGGACCTTGGTGTGGCGGATCGTGTCCTCCTTATGGGAGCCATGGATAATCCGCATGGTGTAGTGGCTGGCGCTGCCATGCACATCCTGTCTTCCCGCTGGGAAGGCTATCCGAATGTGCTACTGGAGGCGTTGGTACTGGGTGTTCCGGTGGTGTCAACAGATTGCCCGCATGGCCCGAGTGAAATACTCGATGGTGGGCGATATGGCCGGCTCGTGCCTGTTGGCGATGTCGCCGCTTTGGCGGGCGCGATGGACGCCGAACTGGGGCAGCCATTACCTGCAGTCGAAACACTACTCATCGCTCACAACCATCAGGTCATTGCGTCCCACTACTTGGCTTTGCTGGATGGCGCACACTGGAACGGACCACCATGAGCACGCACATGGACTTATCGATGAAGGCGAGGCGACGTTGGCATGATAGTGTTTCCGAATGACTTTCATCGATAAAATCCAGGTCGCCGAGCGTTTGCGTTACGGCCAGCGTCTTGCACTGGAACTTGGGTGCGGGCCGCGTAAGCGATATGCTGATGCCATTGGCATCGATAGGCTCGATTATCCCGGTGTCGATATGGTCGGCGACGTGTTTGAGATTTTGCGCTCACTGCCCACCGCATGCGTCCAATCTGTCCATGCCTACCATTTTTTTGAGCATGTAATCGATTTGCCAGCTCTGCTCGAAGAAATTGCGCGAGTACTGAAGCCGGGCGGCTTACTGGATGTGGAAGTCCCACATTTTGCTAATCCATATTTTTACTCCGATCCGACGCACTCGAAGTTTTTTGGGCTATATACATTTTCATATTTGGCCCGCGACGGGCTATTCCATCGTCGTGTTCCAGGGTACGGTGGGACGGTGTTTTTCGAGCTGGTCGATGTGCGGCTCGATTTCGACTCCCCCTTTCTTGTTCGTGGATTGATTAAGCGAACTATCGGTCCACTGTTCAACCTCACGCGCTGGTTGCAGGAGTTCTACGAAGAAAATCTGTGCTACGTTCTGCCGTGTTATCAACTGCGCTTTAGCCTGCGGCGTCTACCCTAGGGGGAAGTATAGGGATGGTGATCCTGGGCCTCATCAGGATCGGTCTGCCCATTTAATCGTCCTGTTGGGCTGAACGTTCGCTCCGATGGGCGCGACGCAAGTTTTATTTTCTTAGATTATTTTGCGCGCAATGGCGGAGTCCGTGATGTCTGTCGATGGATTTGCTGCCAGGCAGAGGATGGATTGAGAAATGCCGGTTAGCGTGAGGCTGTTGTCGAAGTTCGCACGGTTGGGGGCAAGCTCCCGGCTGCGCATGTTGCAGTACCTGCCAACACTCGATCGGTTCGGCATTACTGTTGATCATCATCCCTTGCTGTCGGATGCATACGTGAAAGCCTTATATGAGGGCAAGTCGTATGCGTCGCGGGTACTGGCTGGAGGTCACTACGTAAAGCGGATTCACGAGTTGTTGCGCACAAATCCCGGTGATCTGGATTGGGTGGAAGGGGAATTCCTTCCTTTCCTGCCCCGTAGCCTTGAAAAAGCCTTCATGCGTGGATCACGTCCGTTTATCGCCGAATATGACGATGCGCTATTTCATCGTTACGATATATCGTCTAGTGCTGTCGTGCGCTCAATGCTTGGCAACAAGATCGATGCCGTGATGCGCGATGCGGCCTGTGTGATTGCTGGAAATCGATATCTCGCCGAGCGAGCGCAGAGTGTTGGCGCCGCGCGAGTGGAAGTAATTCCTACAGTCGTAAATGCCGACCGGTATAAGCCCGTAGTGCATAAGGAACGAGAGCGACTCGTCATTGGCTGGATTGGATCGCCGGTAACTCAGCACTATCTATATGCGTTGCATGGGGCACTGCGTGAAGTCTGCGCTCGCCATGGCGCATTTTTGAGGTTGATTGGTGCACGTCCGGAGGTTGCCGAACGTCTGCCCGGCGTTCCGCTGGAGTGCGTTCCGTGGACAGAGCAAGACGAGGTGGCTCTATTGTCCGGGATGGATGTCGGGATTATGCCGCTGCTCGATGGTCCTTGGGAGCGCGGCAAATGCGGCTACAAGCTAGTCCAATATATGGCCTGTGGATTGCCAGTGCTTGCGTCGCCTATCGGCGTGAATTCGGATCTGGTTAAGCCTGACGTGAATGGATTCCTTCCTGTCAGTTCGGATGATTGGATTGAAACGCTATCGCTGTTGCTGAGCAGCGTCGAGGTTCGGCAGCGCTTGGGAATGGCGGGTCGCGCTCGGGTCGAGGCGGAATTGTGCGTCCAGGTCCAGGCACCAAGGTTGGCTGAAGTCATGCATGGGGTGGCGGGCCGATAATGCGTAGATAGCCCTATCCTCACGGGCTAAAGTCGAACGCTTGGTTGTGTCGCCTCGTGGCTCATGCTCGGGTGCGAGATGGTGTCATGTAGTCCAGTATCAGCGCGGTACCTATGATGGCCATCGCCCACTCTGAACACGCCAGGGCCCATGGCAAGCCCACGGCACCAAAACGCGCAGTAAACGCAATAGCAGCAATCACTAGCACCACGATGCCGGTGATTTCGAAGCCCACGCGTACCCACGGTTTGCCGAGAGCCATCAAGATGGTGCCAGAGGTCATTCGCAGTGCTAACCCCGGCGCGGCTAGACATAACCAACGTAAGGTGTGATCCAAGCCATGGTATTTCGCACCGAAAAGCCATTCGAATACCGGCGCGATTGACCATAGGATGACGGTAATCGCAAGCATGTAAACGAGGGTGGCTCCGAAGATACGCAGTAGTAGACGGCTGGTAAGTTCGGGGTGGTCGAGCCTCTCGCGGAATAACCTTGGCATAGCTGATGCCATCAGCGCGTTTACCGGCAATGTCGTCGCAACAATAACGCGTGCGCCAGCCGAGTAAACACCAGCCATTGATAATGGCAGCAATTTGGTGGCGAGCGCCTTGTCGAGCTCCCCAGGTCCGCTGGCGGTAATCGCTATCGCGGCATATCCAGCCGCCTCGCGCAGTTCAGCGACGCTCGGTAAACGCCATTGGCGTGGGGATGGCCAAGCAGATGGAAGAGTTCGCACTGCAAACACGAGTGCCAGCAGGGACAGCGCAGGGTAGATATACGAATACGCGACCAAGGGGTTGTTGGCGCGCATCAGGAAGATGCCGGCTGCAGCGACGAGGCGTAATGCCAGCGGCAAGGTTTTCAGCAGTTGCGAGCCTGCGACGCGGCCGAGTCCGTGGTGTTCATAGGTCGCGAGGCCGAATAGTGGTTGTAGCCACAGCTCGGCAACTCCGATGGCGAGCAACATCGACCAAGGCACATTGGCAGCGCGTAGCGCCAGCAGGCAGGTTGCGAAATAAATGGCCAGTAATGCGCCACCGCATAACAGGGTGATTGGGATCGCATAGGGCAGGATCTGTCCGCGACGCGAAGGTGCTTTGGCGACCTCGCCCAGCAGTACGATGTTTGTGCCAAATGTCGAAATTGTTCCGAGCAATGCCGCCAAGGCGGCGACGCCCGCGAACGCGCCGAATTGGTATGGCCCCAACATTCGCGCAACCAGCAGCAAGGTGCCCGCCTGTACCAGCGTGTACAAACCCAATATGAAGGTCGTGCGTATAGTGCCTCGTGCGATCGCGCCCTTCATTGCGATTCTTTCGAATCGCGCCGGGTTGTGATGGGTTTGCCTGGTTCGACAGCGTGCTCCAGTTTAGAAATCTGCTCATCGAGCCGGCCCGCATAATTCAAGCGTCGCAGCGCTTCGATCTGCTCTAGTGTTTTGTCCGTCTGACCGTTGCGCGCATACAGCGCTGCCAAGTCGACGCGGTAGGCTGGTTCGCTCGGCTCGCCTGCGACCGCAAGCGCCAAGTATTTTTCCGCCTCCATATCGTCATGCAGGATGTCAAACTGCAAGGTTGCGTAGGCACCGTAGAGTCGTGCGATGGTGTGCGGTCGTGACAATGCTGCCCGATAGGCGCGCTGCAGTTGATTAAGATCGAATTTGCAGGTGCCATGGCGATAACATTGAGTAAGCGCAATCAGTGCGGAGATGTTTTCCTGGCCAGTTGGCTGGTCGCGCAGTTTACGCACCATCGAATCCCAGTAAGCGCTGTCGTCATCTTGCTGATCGTGATCGACGAGCATGATCAAGGCCTGATCAGGTAGGGCGGACGAACCAGGAATCGCGGCGGCTTGCCGCAAGTATTTCATGGAATCATCGCGCGTCTTGCCTGGCTCATAGTTCGACGCAATCAGCAGCAGGCGGCCCGCTTCATATACCGCACGTTCCGACGTGGGATGGTAGCTGGCTTCTGCAACGGCCAGGCGCAGCGGGTTGGACCATTCCCGTGCGCGCAGATGGGTGGATAGCGCGAACCATAGTATCGCGACTGCAACCAGGAACCCTCGCACTATCGGAAGCGTGATCCTCCGGCGCAGGCCAAGCAGGCACGTCCCTGCTGCCAGCAATACGCCGATCGACGCAAAATACATGCGCTGTTCGTACACCAGTTCAAGCGGAATAATGGTGGCAGTCAGCAGTTGCGCGGCAAAAAACCAGCCGATGCCAAGCGAAATCAGCGGTTGGCGATTGCGCAGCAAGATGGCCAAGACGATCAACGCAGCCAACACAATGATTGCGCCCAACGTGGTCCACGGCGTCAGTAGTCCCGTCGATATGGTGATCTCATCGTGATACAGGCTCAGCACCATGGGGTTGGGCAACAGGGTCCAGTGCAAATAGTCCACCAGTACGCGTGGCTCGGTTAGCAGGCGCTGTGCCAGAGTGAAATCGCGGCCTGCCCACGAACTGGGGCGCAGGGCAGAGCGCAACAGCCATGCAAACCCCAGTGCCGCGGGAACAAACAGTGTGGTGGCGAAAGTCCACCAGAGGCGAGCATCAGTCGTCTGCTTTTTCGTGCTGTTTGCGAGCGTGTTCTCCGCGGGAATGGCGCGTGCGAATCGCAGGATGATCCATTCGGCCAGGAACGCGAAGACGGGCAGCAAGACCGCTGTTTCTTTCGACGTCAGCCCCAGCACTGTGCCGAACACGATGCCACTGACAATTAGGGCGAGACCCTGTCGGTCGCGCCGTGAAGTGCGTGCCGTCAACATCATCCAGCGGCCGTGCAGGTACGCCCACAGTCCCGCCAGGATGAAAATCTGGCACAGGCTTTCCATGCGTTGCACCACATACAACACTGCCATCAGATTAATCGGCAGCAGCATCCAAGCCGTACTTACGATCAGCGCGACGCGTGTTGCAGCGGCCCAATCGAAGGGTTCCCCTTTGGCTCTATCCGGGAGTGTGGTTTGAGCGACGGCGGGAAACCCGTCTTGTCGTAGACCTAGCAACTGCAGCAATGCCCGCAGCATGCAAAACAGTAGCACGCCGTTGATCAGGTGGATGGCGATATTGGTGATCTTGAACGGCGACGGGTCACCGGCGCCGGCATACCAGTTCATCGAGAACGTAAGCGATGCCAGTGGCCGTCTCAGAAAGCTTGATGGTGACGACACCGCCGAATTCACCCACGCGGCCAGCGTCGAATGTCCCTGCGTGATGTGGATGGCCGCGTTTTCCACGATATTCGGGTAGTCGTCGAATACCCAGCCGCCGGCCATGCCTGGCGCATATACGGCTACCGTAGCAGTGGCCGCAAGCGCTAGCAGAATCCAGGGTAACCATGGGCGAGTGCGTTCATTTACGCGCATCAATACTATCCGGCCCGCTTGGAGTAGGTCATGTTAGCGAAACAGTCTGCACGGCTGGTGCCGGTCTTCCGCGGTTGTGGTTGAGCGTTGCATAGAAATCATCGCTCCATATAAAAGGAAGGGCCGCACGAGGCGGCCCTTCCAGAGTCTATTGCTAGAAAGTTATTAGCGGCAAGCGGCCGGGAGGTACTTGGACGGCACGGTGCCACCCTGACCCGAGCACTTCCAACTGATGGAGCCGGTGGAGCCATTGGCCCACGCGGTGCCATTGCTATCAAACGGGGCGTAGATGATGGTCTTGTTGTCCGCATCAGAGTTGGTGCCGGTAACCGTGGCCGTGATCTTACCGGAGCCGGCCGTGTCGATCTGCACATTGGTCACGTACTGCGATGCAATGGTGGCCGGCAGACCCGCAGAGGCGTTGCTCTTCGGGAGAAGGCCCGTGGACTGGACGGACTCGGCAACAGCAGTACGCGCCATGTCGATGGCGGAGACTGCTTCGGTCACCTTCGAGCGGATGATGTAGTTCTGGTAGGCCGGCACGGCGATGGCGGCCAGGATCGCGATGATCGCCACGACGATCATCAGTTCGATCAGGGTAAAGCCCTTCTGTACGTTCTTCATGGTGGTTCCTCAGTTTGATTAGCTAACCGGTAATGCCCCCTGAGCCCCGGCCCCGATTTCCCCCTAGGCGGGATCGGTTCCCCTTACAGCGGTCTGGAACGACCAGGAAGCTCGCGGCATTCGCAGCATGTTGTATGCCACGCCTGCCGTTGACAGGTACCCGCGGCCTTGCGGGTGCAAGGATTGTGCATAGGGTCACGAAGGGGGGCAAGCGATTGGGTTCGCTAAGTTCTTGGGATTGTGGCGCACGTCGCGGGGTCGCCCGAAATACTGCCGAAACTGGGCGTGAAGTGACGTGAAATGTCACTTTTTGTCTTGTGATCTGGTTTGCACAAGGAGTCATTTACCAAAGGCTGCCGTGAACGTAACAGCGGTGTGGAGTGCCTTAGCAATCCTTGCAAGGCGCGACTTTCGCTGCCACACCGCGTCTTGCACTCCGTGCCGTCGCCTCTTACCGTCAACGCCTTCGTAGCACCCAAGGATCCCTCCGATGAAACCAATGTTTATCGCGCTGGCGCTTGCGCTGGCCGGACCTTCTGCCGTCGCGGCCGAGGTCGAGAACCACGGCCCGCACCCGTTCAATATCCGCGACCTTGTCATGATGGATCGCGTGGGCGATCCGCAGCTGTCGCCGGATGGGCGCTACGCGCTCTATACCGTACGTGCCACCGACTACGCGGCCAATAAGGGTGTGACATCGATCTATCTGTTGGATCTGGGCAAGGGCGGAACGCCGGTGAAGCTGGTGGAGAAGGCTTCGTCGCCGCGCTGGGCGCCGGATGGCCAGGCGTTCTACTACGTCGCGGCGAAGGATGGCGTGGCGCAGGTTTGGCGCCGGTCGCCCACGGCTTCGGCGGAAGCAGTGCAGGTAACTCACGCCCCGGTCGACGTGGATGGCTACAAGCTCTCGCCGGATGGCAAGAGGATCCTGCTGACGTTTGGTGTGTTCACCGACTGCGCCGACCTGGCCTGCACCAAGGAGCGTCTGGATGGCCGCGCTGCCGACAAGGCGTCGGGCACGGTCTACGACAAGCTCTTCGTGCGTCATTGGGATACCTGGTCCGATGGTCGTCGGGCGCAGCTCTTCATTACTGACGTCGATAACGCGAGCGAACAGCCGATGCTTCTCAGCCGCGGCATCGATGGCGACGTGCCGAGCAAGCCGTTTGGTGGCGAAGACGAGTTCAACTTCTCGCCGGACGGCAAGACGGTCTATTTCAGCGTCCGTATCGCGGGCAAGACCGAGCCGTGGTCGACCAACTTTGACGTCTACAGCGTGCCTGCCGACGGTTCGACGGCGCCGAGCAACCTCACCGCTGCGAATCTGGCCTGGGATGCGTTCCCGTTGCCGTCGCCGGATGGCAAGACGCTTTACTACCTGGCGATGAAGACGCCGGTGTCGGAAGCAGACCGCTTCGGCATCATGGCGCTGGATCTGGCGACGGGCCAGAAGCACGAAGTCGCCCCCAACTGGGACCGCTCCGCCGGCGGCCTGCAGATTTCTGCTGACGGCAAGACGCTTTACGCCACCGCGGATGACCAGGGTCAGCATCCGTTGTTTGCCATCAATGCAGAGACCGGCAAGGTTACGACGCTTGTGACTGCCGGCGATGTCGGTGCGTACTCGGCCGGCAAGTCGAAGCTGCTGGTGCAGCGCGACGACCTCAAGCGTTCGGCTGACCTTTACGTGGCCGACCTGCAGGGCAAGGGCCTCAAGCAGGTGACGCACTACAACGCCGCACGCCTGAAGAACGCGCAGATGGGCGAGCCGGAGTTCTTCACTTTCAAGGGTTGGAACAACGAGACGGTGCAGGGCTATGTGGTGAAGCCGGCCAACTACAAGTCGGGCAAGAAGTACCCGGTGGCCTTCATCATCCACGGCGGTCCGCAGGGTGCGATGAGCAATGGCTGGAGCTATCGCTGGAATCCGCAGACCTACGCGGGTCAGGGTTTTGCCGTGGTGACCATCAATTTCCACGGTTCCACGGGTTACGGCCAGGTCTTCACCGACTCCATCTCCGGTGACTGGGGTGGCAAGCCGCTGGAAGACCTGAAAGCAGGTTGGAGTGCGGCGCTTTCCAAGTACAAGTTCCTGGATGGCGATCGCGCATGCGCGCTGGGCGCCAGCTATGGTGGCTACATGACGTATTGGATCGCCGGCGTGTGGAACCAGCCGTGGAAGTGCCTGGTGGACCATGATGGTGTGTTCGACGCGCGTGCCATGTACTACGACACTGAAGAGCTCTGGTTCGAAGAGCGCGAAAACGGTGGCACGCAGTACGAACACCCGGAGAACTACGAGAAGTTCAACCCGATCAATCACGTCAAGGACTGGCGTGTGCCGATGCTGGTAATCCATTCGGCCAAGGATTTCCGCATCCCGGATACGCAGGGTCTCGGCGCCTTCACGGCGCTGCAGCGTCGCGGTATCCCGAGCAAGTTGCTGCACTTCCCGGATGAGAATCATTGGGTGCTCAAGCCGCAGAACAGCGTGCAGTGGCATGAGACGGTCAATGCCTGGTTGAAGCAATGGACGTCGGCGGAGAACGCCAAGGACGCCGCGAAGTAAGCGTGGGAAGCAAGTAAGAGAAAGGCGGCCCCAGGGCCGCCTTTTTTCATCAAGAGTTCGTTGTCACTACTGGTGGGTTGGAATTTCTTGGCGTTCCGAGGCAAGCGCCGAGTTCAGCACCTCCTTTGTTTCCGCATCCTCTGGGGCGAGCGCCAGGGCCGCGCGGAGAACGCCTTGGGCGTCTTTCAGCTGCCCTTGCTGCATGAGCAACTGGCCAGTCAACAAGTAGTAGGTGTGGAGTGTGCTTTTGTTACGGATGATTTCTGTTGACCGGCGGACCCGTTCCAGTGCGATGGCTGCCCGGTCTGGTTCGTGTTGCCACAGGGCAAGCAGGGCAATCTTCAACATGCAGGGAGTACACGGCGCTGGATCGGCAAGCACCTCGTCGCCGAATTTTCGAGCGGCCGCGTAGTCCTTGTTCTTCATATAGATGAAGAGCAGGTTGTTCTTGGGTTGGATGTCGTGAGGGTTCAACAAGAGAGCCGAGCGCCACAAGGTGACGTCATTTGTCCAATTGGGTAAGACAAGGCGGATGCCGATGATCGAGAAAACAATCCAGAGGGACACTGAGATTGCTGTTGTGAGCCTCGCTACTCTATCGGGAATGTGGTCACTAAGCCGCGCAGGTCGGCGCAGCAAGGGCGCCATGGAGCAAGCCATGGCAAGCGCCATAGTGGCATAGCGCTCGTGATAGAGGTTCATTTCGAATTCGAACTCCACTGGGATGATGTGGAGGACCGGCAGCAAAGCCGCAGTGATCGCAACGAGTATGTAGCCGATTGGTGCCTTGTGTCGAAGCGCGAGATACAAGCCGCCACCGACAATGCCTAGTGTCACTACGATGGAAAACAACGCATCCAGTGTGATCGGTCCCAGAAACTCCTTGTGCAAATATGGATGAATAGGACTCATGCCGGACATCGGCCAGATCATGACCTGAAGGTAGTGCACGTAAATCGTGCTGATTTCCCGAAGGCGGGCCAGAGACGGGGCGGCTGTGGTGGAGAAGTTGCTTGTGACAGACCCGAGCGCCCAGTGCCGGAATCCCAGATAGGCGATTCCTGCCACAACGATGCCCATATACGTGTGCCAATTGCGTCGCAACGTGGCCCCTATGCTGGCGCCGAAGCGTTGATCTTTTCTTCCCGAAAACAATATCCAGTCGAACAGGACCAGTAGGAGTGGAAACGAGATGGCTGCTTCCTTGGTGCAGGCGGCAAGGAAGAAAATCGTCATGGTGGTGGCTGCGCGAGGATAAGGGCGCTGGATGCCAAGATTCGCAATCAGTCCAAGAAGTACGAGTAGTACCAGCATTAGATCGAACTGACAGCCGATCCACGCGACGGTCTCTATCAGCGCCGGATGCAGGCCATATATCAGCATGCAAAGCGGAGCCAGCCATGGGTATCGCCCTGGATTCACTCTAGACAGGGTGGCACAGCGCCAGGCCAGCACTCCTACCAGGGTGACGTCGATCAGATGGAGGGCGAGCGACACCGCGTGCATGGGGCCAGGCGCGCCAGCGAATAACCTCAGCTGAAGAGCAAATAGGCCGACGCCTAGTGGTCTGAAGTAGTACTTCCAGTTGTTGAAATCACGGAAGATGTAGTGCTTCCACTGGTCACCCTGCGTCAGCCACGGTGTGTCGTGAAAGCTTTGCCAATCGTCCCACACGAAGTTGAAGTGGAGGACGGGCCAATAAAGTAGGGTGACAGCCAGCAGGGCAATGATCCCGAGGCCATAGGTCAAGCGGTATTGCATGCGTTCCCCCGCGATTGAAGGGCCTACTTCCAATGGCCTCTCGGGCTGAGTCATCGGCCACGAAGGCGAATCGACGGCTTATGAAACCTCGATGTTAGAAGATTTCAGGCAGCGGCGAACCAACGATCAAGCAATAGGCTAAGCAGTACGAGCTTCATCCGTGATGAGCCTGATGTTTACTGCGGTGTTCTTCACGCCCCTCCTTGACGTGGCTGTTGGCCTCGGACAATGGCGCCGGATGGTTGAGTCGATGGGCTTGATCCAAGGAGCCACGGGGGCACTTGACCGGCCTTCTGGTTGCGGCCTCGCCTGCGGATCTGGCGGCCGAGTTCATGGTTGTAGAGCTGGTGGGCTTCGATACTGCTCCCGACCGGTGGGCGCGGCTTACCATTCTCAGCACGGCAGTAGCGTACACAGCATTGCTGCTGTCCTTGGGTAGTCGGACGATGTGGAGCAGGCACGACTTGCGGGCCGTGGCGTCCGCGAGAATTGGATCGGCAGGCATGCGCGTGTCTTCAAAAACCCCCGGCCTTTCCTTAAAAAGCAGGACGCTGTGCCATCGCACCGGTGGTGCAACGGACTGGCATCAGACGCGAGACCGTTCGCATCGCGCTTCGGTGTCTGAGGTGGGGCAATCCTTCAATGGCCCGGTCGTTCCCTGGTCGTGTCAAAGCCAGCGATTGCGCTTAAGTATGATGTAGATCGTTCCCACGATCGTAAGCACCAGCCCGATGATCACGGGATAGGCCCAGGGCTTGTTGAGCTCTGGCATATGCGCGAAGTTCATGCCGTACCAGCTGGTTATCAACGTAGGCGCTGCAAGCATCGCGGCGTAACCTGCCAGGCGCTTCATGACTTCGTTCTGCCCGAACGTCACCAGCGAAAGGTTGACGTTGATGGCGGCGGCGAGCATCTCGCGCATCGCGCTGATCGATTCGTTGACGCGGAATACGTGGTCGTACACGTCGCGGAAATAGGCGCGGAGTTCGTCCGGAATCAGTTGTGGATGCAGCCGCACGAGTTGGCTGATGATGTCCTGCAACGGCGCCGCGGCCAGGCGCAGCGTCATCAGGTCGCGCTGCATGTCGTACAGGCGGCGGATGGTGCTGCGATTGAAGGTATCGGCAAAGATGTCCTTCTCCAGCTCCTGCAGTTCCTCGCGGAAGTCCCGCACGATCGGCAGCAGGTTGTCGACGATGAAGTCGAGTACGCCGTAGAGCCCGTAACTGGGTCCAAGTGCGAGAAGTTCCGGTGTGTGCTCGCAGTTGCGCCGCGCAGGTGCATAGGACAACGACGCGCCATGGCGAACGGTCACAAGATAGCGGGCGCCCAGGAAGATGTGCGTTTCGCCGAAAGCGATATGGCCGCTCACCAATTGTGCGGTCTGCACCACGATGAACAGCGAGTCGCCGTAGGTCTCGATCTTGGTGCGCTGATGGGCATGTTGGGCGTCTTCGATCGCAAGGTCATGCAGATCGAATTCTTCCTGGATCTTGTCCAGCAGCGCCGCATCCGGCTCATGCAGCCCCACCCACACAAACGTATCGGGTTGCTTGAGAACTTCGCTGATGTCGTCCAGGCTTACATCGCCGATGCGTCGGCCGTCGGAGTGATAGGCGACGCAGTTGACGACCATGCCCGTTGACGGGGTGGCTGCGGGTACAGGCTGTTTGGTTATCGACATGGGCGAATGATGCGCTGCCATCCAAGACACGGCAACGACAACACATTCAGCGTGTACGGCCGCTCAACCATGCACCTCGGCGCATGCACCAAGCCAACGCCAGCCAGCACGGCATGGCGAACAGCAGCCAGGGCTGGTTTTGCTGGACCACGCCGGGCAGCAGGTGCAACAGCCATGCGGCGAGCACTGCCAGCAGCTGAAGTGCAATCAGCATGTTGGCCATGCGTGAGTCCACGGCTCCGCGCCGAGATCGCCATACCGAGGCGACCAGCAAGCATGCCAGCGGGTTGAACAGCAGCAGGTTGGCGTTGGCCCAGGCGGAGTGATGGGTGGTCAGCGTCCACAGGATGAGCAGGGCGACGCCGACCACGCCGGCCAGCACCAGATACAGCGTGCCGAGCAGTGCGTAGACAGTCGATGCAAACCGATGCGTGGCGATGAGCGCTACGGCGAAAGCCAGGCCGGCCAAGGCCAGCGGCAGGCGTAGATCCGGTGCCTCGGAAGGCGGGGGCGTCAGGCGGTTGGCGGAGACCAGTTGTTCGTCTTGCACCAGCGGATGCGCGCCGCCATCTGCGCTCGCCACGGATACGCTGCGGATGTCTTCCTGCAGCACCATCGGTAGGAAGCTCTCCTGCCAGGCGTTGAGCGGCTGATCCGCATAGGGGCCGAGGCCGAGGTCGAGGATCAGCATCAGCCAGGCCTGCTGGCTCATCAGGCGCGCCGTCTGCTGGCGATAGGTCATCCGTGCAGGGCGAGCCTCAAGCTGCTTCTTCAGGGTGCCGCCCAGCGCCTTGTCCAGCGCGTCGCGCACGCGGGTCGCGCAGTTGTTCGCGTAGTAGTCGTAGTCGTAGCGCACGTTTTCCGGGCGCAGGTTCCACAGGAGGAAGTCGCGCAGGTCGGCGGCTTGTGCGGCGGTGAAGTCGAGCCGTTGACGAGTGACCGAACGGCCAACGTCCATGTAGTAATGCTGGTCGATATCACTGGGCGCAGCATCCATGAGGTAATGCATGCTTCCGCGCGCGAAATGCAGCAGGAATCCGGCTTCGTCGAAGTCGAATACACCGTAGTTGAAGGTGAATGCCTCGCCGCTGGCCGTGTCGCGCAGCTCGATCGCGTCGTGGCCGAAGCGTTCCCAATAAGTGTCTCCCGGACCGTAGGTGATCAGCGAGACTTCAAGGTTGGCGCCCGGCGCATTGGCGATGCCCGCTTGTGCAGGCGGTGCACAGCCAAGGACGCCGAGCAGGAGAAACAGGCAGAACGCCGCCAGCCGGCGGCCAAGGTACTGTGAGGGTGCGGGCATGAGCGTCCTGCCTGATCGATGCACGATCAGTCTTCCTGGCGATGGGTAACTCGGAACGCCTGCACGCGGCGATCGTCCGCTTCGGTGACGTGGAAGAGGAAGTCGCCAATGGCGATTTCCTCGCCGACTTCCGGCAGGTGGCCGAACTCGGAGGTGCACATGCCGCCGACCGTGTCGAACTCTTCGTCGGAGAAGCTGGCGCCGGTCTGTTCGTTGAAGTCGGCAATGGGCGTGAGCGCGCTGACGAGCCAGCCGCCGCCGGACTGCTCGTGCATCAGCGTGGGTTCTTCCTCGTCGTCGTGCTCGTCGTCGATCTCGCCGACGATCTGCTCGAGCACATCCTCGATGGTGATGAGGCCGGCGACGCCGCCGTATTCATCCACCACCAACGCCATGTGGTTGCGCGTATGGCGGAACTCCGCCAGCAGCACGTTCAGGCGCATCGATTCGGGAATCAGTACGGCCGGGCGCAGCACCGTGCGGACGTCGAAATGGTCGCCGTCACCGACGAACTTCAGCAGGTCCTTGGCCAGCAGGATGCCGAGGATCTCGTCCTTGTCCTCGCCGTGCACGGGGAATCGCGAGTGTCCGGACTCGACCACGATCTCGAGGATCTCGCGCAGCGGTGCTTCGGCGGACACCATGACGATCTGGGTGCGCGGCACCATGACGTCGTCCACGCTCAGCTCGGTAACCTTGATCGCACCCTCGACCATGGTCAGGGTGTCGTTGGACATCAGGCCGTTGGCCTGGGCGGTGCGCAGCTCTTCGATGAGCTCCTTTCGGTTGCGCGGCTCGCCGGAAAACAAATGACCCAGTCGATCCCACCACTTGCGGTGGGCCGGGCCGCTGGTACTGCCAGGGTCCTCGTTCATTACTCTTGTTAGCTCTGCCCGGAACCGGGCGGAGTGGCCAGTCTAGCGGAAAAAACGTGACGATTCAGGAACAAGCCGCCGCGCCCGCTTTTCCGTGCTGATGGAACGCGGCGCTTTTCTCCCTCTCCCCTCCGGGGAGAGGGCAGGGTGAGGGGTGGGTGCTCGCGGTAAGGCCAATTCAGAGCCGGCTTCGACGCAGGGGTGCCGCGAGATTGGCCCCTCACCTCCATCCTCTCCCCGGAGGGGAGGGGAGGTAGAAGCTCAGGCGTCGTACGGGTCGGCAATCCCCAGCCCGGCCAGAATCTGTGTCTCCAACGCCTCCATCGCCTCGGCCTCGGCATCCTCGATATGGTCGTAACCCAGCAGGTGCAGCACGCCGTGCACCGTCATGTGCGCCCAGTGGTCGCGTGGCAGCTTGCGCTGCTCCTTCGCCTCGCGCGCCACCACGGGGGCACAGATCACCAGGTCGCCGATCAGCGGCAGCTTCACGCCCGGCGGCAGCTCGACGGGAAAGGACAGCACGTTGGTGGCGTAGTCACGCCCGCGGTAGGTGCGGTTGAGCGTGCGGCCCTCCTTCGCATCCACCACGCGGATGGAAAGCTCGGTGGCCTTGCGGCGCCTGGCGCCACGCAGCGCTGCCTCCGCCCACGTGCGGAAGCTGGCGGCGGAGGGCACGCCCTTGCGGGGCGCCGCATAGCCCAGGGACAGCGTCAACGGCGCGACGCTCACTTGGGCGGGTCCTCGTTGGCCTGCTCGAACGCCTCGTAGGCGCGCACGATCTTCGCCACCAGCGGATGGCGCACCACGTCGCGCGAGGTGAAGAACGTGAAGCTGATGCCATCGACACCGCGCAGCACCTCGATGGCGTGGCGCAACCCTGAGCGCACATGGCGCGGCAGGTCGATCTGGCTGACGTCGCCGGTGATCACCGCCACCGAACCGAAGCCGATGCGCGTGAGGAACATCTTCATCTGCTCGGCGGTGGTGTTCTGCGCCTCGTCGAGGATCACGTACGAATCGTTGAGCGTGCGGCCGCGCATATAGGCGAGCGGGGCGATCTCGATCACGTTGCGCTCGATCAGCTTGGCGACCTTTTCGAAGCCGAGCATTTCGTACAGCGCGTCATACAGCGGGCGCAGGTACGGATCGACCTTCTGCGAAAGATCGCCAGGAAGGAAGCCCAGCTTCTCGCCGGCTTCCACTGCCGGGCGCACCAGCAGCAGGCGCTGCACTCGATTGGCTTCCAATGCCTCGACTGCACTCGCCACGGCGAGATAGGTCTTGCCGGTGCCGGCCGGGCCGACGCCGAAGCTGATGTCGTGCGTGGTGATGGCGTGCAGATAGCGAGCCTGGTTGGGGCCGCGACCCTTGATCAGGCCCCGCTTCACCTTGATGGCGACTTCCTGCGCGCCCTCGGCGGCTTCGTTGACGATCGCCTCGATGCCCGATTCGGCCAGATGCAGGTTGATCTTCGCGCCGTTGAGCGATTCGGTCTCGGTGGTTGCATACAGCGCGTGCAACACCTTTTCGGCCGCACGTACCGCACCTTCTTCGCCGATCACCTGGAACAGATTGCCGCGATGATTGATCTCCACGCCCAGGCGCAATTCCACCTGGCGCAGGTGTTCGTCGAACGGGCCGCACAGGTTGGAAAGACGGGCGTTGTCTTCAGGTTCGAGGGCGAAGTCGCGTTGGGAAAGGCCGTTGGTCATGGGGATTGTCGAAGAGTTCGAGGAGGGACCCTTCTCCCCTCGGGAGAAGGTGCCGGCAGGCGGATGAGGGTGCGGCCGGAGCGTCCGACCGATGGTCCCTCCAAAGTTGGAACTTGAGGTAAGACCCTTACCCTCACCCCAACCCCTCTCTCCCACGGGGACTTCCTTCGGTCGCCGGCGGGAGAGGGGCTTTTAGAGGCATCAAGCTCAAGCGGCGGCTTCATCGGCAAGATGCACGCGGCCACGCAGCGAATTGCTCATGGCTTCGGTGATCACCACGTCGATGAACTGGCCGATCATCCGCTCATGGCCAGGAAAGTTCACGAAGCGCATGTTCTCGGTGCGGCCGGTGAATTCATTGGGGTTCTTCTTGCTGGGCTTTTCCACCAGCACGCGCTGCACGGTGCCCACCATCGCCTCGTTGATCTTGCGGGCGTTGTCGTTGAGCTTGGCCTGCAGGCGCGAAAGGCGCTCGTGCTTCACCTCGGACGAGGTGTGATCCTCGAGGTTGGCGGCGGGTGTGCCGGGGCGCGCAGAGAAGATGAAGGAGAAGCTCTGGTCGAAGCCGACGTCCTCGATCAGCTTCATGGTCTTCTCGAAATCCTCGTCGGTCTCGCCGGGGAAGCCGACGATGAAGTCCGAGGAGAGGCAGATGTCCGGGCGCACGGCGCGCAGCTTGCGGATCTTCTGCTTGAATTCCAGCGTGGTGTAGCCGCGCTTCATCGCAGTGAGGATGCGGTCCGAACCGGCCTGCACCGGCAGGTGCAGGAAGTTGCACAGCTGCGGCACGTTGGCGTACGCCTCGATCAGCGAGTCGGAGAACTCCAGCGGGTGCGAAGTGGTGAAGCGGATGCGGCCGATGCCCTCGATCTGCGCGATGGCGTGGATCAGCACGGCCAGGTCGGCGATGCCGCCGTCATGCGTCGGGCCGCGATAGGCGTTGACGTTCTGGCCCAGCAGGGTCACTTCGCGCACGCCCTGTTCGGCGAGCTGGGCCACTTCCACCAGCACGTCGTCGAACGGGCGGCTGATCTCCTCGCCGCGGGTGTAGGGCACCACGCAGTAGGAGCAGTACTTGGAGCAGCCTTCCATGATGGAGACGAAGGCGGTGGGGCCTTCGGCGCGCGGCTCGGGCAGACGGTCGAACTTCTCGATTTCCGGGAAGCTGATGTCCACCTGCGGCTTGCCGCTCTCGCGGCGCGCCTCGATCAGCTCGGGCAGGCGATGCAGGGTCTGCGGGCCGAACACCAGGTCCACGTACGGCGCGCGCTTGATGATGTCCTTGCCTTCCTGCGAGGCCACGCAGCCGCCCACGCCGATCAGCACCGGCTTGCCGCCCTGCTTGTGTTCCTTCCAGCGGCCGAGCTGGCTGAACACCTTTTCCTGGGCCTTCTCGCGGATCGAGCAGGTATTGACCAGGATGACGTCCGCCTCGGACTCGTCCTGCGTCAGTTCCAGCCCATGCGAGGCCTTGAGCACGTCCGCCATCTTGGCCGAGTCGTACTCGTTCATCTGGCAGCCGTGGGTTTTGATGAAAAGCTTGCCGGTCATGGGATGAGAGCCTGTTTAATGCCTTTCCATGGTCTGCGCCGGGCCTGTGTGCCCGCCGGCCAAGGAAGAATGATGGAGTGTATGTCGATACACGGCTGAGTGATGACGCTGGATGGTGGGCACACAGGCCCAGCCCTTTGGGTTGTGTACAAATGGCCACCAGAGAGCGGCCTGCGGCTTGACCTGACAGCCAGTCAGGCGCTGCGCCACAGTCCACTCCCTGGTGGCCATTTGTGCACAACGCAGACTATGGAAAGACATTAAACAGGCTCTTGGTACCGTCGTTCGCTTGGCGGCGGGAAGATCGCCGAACCGCACAGTTTACGCTCCCCGCTTTGCGCCTGCCACCCGAAGAGCCAGCTTGGTCAGATACTTGCATGCCTGAAACGCCTGCGAGGTCGGCAAGCTTGCCCTGCCGCACGAAATGGCCAGGTGCCACTTGGCTCATGCCTTGGCCGGGGGCACACTGCGACGTGCCTGCCACCGTCCAGGCGGGGCGGGATGCATCAAGAAGGGGGGGGTATGGGTGTGTTGGGCCGGGGTCGCGTCGTGGTCACGATGCCGCGACCGGTGCGAACGTCGTGATCCGGCGGCTTTTGCCATGGATCCATGACCCGGCTGTTCGGCGGCTGGCGGCCGTTTGCGTCTTCATGCTGGGGCTGCTTGGCCCGGCCGCCGCCAGCCACGCGGGCGCTCTTTATCGCTGCAGCGGGACGTCCGGCGAAGTGGTGTTCAGCAGCAGCGCGGTGGGCTACCAGGGCTGCACCCGGATTGCCGGTGCGCCCGAGCCCGTGCGTCGCAAAACGGTGGCAAAAGCGCCGGCACCGACGCTTTCGGGCGTCCAGGGTTCGGTCGGGACGTCCGCGACCAAGGCGCCGACCGTGGCGCCGCCGGTAACCTCCCTGGCCTGGGTGCAGGATTCCGTGGAAACCACGGCGCGCCGCGTGCCGCCATCCCGTGCTCCCGATGGCAAACCGGGGCAGTGGAGCTACAGCGAAACCAGCCCGGCCCGCAGCCGTTCCGTGCCCGACAAGCCGGTGGCGGACGTATCCGCGGATGGCGACCGTGTATTACGCGGCGCGGTCTATCGCATCGTCCGCAAGGACGGCAGCGTGGAATACACCAACCTTCGCCCGGCGGGGGCGCAGGGGCCAGCGGTGACGATGCTGTTCACCTATATCGCCACCTGCGTGGCCTGCAACCTGCACTCGAACATCCGCTGGGATTCGGTCGCGCTCAATCTTGCGGCGTACGCGGATGTGATCCAGCTCGCCAGCCAGGAATCTGGCGTTGATGAGGCCTTCCTGCGCGCGATCATCCATGCCGAAAGCGCATTCAATCCCCGCGCGCTTTCCATCAAGGGAGCCCAGGGCCTGATGCAGCTGATGCCAGGTACGGCGCTCGACATGGGCGTCAAGGACGCCTTCGATACCGCGCAGAACATCCGGGGCGGCGCCCGCTACCTCGGCCTGCTGCTGCGCACCTTCAATGGCAACGAGCAATTGGCTGCCGCCGCCTACAACGCGGGGCCTGGCGCCGTGCAGCGTTACAACGGGGTGCCGCCGTATGACGAAACCCGGGTCTACGTCGAGCGTGTCGGCACGCTGCGTCGCCGCTACGGGCAGGCCATCCACGTGCCCGGCGGCCGGGCGCCCGTGGTGACGGGCGGGGTATCAGCCATCCAGTGAGGCGGTCGGCGTCAGCGGCGGGCGCTGGGCCAGGATCACCTCGGTGCGGAACGGCGTGCCGTTGCGCAATCCCGACACTTCCACCTTGCTTCCCGGCTTGAGGGCGGCCTCGTGCCGGCGCAGGTCGGCCGGCCCGACGATGTCCTCCTTGCCCAGCCGCAGCAGGATGTCATGCGGCTGGATGCCCGCCTGGGCAGCCGGGCCACCCGGGTAGATGTCGGTGACCAGGGCGCCGCGCGCGGCGGCGGGCAGGCCGCTGTCGGCCGCGACGGGAACGAAGGTGTAGTCCGCGCCCATCCAGCCGCGCACCACATGGCCGGTGTCGATGATCTGGTCCAGCACCTTCTTCGCGCTGGCCACCGGGATGGCGAAACTGATGCCTTCGGCGTTGGCGGCCTTGCCGATCAGCAGGGTATTGATGCCGACCAGTTCGCCCTCGGTGTTGACGAGCGCGCCGCCCGAGTTGCCGAGGTTGATCGCCGCATCGGTCTGGATGAAATCCTCGGGGCTGCCACTGCTCAGCTGCCGGCCGATGGCGCTGACGATGCCCATGGTCACGGTCTGGTTGAGACCGAGCGGATTGCCGATGGCCAGCACCACGTCGCCGGTGCGCACGGGCTGGCGGTCGGCGATATGGATGACCGGCAAGTTGCCCGCGTCGATCTTCAACACCGCCAGGTCGGTTTCCATGTCCGCGCCAACCACCTTGGCCTTGGCGACGCGACCGTCGTACAGCAGCACCTGGATGTCGTCGGCATTCGCGATCACGTGGTTGTTGGTGAGCACATAACCCTGGCTGCTCACGATCACGCCCGAGCCCAGGTTCTGCTCGCGCTTCTTGTAGGCCGGGCCGGCAGGGCGGCCGCCGAAGAGCCGTTGCAGCACGGGATCGGTATACATCTGCACGGCCTGCTCGGTGACCATCTTGTTCGCATAGATGTTCACCACCGACGGCGCCGCGCGCGAAACGGCGTCGGCATACGAGGCGGGGCCGCTGATGCGCGTGGCGGGCGCGGCGACCGCCGGAGCTTCCGCAGCGGGTTGCCCGACGCCGAAGTGTTGCCGCAGACGATTCCCGACATTGGGCCACAGGAGGCTGATGACGAAGGCTGCCGCCAGCCCGAGTACGACGAAGCGGGCAATGAAGGCGAGCGTGCCTGCGGCATGTTTCATGTCGTTATGCGTTTCGTGGCAAGGCGTTAGGTCGGATTGCGCGTAGGTGCGGCAAAAGCACCGCTTTTATTGTACGAGTCATGCCCTGACGCTACACTAACGCGATTTTGCGGGAGCCGGATTCTGCTGGCGCTTGCGAAGCGGGTCGTCCCGGGAACTTCCCGGTGCGCAAGGTGCCCGGAATCGAAAGCCTGCGGCTCTGCCGCATGCTCATCGTAGCGGCGCCGCGTGCCTGCTGTTTGGGGGAGTTGCTAGGATTTTTCTGGTCCGATGCGGAAGGATTTCCGCTGTCGTACATGTCGACGCGCTTGGCAAGCACCTGTGGAACTCTATAAGTTCCGCGTCTCAATGGCATGTAAGTACCGGAGAGCCTGATGGCGAACGAAGTCGTCGATCACGGCCGCCGCCGCTTCCTCACAGCGACCACGGCAGTGGTCGGAGGTGTAGGAGTCGTCGCGGCAGCTGTGCCCTTCATCAAGTCGTGGGAGCCCAGTGCTCGGGCGAAGTCCGCGGGTGCGCCGGTCACGGTCGACATCAGCAAGATCGAGGAGGGCCAGAAGGTCACCTATCCTTGGCGTGGTCTCCCGGTCTTCGTGGTCAATCGCACCAAGGCCCAGCTCGACGCGCTGCCCAGCCAGGACGGTCGTCTGGTCGACGCCAAGTCCGACCAGGGCTCGGCCGAGCAGCAGCCCAAGTACGCGCAGAACGAAGCACGCTCCATCAAGCCCGAGTGGCTGGTGCTGGTCGGCCTGTGCACCCACCTGGGTTGCGTGCCCGACTTCGTCCCCGTGATGAAGCCCGAGCCGTTCGATCCGGACTGGAAGGGCGGCTTCTACTGCCCCTGCCACAAGTCGCGTTACGACATGTCCGGCCGTGTCTACGCCGGCGTGCCGGCACCCAAGAACCTCTTGGTGCCCCCGTACCATTTCGTTGACGACACGCACATCCAGATTGGCGTGGATCCGAAGGAGGCCGGCTAATGGCCAACGTATTCACGCGCATCGGCGACTGGTTCAACGAGCGTGCGCCGGGCCTGATGCCCGTCTACCGCAAGCACATGACCGAGTACTACGCACCGAAGAACTTCAATCTTTGGTACTACTTCGGTTCGCTCGCCCTGCTGGTGCTGGTCAACCAGATCGTCACCGGCATCTTCCTCACCATGAACTACAAGCCCGACTGCGGCGCTCGCGTTCGCCTCGGTCGAGTACATCATGCGCGAGGTGCCGTGGGGCTGGCTGATCCGCTACATGCACTCCACGGGCGCGTCGATGTTCTTCGTGGTCGTGTATCTGCACATGTTCCGCGGCCTGATGTACGGCTCGTACCAGAAGCCGCGCGAGCTGGTGTGGCTGCTCGGCATGCTGATCTTCCTGGCGCTGATGGCCGAGGCCTTCATGGGCTACGTGCTGCCGTGGGGCAACATGTCGTTCTGGGGTGCCAAGGTGATCATCTCGCTGTTCGGCACGATCCCGGTGATCGGCGGCAGCCTGGTGGAGTGGATCATGGGCGACTACCTGCCTGCCGACGCCACGCTCAACCGCTTCTTCGCACTTCACGTGATCGCGCTGCCGATCGTGCTGCTGCTGCTGGTGGTGCTGCACCTGGCCGCACTGCATGAGGTGGGTTCGAACAACCCGGACGGCGTGGACGTCAAGCACGGCCCGAAGGGCAACCGCTGGGATCCGAACAAGCCTGCCGACGGCATTCCCTTCCACCCGTACTACACGGTGAAGGATACGTTCGGTGTCGGCTTCTTCCTGATCATCGCGGCGTTCATCATCTTCTTCGCGCCGACCTTTGGCGGCTGGTTCCTGGAGCACGACAACTTCCTGCCGGCCAACAACCTGGTGACGCCGACGCACATCAAGCCGTCGTGGTACTTCACCCCGTTCTACGCGATCCTGCGCATGATCCCGTCGTTCTTCGGCACGGCCTTCTGGGGCGTGCTGGGCATGTTCGGCGCCATCGCGCTGCTGTTCCTGCTGCCGTGGATCGATGCGGGCAAGGTGCGTTCGATCCGCTATCGCGGCACTGGCTTCAAGGTCGCGCTGCTGACGTTCGCCGGTTCCTTCATCGGCCTGGCGCTGGTGGGCGCGGGCGTGGTCGGCGAGAAGCTCGTCGAGTGGGTTCCCTCCGACGCAACCTTCTGGGAGAACGCGTTCGGTCGCGTGATGACGCTCCTGTACTTCGGGTACTTCGTGTTCCTGTGGTTCTACACGCGCCTTGGCTGGGAAAAGACCAAGCCGGTGCCGGAGCGGGTGGTGTTTGACCATGACTAAGCGACAGTCCCCGATGAAGAAAGCCATTTACTCGTTTGCACTTGCCATGGGTCTGCTGGTGGGCGCCACGTCCACCGTGTCCGCCGAGGAGGGCAAGCTGCCTTCCGCCGGCGTCAACATCCGTGACCAGGCTTCGCTCCAGCGTGGCGCCAAGCTGTTCTTCAACTACTGCGTCGGTTGCCACTCGCTGAAGTACGTGCGTTATTCGCGCATGGCCGAGGATCTCGGCCTGAGCGAAGGCGAGGTGATGAAAAACCTCAATTTCACCGGCGCGAAGTTCGGCGATCCGGTGGTCTCGCACATGCCGGAAGAGGCGGCCCAGCAGTATTTCGGCAAGGCACCGCCGGATCTCTCGCTGGAAGTTCGCACCAAGGAAGAGGGTGCGGACTGGGTCTTCGGTTACCTCAACTCGTTCTACGTGGATCCCAGCCGTCCGGTGGGTTGGAACAACACCGTCTTCCCGAACGCCTCCATGCCCAACCCCCTGTGGGAGCTTCAGGGCGTGCAGACGGCGGTGAAGAAGGAAGGTTCCGACGAGGTGGAGAAGCTGGAGCTGTCCCAGCCGGGCAAGCTGACGCCGGCCCAATACCAGCAGGCCACGCGTGACCTGACCGCCTTCCTCGAGTACGCCTCCGAGCCGGCCGCCCTGCAGCGCCAGCGCTACGGCATCTGGGTGCTGCTCTTCCTGGCGGGCTTCACTTTCCTGGCATATCTGCTAAAGAAGGAATATTGGAAGGACGTCCACTGAGGCGCCCCTCCAATGGCCCAGGGTACGGCGGCCTAGTGCCGCCGTATTCGCTTAATGTCGATGGGGAGATCGCGCATGGTTCAAAGCGCTCGTTCGCGTACCGCACTCACCCTGTACACCACCGCGGATGGCATCCAGTGCCACCGCACCCGTCTGGTGCTTGCAGCCAAGGGCGTCAGCTATGAACGGGTGCTGGTGGACCCGGCCAAGCCCCCCGAAGACCTGCTCGAGCTGAACCCCTACGGCACCACGCCGACCCTGGTCGACAGGGACCTCACCCTCTACAACACGGCAGTCGTCTGCGAATACCTGGACGAACGCTATCCCCATCCCCCGCTGATGCCGATCGATCCGCTGTCCCGTGCGCGGCTGCGCCTGGCCACGGTGCGCATCGAGCTCGACTGGCTGCCCGAGATTGAAACCATCAAGGCTGGCGGACGCCCGGCGGATGCCGCCCGCAAGCGGTTGCGTGAGCACCTGCTGGCCTCGCTGCCGCTCTTCAAGGCATCGCGGTTCTTCCTCAACCCCGAGATGAGCCTGACCGATTGCCTGGTGGCACCCGTGGTCTGGCGCCTGCCGTGGCTGGGAGTGGACCTGGGACGCGACGGCAAGCCCATCCTCGATTACGGCGAGCGGCTGTTCGCCAGCCAGGGCTATGCACGCAGCATGACCGCTGAAGAAAAGGCCATGCGGCCCTGATCCGATAGCCAGGGATCCGATGAGATGGCCGGCTATCGGCGTGACTGCCGCCGTGCCTGATGGCATGTCCTGCGCACCTCCCCTCGGCTTGGCATTACACTGCCGCCATCCATTCGACCAGGCTCCGGGAGGCTTCCGTGACGCCGGTCTCCAACGGGTTTTTGAATGACCGACGACAAGCTACCGCCGATGACCTCCAATCGCCCCTATCTCTTGCGGGCAATTTATGACTGGATCACCGACAACAACCTCACTCCCTACGTGCTGGTGGATGCCGCCCGCGAAGGCGTGCGGGTACCGCCTCAGGTCATCAAGAACGGCCAGGTGGTGTTGAACCTCGCGATGCGTGCTGTGGCCAACCTGGATCTCGGCAACGACTGGATCAGTTTCCAGGCCCGTTTTTCCGGCGTCAGCCACAACATCCATATCCCCGTGCAGGCCGTGCTGGCGCTCTACGCCCAGGAGAACGGGCAGGGCATGATGTTTCCTGCCGACGAAGGCGGGGACAACCCGCCGCCGCCCTCCGACCCTGATGACACGCCGCCCTCGCCCGAGAGCGATCAGGCGGGCGACAAGCCCAAGCGCAGCGCGCCCTTCCTGCGCGTCGTGAAATAAGGCCGGCAGCAGCCTCAGTGCAGGCTGCTGTCCCTGTTCAAGCGGGGACGCAGCGGCACGACGTTGCCGCTTTGCGAGGTTCGCGGCACGTGCTCTGCCATCAGGTCCGGCAGGTGGCTCTGGATCGTGGGAAGGCTCAGGCCGGTGAGGGCGCGGCCTGACATCCACAGTTTCCCTGGCTCCCGGTCGTCACCGTCGATGCTCACCTCGAAGGTATAGCAGCGCTCCCAGAACCATTGGCCTCTTGCACGTCGCAGCTTGAGGCTGCGCAGCCCCACGCTTTCATCCAGCAGCTGCAGGCCATGCTGGCGGCACAGCTGGCGCGCTTCCTGGGTTGCCTGCTCGCGGGCGCGGCTCAGCTTCAACCAGCCGCCTATGACAGCCAGCAGGACCAGCAACAGCATCAGGTCGGGAAGTTCACTCATGGAGCGAGAGTGTAGGCGGCGCGTGTGGCTTGCAAGGTGAAGGCAGCATGGCCGGGCACGAAGTCGGCTTTGGCCATGCCCCAGGTCCAGCACCGGCGATTCCAACGGCCTACGGAGCGGCAGTGGCCGCCCGTCGTCAGTCCAGCTTCAAGCGCAGTGACAGGTCGACGGCCCGCACGTGCTTGGTCAAGGCGCCGACCGAGATGTAGTCCACGCCGGTGCCGGCATAGTCGGCAATCGTGCTCAGGTCGACATTGCCGGAAATCTCCAGCTCCGCACGGCCTTTGGCAATAGCCACGGCCTCGCGCATCAGCGGCAAGGTGAAGTTGTCGAGCATGATGCGGTCGGCGCCAGCGTCCAGTGCCTGCTGCAGTTCTTCCAGGTTCTCGACCTCGATTTCCAGCAGCAGCTTTGGATGCAGGCGGCGGGCCGCTTCGGCCGCGGCGCGGATGCCACCGGCGGCGATGATGTGGTTTTCCTTCACCAGGATGGCGTCGTACAGGCCCACGCGATGGTTATGGCCGCCACCGCAGCGCACCGCATATTTCTGTGCCAGGCGAAGACCGGGCACGGTCTTGCGGGTGTCCAATACGCGCACGCCGGTACCGGCCACGGCGGCAACGTAGGCGGCGGTCGTGGTGGCGGTGCCCGAAAGCAGCTGCAGGAAGTTCAGCGCCGATCGTTCGGCGCTCACCATCGGGCGGGCGCGTCCGTGCAGTCGGCAAATCACCGAGCCGGCTTCGGCGCGATCGCCATCACTCAGCAGCCATTCGATCTGTATGCCGGGGTCCAGGCTGGCGAAGCAGGCATTGAACCAGTCGATGCCGGCGATGACGGCATGCTCGCGGCAGGTCAGGGTGGCGCTGGCCAAGGCCGAGGCGGGAAGGAGGTCGGCGGTGGCGTCGCCGGTGCCGATATCTTCGGCAAATGCGCGCTCGACGTCGGCCCGGATCAGGTCGGACGCCGGAGGAACAAGTCGTTGGGAAGTCATTCGGTTGCGGGGCTGGTCGCCGTGGCAGGCTGGCTGAGGCGACCGACGATGGCATCCAGCGCGCGGTCGAACAGGGCCGTGGAATCAAGCACGCGAGCCGAGCCGCGGGCGAGCGCCTCAGCCAGTTCGTGCGGGGCGTGGTCGGCGACCTTGAGGCCGCGGCGATTCACGAACAGGTAGCGCCCGCTCATCGGGCTGATCCAGGACAGCTTGGCGCGCTCGACCGTTTCCGGACCCGTGATGAACTCAAGCCAGATACCCGGCTTCAGCTCGGCCACGAGCTGCATTTCCGGCGTGTCGACCAGCGGCTCAGGCTCCGGTTCGGAGCGGGCGAGTTCCGCCTCGGCGATCGGCTGGATGCTCTCCGGGATCGGCAGGCTGCTGGGCTCGGCGACGGCCTGGATCTCCGCCTCCGGCACGGCTTCGCCGAGCTGGTGGCGGTAGTAGGTATGCAGCTGCGCCAGCAGGCGATCGATGTCGCTTTCCTGGAAAGCAACGTTGGCCAGGCCGCGGCGCAGCGCACGCTCGATGCCGGGCAACATCTGGCGCAGCGCGCGGCGCTCGTCCAGCGTGCGTGCGGGCTTGGTGCTGTCGATGAAGTCGTTGGCGAAGCGGAGCGCGTCGCGGAACTCGCTGGATTCCTCGCCCTGGCGCAGGATGGTCAGCACCAGGTAATTGGCCCATGCGCGCGAGAGCACGCCATGGATCAGCGGCGGCAGCGTATGGCCGTCTATACGGCTGAGGATTTCGCGTGCCGCGCGGCGGCGCGCCTGTTCCAGTTTTTCCCGTCCGCGGGTGGACTCGGCCACGCGCTGCTCGGCCAGTTCGGCACGGCGGCGGCTGATGTCCTGGAATTCCTGCAGTTCGACGCACAGGCGTTCGAAAATGCTGATGTCGTCGTCGAAGTCCTGCAGGAGGCGGTCGACGATGGACTTGATCTTGTCGTGCAGGCGGTGGTCGCGATCGGACTCGGCCGACCAACCCTTGGCGGCGTCGGCCAGGCTGTCGAGCAGGCGGCGTGCAGGATGCTGGCGGTGCGCGAACAGCTTGCGGTCGAGGATGGCGGCCTTGAGATATGGGATCTGCAGGCGAGCCAGCAGCACCTGCATCTCGGTGGGCAGGTTGCGGTCCTCGAGGATGAATTCGAACAGCATGCCGACGAGGTCGATGGTGTCCTCGTCGATGGTCGACACCTGGCTGGGCTTCTCGCCACGCAGCGAGCCGATCTGCGCCAGCAGGTGCTCCTTGAGCTGCTGCACTTCGCCGGCAAGCTCCAGCGCGTTGCCCGCGCCAAGGGGCAACGGCTGGTTGATGGCCGCCTGGCTCTGCAGCACGCTCAGTGCACCGATCAACTCATTGGCGCTGGGCAGCTGCACGGCGCCGGCCGGCATGCGCATGGCGGTGGCCGGTGCGCCGCGGCGGGCACTGAACAGCGTGTGCAGCGTCTGCAGCAGTTCGCTGGAGGCGCTGCCTTCGTCATCACCCAGGTAGGCGCCGCCTTCCTGGCCGCCATCGGCGGTGGCTGCGCCCGCACCGCGCCCGGTGGCGCCGCTGCGCGACACTTCGTGGCGCAACTGGGGCAGCACGCCGGCGCGAATCAGTTCGGCATTGATCTCCTGGTAGAGCTCGTCCAGCGATGCCAGCACATAGCGATCGAACAGCTTGTAGATGATGAGCTTGACGCGCATCTCCGCGTTGAGCTCGCGCATCGCCAGCCGGAACGCCTGCGAGAGCGATGCCGGACCGACCGGATTGCTGCCGTCTTCGATCTTGAGGCCGCCGTAGATGACCGACAGGCGCTGATTCACCGAGAACAGCTCGCGCGTCAGGCGCGTCTCGTTCTTGCCGATCATGCTGGTGATGGCCAACGATTCTTCCAGTTCGTTGTCCGCCACCAGCGAGAGTTCCGCGGTGCCGACGGGAAGCTGGATGCCGCTGCTCGGCGCAGTACGCTGGTTGGCAGCAAAATCGCTCAGTTCGCGCGATACATGGGCGAGAAAGGAGCGCTCGACGATGGGGCGGCGCTTGCGCACTTCACGCATGCCGTCGAAGTAGTGCATTTGCGCCGCGTTGTTCTCGGCCTTTTCGGCGAGGTCGAACAGGGCGTCATCGACATGCTCGAACATGCCGTTGATCAAGATCTGCAGGCGGCGGCCAGCGATGTCCCGGACGGTGTTCAAAAGGGCGCCTCCGCGCTCGCTGGACGGATCCAGGCGCTGGGTCAGGCTGACGATGTTGGAAGGTTCACTGGCGTCTTTCATCGCCACACCCCTGAAGTGATGCCGACGTGCGTGCGGCCCGTTCCGACAATACGCATGCCTACAATACGTGAAAGCCGGCCGCGCTGTCATGGGGCGCTTCGATATATGTCGACGCGTTCACAGCACGACGCAGGGCCCTGCGGTTGACAGGTCCCCGTAGGTCAGGCGGCGGCCGGGAAATCCCGCAACTGGAGGGTGCCGATGCCCTCTTCGGGCAGCATGACGGGGATGCCGTCGTCCACCCGGTAGATCACTTTGCGATCGGTGGTGATGAGGCCCTCGGACAGTGCCGTTTGCACCGCCGCGCCGGCGACGTTCTGGACCCCGCCAGCGGCAATGGCGGCGTTGAGTGCCTCCAGCTCGCTGCGGCTGAGAGGGCGGACCGGGACCTTGCTGACCGGGCAGCACAGGATATCGAGCAGGCGTTTATCCATGGATAAGCGGGTTCGTACCGAAACGCGGAAAGTCCGTACAATAACCCCTTTTGGATGGCTTGGGTCATGACCTCGACTTCCCTCCCGCCGCGCGTGGGTGTTGTGATGGGCTCCCGCTCGGACTGGGAAACCATGGAGCATGCGGCCAACGTGTTGGCCGAGCTGGGCGTTGCGCACGAGGTGCGCGTGGTATCCGCACATCGCACCCCGGACCTGTTGTTCCAGTACGCGGAAGAGGCCGTCGAGCGCGGTATCCAGGTCATCATTGCCGGCGCCGGCGGCGCGGCCCACCTGCCGGGCATGCTGGCGGCCAAGACCCGCTTGCCCGTGCTCGGCGTCCCGGTGCAGTCGAAGGCGCTCAATGGCATGGATTCGCTGCTCTCGATCGCGCAGATGCCTGCCGGCATTCCGGTCGGCACGCTGGCCATCGGTCGCGCTGGTGCAGTGAACGCGGGTCTGTTGGCCGCTTCGGTGCTTGCGTTGCACGATGCTTCGCTGGCCAAGGCGGTCGAGGCCTATCGCACGCGCCAGACGCAGAGCGTGCTCGACCATCCGGATCCCCGCACGTGAGCACGCGTCGCCAGCTCGTCCTCGGCATCCTCGGCGGTGGCCAGCTCGCCCGCATGCTGGCTCTTGCGGCTGCTCCGCTCGGCGTGAAGAGCCTGGTGGTCGACAGTGCGGCCGATGCCTGTGCCGGCCAGGTGGCTCCCCTGGTGGTGGCCGACTGGACCGATTACGACGCGCTCGAGCACTTCGCCCGCCAAGTCGATGTGGTCACCTTCGATTTCGAGAACGTGCCGGCGGAAACCGCGCACTGGCTTGCCGAGCGGGTAGCGGTGTTCCCGGCGCCTCGGGCGTTGGCCGTGGCGCAGGATCGTCTGGCGGAAAAGACGCTGTTCCGCGAATGCGGTTTGCAGACGCCCGACTTCAAGGCCATCGATACCCGCCAGGACCTCGACCTTGCATTGGCCGCGATCGGTGCACCGGCCATCCTCAAGACCCGCCGGCTGGGCTACGACGGCAAGGGTCAGTTCCGCATCAAGTCGCTGGCCGATGCCGATGCCGCCTGGGCCGCGCTGGGTGCACAGGCCGAGGCGCATGGGCTGATCCTGGAAGCCTTCGTGCCGTTCGATCGCGAGCTGTCGGTGATTGCCGTGCGTTCCCGCGATGGCGAATTCCGCACCTGGCCGCTCACCCAGAACTGGCATACCGATGGCGTGCTATCCCTGAGCCTGGCGCCAGCGCCGGACATCGCCGGCTTGCAGGAACGCGCCACGGGTCTGGCCCGGACGTTGGCGGAGAAGCTCGACTACGTGGGCGTGTTCGCGCTCGAACTGTTCGTCAAGAACGGCGAACTGCTGGGCAACGAGATGGCGCCGCGCGTGCACAACTCCGGCCACTGGACCATCGAAGGCGCGCTCACCAGCCAGTTCGAAAACCATGTGCGTGCGGTGCTGGGCATGCCGCTGGGTGATACCTCCGCGCGCGGGTTGTCGGCCATGTTCAACTGGATCGGCGAATTGCCGGACGCCGCGCCCGTGCTGGAAGCCGTCGACGCCCACTGGCATGACTACGGCAAGCAGCCGCGGGTTGGGCGCAAGGTGGGGCACGCCACGGTGTGTGCGCCTGACGCCGATCAACTGATTGAACGTCTGAGTGGCGTTGCGCGTGCGCTCGGACGCGATCAACAGGCTTATCCGGCGGTGGGCAAGCTGATGGAGAAGCAGTAAGCCAGGACGAAACCTGCCCTGTAGGAGCGCACCCAGTGCGCGATCCAAAGCGGCGGTGTATCCGCGATACCGGTTTTCGCGATGCGATGGTCATCGCTTCGTCGTTATCGCGCACTGGGTGCGCTCCTACAAAAGCATGGTTTGCACAAAAAACGGGGCCTATTGGCCCCGTTTTTTTGTGCCTTGCCCGGATATCAGGCCAGGTTCTTGGCCGCGAAGTCCCAGTTCACCAGGTTCCAGAACGCCTCGATGTACTTCGGACGGGCGTTGCGGTAATCGATGTAGTACGCGTGTTCCCACACGTCGCAGGTAAACAGCGGCTTGTCGCTGCCGGTGATCGGCGTGGCGGCATTGGAGGTGTTCACGATGCCCAGCGAACCGTCCGGGCGCTGCACCAGCCAGGTCCAGCCGGAACCGAAGTTGCCCACGGCCGACTTGGTGAATTCTTCCTTGAACTTCTCGACCGAACCGAAGGCCTTGGTGATGGCATCGGCCAGCTTGCCGGTCGGCTCCTTGCCGCCGTTCGGGCTGAGCGAGTTCCAGTAGAAGGTATGGTTCCAGACCTGGGCGGCATTGTTGAACACGCCGCCGGAGGACTTCTTGATGATGTCCTCGAGCGCGGCGTTCTCGAACTCGGTGCCCTTGATGAGGTTATTGAGGTTGGTCACATAGGCCTGGTGATGCTTGCCGTAGTGATACTCGAGGGTTTCCGCGGAGATGTGCGGCTCGAGCGCGTTCTTTTCATAGGGCAGGGGAGGGAGTTCGATCGCCATGTTGTGGCTCCTGGGCGTTGGCTGAGGATAAGGAGTCGGGCCGGGACAGCCATGGGCCGGCTGCGGGCATACGACTGATACACTACCGATCCGCGTGCATTGTAATGATGAATGACCTGACTTATGGACGTTAATGAGCGAATCAAGGCTGTGCTCGCCGAGCACGCCATCGTGCTCTTCATGAAGGGCACGCCGCAGTTCCCCATGTGCGGCTTTTCCAGTCGTGCCGCGCAGGCACTGACGGAGGCTGGCGCGCAGTTCCATGCGGTGAACGTGCTGGCCGACCCGGAGGTGCGTGCAGCGCTGCCGCACTACGCCAACTGGCCGACGTTTCCCCAGCTGTTCATCCAGGGCGAACTGATCGGCGGCTGCGACATCGTGGAAGACCTCAAGGCCTCGGGCGAACTCGCGCGCATGGCTGCGGACGTGGAAGGGGCCGATTCCTGATGACGCTTCCCCTTGTTCGTCTGCCGCAGGACTGGACGCCGCCTGCCGGCTCGCTCACCGACCGCGTGGTGCTGGTGACCGGCGCCTACGGTGGGCTGGGTGCCGCAGTGGCGCGCGCCGCCGCACGCGCCGGTGCCACCGTGGTCATCACCGGTCGACGCAAACGCCAGCTCGAGCAGCTTTACGACGGCATGGTGAGCGAAGGCTTGCCGGAGCCCGTGATCCATCCGCTGGACATGGAAGCCGCGACGCCGCGCGACTACGAGGCACTGGCCGATGGCCTCGAACGCGACTTCGGCCGCCTCGACGGCATCGTGCACGCCGCCGCGAGTTTCAATGGGCTCACGCCGCTTTCCGTGCACAAGCCTGACGACTGGCTGCGCGCGCTGCACGTCAACGTGTCCGCACCGTTCGCGCTCACCCAGGCATGCATGCCGCTGCTGGCGCGTGCGCCGGACAGTGCCGCCGTCTTCGTGCTTGATGATCCCGAGCTCATGCAGCGAGCGCACTGGGGCGGTTACGCTGTCTCCAAGGCGGCGCTCGAGCGCTTCGTCGAGATCCTTCACCAGGAGACCGAGAAGACGCCCTTGCGCGCGCATGCGTTGTTGCCCGCACCCATGCGCACCACCTTGCGCCGGGCGGCCTATTTCGGCGAGGACACCACCATCCACCCGGTGCCTGACGCCACCGCTGAGGCAGTGATCTATCTGCTGGGTGGGCAGGGTGCGGCGGCGCGTGGCGCCACGCTCGACCTGCGGGTATCCGCATGACCGTGTCGGAGCAGTGCTGACATGGAAACGCAGATGACCACGTTGTCGGCGGCGATCCTGTTGTTCCTCATCATGGATCCGCTGGGCAACATCCCGATTTTCCTGACCTTGCTAAAGGATGTCGCGCCCAGGCGGCGTCGTTACGTGATGGTGCGCGAGCTGCTGATTGCGCTCGCCGTGCTGCTCGGTTTCCTCATGGGCGGGCAGCTGATCCTCAAGCTGCTGCAGCTGAGGCAGGAGTCGATCAGCATTGCCGGCGGCATCGTGTTGTTCCTCATCGGTATCCGCATGGTGTTCCCGCCGGCGGATGGTGGCGGCATCTTCGGCAAGCAGGGCGAAGGCGAGCCGTTCATCGTGCCGATGGCGATTCCTGGCGTGGCCGGCCCATCCGCGATGGCGGCGTTGCTGTTGCTGACCAACACTCAGCCCGGACGTACGGCGGACTGGGCCATTGCCCTGCTCGGCGCGTGGTTGGCCACGTCGGTGATCCTGTTGTGCTCCACGTACCTGTTCCGTTGGCTCGGCGAAAGCGTTCTCACCGCGTTGGAGCGCGTGATGGGCATGTTGCTTATCGCGCTGTCAGTGCAGATGTTCCTCGGTGGCGTGGCGGCCTATCTGCATCTGGCTATCTGATGCATCCGGCTGTTTGAATTGCGGCAAGTTGTCGTCGTCGCCATCTTCTGATCCTTTTCGCATAACCTTGCTGTCATAATCCGCTACCAGCATTTGGGGTAATTCCCAGGAGGCGGTCATGCTCAGCGTTGAACAGACCCTCACCGAACGTCTGCCATGGTTGGCGCAGCATCCCCTGATCCGGCGGCAGGTAGCCGGCATGCTGGGCCGCCTGGCTGACCAGGACGGCTTCAACCGTACGTTGAATGCGATCGGCGAGGCCGAAGGCTTCGACTTCGTCGAGCGCACGCTCGACCTGCTCGGCGTCAGCTACTACGCCAATCCCCGGGAGCGCGAGAACATTCCGGTGGAAGGCGGCGTGCTGATCGTCGCCAATCATCCGCTCGGCATGGTCGATGCGCTCGCGCTGGCGCAGCTGGTCGGTTCGGTGCGCAGCGATGTACGCATCCTCGCCAACGATTGGCTGATGGCCATTCCCCAGTTGCACAAGTTGCTGCTCCCGGTCGATGTGTTCGGCAAGGGCGCTGCTTCGCGCATGCGCGACATCTACCGCGCGCTGGACAACGGCGAGGCGCTGATCGTGTTTCCCGCGGGCGAAGTGTCGCGCATGCGACCCGATGGCGTGCGCGATGGCCGCTGGTCCGATGGCTTCGCACGACTTTCGCAGCGCGCTCGTACGCCGGTGTTGCCGATCCATGTGGCCGCACGCAACTCGGCGATGTTCTACGGTCTCTCGATGCTGGCCAAGCCGCTCAGCACGGCGATGCTGCCGCGTGAGGCGATCTCTCCGGTGAGCCGCCGCATCGGCTTCAGCATCGGCGCGTTGGTGGGCGCGGAGGAACTGGAGCAGCGTGCAGGCGGTTCCACCCAGCGCGCCGCCAAGCTCATGCGACGTCACGTCTATCGCGTGGGGCGGCATCGCGGCTTGATCTTCGGCGGCCAGGCGCCGCTTGCCCATCCGGAACCGACCGAGCGAGTGGCTGCCGAGTTGCAGTCGCAGGCCGAGAAGCTGGCGGATCTGAACGACGGCAAGCAGGTGTACCTGTTCAAGGGGGCGTCTGACAGCGTGGTGCTGCGCGAAATCGGGCGACTGCGCGAGCTCACCTTCCGCAAGGTGGGCGAGGGTACGGGTGCACGGCGCGATCTCGATGTGTACGACCCTCACTATGAGCACCTGGTGCTGTGGGATGCGAAGGCCTTGCGCATCGTCGGCTCCTACCGTTTCGGCCATGGCGGCCGCCTGATTGGCGAGCGCGGCATGTCCAGCCTGTACACGTCCAGCCTCTTCAACTATTCGCCCGCGCTGGAATCGCGGCTGTCGCAGGGCCTGGAGCTGGGACGCAGCTTCATCGCGCCGGCCTACTGGCGATCCCGTGCGCTCGACCAGCTTTGGCAGGGCATTGGGCTGTACCTGCAGCGTCATCCAGAACTGCGCTACCTGTTTGGCCCGGTGAGCATGTCGGTGAGCATTCCGCGCGAGGCGCGCGAATGGATTGCCGCTGCCCATCAGCATTATTTCGGTGCGCCCGGCCTCGCCTCGGCGCGTCAGCCCTTCGTGGTCTCCAAGGATGTCATCGAGCTCGTGCGAACGGCGCTTGAGGGCCTCGACCCCGCCGCCGGGCTGGGCAAGCTCAAGCATCATCTGGACGCGCTGGGTGTCAGCCTGCCGGTGCTCTATCGCCAGTACGTGGATCTGGTTGAGCCCGAAGGCGTGCAGTTCCTCGACTTCGGTGAGGACCCGGGCTTCTCCGGCTGCGTCGATGGCCTCGTCATGCTGGACCTGGCGAACCTCAAGCCGGCCAAGCGGGCCCGCTATCTCGGCAAGCCATAAGGCCCATGCGGTGGCCGCGCCTGCGGGTGCGGCCCTTGAGCGATCCGCGAGTTGTTTCGGCGTCACCGTGATCGCACAGTAAATTTCCTGTAAAATACTTATGCGAGGCTTACAAAAGCCGGCTTAGCGCAAGGGGGTGTTTCGCGCAGGCCGGTGGCGTTCAACTGATTTCGTAATTTTCTGCCCGATTTTCCGATCGGGCTTTTTTTACGCCCGGAGAAAACGTTTAAAATTACGTTAAATGGCATGAAATTGCGATATTTTACAAGGTATTGCGTCATTTCTTTCGGTCATTCGAAAGATATTTCATCCGGGTGGTAACCCCCAATCCCCACCACCGTCTGCCGCTGCCTTCGGGCGACGGCATACCCAAAACATTGCTACCTCTGGAAGAGACGATGATGAAACGAAACCACCTTTCCATGGCGATCGCCGTCGTGTTCTGCATGGCCGCCGGCACTGCCGTGGCGCAGGATGCGGCGAGCCAGTCCCAACCGGCCGCGAACAAGGACACGACGCAGCAGCGCACCAGCGTGTCGAGCACCTCCAACACCACCACCTCCAACGACACCAAGCGCGTGCAGGAGTTGAACACGGTGACGGTGCAGGCGCAGAGCCTGTCGCTCGGCGGCGGCCTGATGTCGGTGCAGACGGCGCCGAAGGCGGTTTCGACGATCAGCCGCGACGCCATCGTGAAGGCGCCGCCGGGCAGCAACTTCACCCAGATGGTCAGCAGCATCCCGGGCGTGAATGCCTCCACGGACGACGTGACCGGCCTGTCGGACGGCAACTATTCGATCCGCGGCTTCAACTCCAGCGAAATCGGCGTGACCGTGAACGGCGCTCCGATTACCGATACCGGCAGCTACGCGGTGTACGCCACCGAGTACGGCGACTCCGAGAACTACGGCGACATCACGGTGCTGCAGGGCATCCCCGATGTCGACATGCCGGACTCCGGTGCGGCCGGCGGCCACATCGCCTGGGCGACCATCGATCCTTCCCACAAGGCGGGCGTGGACATCACGCAGTCGCTGGGCTCGCATGATTACCGCCGCACCTTCGTGCGCCTCAACACCGGCGACACCGGGCCGGTGCGTTCGTGGTTGTCGTACTCCGACAACTCCGTCGACAAGTGGCGCGGTGCTGGCGACCTCAACGTGACCAAGGTCGAAGGCAAGTCGCTGTGGACCATCGACAGCAACAACTCGATCAGCGCCTCGCTGCAGTACAACCGCGAAGTGCGCAACGGCTACTACGGCCTGAGCAAGTCGGACCTGGCCAAGCACGGCTACTTCTACGACTACGACACGACCTACACGCCCGGTGACAGCCAGTACTACCAGCTGCACAACAACCCGTTCCGCAACTATATGTTCAGCCTGGACGGCGAGTTCAAGCTCACCGATTCGCTGCGCCTGTCGGTGGTGCCGTACTTCCAGTACGGCGATGGCGGCGGCGGCACCGGCAACTCGTTCTTCGCCGAGACCACCAACTCGACGCAGAACCTGTACGAGTCGGCTCACCAGGACCTGAACCAGGACGGCGCGATCGTCACCGGCCCGAACGGCAAGAAGGCGCTGGTGTACGGCTTCAGCAGCAGCACCACGTATCGCCCGGGCGTGATCGCCAAGTTCAACCAGGACCTGAGCATGGACAACTCGCTCGAATACGGTTTCTGGTACGAGCGCGCTCGCCAGCAGCAGAACGACAAGTTCAGCATGGCCAGCTGGGCGACCGGCGTGCCGAACGATATCTGGGGCAGCTCCAACTACGTGCTGTATCCGGATGGCCAGGTGCAGAACGCCTATGAGGAATACACCGTCACCGAAGTCAAGAAGGGCTTCATCACCGACACATGGACGCCGAACGACCAGTGGCTGCTCACGGCCGGACTGGCTTACCTGCACGTGGACCGTTCGGGCTTCGCGTTCGAGAACCCGGGTTCGACGGGCGGCTTCGCCAAGGGCTTCGGTAACGACGACCTCAACGGTACGTACCATAAGTTCACCCCGGCGGTGGGCGTGAAGTTCTCGCCCAACGAGAACAGCCAGATCTATTACGGCATCGGTGAAACCTACCGCGCGCCGCCGAATGGCGCCGTGTTCCTCAACCAGATCACCGGCACCGCGGCCAACAAGCCGGAGTCGGCCTGGAACAACGACCTGGGCTACCGCTACTACAACGATCGTTTCTCGACGAACGTGATGCTGTATCACAGCAACTTCAACAACAAGACCATCTCGGCGAAGGACCAGGTGACGGGCGAGCCGGTGTACACGCAGATCGCCCGCGTGAAGCAGCAGGGCTTCGCTGCCGAAGCCAGCTTCAACATCACCGAGGCCTGGAAGGTCTACGGCCAGTACACCTACACCGACGCCACGGTGGAGAGCGACCTGAATGCTGGCAAGAACAAGGCGGGCATGTACGTGTACTACCCGACCGACGGCAAGCAGCTGTTCAACACGCCGCGCAACATTGCCTACCTGCAGCTGAGCTACGACCACGGTCCGCTGTGGGCGAGCATCTACGGCAACTACCACAGCTCCATGTATGGCGACTTCATGAACACGGAACGCGTCGGTGGTTATACGACCTTCGGCTTCAATGCCGGTTACCGCTTCAGCGACTTCGCCAGCTGGTTCCGCCAGCCGTACATCAAGCTCAACGTGTCGAACATCGGCGATCGCCACGCCCTCACGAGCGCCAACAACGCCTCGGCGTTCCTGGCCAACAACAGTGCGGGCTACCTCGGTCCGGACGGCAAGCCGCTGGCGACGGCGTCTCCGTACTACTCGTTGCTGGAACCGCGCACCTTCATGGTGACGGTGGGCGCCTCGTTCTTCTGATACGGGCCACCATCGGGAAAGCTGAGACCGGCGCCGAAAGGCGCCGGTTTTTTTTTTGCATCAAAGCGGCAGGACCAGCGGCACTAACTTACGGATTTCGTAGGGATAGCGCGCAAGGTTTGTGAGAAATACGTCAAAAAGTTACGAATTTGTAATATTATGCGCCTACATTCGTCGTGATGAGTCCAGGCCGGCGGCTTCGAGCAAGCTCCCCGGGACGCATCAAATAATTCAGGGAATCAGTCACTTAAGACGGTGGCGGAGGGGCATGGGACTCCTCTGTGCTGGTCCCATGCCTTTTTTGCGAATCTCTTAGGGGTCGAATCTCGATGAACAACGCATTGCGCAGCAAACTCTTGCCGGTAGCGATCGCCACGCTGCTGGCCACGGCGCCGGTGATGGCGCAGGACACCTCCTCCTCGATCAGCGGCCGCGTCGTCGACGCCAATGGCCAGCCGGTCGCTGGCGCCACCGTCCAGATCGTGCACGCGCCGTCGGGCACCACCAAGTCGACCACCACCGACGCCAGCGGCCGTTACTCGGCCCAGGGCCTGCGCGTGGGCGGTCCGTTCGACGTGAAGGTGTCCAAGGACGGGACGCAGTCCGAGCAGGACAACGTCTACCTGCAGCTGGCGACCGATACCGCGGTCAACGTGACCATGGGTGCGGCCCAGCAGGCGGCCACCAACCTGGGCGCCGTGACCGTCACCGGCCTGGTGGCTGCGCAGACGTTCAATGCCGACAACAAGGGCCTGTCGACCAACGTGTCGGGCCGTGACCTGAAGATGGTCCCGTCGCCGGGCCGCTCGATCCAGGACATCGCTCGCCTCGATCCCCGCATCGCCGTCACCGACCGCGGCGACGGCTCCATGTCCGCCATGGGCATGAACAGCCGCTACAACAAGATCACCGTCGACGGCATCGGCGCGGGCGATCCGTTCGGCCTGAACTCCAACGGCATGCCGTACCTCGGCTCGCCGGTCTCGGTGGACACCATCGCCGAGTACAACCTATCGACGGCCAACTTCGACACGACGTCGGACACCGTGGGCGCGGACATCAATGCCGTGACCAAGAGCGGTACCAACGAATTCCACGGTTCGGCGTACTACGCCTACCGCAACGCCGACAGCATGGTGGGCAACGCTGGCTGGATTAAGAGCGGCGACCGCAGCTACCAGGGCTATGACCGCGACTGGACCGGCGGCGTGACGCTCGGCGGCCCGATCATCAAGGACAAGCTGTTCTTCTTCGCCAGCTACGAGAAGCAGAAGACGGTCGGCCTGGGCAACGACTCGGCCAACGGCCTCGACTCGTCGCTGACCGGCGCCTCCACCAGCAACAAGGTGTCGCCGAGCGACCTGCAGCGCATCATCAATGCGGCGAACGCACTGGGCCTGCATCCGGGCGACTTCAGCAGCGGCGGTGTCGATCTCAACAGCAAGCGCTCGCTGGTGAAGCTGGACTGGAACATTACCGACAACCATCGCGCGAGCCTGGCCTTCCAGCGCACGAAGGAAGTGCAGCCGGTCATCCAGGGCAACAGCAACAACGCCATCGGCCTGACCAGCTACTGGTACACGAAGAACAGCGACACCAAGAACTATTCGCTGCAGTTCTTCGATGACTGGAACGACGTGCTCTCGACCGAGACCAAGATCGGTTACAAGGACTTCAGCCAGGTCCGTACCGTGCCGTGGCAGCAGCCGCAGGTCTTCATCAACCTCGGCAAGGACAACAACGGCAAGCTCAATGGCGCGTCGCCGTATGTCGACCTGGGCGAAGACCAGTACAGCGACTACAACCAGATCGCCACCAAGACCTGGAGCCTGTTCAGCGCGGCCACCCTGTACCTGGGCGACCACACGGTGAAGGGCGGTATCGACTTCCAGCAGGACAAGATCTACAACCTGTTCGGTCGCACGCAGTTTGGTGCCTACACGTTCTGGGGCATCGACAACTTCGAGAAGGGCATCTACAACCAGTTCGACCTGTACCAGCCGGCCAAGGGCTATTCGCTGGATGACGTGGCGGGCAAGTGGACCCTGCGCCGCCACAGCTTCTTCCTGCAGGACAACTGGCAGGTCACCGATCGCCTGTCGCTGCTGTACGGCTTCCGCGTGAACCGTTACTCGACGGACGACAAGCCGGTCTACAATCCGACCTTCGAGAAGACCTTCGGCTTCCGCAACGACCAGACCATCAACGGTTCCACCATGGTCGAGCCGCGCGTGTCGTTCAACTACGCCTTCAACACCGAGCTGCAGACGCAGCTGCGTGGTGGCGTGGGCCTGTTCCAGTCGAGCCCGCCGACCGTGTGGATGACCAACCCGTACCAGAACAACGGTATGACGGTGGCCACCTATTCGATCCGCAACAGCGGCAACCTGCCGGTGGGCCCGGGCACGATCTATCCGGGATTCAGCCCGGATCCGTTCAACCAGAACGTGCCGCCGCCGTCGAACACCCAGATGGCCGTGGATACGGTCGCGCCGAACTTCAAGCTGCCGTCCGTGTGGAAGGCCAGCCTGGCCCTCGACCGCGAACTGCCGTGGATGGGCCTGATCGCCAGCGCCGAGTACGAGCACATCAAGGTTCGCGATGCCATTTGGTACAAGAACCTCAACATCGGTGCGCCGACCGGCGTGCTGCCGGATGGTCGCTTCACGTACTACAAGAACATCTACGGCGGCCCGACGGGTAATACCAACCGCGCCAACGCCAACAGCAAGTTCTCGGTGAACACCACCGAGCTGGACAACACCGGCAAGGGCTACTCCGACGCGCTGACCCTGTCGCTGAAGAAGCCGTTCGCCGATGAGTGGTCGGCGAGCCTGGGCGTGACCTTCGCCAACGCGAAGGAAGTGAACCCGGGTACCTCCAGCCAGGCGACGTCCAACTACAGCAACAACGTCTGGGTGAACCCGAACGAAGACGTGGCCAGCACCGCCAACTACGCAGTGAAGCAGCGCGTGACGGCATCGGTGGCCTGGTCGCATGCCTTCTTCGGCAACTACGCCACGACCATCAGCGCGTTCTACAACGGCCAGACCGGCCAGCCGTACAGCTGGGTGTTCTCCAACGACGCCAATGGCGACAGCTACAGCCGCGACCTGGCGTTTATCCCGAAGCAGGGTGATGTGCTGTTCCAGAAGGGTACGTCGCAGGCGGCGATCGACCAGTTCTACGCCTTCATCAAGCAGGACAGCTACCTGAAGGATCACCAGGGCCAGATCGCCGGTCGCAACGGTACTCGCGCAGCCTGGACGAACCAGCTCGACATGAGCTTCAGCCAGGAAGTGCCCGGCCTGTTCAAGGGCAACAAGGGCGAGATCCGTCTCGACGTGTACAACTTCCTGAACCTGCTCAACAACGATTGGGGCCAGCAGTCGTACGTGCCGTTCCCGTACACCCGCAACCTTGCCGGCTTTGCGGGCGTGGACCAGGCGACGGGCAAGTACATCTACACCCTGCCGACGGATGCCAATGGCAACTACCAGCCGGGCACCAAGGTGGTGTACGACGCCGGTCGCGACATCAAGACCAACGTGGTTTCGCGCTGGTCGGCGATGCTGACCCTGCGTTACACGTTCTGACGCAAGTCCTTGCTGTAGCAGTACCAAGAGCCGGCACCCGCAAGGGTGCCGGCTTTTTTGTGGGGCGGATAAAAGCCGGCCGAAGCTTGACCCTGCCATGCCTTGCGCGGGAAGCTAGAGGGTCCGTTTCGTTCCCCGCGGACGTATGAGCCGCGAAGGCGCGGCCTGGAGAATGCTTCAATGAATGACACCCACGCCGGCAAGACCGGCCGAGCCGCCACGGTCAGCGCGCGCATTTCGCCCGCCGGTGGCCTGGATATCCTTTCCCGCAACGAAGTGGCGCGCCTGCGCGATGCCAGTGGTTCGGGGCTGCACGCCCTGCTGCGCCGCTGCGCGCTGGCGGTGCTGACCTCGGGCAACATGAGCGACGATCCGCGCTCCATCCTCGAGCAATTCCCCGACTTCGACATCCAGGTCCTGCAGCAGGACCGCGGCATCAAGATCGAACTGACCCATGCGCCGGCGCAGGCCTTCGTGGACGGCCAGATCATCCGCGGCATCAACGAGCTGCTGGTCGCCGTAGTGCGCGACATCGTCTACGTGTCGACGCAGATGGAGCAGGGCAACTTCGACCTCGACGACAGCGTGGGCCTGACCCATGCGGTGTTCGAGATCCTGCGCAATGCACGCATCCTCAAGGCGCAGATCGATCCCAACCTGGTGGTGTGCTGGGGCGGCCATTCGATTTCGCGCGACGAATACGAATACACCAAGCAAGTGGGTTACCAGCTCGGCTTGCGCAGCATGGACATCTGCACGGGCTGCGGCCCGGGCGCCATGAAGGGCCCGATGAAGGGCGCCACCATCGCGCATGCCAAGCAGCGTCGCCGCAACAACCGCTACATCGGCATCACCGAGCCGGGCATCATCGCCGCCGAATCGCCGAACCCGATCGTGAACCACCTAGTGATCATGCCGGACATCGAGAAGCGTCTCGAAGCCTTCGTGCGCATGGGTCACGGCATCATTGTGTTCCCGGGCGGCGTTGGCACGGCGGAAGAGATCCTCTACCTGCTCGGCATCCTGCTGCATCCGGACAACGCCGGCGTGCCGTTCCCGCTGATCCTCACGGGCCCGCGCCAGTCGGCGGCGTACTTCGAGCAGATCGATCGCTTCCTGCGCCTCACTCTCGGCGACAGCGTGGCGGAGCACTATCAGATCATCGTCGACGATCCGGCGGCCGTGGCGCGCGCGATGGTGCGTGGCATCGACAAGGTGCGCAACTACCGCCTGGACAACAAGGACGCGTTCTTCTTCAACTGGGCGCTCAGCATCCCGTACGCGTTCCAGCTGCCGTTCCGTCCGACGCACGAGGCGATGCGCAGCCTCGCCATCCATCGCGATCGACCGCGGCACGAACTGGCGGCCGATCTTCGTCGCGCGTTCTCGGGCATCGTGGCGGGCAACGTGAAGGAAGAGGGCATGCGCGCCATCGAGAAGTACGGCCCGTTCGACATCGATGGCGACGCCGACGTGATGCAGTCGCTGGATGAGCTGCTGAAGGCGTTCGTGGCGCAGGACCGCATGAAGCTCCCGGGCGGGACGGCGTACGTGCCGTGCTATCGCGTGCTCACCGGCGAACCGGCCCACTGAGAGCATTTTCGCCCAAAAACGTCTTGACAGTCCGGAGCCGGATATTCAAACTATTCGACTCACCCCGCCCGAATAGCTCAGCCGGTTAGAGCACTTGACTGTTAATCAGGGGGTCGTTGGTTCGAGTCCAACTTCGGGCGCCATCTTCAACAAGACCTCGCAGCGATGCGGGGTCTTGTGCTTTTCAGGGCTCGCAAAGCCCGTTCAGCGGTCGGTCGCGCACCGATTGGCCTGCTCCTCGGAGGCTTTTTTGCCGTAGATCCTGCCGGCGTTCGAAAGGAGCACAACCAGCGCTCCATCGGGCTCTCCGGCGCGACACACGGTGAAGGTGGTGTTGCTGCCGCTCGCCGTGCCGTCGGCTTGGAAACGGATGCGCTTCCGGCCTGCGGTGCTGATGATGACTAGTCGTTCATGTCCGCGATCGGCGAAGGCGGGAGCGGCATCCAGCTGATCGGCGCGGTCGCTGCGGTAGCCTCCGGCCAGCCAGCCGGCTTCCCAGTGCACGCCGTCGGCGCACTGCTTTCCGTCCGAGGTAGGGCAAAGCATGGCGCGACGACCGCTCTGGAGGGCCATTCCACGCGTCTGCTGGAGCGCGGCGATGATGTCGGATTGGGCGATCTGCAGCCGGTTGCGGACGACCAGATGGCCCAACGCGGGTGCCGCCACGCAAGCGAGCACGGCCACGATGGCGCCGACCAGGATCTGCTCTACCAAGGTGAAGCCGCGCTGACGGCCTGATGTCTTTGTACCCACGCGCGCCTCCCTGCGCCTGCGGAGCAAAGAGGCTAACCGGGGCACTCCGGGCCGGGCAGTCATCGCGCCCATGGCCCCCGCGTCATAGCCTGCTGACAGGCCTTGTCAGCAGGCCGATTTAAAATGCCCGAATGCGACCGCATGTGGATTCCCATGACTGACCGCTTCGAACTCGTTTCCCCCTACAAGCCGTCGGGCGACCAGCCCGGTGCCATCCGCACGCTGAGCGAAGGCTTCGAGGCCGGCCTCGCGGCACAGACGCTGCTGGGCGTCACCGGCTCGGGCAAGACCTTCACCATCGCCAACGTGATCGAGAAGATCCAGCGGCCCACCATCGTGCTGGCGCCGAACAAGACGCTGGCCGCGCAGCTGTATGGCGAGTTCAAGGAATTCTTCCCGCACAACGCGGTGGAGTATTTCGTCAGCTACTACGACTATTACCAGCCCGAGGCCTACGTGGCTGCGTCCGATACGTATATCGAGAAGGACGCCTCGATCAACGATCACATCGAGCAGATGCGATTGGCGGCGACCAAGGCGCTGCTGTCGCGCAAGGACTCGTTGATCGTCGCGACGGTGTCCGCGATCTACGGCCTGGGTGATCCCGAAGACTATCTCTCGCTGCGCCTGATCCTTGCAAAGGGCGAGCGCATCGACCAGCGCGCGCTGATCCGCCAGCTCACCGAACTGCAGTACACGCGCAACGAGATGGAATTGCGCCGTGGTACCTATCGCGTGCGCGGCGAAGTGATCGACGTCTTTCCGGCTGAATCGGAAACCGAAGCGTTGCGCATCGAGCTGTTCGATGGCGAAGTGGAGAACATGGCGCTGTTCGATCCGCTCACCGGCGAGACCATCCGCAAGGTGCCACGCTACACGGTGTATCCGCGTACGCATTACGCGAGTACCCGCGAAAGCGTGCTCAACGCGATCGAGACCATCAAGGTCGAGCTGAAGGAGCGGCTGGAGCAGCTCTACAAGGACAACAAGCTGGTCGAGGCGCAGCGTCTGGATCAGCGCACGCGCTTCGACATCGAGATGATGGCCGAGGTCGGTTACTGCCAGGGCATCGAGAACTACTCGCGCCATCTCACGCGCCGTGGTGCGGGCGAACCACCGCCGACGCTGTTCGACTATCTGCCGCCGGATGCGTTGTTGGTGGTGGACGAATCGCACGTGACCATTCCGCAGCTGGGCGCGATGTACAAGGGCGACCGCTCGCGCAAGGAGACGCTGGTCGAATTTGGCTTCCGCCTGCCGTCGGCGATGGACAATCGTCCGCTGCGCTTCGAGGAGTGGGAGGCGCGTGCGCCGCGTTCCATCTACGTGTCGGCGACGCCGCGCGACTACGAGTTGCAGAAATCAGGCGACTCCATCGTCGAACTGGTGGTTCGTCCCACGGGTCTCGTCGATCCGGAAGTGGAAGTGCGACCGGTGCGTACCCAAGTGGACGACCTGCTGGGCGAGGTCAACAAGCGCGTTGCGATGGGCGATCGCGTGCTGGTGACCACGTTGACCAAGCGCATGGCCGAGAATCTCACGGAGTATCTCGGCGAGCACGGCGTGAAGGTGCGCTATCTGCACTCGGATATCGAAACGGTGGAGCGCGTGGAAATCATCCGCGACCTGCGCCTGGGCGAGTTCGACGTGCTGGTGGGCATCAACCTGCTACGCGAGGGCCTGGACATGCCTGAGGTCTCGCTGGTGGCGATCCTCGATGCCGACAAGGAAGGCTTCCTGCGTTCGACGGGCTCGCTGATCCAGACCATCGGCCGCGCGGCCCGCAACGTGCGGGGCAAGGCCATCCTCTATGCCGATTCGATCACCCGTTCGATGCAGGCGGCGATGGATGAGACGGCTCGCCGCCGCGAGAAGCAGCAGGCCTACAACGAGGCGCATGGCATCACGCCGCAGTCGGTGGTGCGGCGCATCGCCGACATCATGGAGGGGGCGCGCAGCGAGGTCCCGGGACGCAGCCGCAGCCGTCGTGGCGAGAAGAAATCGGCCGCCGTGGCGGAGCGGGGCGCCGACTACAGCGCGCTGAGCGCCGATCAGGCCGCCTCGATGATCAAGAAACTCGAGGCACAGATGTACAAGCACGCCGAGAACCTGGAGTTCGAGGAGGCGGCCAGGATTCGCGACCAGATCCACCAGCTGCGGGAAAAAGCCCTGCGCTGATGCTGACGCCGCGAGGCGGTTGTCGCCGGCCGCCGGAGCACGTATACTGCGCGGCTCGCACGGCATGCCGGGCGAGCTCCGGGCGGTTAGCTCAGCGGTAGAGCACTACCTTGACATGGTAGGGGTCACAAGTTCGATCCTTGTACCGCCCACCAATACCGACGAAACGGCGCGACCTTCGGGTTCGCGCCGTTTCTTTTTGCGCGCGGGCCGTCTGGGATCGCCCGGCATCGAGTCCATGCCGAGGGCCATCCGTGGGTGCCCTCATCCCTTCGGCGTCCAGTTGAAGACGGTTGGTCTGTCTTCGCTGATTCCTGCGATCTGCAGGCAGACAGCGGCGCTGACGATGGCGATACTTAGTCACTACCGCCCCAAGGAGCCTGTCGATGACGTACCTGTGGATCAAGAGTTTCCATCTGTTGTTCGTCATGGCCTGGATGGCCACGGTGTTCTACCTGCCGCGCATCCTCGTGAACGTCGCCGAGGCGGGCAGCGAGCCGGCGGTGAAGGCGAGGCTGGTGCTGATGGGGCGGCGTCTGTATCGCTTTGGCCACAACATGTTCGGGCTGGCCTTCCTGCTGGGATTGACGCTGTGGCAGGGCTGGCGCGTGTTTCCCGGCGTGCTGCCGAATTTTGGCGATGCACATTGGTTGCATGCCAAGCTGGCACTGGTCGCGCTGCTGCTGGCCTATTTCATCTGGACCGGGCGCATGCTCAAGCGCAGCGAAAGCGGCGGGGCGCTGCCATCATCGAAGACCTTGCGCATCATGAACGAGTTGCCGGTGTTCGTGCTGCTGGGCGTGATCTTCCTGGTGATCGCCAAGCCGTTCTGAAGAACCTTTTTGTAGGAGCGCACCCAGTGCGCGAAAAGCCCGCGGAGCGATGCACCGGAGTTCTGCGGTCGCCCACTGGTGCGCTCCTGCAGTAAGTGGAACGCAGGGAATCATTCCCCGCGCTGGAAATACTCGCGATACCACGCCACGAAACGCGCCACGCCATCCTCGATGGATGTATTCGGCGCATAGCCCACATCGCGACGCAGCGCGGATACATCGGCCCAGGTATCGGGCACGTCGCCGGGCTGCATCGGCAGCAGGCGCTTTTCCACCTTGCGGCCCAGGCGCTGCTCCATCAGTTCGATGAAACGCAGCAGCTGCACCGGCTGGTCGTTGCCGATGTTGTAGACGCGGTACGGTGCATTCGACGTACCCGGGTTGGGCTGGAGTTCGTCGTAGGCGCCATCGGGCGTGGCGACGTGATCGAGCGTGCGGACCACGCCTTCGACGATGTCGTCGATATAGGTGAAATCGCGGCTGTGGTTGCCGTAGTTGAACACGTCGATCGGCTCACCGCGGCTGATGCGATCGGCGAACAGCATGGGCGACATGTCCGGCCGGCCCCAGGGGCCGTACACCGTGAAGAAGCGCAGGCCGGTGGTGGGCAGGTCGTACAGGTGGCTATACGTATGCGCCATCAGCTCGTTGGCTTTCTTGCTGGCGGCGTACAGGCTGACCGGATGGTCGACCGCATCCTCGATGGCGAACGGCAGCTTGCGATTGGCGCCATACACCGAGCTGGACGATGCGTAGACCAGGTGCTCGACCTTGCCGTGGCGACAGGCCTCCAAGATGTTCACGAAGCCGACCAGGTTGCTTTGCACATAGGCCTGCGGATTCTTCAGCGAATAGCGCACGCCGGCCTGCGCGGCGAGGTTCACCACGCGCTGTGGCATGAAGTCGGCGAAGGCGTGGTTCACCGCGTCGGCATCGGCCAGATCGGCTCGCAGATGGGTGTAGTTCGGATGCGCCGCGAAGCGCGCGAGGCGGGCTTCCTTCAACGTGGGATCGTAGTAATCGTTGTGGTTGTCGATGCCATGCACCTCGTCGCCTCGGGCCAGCAAGCGCTCGGCCAGGGCGGAGCCGATGAAACCGGCCGTGCCGGTGACGAGGATGCGCATGGGAGGATCTCCGGAAAAGCAGCCGCGCATTCTATTGCCGGTGGCCATGAGGCTGCGGGCTTGCCTGGCTGAATTGACAGCCCAAGGTGGGCTAAACTAGCGTTTCGCTACGAATGCATCGGAGACAGGTGGCCCGCGCCCAACGCGCCGGTCGAGCGTGTGACATGGCAACTACGAGCTTCCATCGCTGACCTTCGCCACGCCTTGTTTTCAGGAAGGGCGCCTGGCGCCTTTTTTTATGCCTGCCGTCCGGGCAGGCGAAAGCCAAACCGGCCACCCATGGCTGGACGATTGATGGGATGCCCGCGTCCATGCGGGCAAAAGCCAAACCGGCCATCCATGGCCGGACTTTTCAAAAGAGCGCGCTTCGGTGGAGCGGGCTAACAGGTGCGAAACATGATCGAAATTACGCTACCCGACGGCAGCAAGCGCCCCTTCGAGCATCCGGTGACGGTGCAGGATGTGGCCGCGTCCATTGGCGCGGGCCTGGCCAAGGCCACCCTGGCGGGCAAGGTGGATGGCAAGCTGGTGGACGCCAGTTTCCCGATCGACCACGACGCCAGCCTCGAAATCGTCACGGAGAAGAGCCCGGAGGCGTTGGACATCCTGCGCCACTCCACGGCGCACCTGCTGGCGCAGGCGGTGCAGCGCCTGTATCCCGGCGCGCAGGTCACCATTGGCCCGGTGATCGACAACGGCTTCTATTACGACTTCGCCTATGAGCGCCCGTTCACGCCCGACGATCTGGTGAAGATCGAGGCGGAGATGGAAAAGATCGTGAAGGAAGGCCTGCCGGTGACGCGCAGCGTGAAGACGCGCGACGACGCCGTAAGCTTCTTCCGCGGCCTGGGCGAGGAGTACAAGGCCGAGATCATCGAGAGCATTCCCGCCAACGAGGAACTCTCGCTGTACTCGCAGGGCGAGTTCACCGATCTGTGTCGCGGCCCGCACGTACCCAACACCGGCAAGTTGCGCGCGTTCAAGCTGATGAAGGTTGCCGGCGCGTATTGGCGCGGCGATTCCAACAACGCGATGCTCACGCGCATCTACGGCACGGCGTGGCTCAACGACAAGGATCTCAAAGCCTACCTTCACCAGCTGGAAGAAGCCGAGAAGCGCGACCATCGCAAGATCGGCAAGGCGCTGGATCTGTTCCACATGCAGGAAGAGTCGCCGGGCATGGTGTTCTGGCATCCGAAGGGCTGGGCGCTCTGGCAGCAGGTCGAGCAGTACATGCGCCGCGTGTACCGCAACAGCGGCTACCAGGAAGTGCGCTGCCCGCAGGTGCTGGACGTGTCGCTGTGGAAGAAGTCCGGCCATTGGGACAACTATCAGGAAAACATGTTCTTCACCGAGTCGGAGAAGCACACGTACGCCCTGAAGCCGATGAATTGCCCGGGCCACGTGCAGATCTTCAACACCGACCTGCACAGCTACCGCGAGCTGCCGATCCGTTACGGTGAGTTCGGCGCATGTCATCGCAACGAACCTTCGGGTGCGCTGCACGGCATCATGCGTGTGCGTGCCTTCACGCAGGACGACGGCCACGTGTTCTGCACCGAAGAGCAGATCGAGTCCGAGGTGACGGCGTTCCACCAGCAGGCCATGAAGGTGTATGGCGATTTCGGCTTCGAGGACATCGCGCTGAAGATCGCCCTGCGCCCTGACAAGCGCATCGGCAGTGACGACGTGTGGGATCGCGCCGAAGACGCACTGCGCGCCGCGCTCGGTGCCGCCGGCGTGAAGTGGGAGGAGCTGCCGGGCGAGGGCGCCTTCTACGGCCCGAAGATCGAGTACCACATGAAGGACTCCATCGGCCGCGCCTGGCAGGTGGGTACCATGCAGGTGGACTTCATGATGCCCGAGCGCCTGGGCGCCGAATACGTGGACGAGCATTCACAGCGTCGTCACCCGGTGATGCTGCATCGTGCCATCGTAGGGTCGATGGAGCGCTTCATCGGCATCCTGATCGAGCACCACGCCGGCCTGCTGCCGACCTGGCTGGCCCCGGTCCAGGCCGCCGTGTTCAGCATCACGGACGCCCAGGGCGACTATGTTCGTGAAGTAACGCAAACCCTTGTCGACAAAGGTTTCCGCGTACACGCCGATTTGCGCAACGAGAAGGTCGGCTATAAAATCCGCGAACATACGTTGCAGAAAGTCCCTTACCTGCTGGTGGTCGGAGATCGCGAGAAGGAATCAGGGTCCGTTTCTGTGCGTACCCGTTCCGGCGAAGACCTGGGCAGCATGCCGCTGGCCGCATTCGTCGAACGCCTGGAAGCCGAAACCCGCCGCTGAGCGCGCGGGCCGGCATAAACAAGAACTCTTCTGGAGGATAGTGGTATCGCTACCACCGACACTAAGGGCAACCGCCGTAACCACGAGATCCGCGTTCCGCGCGTTCGCGTCATTGGTCCCGATTCGGAACAGCTGGGCATCCTGAGCCGCGACGAAGCGCTCAACATGGCCATGGAAGCCGGCCTGGACCTCGTCGAGATCCAGCCGAACGGCGACCCGCCGGTCTGCCGCATCATGGATTACGGCAAGTTCAAGTTCGAAGCCCAGAAGAAGGCCCAGGCGGCCAAGAAGAAGCAGAAGCAGGTCGAGATCAAGGAAGTGAAGTTCCGTCCGGTCACGGACGTGGGCGACTACCAGATCAAGCTGCGCAACATGCTTCGCTTCCTGGAAGAAGGCGACAAGGTCAAGGTCACCATCCGCTTCCGCGGTCGCGAAATGTCCCACCAGGACCTTGGCCAGAACCTGGCCAAGAAGATCCAGGAAGACGTCGGCGAGAACGGCGTGGTGGAATCCTTCCCCCGCCTGGAAGGTCGCCAGATGGTCATGATGATCGGACCCAAGAAGAAGTAAGTTTCGGGGAGTCTGGGGAAAGGCGGCCTTCGGGCCGCTTTTCTTTTTCGATTCTTCCCCTCTCCTCGTTGGGGAGAGGGCAGGGTGAGGGGCGGGGGCTCGCGACGGACCAGCCCGCAAGGCTTGGCTCATGGCGTAAGACCCCTGAGATGGGAAGGCATCCGGCAAGATTGGCCCCTTGCCCCATCCCTCGCCCCAGAGGGAGAGGGCTAAAGCTCACCGCTGGCAAATCCCCCCGAACCTCCCTATAATCGCCGGTTCGACCCACCAGGACGGGTCGTGCACCGATGCTGGCAGGACGGAAAGCGTGGTCGGAAGGCCACCGCCAGATCAGTCAGAAACCGGGGTCCATCCCCATCAGGGAGCATTTCCATGCCCAAGATCAAGACCAACCGGGCGGCTGCGAAGCGTTTTCGCAAGACCGCGTCGGGCAAGTTCAAGGCCGGTCACGCCTTCAAGTCGCACATCCTGACCAAGAAGTCGACCAAGCGTAAGCGCGGTCTGCGTGCGACCAACCACGTCAAGGCATGCGACACCAAGGGTGTGGCACGCATGTTGCCGTATCTCTAAGGCGGAGGACTGAACCATGGCTCGTGTTAAGCGTGGCGTTACCGCCCGTCGTCGTCACAAGAAGATCATTGGCCGCGCGAAGGGTTACTACAACGCCCGTCGCAAGGTCTTCCGCGTTGCCAACCAGGCCGTCATCAAGGCCGGTCAGTACGCCTACATCGGCCGCAAGCAGCGCAAGCGTCAGTTCCGCGCCCTGTGGATCGTGCGTATCAACGCCGCCGCCCGTCAGTTCGGCCTGTCCTACAGCCGCCTGATCAATGGCCTGTCGAAGGCCGGCATCACCGTCGACCGCAAGGTCCTGGCGGACATCGCCGTGCACGACATCAAGGCGTTTGGTGCGATCGCAGAAAAGGCGAAGGCCAGTCTGGCCGCTTGATCGTCTCGCGCACTGCGCACTGACGATATGATGTGATCAAGCGGGGAGGAGGCCTAAAGCCTCCTCCCCGTTTTTGTTTCAGCGACTCTACGATTCGCTCCCTCTCCCCCTGCGGGGAGAGGGTTGGGGTGAGGGGACACTCTTGCCTCAGTCACACATCGAAGCGTGCTTCGATAAGCGATGTCGCAAGAGTGGCCCCTCACCCTGCCCTCTCCCCAAAGGGGAGAGGGAAAGCAGCGAGAAGCGCACCACTATGGACGATCTGGATAGCCGCGCGTCGACCGCGCTGGCCGATATCGGCAAGGCCGACACGCTGGAAGCGCTCGATGCGCTGCGCGTGAGCCTCCTGGGCAAAAGCGGCATCGTCACGGCGGCGCTGAAGGCGCTGGGCGCGTTGTCGCCCGACGAGCGCAAGGCGCGCGGCGCCGAGGTCAATCGCGTCAAGGATCGGCTGGCCGATGCACTGGCTGCGCGCAAGCAGGTGCTGGAGCAGGCCGAGCTCGATCGCCGCCTCGCTTCGGAAACCATCGACATCACGCTGCCCGGCCGCGATGGCGAGCGTGGCGGCATCCATCCGATCACGCGTGCGCTCGAGCGCATCAGCGCGATCTTCGCGCGGCTGGGCTACCAGCGTGCCGACGGTCCGGAGATCGAGGACGACTGGCACAACTTCGAGGCGCTGAATTTCCCGCCGCATCATCCGGCGCGCGCCATGCACGACACCTTCTACTTCGGTGATGGCCGCCTGCTGCGCACGCATACCTCGCCGGTGCAGGTGCGTTCCATGCAGGGCCGCCAGCCGCCGATCCGCATCATCGCGCCGGGCAAGGTCTACCGCAGCGATTCGGACCAGACCCACTCGCCGATGTTCCACCAGATCGAAGGCCTGCTGGTCGACGAGACCTCGAGCTTCGCCGACCTCAAGGGCACATTGGCCGAATTCATCCGCGCATTCTTCGAGCGCGATTTCGAGATGCGTTTCCGTCCCAGCTACTTCCCCTTCACTGAGCCATCGGCCGAAGTGGACATTCGCTGGGATGCCGAAGACGGCAGCACGCGTTGGCTGGAAGTGCTGGGCTGCGGCATGGTGCATCCCAATGTGCTGAAGAACTGTGGCATCGATCCGGAGCGCTACACCGGCTTCGCGTTCGGTCTGGGCGTGGAGCGCTTCGCGATGCTTCGCTATGGCGTCTCCGATCTGCGCGCGTTCTTCGAGAACGATCTGCGCTTCCTCAAGCAGTTCGCCTAATCCGCAGCAGGAACGACACGCATGAAATTCTCCGAGAACTGGCTGCGCGAACTGGTCGAGATCCAGGCGGACCGCGCGGCACTGGCTCACGCGCTGACCATGGCGGGCCTGGAAGTGGAAGAGCTCACTCCGCTGGGCGAAGGCCTGGACGGCGTGGTGGTGGCCGAGATCGTCGGTGCCGAGAAGCATCCGGAAGCCGATCGCCTGCAGGTGTGCAAGGTGAGCGTGGGACAGGGCGAGCCGCTGCAGATCGTCTGCGGCGCGCCGAATGCACGCGTGGGTATCAAGGTGCCGCTGGCGACGGTGGGTGCGAAGCTGCCCGGCGGCATCAACATCAAGGCGGCGAAGCTGCGTGGCGTCGAGTCGTTCGGCATGCTGTGCTCGGCCAAGGAGCTGGGCATCGACAACGATGCTTCGGGTTTGCTGGAACTGCCGGCCGACGCGCCGGTGGGCAAGCCGCTTGCCGCGTACCTGGGTTTGCCCGATGCCAGCATCGAGCTGAAGCTCACGCCTAACCGTCCGGACTGCCTGGGCCTGTATGGCCTCGCGCATGACGTGGCCGCACTGTTCGGTAGCCGCGTGAAGACCGGCGAGCAGGCCGCCTCTCCGGTGAGCGGCGACGCACGTCGCGGCATCCGCCTGGAAGCGGGCGCCGATGCGCCGCGCTATCTCGGTCGCATCATCGAAGGCATCGACGCGAAGGCACGCACGCCGCTGTGGCTGGCCGAGCGCCTGCGCCGCGCGGGGCTCCGTCCGATCAGCGCCGTGGTCGACGTCACCAACTACGTGATGCTGGAACTGGGTCAGCCGCTGCACGCGTTCGACAACGACAAGCTGCAGGGCGACGTGATCGTGCGCCACGCGCGCAACGGCGAAACGCTGACGCTGCTGGATGGTTCCGAAGCGAAGCTGGACGACGGCTTCCTGTTGATTGCCGACGAAAAGAATGGCCTCGCCGTTGCCGGCGTGATGGGCGGTTTCGATTCGCGCGTCACCGACGACACGCACAACGTGTTCCTGGAATCCGCGCACTTTGCGCCAGCGGCGATCATGGGCCGTGCGCGCAAGCTGGGCATGCATACCGATGCCTCGCATCGCTTCGAGCGTGGCGTCGACCCGGCGCTGCCGCAGCGTGCGCTGGAACGCGCGACCGAACTGCTGCTGGCGATCGCCGGTGGCAAGGCTGGCCCGGTGCTCGTTGCCGAAAACCTCGCCGATCTGCCGAAGCCGGCGACGGTCGTGCTGCGACGTGCGCGCCTCAAGCGCGTGCTCGGCATCGAAGTGGCGGACGCGGAAGTGGCGCGCATCTTCACCGCGCTAGGCATGCAGGTGGTCGTTCAGGCGGATGGCTGGCAGGTGACGGCGCCGACCAGCCGCTTCGACATCGAACGCGAGGAAGACCTGATCGAAGAGGTCGCGCGCATCCATGGCTACGACAACATCCCGACCCATACGCCGGCGGGCGCGCTGAAGCTCGCGGTCGAGCCGGAAGCACGCACCAACGAACTCGCCCTGCGCGAGCAGCTGGCCGCGCGTGGCTACTACGAGGCAGTGAACCTGGCCTTCGTGGCGAACGACCTGCTGCAGCGCTGGGGCATGACCGACCAGCTGTTGCCGCTGGCCAATCCGCTCTCGGCGGACCTGGCGGTGATGCGTCCGTCGCTGCTGCCGGGCCTGATCACTGCGTTGTCGCACAACCGCGCCCGCCAGCAGGAGCGCGTGCGCCTGTTCGAAGTCGGCCGCACCTTCCGCATCTCGGCCGAGGCGGCCGCCCGCAAGGACGCGCCGACCGAAACGCCGAGCCTGGCCATCGTGGCGTCGGGCGCGGCGCGTGCGGAGCAGTGGGGCGAAGCGTCCCGCACGCTCGATTTCCATGACCTCAAGGGTGACCTGGACGCGCTGATCGCCTGGGGCGGCGAGCCGGACCGCTGGGCGGTCCACGCCGACGGCCTGCCGGGCTGGCTGCATCCGGGGCGCGGTGCGCGGGTCACCCGTGACGGCGTCACGGTCGGTTACCTGGGCGCCCTGCATCCGCAGCTCGCCAAAGCCCTGGACCTTGGCGCCGATGTCCATGTGCTGGAGCTGGAGCTCGAGCCCGTCCTGGCCCGCCGCCTGCCCAAGGCGCAGTCGGTGCCGCGCTTCCCCTCGGTCCGCCGCGACATCGCCATGGACGTGCCCGAAGAGGTCAGCTGGGCGCGGGTCGAGCAGGTGGTCCGGGGTGCCCTCGGCGGCCAGCTCAAGGAGCTGCGCCTGTTCGACCGGTACAGCGGCAAAGGGGTCGAAGCGGGCCGAAAGAGTCTCGCTATGGGCTTGATTTTACAGGACGCTTCACGCACGCTTACTGACGACGACGCCGACCGTAACATACGTGAAGCAGTCGCAGCGTTGGAGCAGGCATGCAAGGCAAAGTTGCGAGGATAAGATGGCGCTGACCAAAGCGGAGATGGCTGAGCGCCTATTTCTCGAGGTGGGCCTCAACAAGCGTGAGGCAAAAGAATTCGTGGACGCCTACTTCGAGGTCGTCCGTGAAGCGCTGGAAAAGGGTGAGCAGGTGAAGCTGTCGGGCTTCGGCAATTTCGACCTGCGTCAGAAAAACCAGCGGCCGGGCCGCAACCCCAAGACGGGGGAGGAGATTCCTATTTCCGCCCGCCGCGTGGTGACGTTCCGTCCGGGTCAGAAACTCAAGGTGAGAGTCGAGGGCTATGCTGGACCAAGGGAATAACACCGAACTCCCCGCCATTCCGGCGAAGCGCTACTTCACGATCGGTGAGGTGAGCGAACTGTGTGGCGTCAAGCCGCACGTGCTGCGCTATTGGGAGCAGGAATTCCCCGCCCTCAACCCCGTCAAGCGTCGCGGCAACCGCCGCTACTACCAGCGTCACGATGTGCTGATGATCCGGCAGATCCGTGGCCTGCTGTACGACGAAGGCTTCACCATCACCGGCGCCCGCGCTCGGCTGGAGGGCCCGCAGGCGCGCATGGAGTCGAGCATTTCCCATCAGATCGTGCGCCAGGTGCGCATGGAGCTGGAAGAAGTGCTGGCGCTGCTGCGTCGCTGAGCAAATCGAGGCTTCCGGTGCTGCCGGCTCTGCTGGTAGACTTGTCGACTTGCCGTATCGTCGGGGCGTAGCGCAGCCTGGTAGCGCATCTGCCTGGGGGGCAGAGGGTCGTGGGTTCGAATCCCGCCGTCCCGACCAATTCGGCAACAGATAGCAAAACGGCGCCCTTGGGCGCCGTTTTTGTTTATGTGCGTCGCGAAGGTCTCAATACAGCACGCGACTGCGCAAGGTGCCCGGGATCGCGGCGAGCTGGTCCCTGAGGGCGGCGGACTGCTTTTCGTCGGCGGCCACATCGATCACCACGTAGCCTACTTCGCTGTCGGTTTGCAGGAACTGGGCGTCGATGTTGATGTTGCCGGCCGAGAACAGCTCGTTGATGCGCGAGAGCACGCCCGGCACGTTGCGGTGGATGTGCAGCAGGCGACGGCTGCGCGGGTGTTCGGGCAGCGACACCTCCGGGAAGTTCACCGCCGACAGCGTGGAACCGTTGTCGCTGTAGCGCACCAGCTTGCTCGCCACCTCGATACCGATGTTGTCCTGGGCTTCGAGCGTGCTGCCGCCGATGTGCGGGGTGAGGATCACGTTGTCCATGCCGACCAGCGGCGAGACGAAGGCGTCTTCGTTGCCCTTGGGTTCCACCGGGAACACGTCCACGGCAGCGCCGGAGAGGCGACCGCTGCGCAGCGATGCGGCCAGCGCATCGATATCGACCACGGTGCCGCGCGAGGCGTTGATCAGCACCGCGGACTGGCGCATGCGCGACAGCTCGCGCTCGCCGATCATCAGCTTGGTGGAGGGCGTTTCCGGCACGTGCAGCGTCACCACGTCGGCGCGCTCGAGCAGGTCGTCGAGGCTGTCGGCGGCGCGGGCGTTGCCCAGCGAGAGTTTCGATTCGATGTCATGGAAGATCACGCGCATGCCGAGGCTCTCGGCCAGTACGCCCACCTGGGTTCCGATGTGGCCGTAGCCCACGATGCCCAGCACCTTGTCGCGCGCCTCGAAACTGCCGGCGGCGGACTTGGTCCAGCCGCCGCGGTGGCACAGCGCGTTCTTCTGCGGGATGCCGCGCAGCAGCATGATGGTTTCAGCGATAACCAATTCGGCCACGCTGCGGGTGTTGGAGTAGGGCGCGTTGAACACCGGCACGCCCTGCAGGCGGGCGGCGGCCAGATCCACCTGATTGGTCCCGATGCAGAAGCAGCCGACGGCAATTAGCCGTTTAGCCTGCTGAAGCACGTCCTCGGTGAGCTGGGTGCGGGAGCGGATGCCGACGATGTGTGCATCGGCGATGCGTGCCTTCAAATCCGCTTCCGGCAACGCCTTTTCGTGGAATTCGATCTGGCTGTAGCCGGCGCGGTGGAAGCTTTCCACGGCACTGCGGCTGACGCCTTCCAGCAGGAGCACCTTGATGTCTTGTTTCGGGAACGAGGTCTTCATGGGCCTTGGCGCGAGGATGAACCCCTCCACTATGCCAGACCTTGAAGCGAATTTGCGGCGTTGCAGCACTGGACGTTGCGCGCTCGCGCTGGCAGGCTGGAGTGACCCCAAGGACCTGCCCATGACCGACGCCCGTCTGGCCGAACTGGCCGACCGCCTGCCCACGCTTCGCCTGCTCACCGATCCGTCCGACCTGGAACACTACGGCCGGGACTGGACGCGCCGATGGACGCCTAAACCGCTAGCCGTCGCCTTGCCGGGCGACGTCGCCGAGGTGCAGGCCATCGTGCGCTGGGCAAACGAGCATGGCGTGGCGGTCGTGCCCTCGGGCGGCAGGACCGGGCTGTCGGGCGGTGCCGTCGCGGCGAATGGCGAGCTGGTGCTCAGCCTTGAGCGCATGAATCGCGTGCTGGACTTCGATGCGGTGGATCGCACGCTGACCGTGCAGGCCGGCATGACGCTTCACGCGGTGCACGAAGCCGCGAAAGAACACGGCCTGATCTATCCGGTGGATTTCGCTGCACGCGGCTCCTGTTCCATCGGCGGCAACGTCGCCACCAATGCGGGCGGCATCCGCGTGATCCGCTACGGCAACACGCGCGAGTGGATCGCCGGGCTTACCGTGGTGGCGGGCAACGGCGACCTGCTGCAACTCAATCGGGGCCTGATCAAGAACTCCAGCGGCTACGATCTGCGCCATCTGATGATCGGTTCGGAAGGCACGCTCGGCATCGTGGTGGACGCGACGTTGCGGCTCACCGATCCGCCGCCGCCGTCGCAGGTGATGTTGCTGGCCTTGCCGAGCATGGATGCGCTGATGGACGTGTTTGCGCTGTTTCGCGCGCGGCTTTCACTGCAGGCCTTCGAGTTTCTCACCGACGTCGCGCTCAAGCATGTGTTGGCGCATGGTGCCCAGCGCGCGATCGAGGGAGACCATCCGTATTACGTGGTGACCGAGTTCGATGCGGATGAAGCGGCGCAGGATGCAGCGCTTGCTGCGTTCGAACACGGCATGGAGCAGGGCTGGATCAGCGACGGCGTGATCGCGCAGAGCGAGGCGCAGGCAGCCGCCTTGTGGCGATTGCGCGAAGGCATCACCGAAAGCCTTGCGCCCCATCGTCCCTACAAGAACGACATCTCGCTGCGCATCAGTGCGCTGCCCGCGTTCCTGCACGACATCCAGGCGCTGCTTGGCAACGCCTATCCGCATTTCGACGTGGTGTGGTTCGGGCATATCGGCGACGGCAACCTGCACATCAATGTGCTGCGCCCGGCCGATCTTTCCGAAGAGGATTTCATCGCCCAGTGCGAGCACGTCACCAAGCTGCTGGCCGAGACCTTGCAGCGCCATGGCGGCAGCATTTCGGCGGAACACGGCATCGGCCTGGTGAAGAGGCCCTATCTGGGCAGCACGCGCAGCGCTGCGGAAATCGCCTTGATGCGCGGTGTGCGGCAGGTGTTCGACCCGAAGGGCCTGCTGAACCCGGGCAAGCTGTTCGATTGACGGTCAGGCTGTAAGCCAACCCTAAGTCCCGTGGTTGCATGCTGTGTGGACTTCCTCACCGAAAGGCCTGCCCCATGCAACGCTATTTCCTCGGCACCCTGGCTCTCGCGCTGCTGGCGGCCTGTACCGTTCATGCCGCGGATGCGCCCTCCAACGACTACCGCGTCCTGTCGCAGCTGAAGCTGGGCGGCACGGGCGGTTGGGATTACCTCAATTTCGATGCGCAGCGCCGTCATCTGTTCGTCAGCCGCGGTGATCGCGTCGAAGTGGTGGACGTGGACAAGAACAAGGCGATCGGCACCATCGCCGGCACGCAAGGCGTGCATGGCATCGCGATTGATGAGGCGATGCATCGCGGTTACACCAGCAACGGGAAGAGCGCGTCGGTCACGGTGTTCGATCTGGATACGCTGAAGACCGTCACCACCGTGTCGGGCACGGGCGAGAACCCCGATGCCATTCTTTACGATCCCGCGTCGAAGCATGTGCTCACGTTCAACGGCAGAGGTCATTCCTTCAGCGTGATCGATCCGGTTGACGGCAAGGTGGTCGCTACCGTGGCGCTTTCCGGCAAACCGGAATTCGCCGTGAGCGATGAAGCCGGGCACGTGTTCGTGAACATCGAAGATCGCGCCGAACTGGTGGAGATCGATTCGCAGGCGAACAAGGTGCTGGCGAGCTGGAAGCTGGGCACCTGCGAGTCGCCGAGCGGGCTGGCGATCGACAACACGCATCATCGCCTGTTTTCGGTATGCGACAACCAGCAGATGGCGGTGACGGATGCGCGGAGCGGCGAGGTAGTCGCGACCGTGGCGATCGGCGATGGCCCGGATGCGGTGGTGTACGACGCGGGCACGGCGACTGTCTTCAGCTCCAATGGCGAGAGCGGCAACATCACGGCCGTGCATCAGGATGACGCCGACCACTATCGGGTCGCGCAGACCATTGCGACCCAGCCGGGCGCGCGCACGCTCACGCTCGACCCCAAGCTGCACCGCCTGTATCTCTCGGCGGCCAGGCTCGTCGGTACGGCGGCCGAGGGGCACCACCCGGCGGTCGAGCCGGACAGCTTCACGGTGCTTACGGTGGGCCGCCCCTAAGCCTGCCAGCCTGCGCAGCGGGGGCGTGCTAGCCTAATCAGCCGCCCGTCCCCGCTGTCAGGAGCAAGACCATGTCCCAACCGCTGCGCACGCTGTACCCCGAGATCGAACCGTACGATAGCGGCATGCTGAAGGTCTCGGACCTGCACACGCTCTACTATGAGCAGAGCGGCAACCCGAACGGCAAGCCGGTGGTATTCCTGCATGGTGGTCCGGGTGGCGGTACGAATCCGAAGTGCCGGCGCTTCTTCGATCCGGCGGTGTACCGCATCGTGTTGTTCGACCAGCGCGGTTGCGGCAAGTCCACGCCGCATGCGGAGTTGAAGGACAACACCACCTGGCACCTGGTCAACGACATCGAGCGCATCCGCACCCATCTCGGCATCGACCGTTGGCAGGTGTTCGGCGGCTCGTGGGGTTCGACACTGGCGCTGGCCTACGCGCAGACGCATCCGGAGCAGGTCACCGAACTGGTGTTGCGCGGCATCTTCATGCTGCGTCGCTGGGAGCTGGAGTGGTTCTACCAGAAGGGCTGCGATGCGCTGTATCCGGACGCGTGGGAGCCCTACCTGAAAGCGATCCCGGAGGTGGAGCGCGGCGACCTGATGAGCGCCTACTACCGCCGACTCACCAGCAGCGACCCGCAGGTGCGCGTGAACGCCGCTCGTGCCTGGTCGGTGTGGGAGGGCGCCACCAGTTACCTGTGGCAGGATCCTGGCCACATCGAGTCCAGCGGCGAGGACGAGTTCGCGCTCGCCTTCGCGCGCATCGAGTGTCACTACTTCGTGCACGGCGGTTTCTTCGAGCACGACGACCAGTTGCTGCGCAACGTGGAACGTATCCGCCACATTCCGGCGGTGATCGTGCAGGGTCGCTACGACGTGGTGTGCCCGATGCGCAGCGCGTGGGATCTTCATCGCGCGTGGCCGGAGGCCGACCTGCGCATCGTGCAGGATGCCGGCCATTCGGCGTTCGAGCCTGGCAACATCGCCGAACTGGTGCAGGCGACGGATCGTTTCCGCGGCTGATCCGCCGGGTGACGTCTTCGAACCCCGCCGGCAAACGGCGGGTTCGCATTCTTGTCTTCGGCAGGGTCAGGCAGGCGACGCGGCGCGGGAAAACACGTGCATGCCGACGCCCGCGCGTTTCGCGTGGCGTTTGGCGCGGGCTGCCAGCGTGGTGATCGGTTGCGCGCGCAACGGCAGCGGTGGCGACAGCTCGACGGCGCCCATCACCACCGTGGTGAAAGGAAAGAATTGCGGCTCGCCGCGCCGGTCCTTGCCGCGCAAGCCACCGCGCGCGACGTCGGAAGCGTCGAACAGATGGGGCGAGCGTTGGTTGAACGCGTCGATGACGCGCTCGCAGCGCGCTTGCCAGTCTTCGCTCTGGAACAGCACCACGAAATCGTCGCCGCCGATGTGGCCGATGAAGTCCAGCGCCGGATCGACATGCTCGGCCAGCAGGCCGGACAACAACCGGATCATCTCGTCGCCGCGCGAATAGCCGTAGTGATCGTTGAACGGCTTGAAGTCGGTGAGATCGACGTGCACCACCGCGATGCGCTCGCCGCCTTGCAGCAGTCGCTCCAGATGCTCGGTCGTTGGAATGTTGCCGGGAAGGAAGGTGAGCGGGTTGGCGTGGCGGGCGGCTTCGATACGCAGCTCGCTCACGCGCCGGACCAGTGCTTCGCCCGTGCCCAGGCCGCGGTAGTGGCCGCGGCTGGTGACGATGAAGCCGTCGGCGAGGTAGCGCTGGTCTTCGCCGCGCAGCACGTCGGAAAGGCTTTCCAGGCTGCGGTGCTCGTCGCAGACGAGCGGCGCGCTGTTCATCAAGGCCGTGCACGACTTGCGTGCCAGCAGCTCGCGCGCGAACGGTTGCGCCATGCGCTCGTTCACCAGGCGCCGGTTGATCAGCCCGATCGGATGGCCGTCCTTCACCACCGCGACCGCGTGCAGTTCGGGGTAGTCGACGAACAAGGCCATCACTTCCTCGTTCGTCTGCCGCGGGTTCACGGCCGGCGCTTCAATCAGCAGATGGCTGACCTGGGTAGGGCGTTGCGTGACCGGACCACGCGGACGCGGCGGCACCGATACGGCGTGCGTGCGCAGCAGCAGCTTCGCTTCAGCCGAGGCTTCATTCACCGTCTCGGACTGTGGACGTCCAATCAGGAAGCCTTGCGCGAACGGAATGCCCAGGTCGCGCAGCACGCGCAGGTCGGCGGGATCTTCCACGCCTTCGCCGACCAGGTCGGTGCCCAGCGATTCGGCCACCTGGCACAGCGCGCGCACGATCGCCAGGCGGCCCGCACTGTGCGAGATGCCGTGGATGAGGTAACGATCGATCTTCACCACGTCCGGATGGATCTCGTTCCACATCTCGAAGTTGGAGTGGCCGTTGCCGAAGTCGTCGAGCGCGATGCGCATGCCGTGCGCACGCAGATAGCCCAGGGCATGCGCGAGGCGGGCGGGGTTTTCCACCGCATCGCGCTCGGTCACCTCGATGGTGACGCGTGCCGGGTCCAGGCCACTGGCGGTCAGCGCGAACAGCACGTCGTCAGGGCGCATCGCATCCTGCAGGATGGCGTGCGCGCTGAGGTTCACCAGCAGGCGGCCGGTTTCCGCCTGCGCCGCAAACGTGTGGCAGATCGTGCGCGCCGCGTGCAATTCCACTTCGGCGAGCCGGCCTTCCATGCGAGCGAGGTCGAGCAGGTCGAGGATGGAGAAGTTGCCAGGCATGAAGGCGCAGCGGCTCAGCCCCTCGTGCGCCACGACTTCGAGCGTGTCCACGCGTACGACCGGCTGGAACACCGGTGTGAGGCTGCCCGCGGCGAGTGCGCGTTCGAGCATGGCTTTGCGGGAATGGTCGTAGACGAGGATGGCTGACATGCCTGGGGTGTCGTCAGGCCGCTTTCGCGGTCCGGCGTGGATGCGTCATTGCAGGTGAAGGCGGCGCATCATGCGCCGGCGCGGGAATGTCTTCCTGTTGCGAAGGAAGACGGAAGAAGGTGACCTGGCGCATCAACGATTGGGCGTCGAGGGTCAGTGCGTGGCCGGTGGTGTTGATGTCTTCCACCAGTCCCGCATTGGCCTGCGTGATGCGATCCATCTCCAGCATGGTTCGGTTCACCTGCGTAATGCCGCTGACCTGGCTTTGCCCGTTGTCGGAGATCTGCGAGACCAGCGTGGATACGCGCGTCATGCTCTGCATGATGCCGTCGAGTGCGGTGCTGGAGCGCGCCACGCGTTCGCGCGCCACCTCCACGGCGTCGGTGCTGTGGTTGATCAGGCGGCGAATGTCCTTGCCGGCCTCCACGCAGCGATGCGCCAACTGGCGCACTTCGCCCGCCACCACGGCGAAGCCGCGTCCACGTTCGCCGGCCTGTGCAGCTTCGATGGCTGCATTGAGCGAGAGCAGGTTGGTCTGGAAGGCGATGCTGTCGACCAAGTCCACGATCTCGGCAATGCCGCGGCTGGCATCCTGGATCGCGCCCATGGAATCCAGCGCTTCGCTGGCGACCTGTCGACCCTGCTCGACATGCCGCAGGGCTTCGCGCGCCGCGCCGGCGGCGCCATTGGCATGGCCGGCGCCTTCCACGGCGCGGGATGCCATGTGTTCCATCGACGCGGTGGTCTCTTCGAGCCCGGCGGCCTGCATCTGGGTGCGCTCGCTCAAGGCATGATTGTCGTGGGCGAGATGGCGCGCGCGCTCGTCCACCGAGAGCGCACTGGCGCGTACCTGGACGAGTACCCGAGTGAGCTGGTTGTCCATCGAGGCGAGGGCACGCAGCAATGCGCCGAACTCGTCGCCGCGACCGACATCGATGCGCTCGCCCAGCGAGCCGGACGCAATGCGCTGTGCGACCTCGATGGCGAGTGTCAGGCGCTGCATCAGCGAACGCAGCAGGGCGCCGTCGAGCAGGATGGTGATGAACAACGCCATGGCGAGCATCACGCCCAGCACGATCATCCCGTCACGATCGGCCAGGCGCTGCACTTCCACCTGCTGGTTGCCCTTGGCCAGCGCGGCCTGGAACAGGTTGGCATAGTCGCTTTGCAGCGGCTCATAGGCCGGTTGCACCTCGGTGCTCAACTTCAGCGAGCCGAGATCGAACTGACCCGCGTCGAGCAGGGCGAGTGTTTCGTCGATGGTGCGGTCGGCTTCGGCGCGGTGCACGCTGGTCAACTTTAGTGATTGCGCCTGTTCCTGCGCGAGCTCGCTGGCGATCAGCGACTTCCAATGACGCTCGGCATCCACGCGATCGGCATGGATGCGCGTGCGCGCGTCGTCCACCGCGGAGGGCAATTGCGATAGCACCGCATGCACCAGCGCCTGCAGGCTGCTGTTGTAGTCGTTCTGCACGCGGCCGACATCGGCGACGGGGCTGAGCGAACCTTGCACGAGTCCATGGATGCGCGCGTCCGCGCGGTGCAGTTGCAGTGCACCTGCTGCGCCCATCACGGCGAGCAATCCGAGTATGGACGACATGCGCAACAGCAGGCGCTGGCGCAACGACAATCCGGGAATCCACTTCGGGCGTTTGAACATGGCACGTCTGGGTGAGGGAACTGCAAGAGCTGTCGGCTCACCGCGCTGCAACTTTAGCTGGAAATCGAAAAAATCTATTTTAAAATCAGTGCGTTGTGATTATTTTGGCGGGCACTGAAAGCGCGGCAAGCATGCCATCCGCATGTGTCCGATCGATGACTTTCGTGCTGCACTTCTCACTCTGGCGCAGGCAAAAAGGCCCCGCCGCGAGGCGAGGCCTTGGGCGCGAATGGCGGGGAACTTCAGGCGTTCGGCAATTGCTTGGTGCCGAAGATCTTGTCGCCCGCATCGCCGAGGCCCGGCAGGATGTAGCCGTGCTCGTTGAGGTGATCGTCGATGGCCGCCGTGTAGATCTCGACGTCGGGGTGCGCCGCCTCGATGCGCTTGAGGCCCTCGGGCGCCGCTACGAGGAAAAGCCCCTTGATGCGCTTGCAGCCGGCGGCCTTGAGCATGTCCACCGTGGCCACCAGCGTGCCCGCCGTGGCGAGCATGGGATCGACGATGAGCGCGATGCGCTCGTCCATGCGACCGGTTAGCTTCTCGTAGTAGGCGATGGGCTTGAGTGTTTCCTCGTCGCGCTGCAGGCCCACCACGCTGACCTTGGCGGCGGGAATCATGTCGAGCACGCCGGGCAACATGCCCAGGCCTGCGCGCAGGATCGGCACGATGGTGACCTTCTTGCCCTTGATCTGGTGCACGGTGAGCGGGCCGGCCCACCCCTCGATGGTCTTCTCGATGGTTTCCAGGTCTTTGGTGGCCTCGTAGGTCAGCAACGAGGCGACCTCGGAGGCGAGCTCGCGGAATTCCTTGGTACTGATGCCGGCCCGGCGCATGAGGCCCAGCTTGTGCTGGATGAGCGGATGGCGGACTTCGACGATGTTCATGGGCAAGCCTTGCAGCGCAGTCGCGTGATTGTCACCCACCCCGCGTGGTGTGGGCGAGTGGTTTATGCAGGCGGAGCCGCCGCGTGATGCCGGCCTGTGCGATGAGCCCGGCGTCGTGGCTGACCAGCACGAGCGAACCACGGTATGTCGCCAGCGCCTGTTCGAGCAGCAGGCGGCTGTCCAGGTCAAGGTGGCTGTCGGGCTCGTCGAGCAGCAGCAGATCGTACGGTTCGATGGCGCTGTCCAGTGCCAGCAAGGCGAGTTTCACGCGCTCGCCGCCGCTGAGCATGCCGGTGGGCAGGTCGGCCCGCTCTGCGCGCAGGCCGATGCCGGCAAGGTATTCGCGGTAGCGCGTGGGCGAATGTCCCGGCGACAACGCATGAAGGTTGTCCAGCGCGCTCCAGTCGTCACGAAGCAGGCTGTAGTGCTGATCGATCAGCAAGGCGCGTTCGCCCCGTCGTATGCTTCCCGACCGCGGAGGCAGGCGGCCGAGGATGGTGGCGAGCAGGCTCGACTTGCCGCTGCCATTGTCGCCGTCCAGGTGCAGGCGCTCGCCCGGTGCGAGATGCAGGTCGATCGGTTGCGCGTGGCCGTGCGGCGGTACGAGGCCTTCCAGTTGGAGCGACGCATGCGTCGCCGGAAGTTCGCCCAGGTCGAATCGCTGGGAACGATGTTGTTCGACACGCGCACGGGCTTGCGAGATCCGCTCGTGCTGGCGTTCGCGCTGCAGGCGCTGCGACGTATGCAGGCGCGCGCCGGTGTCTTCGGAGCGTTGCTTGCGTCGATCGAGCAGGATGGTGGGCAGGTTGGCGTTGCCTCGCTCGCGATCCGCCTTCTGTTGACGCTGCGCAAGGCGTTCTCGGTCGCGTTGCTGCCTTCGTTCCAGCGCTTTCTGTTCTCGGCGAGCCTGGTCCAGCTGCCGCTCGGCAGCCTGCGCATCGGTTTGCCGCTGCGTGGCGTACGCGGCGTAGCCTCCGCCGTAGCGACGCAGGCCGTGCGGGCCCAGCTCATCGATGCAATCGACGTCATCGAGCAGCTCGCGATCGTGGCTTATCAGCAGGCAGCCTCCCGCATGGGCGTGCAGGCGTTCGCGCAGCCAGCCGCGGCCGCGGCGATCGAGATGGTTGCCGGGTTCGTCCAGGATCAAGAAGTGGTCGGCCTGTTCGAACATCGCCGTCAATTGCAGTCGCACGCGCTCGCCGCCGCTCAGGCTTTCCCATGGGCGCGCGATGTCGTCCGGCAGGCCGGCTGCGGCGAGCCAGCGACGGAAGCGTTCGCGTACATCCCAGTCCTCGTCGAGTACATGGAAGTCGACCGGATCGACGCTGCCGGCCTCGATGCGTTGCAGCGCCGTCAGCTTGTCGTGCATGCCGAGGCGCTTGGCCACGCTGCCGGCGAATGCGGGCCAGCGCTGGGGCAGATAAGCCAGCGCAGCGTGGCGTACCACCTGGCCCTGTGTGGGCGGCAGGTCGCCGACGAGCAGGCGCGCGAACAGCGATTTGCCGCTGCCGTTGCGCCCGACCAGCGCGTGCCGGCCAGTGGCATAGCGGGCATCGATTCCATGGAACACGAGGTCGTGCCCCGGCGGCGCAAAGCCCAGTTGATGGGTGAGTATGGCGAAGGCTGTCATAGACCCTCCAGAAGGGAGTGGCGTATGACAGGGGGCCGGCGAGAAACGCCGAAGGAATCGACCGCCCTGTCACTCGTGGCCGAACGCGACGCGCCCGCAAGGGCAGCGGTCAGTCGGCAGGCGAGCGGCTCAGAGGCGCATGTCGGCGGTAATCCTGGAGAAGAAATCAGGCGCGAAGCATATCAGGCACGGCTTAAGCGCGAATAAAAAAGGGGCGCCGGGCAGCACCGGCGCCCCGTGGTGTCGCATCGATATCAGTGGCCGGCGTTGGGTGGGTTGCTGCTCAGGCAGGTGCTCATGAACTGTTTGCGTGCATCGCCCTTGAGGCTCTTCGCCTGTGGGTCGGCGTTGCAGGCCTTCATCTTTTCCTGCTGGGTCATCTTGGCCGGCGCGGCAGCCTCGCCCTTCAGGCAGCTGCTCATGAACGCCTTGCGCTCATCACCGCTCTTGCCCGTCGCCTGCTTGTTGCAGTCGGTCATGCGCTGCTGCTGCGCATTGGGTGCCTTCTTTGCCCCGGCGTCCGTGGCCTGCGGTGCGGCGAAAGCGGTGGAGGCGGCAAAGGCCAGCGCGACGCTGGCGACCATCAGGCTCAAACGCGAAGACATGCGGGTACCCTCCTGGATGACCGGCGAACGCCGGCGGCGCAAGTCTATGCCCGCCGACAGGCCGTAGGGGAGGGGACTCTCATCATTTTGCACATGCCGTTCAGCAACGCCGCAGATTGCGGACCGCGTGCGTTGCCCTCCGGTTCGGATGGCTCCAGATGAAAAGGCCACGCCCGTTGCCGGGCGTGGCCGTTTTTCATTGACGAACGATCAGTGGCCGCGGCCGTGGCCCTGGTCATCGTCGTGGCCGTTCGATCCCTGCGGGTCGGCATGCGGCGCGTGGCCCATGTCGCCCGGCCGGCCCGGCACGAACAGGTCGACCACGAAGCCGTCGTGATCGGACACGCCAATCGCCTTGCGATAGTCGGTGGCCGTGGCGGCATCCGCTTCGGTCTGCACCGGCGCATCGATGTCGGCGCGGCCGTACTGCATCTTCAGGAAGCGCAGGCGCGCGACCTGGTTCAGCAGTGCGTGATCGAGCACTTGCACGGTCGGCACCTCGCGCCCCGAGTTGCCCGAGCCTGCCTGGGTATAACCCTGGATCTGGCCGAACTTCTCGGTGAACAGGAACGAGTAGCGATCGTTCTGCGGCACCGATTCCACGGCGTTCCACAGGGCCGGATACACGATGTTCCTGCCCAGCTTCAGCAGGTTTTCGCTGTCCTTGTACTTGCCTGAGATCAGGCCCACCACATCGACCCAGCCGTCGCTGAACTGGTAGGCATTGAAGTCGCCGACCACGAGCAGCGGCTGCCAGGGCGCCGCGGTCTGCAGGCTCTGCACCTGACGGGCCAGCGAGGTCGACTGCAGGAAGCGTTTCTGACGATCGCGCGTGGCGCTGCTGTCATCCTTGTCGACATTGGTGCGTGCCTTCGGATGCACCGAGATCACCTGGAAGCGGACACCACGCGCCTCGGCGGTGAGCAGCAACGGCGGGTGGTCGTGGACGAACGCGGTCTGGCCGTTGTCGTTCCACGTTTCGTCGGCGGCCAATTGCTGCACGGACACCACATGCACGCGATCGCTGCGCACCAGGAAACCCACGTTGATGCCGCTGGGATCGTGGCCCGGCAACAGATAGGGCTGGTAGTTGGCGCGATAGTCGTCGTGAAGCTGCGTCGCCAAGCCCTGCAGCAAGGCCACGCTCTTCACCTCCTCGACCGACAGCACATCGGGCAGTTGCAGCACGCTGCCGATATAGGCCGACAGGCGCTGAGTCTTCAATGCCACTTCGTCCGCCGTCGGTTCCTTGCTGTTGCCGCTGCAGGTGAAGGTGGTGTTGAAGTCGCTGTCGCAGAACCGCTCGGTGTTGAGCGCACCGATGCGCAGTGCGTAGGGTGCGGTGGGCGAAACCGGGCGCGGCATTTCCGCCACGTGCTTGAGCGTGATGGTGGTCGGGATGAATGTGTAGGCGCCGAAGTCGTAGGAGATGATGCCTTCGGCGCGGAACGTGCTGCCCGCCACATACGGCGTGTTGAGCGGCACGGCACCGAAGTCCGCCGTGTTCATCTTGAACACTTCCGGGTTGCCGCTCCAGTTGGGCAGCTGCACGCCATCGGGCACCGGCACGCCGAAGCGCACGCCGGGCAGGCGCAGCGAGCGCTTGCCGTTCGCCGTGATGCTCACTTCGGCAAACGGCTCGCCGCTGAAGCGCTTGTTGCCGGTGTTGATCATGCCGTTCTCGATCACCACGCGCATGCCGACGAAGCACTGGAAGTTGGTGGCGCCGCACGACAGCTTGTTCGGGTCGGAAGACGGGATGTTCTCGTCGAACTTCACCGCGGCCGGCAGGCGTGCACCGTGCGAGGTCACCGCAACGGTGGCGTTCTTCAGCTCGGTGAGCTGGTAGTAGTTGTCGACGGTGGCGTCGACATTCACCACGTCGCCCACTGCCACGGCTGGTGCCGTCGAGGTGAACACGTAGATGCCATTGGAGGTCAGCGGATCGGCATCGGCGCGGGCATCCGGCGTTTGCATGGTGAATCCGCTCGGGCCCACTGCGGTGACGATGTTGCCGGTGGTGGTCACCGACTTGCCGACCAGCAGCGACACCTGGTCACGACCCTGGATCTGCCAGATCTCGGCGGGGACCGGGATGTCGTACAGGATCGCGCCCATCGCCGTGTCGCGCGCGAGCGGAACGTTGCCGCTGGGCTGGCTCAGTTTGACCTCGAAGGCCTTGTCTTCGCTGGCCGTGGTGCGGCCGTGCACGACGACGTTGAAGCCGGCCTGCGTCTGGCCTTCCGCGATGCTCAGCGTGGTTTCGAGCGCCTCGTAATCGCCATTGGCGACCGTAGCGGTGCCATCCTGCGTGGCGGCATGCACGGTCACGCCGCCGCTCGGTGCCGGCTGGGTGAGCGTCACCGTGAAGTGCATGTTGACGTTGGCAGCGCCGCGAACAGTGGCGCTGGCATCGGCGATGGACAGCGACTGCCCCAGAACGACACACGAGCTGGCGCTGTTGTGCGGTGCCGTGGGCGCCACGACATCGAAGTCGGCCTGGTTGTCGCCGGTGTTGATCGGCAGCCCGGCGGTGTCCGTCTTGCGGCGATAGCCCTTGTCGGCGTTGGTGCTGCCCAGCGAAGCCAATGGCGTGCCGGCCTTGTAGGCCGAGCCGGCAGAGAGGCCGACCTGGTCCAGCATCTGGCCGGAGCCATCGAGCAACGCAAGGCCGCCGTCATCGGTGACGCCGGTGCTGTACTTGGCGTCGCCTGCAACGCTGCCGGAGTAGCCGCCGCTGGCGCTGTTGGTCAGCAGCAGGTAACAGCCGGCAGGAATGGAGGTACCGGCGGGCAGGGTCAGGCGCGTGCCGGTGGTGCCGCTCGCATTGGAAGCGTTGAGCTTGTAACCGGACAGGTCGAGCGCCTTGCTGCCGCCGTTGAACAGCTCGACGAATTCGTCGTTGCCGCCAGCGGGCCCACGGACTCGAAACTGGCTGATGCCGAGGTCGGCCGCTTGAGCGACGCCGATCGACAGAATGACTAGCAGCGCGGCCCAGGGCGCGCGCCGAACATACCTTGGTTTCATGGACCACTCCCTATCCGGGTCCGCGGTGGACCCATCAGGGTGAGGCTAATCAGCCATTGCGACAGTTTTGCGAAGGATTTTGCGCGGCCGTTCGAATTTGCGAAGCAGCCTACGTTTTTGCTGCGGACGCAAACTAAGGTTCAATGGATCGCAGAGAGCAGGCAAGAGAAAGGGCGCAGGTCATGCGCCCCTCCTGTCGATCATGTGGGCGTCGCTGCCACGCATGGCAACAACGTCTTCGCTCCGATCAGGCCGCTTCGGCCTTGAGCTTGCGCGGACCGTTGAGCAGCGCCTGGCGCACGTGCGACACCACCAGGTCCACCTCATCGCTGCTCACCAGGAAGTGCGGCGTGAAGCGGAGCGAGTTGGTGCCGCCATGGATTACGCCCACGCCACGCTCGCGCATGTACTCCTCGATGGAGTTCGCGCCGTAGCACTTGAACTCCGGCGCGAGTTCGCACGAGAACAACAGGCCGGTACCCTGCACCTTGGTGATCAGTCCGCCCAGCTCGTTCTTCAGCACGTTGAGCTTGTCGACGAATTCCTTGCCGCGCTCGCGGATGTTGTTGCGCACCTCGTCGGTGAGCTCGTTGAGCGTGGCCAGGGCCACGTCCAGCGCACGCGGGTTGGCCGTCATGGTGTTGCCGTAGATGCCCTTGCGATAGAGCCCTGCGGTGCGCTCGCTCACGGCGAGCACCGACAGCGGATACTGGCCCGCGTTGAGCGCTTTGGAGAAGGTCTCCATGTCCGGCGGCGCCAGCTTCTCGAAGCCGGGATAGTCGGTGACCGACAGCACGCCATGCGCGCGCAGGCCAGCCTGGATCGAATCCACCATCAGCAAAGTGCCGTGCGCTTCGGTGAGCGCGCGTGCCTTCTGGTAGAACTCCGGCGTCACCGCGCGACCCGGATCGCCTTCGCCCATCACGGGTTCGAGGAACATCGCCTCGATGAACCAGCCATGCTTCTCCGCGTCGGCAAACACCGCTTCCAGCTGCGCCACGTCGTAGGGCTGCACGGTAAGCAGCGTGTCCTCATGGCGATAGCTCGCCAGATGCTGCAGGTAGGTCTTGCGCGTGGAGTCGGAATACAGCGCGGGGCGATCGGTGCGGCCGTGGAACGCACCTTTCACCGCGACGCGCTTGATGGTGCGGCCGGCGTGGCGCGCACCCGCGTCGGTCATCAGCTTGGCGTTGACGTCGGCGATGCGGCAGGCAAGGCCCACGGCTTCGGAACCGGAGTTGAGGCACAGATAGCGCGCATACGGATTGCTGCCGCGGTGGATGCCCAGCTCGCGATCCATCGCCTGCGTGAACCGCATCTGCGAAATGCTCGGCGTCATCACGTTGGCCATCACCTGCGGACGCGCCAGCGCGGCGTCGATGGCCGCATGGTTGTGACCGAAGCCCAGCATGCCGTAGCCGCCGTTGTCGTGGATCACCGCGCCCTTGAAGCTCACGACCCACGGGCCGCGCGCCGCTGCCGGCAGGTACGGATTGATGGCGTCGTCCGGATAGAAATTGACGAATTCCGTCTGCGCCTTCGTCAACTGCTCGCTTTCGTCGAGCTTGAGGAAGTCGCCCAGTTCGCTGCGCAGCTCGCGATGGCGCGCGACGGCTTCGCCGATCGCCTGCGCCAGCTCAGGATGGCTGGCCGCGAAACGCTCGATGGTGGCGTCGTCGAGTCCGGTGGTCAGCGGAGCACCGCCGAATTCGCGCAGTTCGCGCAACTGTTGAATCACGCCCATGGGTTCCTCCTTCAAGGTCGACTGGCCTGCCTCCCAGTGGCGGGCGCGCCGACGTTTCAACGAATGCAGGGTGGAAACGCATGGTCGACCCGCGTTTCCCGGCCTGTGGGGGCCATGTCGCACTGCGATCCGCCGCGGATGTGCAATGCAACGACCACCCGAGCATAGCGCGGCGGTTTCGCGGCCGGTACCCCGGGTGACGGCTGTCACCCGCGTCTGCTGACGCCGGCGACTGCCGGCAAACCCTTGCGGTGCCTAGCATGGCGAGCAAGGAGGAGGAGCCATGGAACAAGCAGTCGCGGAGGTCGCCAGCCTGGCTGGCGCAGTGAAACGTTATGGTGATTTAACGGCCCTCGACGGCCTTGATCTCATGCTGCAGCGCGGCGAACTGCTGGCGCTGCTGGGCCCCAATGGCGCCGGCAAAAGCACGGCCATCAGCTTGTTGCTGGGGCTGGTGCGCGCCGATGCTGGTCGGGTGCAGCTGTTCGGGAAGGATCCACAGGACATCGATGCGCGCCGCCGGATAGGTGTAATGCTGCAATCGGCCGTATTGCCGCCGACGCTCAGCGTGGCGGAGTTGCTGCGCCTCACCATGAGCTACTACCCGGCGCCGCGCACGCTGGCTGAAACGGCCGAGCTGGCGGGTATCGGCGATCTGCTGGCGCGGCGCTATGCCGGACTGTCCGGTGGTCAGCAGCGACGCGTGCAGTTCGCCCTGGCCTTGTGCGGCCGGCCCGAGTTGCTGTTCCTCGACGAGCCCACGGTCGGCATGGATATCGAGGCGCGCCAGAAACTGTGGGCGGCGATCCGCCAACTGGTGGCCGAGGGCTGCGCCATCGTGCTCACCACGCACTACCTGGAAGAAGCCGAAGCGCTGGCGCAACGCGTGGTGGTACTCGCCAAGGGGCGGGTGCTGAGCGACGGAAGCGTGCAGGCGTTGCGCGCCCGCGTGGCGCGGGCTCGCATTCGCTGCCTCAGCGATCTCGATGCGCATGCCATTGCCCAGTGGTCGCATGTGACGTCGGCGACGCGCGAGGGGGCGCGATTGGCCATCCAAACCGATGCCGCCGAGCACGTGGTGCGGCGGCTGCTCGATGCGGACCCGGCGCTGAGCGAACTCGAAGTCTTGCGTGCGGGGCTGGCCGAAGCGTTCACCGAGCTCACCCGCGAAACGTCCACGGAACAGGAGGCTGCGTAATGCCATCGATCGATCTGGCCCTTGCTGCCGCACCGACGCACCAGGCCATGCCCTTGCGCCGCGTGCTTGGCGCCTACCTCGCCGAAATGCGCAGCGAATGCCTGCGCTACCTGCGCGCTCCCAGCTTCCTGCTGCCGGTGATGTTGTTCCCGACGATGTTCTACCTGTTGTTCGGCATCGTGATGAATCACTCGGCGGACCATCACGCACTGACCTACCTGCTGGCGAGCTATGGCGTATTCGGCGTGATGAGTCCGGGCCTGTTCGGCTTTGGTGTCTCGCTGGCGATGGAGCGCGACAACGGCCTGCTGACGCTCAAGCGTGCCTTGCCGATGCCGCCGGGTGCCTATCTGCTGGGCAAGATGCTGATGGCGATGCTGGCGGCCGGCGTGGTCATCGTGTTGTTGCTCCCGCTGGCGCTCGGCCTGGGGCATGTGCAGCTCGCCGCCGGCCAGGCGGGGCTGCTGTTGCTCACCGGCATGCTGGGCGTGTTGCCGTTCTGCGCGATGGGCATGTTCGTCGGCACGCTGGTGAAAGGGCAGGGCGCCCCTGGCGTGCTCAACCTGATCTATCTGCCGATGTCCTTCATGTCCGGCCTGTGGATTCCGCTGTCGATGCTGCCGTCCGCGCTGCAGCGCCTGTCGCCGTTCTGGCCGAGCACCCATCTGCACCGGATCGCGCTGCAGGCGGTAGGACTGGAGCAGGGGCCGGCGTGGCCGCACGTGCTGGTCTTGCTCGCCTTCGGCGTGGGTTTCTCCCTGCTGGCGGCTCGACGCCTGCGTCGCATCGGTTGAAGTACGATGCACGTCGCTGATCAACCCATGGGGAGGTGGGAACGATGCGCCAACTGATACGTGCATGGTTCACCCCTGCGCCCGATTCGCTGGCGGCGCACAGCGCACGCAAGGGCAAGTCGCCCTGGATCGATGCGGTGCACCTGCTGTGGTCGATCTGGGTATTCATCACGCCGGTGTTCGATCGCTTCACCCTGCGCTGGGTGCTGCTCACGGCGATCAGCTATCCGATCTTTCTCACGTTGTATGCGCTCTGCTGCGTGACGTCGCGGCGTGTCTCCTACCGCTATTCGCTGCTGCTGGTGTTGATGGCGTACCTGCTGATGCCCTGGTACCCCAGCGGGCTCACCTATTTCATGTATGGCTGCGTGATGCTGTGCACACGTCGCATGAGCCTGCGTGCGTATATGGGCGTGCTGGCGGCGCTCAACAGCGTGGTGCTGGTGGAGGCATGGCTGCTGCACTATCCGTGGCAGGCGGTGATCTGGATGCCGCTGTGCAGCTTCATCGTCGGCATCGCCGTCAACGCGGAGCGGATGAGCGAAGAGAAGGATGTCGAGCTGCGGTTGTCGCACGATGAGGTCCGCCGACTCGCCGCCACCGCGGAACGCGAGCGCATCGGTCGCGACCTGCACGACCTGCTGGGCCACACGCTGTCGCTCATCACACTGAAGCTCGAACTGTCGCGCAAGCTGTTCGATCGCGACAGCGAGGCCGCGCGGCGCGAGCTGGAGGAAGCCGAGCGTGTGGCCCGCCATGCCTTGGCCGAGGTTCGCGCCGCCGTCACCGGCATTCGCGCCACCGACCTCGCCGCGGAGCTGGCGGCAGCGAAGCTGTTGCTTGAATCTTCCGACGTGATGCTGGAGTACGGTGAACTGCCGGATTCGCTGCCGGTGCAGATCGAACGCTGCCTCGCATTGGTACTGCGCGAAGCGGTGACCAATATCGCGCGGCATGCCCGGGCCAACCGCGCCAGCGTGGCGCTGAAGATCGTCGGCGACACGTTGCAGCTGCGCGTGGAAGACAACGGGCGCGGCGGTATCGGCGAGCATGGCAATGGACTGTGCGGCATGCGCGAGCGCGTGCATGCGCTGGGCGGCGTGCTTGAGGTCGAGTCGCCATCGGGACAGGGCACGCGTCTGCGTATCAACGTGCCGCTGCGCGTCCGCAGCCGACTGTTCGAGCTGCCCGACGCCACCGCTCCAACGGCGGGTGAGTGGCCGGCGAGGGAGCGCCAGGCCACATGAAGCTCTGGCCTCGCACGCGACCGGATTCCCTGCTCGGCCAGCTGCGCTCCCCACCCTATCTGCGCTGGGAAGCCGCGGCCGGCAAGCTGTGGATGGTGGCCCTGGTGTTGGGTCCGCTGGCGGACAAGCAGGCCGTCTGGACGCGGTGGCTGCCCATCACCCTGTTGTCGGCGCCGCTGTACCTCTACCTGCACGGCATGATCTATCGCGGACCTTATCGCTACCTGCCGTGGTACGCCGCCGGCATGGTGGCGATCGGACTGATCGCTTGGCCTTTCAACGGCGTGGCGCTGGGCTACGTGGTGTCGGCCATCATGTGCCTGGCGTACCTGCCCACGATCCGCCAATGGTTGGCTACGGTGGCGCTGCTGTACGTGCCGGTGGCGCTGGTGTCGATGCGCATGCATGTATCGCCGTGGCTGATGATCCTCGTGCTGTTTGCCTCTCTGCTGTCCGGCGCGGGCCATTTCCTGCGCATGAGCAACCTGCGCAAGGAATCGCAGCTGCGTCTTTCCCAGGATGAAGTGCGGCGCCTGGCTACCCTGGCCGAACGCGAGCGCATCGGCCGCGACCTGCATGATCTCCTCGGCCATACGCTTTCCCTGGTTGCATTGAAATCCGAGCTCGCGCGAAAACTCGCGCAGGTCGATCCGCCGCGTGCACAACGCGAGATGGAAGAAGTGGAGCGGGTCGCGCGTCACGCCTTGGGCGAAGTACGCGCCGCCGTCACCGGCATGCGCCGCAGCGATATCGCCGCGGAACTTGTCTCCGCGCGCCTGATGCTCGAGGCGTCGGGCCTGGTGTTCGAAGGCGAATGGCCCGAAGGCATCGAACTGCCGCCGGCGCTTGAGGCGCCCTTGGCGCTGGTGCTGCGAGAAGCCATCACCAACATCCATCGCCATGCGCGCGCCAGGGTGGCAAGCGTGCGGTTCCAGTTCGAGGCGGGGAGATTCCAGATGTGCATCAGCGACAACGGTTGCGGTGGCCTTGCGGCCCACGGCAACGGTGTCAGCGGCATGCGTGAACGCATCCGCGCGCTTGGTGGCAGCCTGCAGATCGACTCGCCCGCACGCAAGGGCACCACGCTGAAAGTGATGGTGCCACTCTCGACCCAGGTTGCTGCAACGGAAGACCACCGCATGTTGCAGGCCGTCACCACAGGAAAGGTTGCATGATCCGTGTATTGCTGGCCGAAGATCAGGCCATGGTGCGTGGCGCGTTGTCGGCGCTGCTCAATCTCGAATCGGATATCGAAGTGCTCGGCTCGGCCGCCGACGGCGAGGCGGCATGGCGCGAGCTGCAGCGGCTCAAGCCCGACGTGTTGGTGACCGACATCGAGATGCCCGGCCTGACCGGGTTGGAACTCGCGCAACGCATCCAGCGCCACGAGATGCCGGTGAAGACGATCATCGTCACTACCTTCGCGCGACCGGGCTTCCTGCGCCGCGCGCTGGACGCCGGCGTTTCCGGCTATCTGCTGAAGGATGCGCCGGCGGAGAATCTCGCCGAGGCGCTTCGCATGGTCCATCGCGGCGGCCGCGCCATCGATCCGCAACTGGCGCTCGAGGCCTGGTCCGAAGCCGATCCGCTCAACGACCGCGAGCGCCAGGTACTGCGCCTTGCGGGCGAAGGACAATCGGCCAGCGATATCGCCAGCCAGCTCAACCTCTCGCATGGCACGGTGCGCAACTACCTCTCCGAAGCCATCGGCAAGCTCGGTGCCGCCAATCGCATCGAGGCGTATCGATTGGCGAGGCAGAAAGGTTGGCTTTGAGCGTTGCCGGGCGGTAGCCGCGCGCCGTCCGATGGAGTGCAATAGGCGTTCGTCATTCCGGAATTGCCGCGTGCCGCCTTCGTCGAATGTCTTGCTTCGCCTGTTGTCCTGCTTGGCGCTGGGGTTGTTCGTGCTTGCGACGGCAGCGTGTTCCGGGCGGCCCGTAGCGCTCGGCAACGAAGCGTACATATGGCAACGCCAGTGGACGCCGGCACTCGGCGATGCAGTGCGCACCAGCAGCGACGTGGTGCAGGGCTGGCGCGTGCTGGCCGCGGAACTGGACGGCCGCGGGCAATGGCATCTCGTCGAGCCCGACGCGGCGGTGCTGCTCGCCACCGGCAAGCCGGTAACGGTGGTGGTGCGCATCGAAGGCCAGTTGGCGCAGTGGGATGCGGCCGACGTGATCGATCACATCCAATCCGTGCTGGCGCAATGGCGCGGCCGCGGGCTGCGCATAGCCGGCGTGGAAATCGATCACGACTGCGCCACCTCACGACTGCCGGTGTACGCGCGTTTCCTGTCGCTGCTTCGCACTTCGCTGGGCGAACCGCTGCGTCTTTCCATCACGGTGTTGCCCACCTGGCTCGACAGCGCCAGCCTCGATGCGCTGCTGGCCAGGGTGGATGAATCGGTATTGCAGGTGCACGCGGTGCAATCGCCGCGTGCCGGTCTGTTCGATCCACGCCAGGCGCATGCCTGGATGGATGCATTTGCGCGCCACGCACGCGGCCCATGGCGCGTGGCCCTGCCGGCCTATGGCACGCGCGTGAGCTGGGATGGTCAGGGTCGCGTGGCGTCCATCGAAAGCGAGCGGCCGACGCTGGTGGCGGGCGACGAAGCCAGCGAGCTGTTCGCCGATCCGCTGGCCATGCAGGGCTTCGTCAGCGCGCTGGAGGCGGATGCGCCGCAGCGGCTGGCAGGCATCGTGTGGTTTCGCGTGCCGACCGAAGACGACGCACGCGCCTGGAGCCTGGCCACGTGGCGTGCCGTGCTGTCGCGGCAGCCGCTCGTGGTATCGCTGCTGGCACAGGTGCGTTCGGCGCCCGACATCGCGTTGCGCGACCTGGTGCTGATCAACGCCGGCAATGCCGACCTGCCGTTGCCCTCGCTGCTGCGCCTGGACGCCACCTGTGGCAACGCCGACGGCATTCACGGTTACGCGCTGCAACGCACGCCACACGGCTTGTTCCTGCAGCGCGCTCAGCGAGGCGTGTTGCGTGCCGGGCGGCAACTGTCCGTCGGCTGGTTGCGTTGCGATGGGGGTGCGGCATTGCGAGTGGAGAGCAGCGAACCCTAGCCGCGCCGCGAGTGAGGCCTCGCGCCGCGCGCAGCGGGTTCGCCGGTATCGCATACTTGCAGCGCCGGACGCGGAGCGTCCGCAGCCTCCACAGGAATCACATGCACAAGCGCTCATGGATCGTCGCTTCCCTGGTTGCCGGCCTCGCCGGTGCCGTCGCCTGGGCCTGCGGCCCGATGTTCCCCAACCAGTTGCTGGATCATCGCGCAGCCACGCTCAAATCCACGCCCCAAAACAGTTTCGCCTTCGAGGCGATGCATCTGCTGGAACCCACCGACAAGCTGCAGCCCGATCCCACGCAGCCCATCGAAGGCGCGGATCGCGACGCGCAGGCCGGGTTGCTCGGGCTCACGTCCGCACAGGCTGACGAGGTCGCGGCCTTGCGGCAGGGCGAAGACGCCGCCGCGGCGTTCGAGCAAGGCAAGGATCTGCCTGCCGACCTCCGTGCCTATACCGCCGGCGCCATGGCGTTCGCCAAGGGCGACATGGACACGGCCGGAGACTATTTCGGCCGGGTGCTGGCGCTGCCCGAGGAGCAGGCCAGGTTGCGCTCCGTGTGGGCCGCCTACATGCTCGGCCGCATCCATGCTGGAAAGGCGCAGGCCGCCGCCGAGGATGACACTGCGTTCCGGCGCGAGCGGGATGCGGCGGCCAAGTCATTCCAGCTGGCACGCAACCGGGCCGTTGCCGGCGCGTCCGACACCCAGGCGCTGGCCGTCGCCAGCTTCGGCGAGGAAGCGCGTCTGTATCTCTACAGCCACGGCACACAGTGCAGCTGGGGCAACCTCTACGACGACGCGAACCACTGCGGCGACGGTATTTCAGCGGTTGACCTCAAGCGCGCCATCACGCTCTATGCCGCGCAGGCCGGCCACGGATCGGACAGCGGCGTGCAGTCGCTGGTGGCCATCGCCGGCAGCGTGATGGGCAATCCCTCGCAGATGGCGGCGGTGCTGGACAACCCGGTGGTCCAGCGTTTGCTGGTGACCTACGCATTGGCGCGCATGGGCAGCGGCAGCATCGACGAGGCGAGCGGCGCCGATACCAGCAAGCCCGATCCGCGATTGCTCGCGCTGGTGGAAGCAGTGGAGCAACGCGGGCTCGACCAGGTGATCGGCCTTGACCGACTCGCCGCGCTCGCCTACCAGACCGGGCGCTACGACGTGGCGGCGCGCCTGGTGGACAAATCCGCCGGGCCGCTGGCCGACTGGGTGCGGGCAAAGTTGGCCTTGCAGAAGGGCGACCTGGCGGCGGCCAGCGCAGCCTATGCCGCTGCGGCCAAGGCATTTCCTAAAACCGGGCAAGCACAGCCTGCGCTGGAGCCGGCGAACGTCAACTTGCTGATCGGCGAGCGCGGCGTGTTGTCGCTCGCGCGCGGTGAGTACGTCGAAGCGCTGGGCCATCTCTACGATGCCGCTCTGAGCGCGGGCGGCGACGGCAACCTCTACGACCAGGACGGGGAGACCGCGGGCTATGGTTACGGCAACGATGCCGCGTACCTCGCCGAGCGCGTGCTCACCGTGGATGAACTCAAGGCCTTCGTCGATGCCCGCGCGCCGGCGACGCCCGTGCCGCCGAAGAAGGCCGGCACCAACGACTGCTGCGAGGCGCGCCCACTGGGCGACAACCTGCGTTGGCTGCTCGCGCGCCGGCTGATGCGAGCGGGGCGCTATGACGAAGCGCAGGCTTATTTTCCTGCCGACGATGACCCGCGCTTCAGCAGCTACGACAACGACGGCAAGACGCACCCGTTGAGCCTGCGCCGCCAGGCGCGCGCCTACGTGCAGGCCATGCACGACAGTGAACATGCGTGGACCGACATCGGCAAGGCGCAGGCGCTGTATGCCGCGGCGGTAATCGCGCGCGAGCAGGGCATGGAGATCCTCGGTTTCGAGCAAGGCCCCGACTACAACGACAACGGCGGCAGCTTCCAGGGCGGCAGCGGACAGGATCGCAAGTCGCTGGAGCAGGCCTTCGTCACCGACGGCGAGCGCCAGCGCTACGCCGATAGCGAAGCCAAGCCTGATCGCCGCTTCCACTACCGTTACGTCGCCGCCGACGAGGCGTCGCATGCCGCCGACCTGCTGCCGCCACGCTCACAGGCGTTCGCCGCCGTGCTTTGCAAGGCCACGGGCTGGATGCTGGAAGGCCCGCCGGACTATGAGGACAACTATGCGTTCTACGGCGACCCCACTCCGGCTCAGCCGTCTGAACGCATGCGCCGCGCCACCGTGCTCTACCAACGCTATGTCAAGCAAGGCCCCTACGTGGACTGGGCCGAGGATTTTGGCCGCAACTGCGAGGAGCCCGACTTCGACCGCGCACGCACGCTCAAGCGCGCGCAACAGGTGGCCGCGGTCAAGCATGCGATACGGCGCTACTTCCCCTATGAGGTGGGCGCCCTGGTGCTCGTGGTGGCGGGTTTCGCCTTGTGGTTGTGGCGCCGTCGTCGCCGGAGGGGTAGTGAAGCGGCGTGATTCGATGCCCCACGGCACGCATTGCGCACGCGCTGAAGGTCGTTCTCCGGGAAGTCGCCCTCGGACGGCTTCCCGGCCCTGGCGGACGCTTTGCGCGATAATGGCGCATTCGACGCCATTGTTCCCGCCGTGAAGAAGACCGATTTCGACTTTGAACTTCCGCCCGAATTGATCGCCCAGGCGCCGCTGGCCGAGCGCTCGGCCAGCCGCTTGCTGGTGCTCGATGTGGAAGCGCAGGCCCGCCAGGACCGCATGTTCCGCGATCTGCCGGATTTCCTGCGCAAGGGCGATTTGCTCGTGTTCAACGACACGCGCGTGCTGCCGGCTCGACTCTACGGACGCAAGGATACGGGTGGACAGGTCGAGATCCTGATCGAGCGCGTCACCGGTGCCCACGAGGCGACGGTCCAGCTCGGCGTGAGCAAGAAGCCGAAGGAGGGTGGTCGCATCGAGCTGGCCGATGGCAGCCACGCGGTGGTGCTGGGGCGCGATGGGCCGTTCTTCCGCTTGCGTTTCGAATCCACCGATCCGCTGGAGCGCTTGCTGCTGCGTCTGGGCGAGATGCCATTGCCGCCCTACATCACGCGTCATGCCGACCAGGGCGACATGGAGCGCTATCAGACGGTGTTCGCGCGTGAGCCCGGTGCCGTCGCGGCGCCGACGGCTGGCCTGCATTTCGACGAGACGACGTTGGCGACGCTGCGCGAGCGTGGCGTGCAGTTCGGTTACGTGACCTTGCATGTCGGTGCGGGTACGTTCCAGCCCGTGCGTGCCGATGACATCAAGGATCACCAGATGCATCGCGAGTGGCTCAATGTCGGCGCGAGCCTGGTGGAGCAGATCCGCCGTACGCGCGCAGCCGGCGGTCGCGTGATCGCCGTGGGTACGACGGTGGTGCGTGCGCTGGAGAGTGCGGTGCGTGATGGCGAACTGCAGCCGTTTGCCGGCGAGACGCAGATCTTCATCTTCCCGGGCTACAGGTTCAGCAGCATCGACGGGCTGCTGACCAATTTCCATCTGCCGCAATCGACGTTGTTGATGCTCGTGTCGGCATTGGCGGGCAGGGATTTCATGCTGGCTTCGTATCGGCATGCGGTTGAGCAGAAGTACCGCTTTTTCTCGTATGGCGATGCGATGTTGATCCTGCCGAAGGGCTGAGGCGAACCTCACCGTGTTTCTGTAGGAGCGCACCCTGCGCGCGATAGCCCTTCGCGTCTGTCTTCATTCCTCGTCGTCCCGGCGTAGGCCGGGACCCAGCAGCGACAGTCTTCGGTTGTCGCGATATCACCAGATTGCTCGCCTGCAGCGGGCTTCCGGACCGCTGCCGCGGCCCGGGTCACTTCTCTTTGCGTGGCCACGCACGCGCAGGAGCGCGTGCGAACGGCGAAGCCGGCCCGCACGCGGGGAGGCGCCATGGATGGCGCCTGCTTTGAGGAGCGAGGAAGGGCGGAGGGCAGGACGCCCGGAGTAAAGAGAAGTAACCACAGTAAAGGTGGCAATGCCAAGAGAAAGGCCACCCCGATGCCGCGCCCCTGCGGGGTCGCAGGCGGGAGGCGGGGTGGATCGACAGGGCATCCTGCCCTGACGATCCACTGGCCGGCGTCCATGCCGGCCACCCTGCGGGCTGCTCCGCCTCCCCGCCTGCTCGCGGCATAGGGGATTGACCGTCAAAGGCCGGAGCTGAAAGAGCGGGGCTTCTCCCTGTAGGAGCGCACCCAGTGCGCGACCGCAGCGTATCTATTGCCATTGCGGTCGCGCACTGGGTGCGCTCCTACAGGAGAGCGCGGACGAAGCAATGAGCGGTGAGGCCAGATTCAACCCTCTCCCCAGAGGGAAGAATGAGCACGCTGAGTGCCGCCCGCCACAGCGTCAAAAAGCACCCAACCCCAGAAAACGCGATAATCCCCCGATGACTTCCCTGACTTTCGAACTCCAGGCCACCGACGGCGCGGCCCGTCGTGGCCGTCTCATGTTTGACCGCGGCACGGTGGAAACGCCCGCGTTCATGCCCGTGGGCACCTATGGCTCGGTGAAGGCGATGACCCCGCGGGACATCCGCGAGATCGGCGCCGAGATCATTTTGGGCAACACTTTCCATCTGTTCCTGCGGCCCGGCCTGGAGGTGGTGGAGCAGTTCGGTGGGCTGCACAAGTTCATCGGCTGGGACAAGCCGATCCTCACCGATTCCGGCGGTTTCCAGGTGTTCTCGCTGGCGCACAAGCGCAAGATCACCGAAGAGGGTGTGGCGTTCGCATCGCCCGTCGATGGTTCGAAGGTGTTCCTGTCGCCGGAGGAATCGATGCGCATCCAGAAGGTGCTCGACTCGGACATCGCGATGATCTTCGACGAGTGCACGCCGTACCCGGCCACTGAAAAGGTCGCCTCCACCTCGATGGAGTTGAGCCTGCGTTGGGCCGAGCGTTCACGCCGTGCCTTCGACGACCTGAAGAATCCCAATGCGCTGTTCGGCATCGTGCAGGGCAGTGTGTACGAGAACCTGCGCCGTCGCTCGGCGGAAGGCCTGGTCAACATCGGTTTCGACGGCTATGCCGTGGGTGGCCTCGCCGTGGGCGAGCCGGAAGCCGAGCGCAACCACACGCTGGATTTCACCGTGCCGCTGCTGCCCGCCGACAAGCCGCGCTACCTGATGGGCGTGGGCAGGCCGGAGGACATCGTGGAGGCCGTGCGCCGCGGCATCGACATGTTCGACTGCGTGATGCCCACGCGCAACGCACGCAACGGCTTCCTGTTCACCGCCGAGGGCACGCTGCGCATCCGCAATGCGAAGTTCGCGCTGGATACCCGGGTGATCGAGGAAGGTTGTGACTGCTATGCGTGCAGCAACGGCTTCAGCCGCGCCTACCTGCGGCATCTGGATCGCTGCAACGAGATCCTCGGCAGCCAGCTCGCCACCATGCATAACCTGCGTCACTACCAGCGGCTGATGGCGGGCCTGCGTGAGGCGATCGCCGCAGGCAAGCTGGATGATTTCGTGGCGGAGTTCTATGCGCGCAGGCAGGGTGGTCTAGCGGCTTAACGGCGCTTTGGCAGCCAGCCCCGGTTCTGCAAGGTGCCACCCTCTCCCCACGGCGCCCGAAGGTAGTCCTGGTGGGAGAGGGGAGAGGGGTGCAGTGCTTGCGCAACCTTTCACCTTTCGCTCCGTTCGCACCCTCATCCGCCTGCCGGCACCTTCTCCCAAGGGGAGAAGGATTCACGCGTGAAGGGATTGGGATGCTTCCAAAACCGCAGTTACTACATCGCAGATAGCTCAGTCCATCTCCCTACGGGAGAGGGGAGGGGCGTGTGGGTACGGGGCTTGCGTAGCCTTCACCTTTCGCTCCACTCAAATCCTCATCCGCCTGCGATCGAACGAGTCCCGTGGGACCGGCACCTTCTTCCAAGGGGAGAAGGGCTCACGCGTGAAAAGGTTGGTGTGCTTTGTAAGCGCCAGTCACGACATTGCAGCCGCTTTAGCCCCTCTCCCAATGGGAGAGGGGTTGGGGAGAGGGTGCGGGGCCCGCGTAGCCTTTCACCTCTCGCTCCGACCGAACCCTCACCGCCTGCGATCGAAGGAGTCCCGTGGGAGCGGTACCTTCTTCCAAGGGGAGAAGGGAACGCTTCGTTGAGCCGATGGAAAGAAGCGGGGCCCGGGAACCATCACGATCCCGCGCCGGTCTTGCCCTTGGAATCTGTCTTCCCCGCCGCCAGAACCCTCGACGGGCGGGCCTTGTGACGCATGCAGGGCCCGGGGGCGCGTGGCATAATCCACGATCTTTTATCAGGTTCCAGCGGAAATCCCTGTTGGAACCATAACTTGCGAGACAAGCTGATGACTTTTCCGACGTCCTTCGTGATCGCCCAGGCCGCTCCGGCTGCCGGCGCACCGAACCCGATCATGACGTTCCTGCCGTTGATCCTGCTGTTCGTGGTCTTCTATTTCCTGATGATCCGCCCGCAGATGAAGCGCCAGAAGGAGCACCGCAACATGGTCGCCGCGCTGTCCAAGGGCGACGAAGTGGTCACCAACGGCGGCATCGCCGGCAAGGTGGACGAAGTGGGCGAGAGCTTCATCACGGTCGAGATCGCACCGAACGTGAAGATCAAGCTGCAGAAGGGCGCCGTGCAGCAGGTGCTGCCCAAGGGCACGCTGAAGTCGTCCTGAGGGCGGCTTGCCGGAGTGGAGGGGCTCCGGCTTCAACGACGCATTGCTTGCCGCGGCCTGCCTCGTGCCGCGGCGTTTGACGGATTCAAGGCATGAGTGATTTTCCACGCTGGAAATACGCGCTGGTCGCCATCGTACTGGTGCTCGGCATTGTCTATGCGCTGCCCAATGTGTTCCTGCCGGTGCCTGCCGTGCAGATCACGGCGAACCGCAATGGCACGGTCGACCAGGCGCTCGAGCAGAAGGTGTCCGATGCCCTGAAGAAGGCGAACGTCGCCAGCACGGGCATCGAGATCAAGGGCGACCACCTGCTCGCCAGTTTCGCCAACGCCGACGTGCAGAAGAGCGCTGCGGACGCGATCAAGGCGTCCCTGGGCGATGACTACACGGTCGCGTTCAACCTCAAGTCCACCGTGCCGAACTGGCTCAGCGCGATTGGCGCCAAGTCGATGCCGCTGGGCCTGGACCTGCAGGGTGGCGTGCACTTCCTGATGCAGGTCGATCAGAACGACGTGATCGACAAGCAGGAAACGCGCTATGCCGACGACATCCGCAGCCTGCTGCGCGAAAAGAACATCCGCTATGAGTCCGTGACGCGCGCCAGCCAGCGCGGCCAGGGCGTGCTGGTGGTGTTGAAGTCCAATGAGGACCGCGTGGCCGCCGCCACTTTCATTGGCACCGAATATCCCGATCTCAGCGTGCAGGACGGCAACGCCACCGGCGACCGCTATCCGCTCAACGCCACGGTACGTCCGGACAAATTGCGCGAGCTGTCGCTCAACACCATCCGCCAGAACCTGGGCACGCTGCGCAACCGTATCAACGCGCTGGGCGTGTCCGAGCCGATCATCCAGCAGCAGGGTGACAGCCGCATCGTGGTCGAGCTGGCCGGCGTGCAGGACACGGCAGAGGCGAAGAAGCTGATCGGCGCCACCGCCACGCTGGAATACCGCGCGGGTTACGGCACGCCGCAGCAGGCCATCGAGGCGCAGCGCTCGGGCATCGTTCCGCCGGATGCGCGCCTGTACAAGGGGCGCGAAGGCCAGCCGTACCTCTTGAGCAAGAACATCATCGTCACCGGCGACCAGCTGGTCGATGCGTCCTCCACCTTCGACCAGCAGAGCGGCTCGCCCGCCGTGTCGGTGACGCTGAACTCGGCCGGCGCGAAGAAGATGCTGGACTTCACCACCGGCAACGTCGGCAAGCCGATGGGCGTGGTGTACGTGGAGCGCGTGGTCGAGACCAAGATCGTCGACGGCAAGGAAGTGCGCACGCCGAAGATCACCGAAGAGGTGATCAACTACGCCACCATCAACGGCGTGTTCGGCAAGAACTTCCAGACCACCGGCCTGCGCAGCCCGAAGGAAGCCTCCGAGCTGGCGCTGCTGCTCAAGGGCGGCTCGCTGGCGGCGCCGATCGACATCGTCGAAGAGCGCGTGATTGGTCCCAGCCTCGGCCAGGACAACATCGAGAAGGGCCTGCACGCGGTGATGATCGGCCTGGCGCTGGTGCTGCTGGCCGCGGCGCTCTACTACAAGCTCTTCGGCCTCGTCGCCGACGTTGCGCTGTTTTTCAACCTGGTGATCCTGGTGGCCGTGATGTCGGCCGTGGGCGTGACGCTGACCATGCCGGGTATCGCCGGTATCGTGCTCACGCTGGGCATGGCGATCGACGCCAACGTGCTGATCTGCGAGCGCGTGCGAGAGGAACTGCGCAACGGCTCCACGCCGCTGGCGGCGATCCGCGCCGGCTACGACAAGGCATGGGCGACCATTCTCGACGCCAACGTCACCCACCTGATCGCCGCGCTGGCGCTGACCACGATGGGCTCGGGCCCGATCAAGGGCTTCGGCATCACGCTGCTGATCGGCATCCTCACCTCGATGTTCACCTCGGTCACTGTGACGCATGCGATCACGGCGCTGATCCACGGTCATCGCAAGCTCAAGACGCTGAGCGTTTGAGGTAAAGAGAACACAACATGGAAATCTTCAACCACAACGCGAACGTCAACTTCCTCGGCATGAGGAAGATCAGCGTGGGCATCGCCATCCTGCTGATGGCGGTGTCCTTCGGGCTCATCGCGATCAAGGGCCTGAACTACGGCCTGGACTTCACCGGCGGCGTGTCGCTGGTGGTGGACTATGAAAATCCGGTAACCACGGCCGAAGTGCAGGAAGCACTGGAAAAGGGCGGCATCGAGCATTCGCTGGTCGCCAGCCTGGGTGGCACGCGCGAAGTGTCGGTGCGCTTCCAGCCCACGGCGGTGATGAAGGACGAAGCCGGCAAGATCAACCTCGACAAGGTCTCCGCGGTGACCACCGGCGTGCTCAAGGCGAGCCGCCCGGACGTGAGCATCAAGAGCCGCGACTACGTGAGCTCGACCGTGGGTGACGAGCTGCGCAGCGACGGCATCATGGCCGCGCTGGTGGTGATGCTCGGCATCGGCCTGTACCTGGGCATCCGCTTCGAATGGCGCTTCGCCGTGGCGGCCATCGTCACCGAACTGCACGATGCGCTGATCACGGTCGGTGTGTTCGCGCTGGTGCAGCGCGAGTTCGACCTCACCGTGCTCGCCTCGGTGCTGGCGGTGATCGGTTACTCGATCAACGACAAGGTCGTGGTGTTCGACCGCGTGCGCGAACTGTTCCGCCTGGCCCGCAAGGCCGAGCCGGAAGAGATCCTCAACCGCTCGATCAACAACACGCTGTCGCGAACCATCATCACCGCGCTGTTCACGGCGATCACCATGGCCGCGCTGTACTTCTTCGGCGGTCCGGTGGTGCACGGCTTCGCCATCACCATGCTGATCGGCATCCTGGTCGGCACGCTGTCCTCGATCTTCGTGGCCAGCCCGATCCTGCTTTGGCTCGGCGTGTCCAAGCAGGACCTGATGCCCAAGACCAAGGAAAACCCGGAGCTGGCGCGCCGGCCCTGAGGTTTGCTCCATTACGTGCTGGACGAAACGGCCCGGGATCACCGGGCCGTTTTTTTTTGGTGCCGTCGTCATCGCGGCGCGCACTTAGCGAGGCGTTGCCCTTTGCCAGTGGCCGACGGCAGGGCCTTGAGAACGTCGTGAGAGTGGCGACGCCGCGGCACGGATAGGCACATCGGCTCCTGTGGTGCTCAGTCGGTCAGAAATCCCTGACGGCATGAATCGCAAGAAATTGCCAAATACTGTTACAAAAAGTTGACATTTCGTAAGAAAACGCTCTACCTTCACGATTCCCTCATCCGGACGACAGTCTTGAGTCAGGCTAAGAACGGCTTGGCGCAAGGAACTGCTCGCCGCACAAGGGGGAAACGGGGGTGGTTCTGCAGGGGGAGCCTGCCAGATCCGCACTGGAAGCTAGCTGACTCCGGTCGTCCCGAGGACGAGCGGCAGGTTTCTTTTGCCCAAATTTATGGGCTGCTTGGGGAGATCCAGATGAGTTTTAGTTCGTTGAACAGGGCCGTCCTGCTGCGTCGTTCGACGCTTGCTGCTGCGCTGACCATGAGCCTGGCGGGCGTGGCGTTCGCCCAGTCCACCACCGGCACCATCTTTGGCCAGGCGGAAGCCGGCGAGACGGTGACGGTCTCCGGTTCCACCGGTATCACCCGCTCGGCCACGGTCGACCAGTCGGGTCGCTACCGCATCAGCAACCTGCCGCTCGGCACCTATTCGGTCACGCTGCAGAAGGACGGTGCCACGGTCGATAGCCGCAAGGACGTCGCCATCACGGTGAACGCCGGTACGGAAGTGTCGTTTGCCTCGGCCGCCAATGCCCAGGCGCTTTCCTCGGTGACCGTGACGGCCAATGCGCTGCCGGCCATCGACGTCTCGTCGGTGGACTCGCGCACGGTGATCACCTCGCAGGACCTCGAGCGCCTGCCGCTCGGCCGCAGCGCCGAAGCGATCGCGCTGCTCGCCCCGGGCGTGGTCCAGGGCAGCAGCTATTTCAGCGGCCAGACCGCGGGTTCGTCGGTGGTGTCCTTCGGCGGTTCGTCGGTCAGCGAGAACGCGTATTACGTCAACGGCTACAACTCCAGTGATCCGCTGAAGAACCTCGGCGGCGTCGGCATGCCATACGGCGCGATCGACCAGCAGGAAATCTACACCGGCGGCTACAGCGCCATGTACGGCCGTTCCGACGGCGGTGTGATCAGCCAGGTCGGCAAGCGCGGCACCAACGAATGGCACTTCGGTGGCCAGGTGTTGTGGGCGCCCAAGTTCCTCGCGGAAGACCCCAAGAGCATCTACTACCCGAACGAGCAGCTGCCGGCAGGCTACGGCTACACCAACAAGAACCTGCCGGGCACGCTGTACCGCTCGCGCAAGGACAACGTGAAGTGGAATCGCACCTATGACGCCTACGTGGGCGGTCCGCTGATCAAGGACAAGCTGTACTTCTTCGTGGCGGCGGAAGCCGAGCGCCAGGAAGGCAAGTCGACCTCCACGTCGGCGGCGGCCGTGCCTGCGAACACCTACTACAAGTACGACATTCCCAAGTACTACGCCAAGCTCGACTGGAACATCAACGACAGCAACATCCTCGAGCTGACCGGTATCTCCAACAAGACCGAATACAGCGGCTCGCTGTACAAGTACGACTACAAGACCGGCGTGGAAGGCGGCTTTGCCGGCTATGACACGTCGACCAAGACGGGTTCGGACATCTACGTCGGCAAGTACACCAGCTACATCACCGACAACCTGACGTTCACCGCGACCTACGGCCAGAACCGCGCGATCGACTACTCGAACACGCCGGGCCTGACCACCACGCAGAACTACCTCAGCGGCGTGACCAACCAGGATCCGCTCATCACCGGCGGCACCCCGATCCGCAACTCGAACTCGGTGCTGTACGTGAAGGACCCGGGTGCGAAGAACAAGACCCACGGCCTGCGCCTCGACCTGGAGTACAAGCTCGGCGATCACCTGTTGTCCGGCGGTATCGACAACATGCACTACAAGGCGATCAACGAAGGCCAGCAGGTGAGCGGCCCGGGTTACGCCTGGATCTACTACAAGGCCGCTGCAGGCAAGGAAAACGTGCCGATCCAGCCGGCGTTCGACGTGGGTGCTCCGGGCGGCCGCGGCTATTACGCCGCGCGCTACATCTTCCAGACCACCACCAGCATGGCGGTGGACCAGAAGGCCCAGTACCTCGAAGACACCTGGCAGATCAACGACCGCTGGATGGTGAAGCTGGGTCTGCGCAACGACCAGTTCACCAACTACAACAGCGCCGCGCAGAAATACGTCGACCAGAAGGACCAGTGGGCACCGCGTCTGGGCTTCAGCTGGGACGTGTTCGGTGACTCTACCTTCAAGGTGTTCGGCAACCTCGGCCGCTACTACCTCGCGCTGCCCAACAGCGTGGCGATCCGCGGCGCTTCGGCGTCGACCTTCACCTATGAGTACTTCACCTACAGCGGCATCGACGCCAATGGTGCGCCTACCGGCCTGAAGGCCATGGGCCCCGGTCCGGTGTCGACCAATGGCGAGTACGGCGTTGCGCCGGATCCGAAGTCGGTCGCTGCGTCGAACCTGAAATCGCAGTATCAGGACGAAGCCATCCTGGGCTTCAACAAGATGCTGGGCACGAGCTGGGTGGCCGGCGCCAAGGTGACCTTGCGCAAGCTGCAGACCTCGATCGACGACGTGTGCGATCCGGATGCGCTGGCGGCGAAGGTGGAAAAGAGCGGCATCGACCCGGACAGCGTCGTCATTCCCGACGGCTGCCTGATCTTCAACCCGGGCGAGAACAACACCTTCCTGCTGAAGAACGCCAACGGCAGCGGCTACTCCAAGGTCAGCATGTCGACCAGCGACTGGGGCTTCTCCACCGGCGCCAAGCGCAAGTACTACGCGCTGGATCTGTTCCTGGAGCATCCGTTCGACGGCAAGTGGATGGGTCGCGTCGACTACACGTTCTCGCGCAGCTACGGCAACACGGAAGGCCAGGTGCTCTCCACCATCGGCCAGGACGACGTGTCCAAGACGCAGGACTGGGATACCCCGGCCCTGATGGTCAACAGCAACGGCCTGCTTTCGAACGATCGCACGCACCAGCTGAAGGCCTACGGCTCGTACCAGATCTCGCCGGAGTGGATGGTGTCCGGTGCGATCCGCATGATGTCCGGTGCGCCGAAGGCCTGTCTGGGCTACTACGGCACCAATGAAAGCGATCCGTCGGGTTACAAGTCCAAGTACCGCTGGTGCGGCGGCGAGCCGAGCACGCTGGGCACGAACGGCCGCCTGCCCTGGACCAAGTTCCTGGATCTGGGCGTGACCTACCGTCCGTCCTTCGCCGACCAGAAGCTGGCGTTCAACTTCAACATGTTCAATGTGTTGAACGAGCGCAAGCCGACCGTGCTCGATGCGACGTATGAGAGCGGCCGCTACACGGTGTCCAACACCTACGGCGCCGCGCTGTACCAGACCACGCCGCGTTACGGTCGTTTCTCGGTCACGTACGACTTCTAAGACAGCAAGCAGAACGACACGCCTGACCACGCGGTTGCCCTTCGGGGCAACCGCATGCAGCGTCGAGCCACAGAAAGACGCGCATGGATCCTCTTCCCGGGCCGCCAGTCATCGCTGGCGGCTTTTTTTTGTGCGTGTGCCTTAGCGAGCCGGTCGGGCCAATTTCTTTCCGAAGAACCGATAGTTACAGCCGAAACGGCAGCGTACGAAATAGCGCAAAGAGCAAGTTTTCGTTAATCGATCCTTGCGGCAAGTTGACATTCCGTAAGAAAACACTCTACCTTCGTCGCCAAGCTCTGTTGTCGACAGCTTGAGTACAGGTTTTTCAAAACTGTTCGCAAGCAACTACGTCGCACCAGGGGGGGAGGGTGGTTTCTGCAGGGGGGCCTGACAGAACCGCACCAGACGGCAACTTGAACCGATCGCCAGTCAGGCGAACGGCAGGCATCTTTTGCCCTTTTATCGGGCTAAAACGGGGAGATCCAACTGATGTTCCATTTCCAGAATCGCGGCGCTGCACTCCGCCGCTCGTCGCTGGCCATAGCGCTCACCATGGGGCTGACGGGCGTCGCTTTTGCTCAGTCGACCACCGGTAGCATCTTCGGCCAGGCGGAAGCCGGCCAAACGGTAACGGTGGCCAACGACACGGGTATGACCCGCCAAGTGGCGGTCGATAGCTCGGGTCGCTATCGCATCACGAACCTTCCGCTCGGCAACTACACGGTCACCCTTCAGAAGGATGGCGCAGTCGTAGACACCCGTAAGAATGTCGGTCTGACGGTGAACGCGGGTACCGAGGTATCGTTTGCCTCTGCCGCTAACGCGCAGGCACTGTCCTCTGTCACGGTGACGGCCAACGCGCTGCCGGCTATCGACGTGTCGTCGGTCGACTCGCGTACGGTCATCACCTCAGCCGAACTGGACAGGCTGCCGATAGCCCGCACCGCTGAAGCCATCGCGCTGTTGGCGCCGGGTGTGGTACAGGGCAGCAGCTTCTTTACCGGCCCGACTGGAAATCCACTGGTCTCGATCGGTGGGTCTGGTGTCAGCGAGAACGCGTACTACATCAACGGCATGAACGTGACCGACCCGCTTAACGGCCTGGGTGGTCTCTCACTCCCTTATGGTGCCATCGAGCAGCAGGAAATGCTCAACGGTGGCTACAGCGCGATGTACGGCCGTTCCGACGGTGGCGTGCTCAACCAGATCGGCAAGCGTGGTACCAATGAGTGGCACTTTGGTGGTCAGGTGCTGTGGACGCCCGAGTCTCTCAAGGGTGATCCGCACAATATTTCCAACTCGGCTGGTGCGCTGTATCAATATCGCAATGCCAACAAGGGCTGGAACACTACGGCTGACGCCTATGTCGGTGGTCCGCTGATCAAGGATAAGCTGTTCTTCTTCGCTGCAGCAGAAGCGAGCAAGTCCCAGGATACTTATGTCGATCCCAAGTCGTCGGGTACGTCGCGCGAGCGCACCTACCACGACCCGAGCTGGTACACCAAGCTCGACTGGAACATCAACGACACCAACATCCTGGAACTCACCGGCGCTTCGACCAAGCACAGCTACAACGGCGAGATCTACGACTACGACAGCACCAGCCACTCGCAGGGTGATCACCTCTTTGGTGATACGCACACCAAGACTTCTGCGATGATGTGGATCGCCAAGTACACCAGCTACATCACCGACAACCTCACGTTGTCGGCGCAGTACGGCAAGCAGAAGACTGACCTGTACTCGGAGCTGTCGTCCAGCTTTGATCCGAACCTGATCTATATCTATGGACCGAGCAGCCAGAACCCTGCGATCTCCGGCAGCACCACGGGTATCGGCAACACCCAGGCAGTGGATACCACTACGGACCCGGCCCACCAGACCAAGGGTGCCAACTACCGCCTCGACCTGAGCTATGTGCTGGGCGACCACACCATTACGGTGGGTATCGACAACCAGCGCACGCAGGACCTGAACGACGGCGACTACGTCCCGACGAACGCGGGTTACATGTGGGAATACGGCCAGATGACGAACCCGAGTTCGGAAATCATCTCGGGCCAGGTGGATGCACCAGGGGCTTACCCGGGCGGTGCCGAGGGTTACTACGTCGACCAGTACTTCTACAAGACCGCTGCCTCGGTTCGCGTGGAGCAGCGCGCGCAGTACATTGAAGACAGCTGGCAGGTCAGCGACCGCTGGCTGGTGAAGCTGGGTCTGCGTAACGACCAGTTCACCAACTACAACAGCGATGGCGCACCTTACATCCGCCAGACCAAGCCGCAGTGGGCTCCCCGCCTTGGCTTCAGCTGGGACGTGAATGGCGACTCCAGCTTCAAGGTCTACGGTAATGCCGGTCGCTACTACCTCGCGCTGCCGACCAGCGTGGCGTTGCGTGGTGCTTCTGGTTCGCTTTATACCCGTGTGTACTACACCTACACCGGAATCGACCCGGCAACCGGCTACCCGACGGGTCTGACCCCGATCGATACGATCAAGGGACCGGGTGCGCAGATCTCGGCGAACAACGAGTATGGCCAGGCTCCGGATCCGAATACGGTGACCGCCCGCTCGCTGACAGCGCAGTATCAGGACGAGTACATCCTCGGTTTCGACAAGCAGTTCAACGACAAGTGGAGCTACGGTGCCAAGGCGACCTACCGCAGCCTCAAGAACGCCATCGACGACACTTGTAACTACCAGCTGTTCTTCGACAAGGCCGAAGCCGCTGGCCTCGATACCGACCAACTGCGTGGCTGCTACTTCTTCAACCCTGGCCGTGGTGCGACGTTCCAGCTGCCCGACGGCAATGGTGGTTATGGGCAGTTCACGCTTAGCGCCAAGGAGCTTGGTTTCGCGCACGCCAAGCGCGACTACTACGCCTTGGATCTGTACGTCGAGCATCCGTTCGACGGCAAGTGGCAGGGTCGCTTCATGTACACCTTCTCGCGCAGCTACGGCAACACGGAAGGCCAGGTGAAGTCTGACATCGGCCAGCAGGACATCGCTGCCACGCAGGACTGGGACTATCCGGTGCTTATGGAGTACGCAGGTGGTCGCCAGCACAATGACCACACCCACCAGTTCAAGGCTTACGGTACCTACCAGTTCTCGAAGGAATGGAACTTGTCAGGTCTCGTGTCGCTGATCTCGGGTGCGCCGACCAACTGCTCGGGCTACTACGGCCCGGACGAGACGGCTCCTGCCTACAACGGCCCGTACTATCACTGGTGCGGCGGCAAACCGGCTCCGGCAGGTACCGCGGGTGATCTGCCATGGCAGAAGAACGTATCGCTCAACCTGGAATATCGTCCGAATTTCGCGGACAACAAGTTGGCGTTTAGCGTGTACGCGAACAACGTCTTCAACTGGCAGGAACCAACCTACGTCTACGAGTACTACCTGCAGCCGAACTACCGTCGCCCGCGTGGTTACAACAACCCGCGTTCGATCCGCTTCGGTGTGACCTACGACTTCTAAGCTTCAGACGGAAATCGCGCCCTGCGGTACAACTCCCGCCGTACCGCAGGGCAGATCTGGCTGGCAAGGTTGTATGCTTGCTTGCCCTCCCTTGGCCGCCGGCTTTGCCGGCGGCTTTTTTGCGCTTGGGAGATAGATGAGGCGGGGACTATTACTCGATCTCGCATCGACGCGTGTTTGTCGTTCTGGGTATGCGGGCTCAGCGGCGAGGTAGGAGGTGACGAGATCGCGCTTCGCACTTTGTTCATGGACCGAACTGCATACGGACTGTCTGCTCATGCAGGGCATCATGGGCTGTCGTGCCGTGATCACGACAGCTCACTTCGTTTCGAAGTGGACAAGCCACCTCATGATCGAAGCTGCGCCCGCTTTCGAGTGGTTTGCGCCGGCTTGGAAGTGGCCGGTAGTGGACGCGCATCAGCGCGCCATGGCCCGTAAACGGCTTTCAGGGCGAATCGGGAGATTGCCTGGCAGCGTCCATCGCAGGATTGCTGGCAGCCTCAAGTGCGGGCCCATCAATGGTCGGTGACGTTGCGGGCGCGATGGCTGCGACTGGTGGAAGCAACGTGCCAGTAGCCTTCGCGTCGATCGGGCCGGCTTCCTGCGAGAGCGAATTCGCTTCGGTCTGCTTGTTCATCACGATGATGCTGATGCGGCGGTTGATCGGGTCGCCGGGATTGGCGCGGTCGAACGGCACCGAGGCGGCGAGGCCGACGACGCGGGCGATCTTTTCCTCTGGCAGTCCGCCGGCCAGCAAAGAGCGCCGTGCGGCGTTGGCGCGGTCGGCGGACAGTTCCCAATTGCTGTAATGATGATCGCTGCTGTACGGCGCGTCGTCGGTGTGGCCCGAGATGCTGATGCGGTTGGGTACGCGATTGATGAAGCCTGCCAGCTCCTGCAGGATCGTCTCGGTATATGGCCGCAGTTGCGCGCTGCCAAGGTCGAACATCGGGCGGTTCTGCTTGTCGACGATCTGGATGCGCAGACCCTCGGGCGTGATGTCCAGCAATAGTTGGTCCTTGAACGGAGCGAGCGCCTGGCTGCTCTGGATCGCGGCCTGCAATTGCTGCATCAGTTCTTCCAGGCGCGCGCGTTCCTGCTTGCGCGCTTCCTTCTCGATGTCCTTCGGATCGACACTCGCGGCGGCGGCGCCTTGTTTGTCGTGGCCCGGGCCATGCGGGAGATCCATCGCGCCGCCGAGCTTGATCATGCTGTTGCTGGCACCGCCGGGACCCGACTGGCCAGACGGAGCCATCGTCGCCGTGCCCTGCGTCATGCTGGGATTCTTGAAGTATTCGGAGATGGCGGCGCGTTGCTGCCGCGTGCCTGCGCCGATCAGCCACATCACCAGGAAGAAGGCCATCATGGCCGTTACGAAGTCGGCATAGGCCACTTTCCACGCGCCGCCATGGTGGCCGTGTCCACGCCGCTTCACCCGGCGAACGATGATGGGTGTTAGGTCGCCTTGGTCGCTCATGCCGCGGCCTTGGCGCGCGGCGAAGCCTTGAGGTGGTCTTCCAGATCCTGGAAGCCGGGCCGGGTGTTGGAGGAAAGCGATTTGCGCGCGAATTCCACCGCGACCTTCGGGTTGTAACCGCGAAGGTTGGCCAGCAGCGCGATCTTCACGCACTCGAACGCCCGGCCGTCTTCCTGCACGCGGTTTTCCATGGCGGCGCCCAGCGGTCCGATGAAGCCATAGCAAAGCAGGATGCCGAGGAAGGTGCCGACCAGTGCGCCCGCGATGTGCATGCCGATGCGCGAGGTATCGTCGCCGAGCTGTGACATGGTGGTGACGATGCCCAGCACGGCCGCGACGATGCCGAAGCCAGGCAGCGCATCTGCCATCTTCGTCATGGCGAGCGCGGGCGCGATCGCTTCGTGATGATGCGTTTCCAGCTCCACTTCCAGCAGCTGTTCCAGCTCGTGTGGATTCATGCTGCCGCCAACGATCAGGCGCAGGCAGTCGGTGGTGAATTCGATCAGGTGATGTTCGCGCAGCAGGCGCGGATAGGCCGAAAACAGCGAGCTCGACTGCGGGTCTTCGATGTGTTCCTCGATGCCGAGCAGGCCTTCCTTGCGCATCAGGCTGAACAGGTCATAGAGCATCGACAACAGGTCGATGTAATCCTGCTTCTGGTACTTCGCGCCTTTCAGCAGGCCCATCGCATCGCGCAGCGCCGCCTTCACCACCTTGGGAGGGTTGGCGGAAATGAAGGCGCCCATCGCGCCGCCGCCGATGATCAGCAGCTCATACGGTTGCCACAACGCCAGAATCTGCCCATGGGACAGCACGAAACCACCAAGCACGCAGGCAAGGACCACGAAGGCGCCGACCAGGACCAACATATTCGCTCCGGAATACGGAGCCCATCACTCCGCGCACAGGTCTTATCGGCGCGGGTGCGGAAAAATTGAGAAGACGTTCAGGCGGCTGGGATGACCCTAGCCGTCACGACGCGATGAAATGCTTTCGTAAGGTTTACGCGGAAGCACGGTGATCGCCTCGATATGCACGAGGGTGATGCGGACCCATGCGGCATGCGACGAAGCGATGCCGCTTGATGGCGTCGATCGCGCGACGGGCACCTCCGCTGTCACGCAAGCTCACGCCCGCAGGCGGCTGGGTCAGGCGGTCGAGGCGCTTTCCTGCGCGACCTTGTTCGCCAGCGTCGGCTCTGCGTGCGACGGTGACGGCTGCGTGACGTGATGTCCCAACGCATGCAGATCGAGCTGGTCGACGGGGATCGGCTCGTAGTTCGGGCTGAAGGCCACTTCACCGAACTTCCATCCGGCCGGCCGACGCACCGCCCCCCAGAAGCGCTTGCAGGCGTTCCAGTGCAGTCCGACCAGGCCGTGGTTGTTGTCGTCGTCCACCATCGGATCGCCTACGCCGGTGGGGCGCAGCGGTTCGCCGTACAGCGCCGTGCCGAACAGTACGTCCCAGATCGAAAAGACCTGGCCGAAGTTGCAGTTGTGCAGGTTGGGTCGCGCCGGATCCACCAGCATGTGGTGCAGTCGATGGAACTTCGGTGCCACGAACACGCGGTTGAACAGCGGGCCGAAGCCGATGCGCACATTCGCATGCGAGAAGTTCTGCACCAGTTCGCCGACCAGCACGAGCCAGGCAAATTGGTCAGGTTCCACGCCCATCACGATGCCCACGGTCGCCAGGATCATCGATTGGATGAAACCGTCGATGAGGCTGCCGCGATCGTTTGTCCAGCAGCTCATCTGTCGTGTGCTGTGATGCATGCTGTGCAACGCCCACCACCACGGCAATGCGTGCTGCAGGCGATGCATCCAGTAATAGGTGAAGTCGTAGACGATGTAGTAGCAGCCGAACAGCAGCCACGGATGTTCTTTCAGCGCGGGAAACCAGTGCGTGATCGCCAAGGGCGATGCGCTTGCGTCACTGGGGCCGGTATCGGGGCCGCCGAAATAATTGGCGATCGGCGTGAGCACCAGATAGCTGAAGATCGGGAAGATGCCCACGAGCATCAGCAGGGTGTACTGGAAATCGACCTTGGTCAGCTTGCGGTCGGTCCACTTCTCCGCCGGCACGAGGCTCTCCAGCGGGCGGAAGATGAAGCCGATGATGCACAGCTGCAGCGTGGCGATGAGCAGCGACTCGGCGATGTCGTTGGGATCACCGGCCAGGTTCTGCAGATGCAGGAACTGCAGCACCGGCTGCACGCCATGCGTGCTGAACCCGTTGACCAGGAGGGACCACAGTTCGGACATCGTCGATACCTAGCGATGAAAACGGACGGTCCTGCAGGGAGATACATCGGACAGGCGCGCCACGTGTGGCGGCCCTACGGGCTACAGAACCGGGCGGTTTAGGATACCTCCGTGCATGGCAAAGCCTCAAACCGGCAGGATTTTGCGGTGTGCCGCCCGTGGCGCGGGCCAGCCCTGTAGGAGCGCACCCAGTGCGCGAAAAGCCTACGGAGCGGCAATGCCGAACCTCTGCGGTCGCGCACTGGGTGCGCTCCTACAGCGACGTTACGGTCGACTCAGCCTCTCGTCGAGTTCGGCGAGCCTTTGCGGCGTACCCACGTCCGTCCAGTTGCCGCGATGGTGGCTGCCATGCAGCTGAGCGAGTGACATCGCACGTTCCAGCAGCGGTCTCAGCTTGAAGCGCGGGGGCGTTTCCGTGGCGCCCGCATCGTCGACTACGGCGCGCCAGTCATGCAGAAGCTCGCGCCGGAACATGCCGATGCCGCTGTAGGTGAGTCGAGGCAACGCATCGCCATCGTGCAGCACGCCCTTCGCGTCCAGCGAAAAGTCGCCGCGTGGATGATGCGCGGGATTGTCGACCATCAGCAGGTGTCCCATGCCCGCAGGCTCGGCGGGCAGGGTACGGAAATCCGCATCGGTCCAGATATCGCCGCTGATGACCAGGAACGGTTCGGGGCCGAGCAGGTCCAGTGCATTGAGCATGCCGCCGCCGGTTTCCAGTGGCGTGGGGCCTTCATACGCATAGCGGATGCGCAGCCCCCAGCGCGAACCGTCGCCGAGCGCGTCGGGGAACTGCTCCGCCAGATGCGAGGTGTTGATCACCACGTAGCGCACGTCGATCGCGGCGAGTTTCTCCAGGTGCCATTCGATCAGCGGCTTGCCGCCGACGGGCAGCAGCGGCTTGGGCGTGTGGTTGGTGAGTGGGCGCATGCGTTCGCCCAGGCCTGCGGCAAAGATCAATGCATGCCTCATGCGGCGGCCACCTGCGTGAGGTCGCGGCCTTCCGCGTGACGCTCGAGCAAAGCGACGAAGTCGGCGAGTTCGGGGTAGTGGCGCGCCACCGTGACCACGTAGTGATAGACGGTCGGTACGTTGGCGAGATACCCCGGCTTTCCGTCGCGATACCACAGGCGATAGAACTGGCCGAGCACGCGCACGTGGCGATGCATGCCGGTGAGGTCGAACCAGCGCAGGAAGCGCGCGCGCGTTACCTTGTCGTTGATCATGCCGGCGTCGAGCAGACGCTGGCGATACGACTCGACCCAGCCTTCGATGCGTTCGCGCGGCCACACGATGTAGGCATCGCGCAGCAAGGATGCGAGGTCGTAGGTGATCGGGCCGGCCAGTGCGCCCTGGAAATCGATCACGCCCGGGTTGTTCTCGTCGACGACGAGCAGGTTGCGGCTGTGATAGTCGCGATGCACGAAGCAGCGAGGCTGCTCCTGCGCGTTGCGGATGATCACGTCGAAGGCCGCCTCAAGCACATCCCACTCGTCGCAACTCGGCGTGTGGCCGAGGTGGCGATCAAGGAACCATTCCGGCATCACTTCCAGGCCGGTCACCAGCACCTGATGGCTGAACGGCGGCAGGTCGCGATGATCCATGCGGCTCTGCATGAGCAGCAGGGCATCCATGGCATCGCTGTAGAGCGCATCGGCCGTGCGGGCGTTGAGTTCGGACAGATAAAGGCGATTGCCGAAATCCTCGATCAGCAGAAAACCCTGTTCCAGGTCCTTCGCATGCACCGCTGGCACGTGCACGCCGGTGGCGGCGAGGCGTTCGCCGATGGCCAGCCAAGGGCGTGGATCCTCCTTCTCGGGCGGCGAATCCATCACGATCCAGCTGCGGCCGTGGTGATGCGTGCGCCAGTAACTGCGAAAGCTGGCGTCGGAAGAGGCGGGCTCGAGGGTAAGCGTGGCGTCGCCGAGGGCGGAGCGTGTCCAGTCCAGGCGGGCGGCGGCGCGGTCGTGAACGTTAGCCATAACATGCTGCGTATGGAATTGCATGCAGCTTAGCGGGTGGAGTGGGCGAACTGTACCGGCGCCCCGGGACATTCATCGAAGATTCCTTCTCCCTCCGGGAGAAGGTGCCGGCAGGCGGATGAGGGTGCGGGCGGAGCGAAGGGTGAAAGGCTACGCGAGCCCCGCACCCTCTACCCAACCCCTCTCCCACAGGGAGAGGGGCTCTAGCTCAAGACAGGTTGTAAGCCTTCTCTTCATGCAGCGCGATATCGAGGCCGATCAGCTCCTGCTCGTCGTCCACGCGCAAACCCAATGTCCAGTCGATCAGCTTGAGGATCACAAGGCTGAGTACGGCGCTCCAGATCACCGTGAAACCCACGCCCTTGGTCTGGATCCACAGCTGCCCCCACACCGATTCCACCGCACCAAAGCCGCCCAGTTTGGGCGAGGCGAGTGGGCCGGTGAGCAGCGCGCCGACGATGCCTGCGATCGCATGCACGCCGAACACGTCGAGCGAGTCGTCGTAGCCCAGCTTGTGCTTCAGTCGCGTGGCGCTGAAGAAACAGATCACGCCGGCCACGAGGCCGAGCACCAGCGCACCACCTGGGCCTGCCGTGCCTGCGGCCGGCGTCACGGCGACCAGGCCGGCCACGGCTCCGGAAACGATGCCGAGTACGCTGGGCCGTCCGTGCACGATCCACTCGGCGGCGAGCCAGCCCAGCGCGGCGGCGGCGGTGGCGATTTGCGTCACCAGCATCGCCATGCCCGCGCTGCCGTTGGCGGCCACGGCCGATCCCGCGTTGAAGCCGAACCAGCCCAGCCACAGGAGGCTCGCACCCATGACGGTGTAGCCAAGGTTGTGCGGTGGCATTGGTACGTTCGGATAACCACGACGCTTGCCGATCACCAGGCAGGCGATCAGGCCGGCGATGCCCGCGTTTATATGCACCACCGTGCCGCCGGCGAAATCGATCACGCCGAGATCGCCGAGGAACGAGCCCGGACCGCTCCACACCATGTGCGCCACCGGCAGGTAGACGATGGTGAGCCACAGGCCGCTGAACCACAGCAGTGCACTGAATTTCATGCGTTCGGCAAAGGCGCCGATGATCAGCGCGGGCGTGATGATGGCGAAGGTCATCTGGAACATCACGAACACGCTTTCCGGCACGGTCTGGTAGCGCGAATCGGGCGTGAGCCCGGCGAGCAGCACGCGGTCCAGTCCGCCGATGAAGGAGTGCAGGTTGGTCATTCCCGCATGCATGCCTTCCGTGCTGAACGCCAGCGAGAAGCCGTAGAGCAGCCACAGCACCGTCACCAGCGCAGTGATGGCAAAGCACTGCATCAGGACCGAGAGCAGGTTCTTCGCGCGCACCATGCCGCCGTAGAACAGCGCCAGGCCCGGAATGGTCATCAGCAGCACGAAGGCGGTGGCGGTGAGCATCCAGGCGGTGTCGCCGCTGTCGATATGTGTGGGCGCGGCGGCGGCCTGTGCCCAGGCAGGCGACGTACCGACCAGCGCGGCGAGCGCGAGCGCAGGGCGGGCGGACCGGGCGTCAAAGCGCATCGACGTCCACCTCCTGCGTGCGGATGCGGATGGCCTGTTCCAGCTCGCTGACGAAGATCTTGCCGTCGCCGATCTTGCCGGTACGCGCGGCGCCCATGATGGCCTCCACCGCCTGGTCGAGCTGCTCGTCGGCTATCGCGACCTCGAGCTTCAGCTTGGGCAGGAAGTCGACGACGTACTCAGCGCCGCGGTACAGCTCGGTATGCCCGTGCTGGCGGCCAAAACCCTTCACCTCCGTGACGGTCATGCCCGTCACGCCCACCTCGGTCAGCGCCTGCCGGACGTCGTCCAGCGTGAACGGCTTGATGATCGCCGTGATCCATTTCATCCCCGAACGCTCCCCGTGACATGGATATGTCGCGGTGCAGCAGGATGCGTGCCATGGCGCCGGGTCATGCTGTGGAGTCTTGGCTGCCGTCATTCCGGCGCAGGCTGGAATCCAGTGGTCTCAGTGGGTTAGCCGGCAGCGGCGCGTCGGGCGAGGTCGAGCATGGCGGCTGTCGGGTCGGCAGGCCGAGACGCCACGAGCCTCGCTTGCCCGAAATCAGTGCATCCGGAGTCTGGGATCGCCCGATCTTGGTGCACCACTGCGGTTTGACCCACAAGGCATTAATCAGTACCATTTTGGTACCGATTCCCGCAGTCCCTTCCGGCCGCTCCCCATGCTTCGCGTCAGCCGCCTCACCGACTACGCCACGGTGGTGATGACCTGTATCGCCGCCCATCCCGACGACGTGCTCAGCACGGCGCAGATCGCCGATGAGATGCACCTGGAACTGCCCACCGTGAGCAAGCTGCTCAAGTCGCTGGGCCATGCGGGGCTGGTGGAGTCTTTTCGCGGCGTCAACGGCGGCTACCGCCTGGCGCGTCCGGCCGGGGAGATCACCCTGGCGCAGATCGTCGAAGCGCTGGAAGGCCCCATCGGGATGACCGAGTGCAGCGTCGCCGAAGGCCAGTGCGACCGCGAGTCGCAGTGCGGCGTGCGATCCAACTGGCAGCGCGTCAACAGCGTCGTGGACAACGCCCTGCGCGCGGTCAGCCTGTCCGACATGCTCAAACCTCCCAGTCGCCGCATCGATGCGACCCTGATCGGTTGACCGATCCGCAACCACCGACCGCGACGACGACACGAAGATCGATATGACTACCGAAACCACCGACCGCAGCGATACCTCCGCCACGCTTCGCGACAACGCCGAAGTGGCCGCCGCGCTGGGCCGCCGCTACGAAGCCGGTTTCGTCACCGACATCGAAACCGACAGCCTGCCGCCCGGCCTGTCCGAGGACATCATCCGCCAGCTCTCGGCGCTCAAGCACGAGCCGGAGTGGATGACCGAGTGGCGCCTGAAGGCCTATCGCCACTGGCTCACCATGCCCGAGCCGCACTGGGCCAAGCTCAAGATCGGCGCCATCGATTTCCAGGCGATCAGCTACTACGCCTCGCCGAAGAACAAGCCCAAGTCGCTGGACGAGGTCGATCCGAAGCTGTTGGAAACCTACGACAAGCTCGGCGTGCCGCTGCACGAGCGCGCCAAGCTCGCCGGCGTCGCCGTGGATGCGGTGTTCGACTCGGTGTCGGTGGGCACCACCTTCCGCAAGGAGCTGGCCGAGGCGGGCGTGATCTTCTGCTCGATGAGCGAAGCGATCCGCGAACATCCCGAGCTGGTCCAGAAGTACCTGGGCAGCGTGGTGCCGACCGGCGACAACTACTTCGCCGCGCTCAACTCCGCCGTGTTCTCCGACGGCTCATTCGTGTTCATTCCCAAGGGCGTGCGCTGCCCGATGGAGCTGTCCACCTACTTTCGCATCAACGCCGGCCACACCGGGCAGTTCGAGCGCACGCTGATCATCGCGGAAGAGGGCGCCTACGTGTCCTACCTCGAAGGCTGCACCGCGCCGATGCGCGACGAGAACCAGCTGCACGCCGCCGTGGTGGAACTGGTGGCGCTGGAAAAGGCGCAGATCAAGTATTCGACCGTGCAGAACTGGTACCCCGGCGACGAGAACGGCGTCGGCGGCATCTACAACTTCGTGACCAAGCGCGGCGACTGCCGCGGCGATGATTCGAAGATCTCGTGGACCCAGGTGGAAACCGGTTCGGCCATCACCTGGAAATACCCCAGCTGCGTACTGCGCGGCGACCGTTCGGTGGGCGAGTTCTATTCGGTGGCGCTCACGCACCATCGCCAGCAGGCCGATACCGGCACCAAGATGATCCACATCGGCAAGGGCACCAAGTCCAAGATCGTGTCCAAGGGCATCAGCGCCGGCCGCAGCAACAACAGCTATCGCGGCCTGGTGAAGGTGGAAAAGGGTGCCGAAGGCGCGCGCAACTACACGCAGTGCGACAGCCTGCTGATCGGCAAGAAGTGCGGCGCGCACACCTTCCCCTATATGGAAGTGAAGAATCCCACCGCCATCGTCGAGCACGAGGCCACCACCTCGAAGATCTCCGACGACCAGATGTTCTACTGCCGCAGCCGCGGCATCGGCGAGGAAGATGCCGTGTCGATGATCGTCGACGGTTTCTGCAAGCAGGTATTCCGCGAGCTGCCGATGGAATTCGCCGTCGAAGCGAAGAAGCTGCTGGAAGTCTCGCTGGAAGGTGCGGTGGGATGAGCGTCGTCCGGTCATCGCACTGGGATTCGGTGTATGCCGAGAAGGGCGAGGCGCAGACCAGTTGGTTCAGCCCGCGCCTCGACGAGTCGTTACGCCTTATCGACGCGTTGGACCTCCCGCGCGACGTGCCCGTGCTGGACGTGGGCGGTGGTCGTTCCACGTTGGCTGACGACTTGCTGCTGGATGGTTACAGCGACGTGAGCGTGCTGGACCTGTCCAGTGTGGCGCTCAACGAAACCCGTCAACGCCTCGGCGCGAAAGCCGAGGCCGTGCACTGGATCGTCGGCGATGTCGTCACAGCCGACTTGCCGTCCGTCGGGCTATGGCACGACCGCGCGGTATTGCATTTCCTGGTCGATGCGGGTGATCGCGTGCGTTATGTCGCCGCTGCGTCGCGCGTCGTGAAGCCGGGCGGTTATCTCGTCGTGGGTGTCTTCGCGGCGGACGGCCCGGAGCGCTGCAGTGGCCTCCCCGTCGCGCGCTATGACGCGCCCGCGTTGGCCGGGCTATTCAAGGATTCCTTCGAACTGATCGCCGACAGTCGCGACGTGCACCGCACGCCGTCGGGCGGTTCCCAAGCTTTCACCTATGTCGTGCTTCGTCGCCACGGTGGCGAGAACGCCTGATTCCATCGAGTAATCACCATGCTGAAGATCGAAAACCTGCACGCCCGCGTCGAGGGCAAGGACATCCTCAAGGGCCTCACGCTCACCGTGAACCCGGGCGAGGTGCACGCGATCATGGGGCCCAACGGCGCCGGCAAGTCCACGCTGGGCAACGTGCTGTCCGGTCGTGATGGTTACGAGGTGACCGGAGGTTCCGTGACGTTCAACGGCGTCGACCTGCTGGCGCTGGAGCCGGAAGAGCGCGCCGCGGCCGGCGTGTTCCTGGCCTTCCAGTATCCGGTGGAAATCCCCGGGGTGAACAACACCTACTTCCTTCGCGCCGCGCTCAATGCGCAGCGCAAGCAGCGCGGCGAGAAAGAGCTGGATTCCATGCAGTTCCTGAAGCTGGTGCGCGAGAAGCTCAAGATCATGCAGATCTCCGACGAGCTGCTGCACCGCGCGGTGAACGAAGGTTTCTCGGGTGGCGAAAAGAAGCGCAACGAGATCTTCCAGATGGCGGTGCTGGAGCCGAAGCTCGCTATCCTCGACGAGACCGACTCTGGCCTGGACATCGATGCGCTCAAGCAGGTGGCGCAGGGCGTGAATGCGCTGCGCTCGACCGAGCGTGGCTTCCTGGTGATCACCCATTACCAGCGCCTGCTGGACTACATCGAGCCCGATTTCGTGCACGTGCTGGCCGATGGCCGCATCGTGGAAAGCGGCGACAAGACGCTGGCACTCAAGCTCGAAGCCCACGGCTACGCCTGGGTGGCGGACAAGGATCCAGCGCTTAGCGGGGCCTCGGCATGAGCGAAGCGCAACGCACGCCCTTCGTCGAGTCGCTGGCTGACGCGGCGACGCAGGCCCACTTGCCGGGTGCCGGCATCGGCTGGCTGGACGCCGCGCGCCGCGAGAATCTCGAGGCGCTTCTCTCCGCCGGCCTGCCCGATACGCGCGTGGAGGCCTGGAAGTACACCGCGCTGCGAGCCCTGGGCCAGCGGCGCTTCGCGCAGGGCGACACACAGGCGTTGACGCGTGAGGTCGATGGCGCAGCGTTTGCGCTGCCAGGCGTCGACGGTCCTGCGCTGGTCTTCGTCAACGGCGTCTTCCGCGCCGATCTCTCGCGCATCGATGCCTTGCCCGCGGGCCTGCAGTTGCAGCCGCTCTCGCAGGCGCTCCAGGGTGATGCCGAGCCGCTGCGGTTCGCGCTGTCGCGCCATTACCGCGAAGGCGGCGATGCGTTCGCGCGTCTCAATGCCGCGTTCGCGGGCGACGGCGTGGTGCTGCGCGTGGCGGCGGGCGCCAAGGTGGCGCAACCGGTGCATCTGGTCTTCGTCGGTGCGGCGGCGGAAAGCGATCTCGCCTGGCACGTACGCCACGTCATCGAGCTGGGCGAGGGCGCGGAACTGTCGGTGGCGGAACATCACGTCGCCAGCGGCGAGCAGCAGCACCTGGGCACGCAGGTCACCGACATCGTGCTGCGCAAGGGTGCGCAGCTGCGCCACGTCACGCTGCAGAACGCGGCATCCGGCGGCACGCTGATCCGTCATGACAGCGTGCAGCTGGACGAAGACGCGCAGGCTACGCTGTACGTGCTGGAACTCGGCGGCGGACTCGTGCGCCACGACCTGCACGCCACGCTGGCCGGCGATCGTTCCCGACTGGAAACCCGCGGCGTGTTCGTGCTCAACGGTCGCCAGCATGTCGACACGCAGATGGCCATCCGCCATCAGGCGCTCAACACGGCTTCGGATTCGGTCTGGCGCGGTGTCGCCGACCAGCGTTCGCGTGGCGTGTTCCGCGGCGCCATCGTGGTGGCCGAAGGCGCCGACGGGAGCGATGCCAGCCTGAGCAGCAAGAACCTGTTGCTCTCTGGCCAGGCCGAGATCGACACCAAGCCGGAACTCGAGATCTATGCGGACGAAGTGAAGGCCGCCCACGGCGCCACCGTGGGACAGCTGGATGAGCGTTCTCTGTTCTACCTGTGCTCGCGTGGCATCCCGCTCGCCGAGGCGCGCGCGATGCTGACGGCGGCATTCTGTCGTGCGGTGTTTGCATCGCTGGACGAAGACGCGCTGCGCGAGCACCTCGACCAGCAGCTCATGGCGCACCTGCCTTCCGCGTGAAGGCAGTCCACCGGCTACCAGGCGAATGATCCGATGAACGCACAGACCAAACCGAGCCCCACCGTTTTCGACGTGCAGCGCATCCGCGCCGACTTTCCCTTGCTGTCGCGCACCGTGCACGACAAGCCACTGATCTATTTCGACAACGCCAACACCAGCCAGAAGCCGGCGAGCGTGATCGAGGCAGTGGACGACCACTACCGCCGCCACAACGCCAATGTTTCGCGCGCCGTGCATCAGATCGGCGAGGAAGCCACCGCCGCCTATGAAGGCGCACGCGACAAGCTGGCGCGTTTCATCAACGCCACCTCGCGCAACGAGCTGGTGCTGACCTCGGGCACCACGCAGTCGATCAACCTCGTTGCCTACAGCTATGCATTGCCGCGCCTGAAGCCGGGTGACGCCATCCTCACTACGGTGATGGAGCACCACGCGAACATCGTTCCGTGGCAGCTGATGGCCGCACGCACCGGCGCCACCGTGAAGGCGGCGCCGATCGACGAGCGTGGCGAGCTGATTGTCGAGAAGTACATCGAGATGCTCACGCCGGAAGTGAAGCTGGCCTGCGTCACGCACGTGTCGAACGTGCTCGGCACGGTCAACCCGGTGCGCGAGATCGCCAGGGAGTGCCGCAAGCGTGGCATTCCGCTGCTGGTGGATGGCTCGCAGGCGGTACCGCATCGCCCGGTCGACGTGCAGGCGCTGGGCTGCGACTTCTACGCGCTGACCGGCCACAAGATGCTGTCGCCTACCGGCACCGGTGCGTTGTGGGCGCGCAAAGAACACCTGGAAGCGATGCCGCCATTCTTCGGTGGCGGCGAGATGATCCGCGAGGTGCGTTTCGATGGCACCACGTTCGCCGAGCCGCCGCACAAGTTCGAGGCGGGTACGCCGAACATTGCCGGCTTCGTCGGACTGAGTGCGGCCATCGATTACTACCATTCCGTGGGTTTCGACGCGATCCATTCGTGGGAGCAGCAGCTGCTGGCCTATGCGACCGAGCGGCTGCGTGAAATCCCGGGTCTGCGCCTGGTTGGCGAGGCCAAGGAAAAGGAACCGGTGATCTCGTTCCTGATCGAAGGCGCGCAGGCCACCGACCTCGCCACGCTGCTCGACCTGCAGGGCGTCGCCGTGCGCTCGGGCCACCACTGCGCCCATCCGCTGATGCAGTTCTTCAAGGTGCCCGCCACGCTGCGCGCCTCGCTGGCGTTCTACAACACGCGCGAGGAAGTCGATGCATTCATCACGGCGTTGCTGAAAGTACGCAAGCTGCTGATGTGACGGCGCTGGCTCGCCTGCGCGTGCCGGCGCTGGTCAGTGCGGTTTTTTCCTCAGATCTTCGATGTAGCCGATTTCACCGAGCGATTTCGGCTCGTTCGGCGTGATCTTCAGGCACGCTCGATACTTCGCTTCGGCTTCGTCGAGCCGGTGCAACTCCACTAATACATAGCCCTGGCCACGGAAGGATGTGCACTTCATGCTTTGGGCATTGGTCGGGTTGAAGTCGGCGAACTCCCCGGCTTTCTCGTAGTACTCGAGTGCATTCTGCCAGTCGCGCTTTTGTACGTAGACATAGGCGAGCTCGTTGCTGTACTGCGCGTCCATGGGTGCCAGAGCCAACGCCTTTTCCAGTTCCAGGCGCTCGTCGTCATAGCGCGCCATCTCGCCGTACGCATAGCCACGTGCCCAATAAGCCATGGCCCAGGCCGGGCCAAGCACTTCGACCTTCTGGCCTGGCGCAACGCTCGTGACGAGGGCTGCATAGATCAGTGCGTCGGTGGTACCGCGGGCGCTGTAGACCTTCACGTCACTGTGGGCATATTGGGTTTCGAACTTGCTGATCACGGCATTCAAGGGCCCATCGATGGCCGCCATGATCTTGCCGTCTTGGATCATGCGCACGGCCGACAGCACCTGCTCCTCGTCACTGCTGATCGCGGGGTTGCCCGATTTGTCGAGATGAAGCGTGACCTGGGTGCCCGCCGGGTTTACCTGCTGTGCGGGTTGCGCCGCGCAGGCGGTGAGCAGGCCAACGACCAGTACTCCGAAAGCCATCCGCTTCATCGGTTTCCCCCGCTGGAAGTTGCGGACAGCTTAGTGGCCCTGGATTCCGCCAGGAAGCGTTTGCCGGACGGTTGAGAGTCCGACTGGCCGCCCCAAAAGCAGGTGAACCCGTCACGGAGGCAAACCGATGGCACGTTGGCATCTTGCGCAGATGAACGTAGGCACGTTGTTGGGCGACATGGGTGACCCCGCGGTACAGCCATTCTTCGATGCCCTGGCCGGCATCAATGCGCTCGCCGAATCCAGTGAGGGCTTTGTCTGGCGATTGAAGGACGATGGCTCCGGCAACGCCACCAGCATCGCCGTGGCGAGCGATCCGCGCTTCATCGTGAACATGTCGGTGTGGGAGAGCGCTGAAGCGTTGTTCGACTTCGTCTACCGCAGTGCACACACGGCCATCATGGCGCAGCGCCGACAGTTCTTCGCGAAGGCACCGGAGGGCACGGCGTATCAGGTGTTGTGGTGGGTGCCGGAAGGGAGCGAGCCATCGATCAACGATGGGCTGGCCAAGCTTTGGCATCTGGATCGCTACGGCCCAACGCCGCTGGCGTTTACCTTCAAGCAGCGCTTCCCCGCACCCGACGTCGAAGAGCAAGCAGCCGTCGCCCTGTTGTAGGAGCGCACCCAGTGCGCGATCGCGGCGCAGGGTGCTGCAGCGAGGTCAATCGTCGTTACCCCTTGGTAGTCGCGACAACCCAGGGCGACCGTGCGCGGGCAGTCTGCGGTCGCGCACTGGGTGCGCTCCTACAACGGGCAAAAAAACGCCGCGACGGAGCGCGGCGTTTTCGGTCTTACCAAGGCCAGTGAGCCTTACCAGATTTTCACCTGCTTCTCCCCATCACGAACCATCTTGTCACCTGCTTTGCACTGGAATGCCTGGGCGAACGCGGGCATGTTGGATGGCGCGCCGATGGCGCGGAACTGCGCGGGGGCGTGAGGGTCGGTGTTGAGCTGGGTGAGCTGCGCCTCGGGACGGATGTTGCCGCGCCACACGCGGGCCCAGTTGAGGAAGAAGCGCTGGTCCTGGGTGTAGCCGTCGATCTTGCTGTTGGCTTCCTTCGGATTCTTTGCCAGCGCCATCTGCAACGCATCGTAGGCCGCGTTGAGGCCGCCCAGGTCGCCGATGTTCTCGCCCATGGTCAGCTTGCCGTTGACGTACTTGCCGGGCAGCGCTTCGTAGTGGTTGAACTGGTCGGCCAGCTTGTCGGTGCGCGATTCGAAGGCCTTGCGGTCGTCGTCGGTCCACCAGTTGGCGTTGTTGCCCTGGGCGTCGAACTTGCTGCCCTGGTCGTCGTAGCCATGGCCCATTTCGTGGCCGATCACGGCGCCGATGCCGCCGTAGTTGAGCGCATCGTCGGCCTTTGCGTCGAAGAACGGCGGCTGCAGGATGGCGGCAGGGAACACGATCTCGTTCTTCTGCGGGCTGTAGTAGGCGTTCACCGTCTGCGGGGTCATGCCCCACTCGGTACGGTCCACCGGCTTGCCGATCTTGGCGACCATGTAGTCGTAGTTGAACTTGGCAGCCGACTCGACGTTGCCGAAATAGTCGCCCTGGTGGACCTGCAGGCCCGTCCAGTCACGCCACTTGTCGGGGTAGCCGATCTTCGGCGTGAAGCTGGCCCACTTTTCCAGCGCCTTCTGCTTGGTGGCTTCGCTCATCCACGGCAGGTTCTCGATGCGCGCCTTGTAGGCGGCGCGCAGGTTGTTCACCAGCTCCTGCGCGCGGGCCTTGGACTGCGGGGAGAAGGTCTGCGCCACGTACAGCTGGCCCAGCGCCATGCCCATGCCGCCTTCGACGGCGTCGAGCGTGCGCTTCCAGCGGGACTTCATTTCCTTCTGGCCGTTCAGCGTCTTCGCGTTGAAGGCGAAGTCTTCCTGCTGGAACGCCTTGGAGAGGTACGGCGCCGCCTCGTCGATGGCGTGGAAGCGCAGGTAGGCCTGCCACTCGGATACCGGCACGTCGGCCAGCATCTTGTCGAACTCGGCGAAGAACTTCGGCTGCGACAACGAGAAGCCCTGCTGGACGTCGGCGCCCTGCGCCTTGAAGAAGGCCGCCCAGTCGAAGTGCGGCGTCACCTTGTCGGCATCGGCGATGCTGACGTAGTGGTAGCGGTTTTCCGGCTGGCGAAGTTCGGTGGGCACCAGCGAGGCGGAGGCGAGGCGGGTTTCGAACGCCATCACGGCCTTGGCCTGCGCCTGCGCGTCGGCCTCGTTCACGCCCACCAGCTGAAGCGTGCGTGCGATGTGCGCGACGTACTCGGTGCGGATCTTCTCGAAGTCGGGCTTGCTGTAGTAATCGGCGGTGGGCAGCCCCAGGCCGCCCTGGCCGGCGTAGGCGATCTGCGTGCTGGAATCCTTGAAGTCCGGGCTGCCGTAGAAACGGAAGGCCACCGGATTGCCGTGTGCGTAGCTGTCGGTGATGTAGCTGACGATGTCGCTGCTGTTCTTCAGGCCGTCGATGCGGGCCAGCTCCGGCTTGATCGGGGCGTAGCCGGCCTTCTCGATCGCGGCTTCGTCCATGCCCGAGGCGTAGAAGGCGCCGATCTTCTGCTCGATGGAGCCGGGCTTGGCCTTGGTCGCGCCCTTGGCGGCCTTCTCCACGATGGCGTGCTGCACATTGAGGCTGTCTTCGCGCAGCGCGTCGAACGAACCCCAACGCGTGCGGTCATCCGGAATCGGGTTGGCGGCAATCCACTTGGCATTGACGAAGCCGTTGAAGTCGTTGCACACGTCCTTGCCGGTGTCCAACTCCTTGATGTCGAACGCGGCGGGGGCGGCCAGTGCACCCGTGCACACAGCCAGGCCCACCGCCAGCGCGAGCGGTTTCACAATGCGGTTTTTCATGGATTCTCCCTTGGTGGAATGCGTCAGGCGCACCCGGACTGCCGATAGTGCGTAGGCGGGACGCTGCGGTCCCGCCGCACAGGCTAGGCAGCCATCGCGAGGGGCGCACAGTGTCGAAGGTCATTGTGCGGTGCGATCACGATGCCGCGGGCTTATCATGGGGAATGCCTACGACTTTCTCGCCCGTATATCGAGCGGCCAGCGCCGCCGACGTTCCCGCCATTGTTGCCCTGGTCGAATCCGCGTATCGCGGTGAATCCGGCCAACGTGGATGGACCACCGAGACCCATCTCCTCGACGGCCAGCGTACCGACGCGGCGAACGTCGAGGAGCTGATCGCACGCGCCGGCAGCCTGGTGCTGCTGGCGGAGCGCGATGGCGTATTGGTCGGCTGTTGCCATGTGGAGCAGCAGGGCGATCACGGCTATTTCGGCATGTTCGCGGTCAGCCCCGAGCTGCAGATGGCTGGCCTCGGCCGCGCGTTGCTGGCCGAAGCGGAACGCATCGCGCGCGAGCAGTGGCAGTTGGCGGCGATGCGCATGTCGGTGATCGAGCAGCGCGCCGAACTCATCGCCTGGTATGAGCGGCGCGGCTATCGGCTTACTGGCGAGACCGGCGCGTTTCCCTATGGCCAGCCGCGTTTCGGCATTCCAAGGCGCGATGACCTGCGCTTTGTCTACATGAGCAAGCCGCTGCAGGAGGTGGCTGCATGAATCTCGCCGACTGGATCTTCGTGGGCACCCGTAGCGAACTGCTGCCCGGCGAGTTCAAGGTGGTATGGGACGGCGACACGGCCATTGCCGTCTACAACATCGATGGTGACCTGTATGCCATCGAGGACGTATGCAGCCACGATGGCGGTGAACTCGCCGGTGGCGACGTGCATGGGTTCGAGGTCGAGTGTCCGCGCCATGGCGCGCGCTTCGACCTGCGCACCGGCGCCGTCACTTGCCCGCCGGCGTACGAGCCGATTGCGAGCTTTCCCGTCCATGAAGTGGACGGACAGATCTGGACACGCGACGACCGCTGAGGCGTTGCACCGGGCGCAATGACGGCGCCCGGGCACCATTCAAGGAGGAATACATGATGATGCGATGGGGTTGGCTGCTCGGCAGCGCGTTCGTTCTTGCCGCGCCGTCCGCATGGGCGGAGCTGCGCATTCCCGCCGTCCGCTATCCCGGCTTGCCTGCGCAGGCGGCGAGTGCTGAAGGCTTCGTGCCGGCAGGATGGCGGCTTGAATCGCAGGTGGCCGATGATCTCAATGGCGATGGCCGGCCGGATCTCGTGCTCGTGCTGCGGCAACAGGATCCGGCGAACGTGATACGCAACGACGACGGGCTCGGCGAAAACCCGCTGGACACCAATCCGCGCATGCTCGCCGTGGCGTTTGCGCGCGATGGCGGTGGTTACGCGCTGGTGTTGCAGAACCACAGCCTGATACCGCGCCACGACATTCCCACCATCGATGACATGCTGGAGGAGGGCGGCGTATCGGTTCAGCGGGGCGCATTGCGCGTCACGCTGCATTTCTGGGCCAACGCGGGCAGCTGGTCCATGGGCAATACGACTTACACGTTCCGCTGGCAGAACGGCCGCTTCGAGCTGATCGGTTTCGACAGCGATTCGGTGATGCGCAATTCGGGCGCCAGCGAAAGCCTCAGCATCAACTACTCTACCGGCAAGGTGAAGCGCACCGTCGGCAACATGCAGGACGACAAGGAAACCGTGACGTGGGAGAAGCTCCCTTCACCGCGTCGTTGGACACTCGATGAAGTGGCCGACGGTTCGGCCTTCGATCCGCTGCAGGCGCGCTGAGGCGGGGGGCGATCAGAGCCGATAGACGAAAGCCAGCGTGGTGGTCAACTGGTTCGGCGTGCCGAAGCTCCTGACCAGCGGACTGTCGGCGGCGGCACCAAGCAGGCGCGTGTAGTTCACGGCCAACGCAAAGCCGGTGTGCACGCTGGTGGGAATATAGGCGTCGTATTCGAGCGAGACCTGCTGGCTTCCCGCGCCCGGCGACCACGGCACGACGCCGAGCTTCGCGGCCTGCCCGGGCGTGACGCCGAAGAAGCGCCGCATCGCCGGACCATTCATGCCTTGCCACTGCAATTGCAGGCTGTGCTCGATGTAGCCGAGGGCGGGCAGGTCGTAGTCGGCGTAGACATTGAGATAGGCGCCTGCACCCTGCGTATCGTGGCTCAACGTGGCGCCGAGATTGAGCTGCACCGTCGCCTGGTATTCCAGGTAACCGCCGCCGTTGAGGCGAGGCGCAAGCGAATCGACAACGCCGGCCAGCGGCGCGCCGAGTTCGTCATGGTCGCGTCCCCACAGGTAGTTGCCGTAGAGGCCGCCATGCCATTGCTGCCCATGGATGAGATCGACCGTGAGGCCATCGAGCGTGGAGAGCGTGACGTGCCACGGCAGCTCGGCCTGGATGTACGGAACCGCCTGGTTGCGATGCTCGCTCGATCCCATCCACGCCGGCATGCGTTCCACGCCGCCGCCCAGCAGCACGTTCGGTCCATCGGTGACGTTGTCCGCCCTGGCATGGAACGCAGCCAGCAGGCACAGCAGTCCGGCAGCGGCGCGCAGCGTCAGCGCGGAAGGGGAACGACGAGGGAACATGCGATACGGATCAGGAGCCTGGCTTTGCCGGTGGGCGGTGGTCGTCGGCGCTGTTGCCGAACTGCACGATCACGCGCTGGCCAATGCGCAACGACGCCGGCGGCGGCTGGTCGAAGGCAAGCACGCATTCCACCGTGCGGGTGTTGGCGCGGATCATGGGGTCTTCTTCGAGCGCGCTGGGCCCGAACACGGTGCCGATGCGCTGCACATGTGCACTGAGCGTCGGCGCGCCGCTGCCGCTGTCGTCGACCACCGTGGCATGCATGCCTTCACTCACCGCGCCCACGAACGATTCGTTGAGTTCGGCGCGCACGATGCGCGCACCTTCCGGCAGCAGCACGAAGGCCGCGCCACCCTGCGGCGACACCGCAGCGCCGGGCTGGATGTCGCGTTCGACGATCTGTGCATCGATCGGCGCGAGCAGGCTGCGTTGGGCAAGCTCGTAGCGGGCGGCGTCAAGCTTCTGCGCGGCCATGGCTTCGGCGGCGCGGGCATTGTCCAGTTCGCCTTGCAACTGCTGGGCGGCATCGCGTGCATCGTCCGCGCTCTGCCCATCGCCGGCACCGGCGGATGCCGCCTGGGCGAGGCGGCTGGCGCGTTGCTGCGCGGCCTTGAGGCGAACCTCGAGCAGCCGGCCTTGTGCCTGCGCCTGCTTCTGCTCGGCCTCGGCGGCATTCACCGCGAGTTGCGTCGGCTTGGTGTCGAGCACCGCCAGCACCTGGCCTTTGTGTACGTGGTCGCCCTCGTGCACCTTGATCTCGGCCACGACGCCGTCGCGGGGCATGCTCAGCTTGAGCAGGCCGCCTTCGACATCGACGCGCCCGCGGGCCACGGCCGCATAGCTGACCGAGGCGGGCGCCGGCGCGTTGCCCTTGCCGGCGTCATCGTGCGAGCAGGCCGCGAGCAGCGAGACGGTAAGGGCCAGGGAAAGCGGGAAGAGCGGACGCAGGGTCATGCAGAAGGTTCCTCGAGTCCCGACGTCGGCGTCGAAGTGGGGGACGGCACACGGTCGCTAAGGATACGTCCATCCTCCATGGCGAGCACGCGGTCGGCGTGGCCGACCAGGCGTGGATCATGGCTCACGCACAGCACGGTGGTGCCGTGGGTGCGCGCGATGCGGTGCAGGATGTCGATGATGATTTGGCCGTTCGCCGCATCCAGCGCGCTGGTGGGTTCGTCGGCGAACAGCAGGCCCGGCTCCTTGGCCAGCGCGCGCGCGATCGCCACGCGCTGCTTTTCACCGCCGGACAGCTCCGACGGACGCAGGCCCATGCGCGGCCCAAGGCCTACTTCCTCCAGCGAAGCCATGGCGCGGCGACGTGCTTCACCCGCTGGCAGCCCGAGATAGCTGAGCGGCAACTCCACCTGCTCCAGCGCATTGAGCGCCGGGAACAGGTTGAAGCCCTGGAACACGAAACCCGTGTGCTGCAGGCGGAAGCGCTCCAGCGCATGCGTGTTGAGTTCGGCCAGATCCTGGCCGAGCGCGAGCACCTGGCCGGCATCGGGACGCTGCAATCCGCTGAGGATGGCGAGCAGGGTGCTCTTGCCGCAGCCCGACGGGCCGGATATCAGGGTGAGCTCGCCCGCGCGGATATCCAGCGTGAGGTTGTGCAGCACCGTGTTGTGGATGGGGCCGGACGTGAACGACTTGGTCACGTTGCGGGCCTGCAACGAAATGGAAGACATGGCGCGGGCCCTCACCTCAACAACGTCGCCGGGTCGGCGCGGCGCAGGCTGCGCATCGCCGCCAGGCCGGACACGATCGCCAGGCCCATGCACAGCGCCAGGCACGCCACCGTGGTCCAGGGTCCAAGTGCCACCGGCACGCTGCGGCTGCGCGCGAGCGCCAGGGCGATGCCGCCGAGCACCGTACTTCCCAGCAGGCCCAATGCGCCCACCCAGAACGCCTGTTCCATCACCACCTTGCGCAGCGCACCCACACCGACGCCGAGTGCGTTGAGCGTGGCGTACTCGCGCACCGAGCCGATCACCGCCGCCACCAGCGTCTGGCTGGTGATCACGGCGCCGACCAGGAACACCACGCCGGCGAGGAACAGCACGCCGGCACCCGCGCCGGTATCGAACATCCAGTAGAGCTGCGAACGACGGGCGAAATTTTCGGCCGTCCAGACGTCGTAGCTGCCGAACGCGCGGTTGCCGCGCAGACGCGCGGCAACGTCGTCGGCGTCGGCGGGGTTGCGCAGCTTGGCCACGAAATAGGTCATGCGGCTGGCATTGGAAGGATCGGTGTCCAGTTCGGCCGCGGTGGCGAGCGACGCGACCACGTTCACGCCGCCCAGCGCGCGCAGGCCGTTGCTCACACCGACCACGCGCACGCGATGGCCGTTGATCACGGCGGTGTCACCGATGGCCACGCCCAGGCTGTCCAGGTCGGCGCGGTCGACGATCACGGCGTCGGGCTCATTGAGCCTTGCACGCAGGGCAGGGGAGAGTGCATGCGCGAACAGCATGCCGTCCGGTCGCGCGTTGATACCGGAAACGAACACCGAGACGCCGCCGGTGTCGCTGGGGCCACGCCAGTCGGCATCGACCCAGTGGAAGGGTTCGACGGCGGTGACGGCGGGATCCATGCGCAGGCGCATCTCCACGCCCGAATCGATCGAGCGTCCGAGATTCACGCTCTGCGTGCCGGGATAGCCGGCCCACAGGTCCGCCGACGAGCCCGTGATGTACACGCTGGCGCTGCCGAAGATGCCCAGCACCAGCGCCGCCTGCAGCAGCTGCAGCAGGCCGGCGAAGCCCACGGCGAGGATGGCAGGCAGGAAGCGGCGCCATTCGTAGATGAGGGTCTTGCGCGCCAACGCCACCATTATTCGGTGCTCCGCGGCGAGGCATTCGCCGGCATCGGCGCGCCGCCCAGGGCCTTGTACAGCGATACATAGGCCAGGTCGCGCGCCGCGATGGCGCTGATCACCTCAAGCTGCGCACGATGGTTTTCGACCAGGCCGTCCTGGACGTCCAGATGGCTGCTGAGGTTGAGCTCGGCGCGTTTGTTCAAGGCATCCATCGTCGTCTGCACCGCCTGTGCGGCCTGCACGGTGGCTTGCTCGCGACCGCGCAGCTGTTCCAGGTCGCCCATGGCGACCTCCGCCTCGGCGACGCCTTGCAGCACGGCCTGGCGATAGGCGAGCACGGCCGCCTTCAGTTCGTGGTCCTTCGCATGCGCCGCGGCCAGGCGCTGGCCCCAATCGAACAACGGAATGTCCAGCAGCGGGCCGTACGAGAAGATCGCTTCCCCGGTGTGCACGCGATAGTTGCTCACGAGGTTGGCCGACCACTGCAGCGAAGCACCCAGCCCCACATGCGGCCAGATGTCGGCGCGGCTGAGGCCCAGTTCGCCTGCAGCGCGCAGCACCTCGGCTTCGGCGCTGGCGATTTCCGGGCGCGCGCGCAGCATGTCCGCCGGCGCCGTGGTGAGCTGCCAGCTGCCCAGCTTCGGTTGCGCGCCCGGCTGCAGCCAGGCGGGATCGGGTTCGTTCTGGCCCAGCAGCACGGCCAGCTGCTGCGCGCTGCTGTTGATGGTCTGGCGCGGCTCGGCGAGCGCCGCCTCGGCGCGGGCAAGCTCAGCCTGCGCCTTGGCCACTTCCAGCGGCGGCGAAAGCTTGAGTCCCTCGCGCACCTGCACCAGCCGCACCTTTTCCTGCAGCGCATCGCGGATGCCGGCGAGCAGCAACTCCTGCTGCTGCGCCGAGCGGAGCTCGACCCAGCGCCGCGTGACTTCCGCTACCAGCGTCACCTGGGCGCCACGCAGCGCGGCGTCGGCACCATTGAGCTGGCCCTGGGCTACACGCTTGCTGCTTTGCCACGCGCCGAACAAGGGCAGTTCCCACAAGGCGTCGAAGCCGGCGACGAAGTACGACGCCGTAGTATCCGGGTCGATCTGGTCGTTGGTGCGCCCGTGCAACGAAGGCAGATAGGGATCGTGCGCGTGCCGGTTGAGGATGCGCGCTGCCTGCACGCGTTCGGCCGCCTGCGCCACATCGAGGTTGGCCTGCAGCGCACGGTCGACCAGTGCGTCGAGGTCCGGATCGCCCAGTGCCTGCCACCATCCACGCAGGTCGGCGCTGGGTGGCGCCACGCCCGCCGGCGCATTGCGCCAGGCGTCGGGTACCGGCGGCTTCAGCTCGGGAAGCGGCGCGACCGAGCAACCAGCCAGCGTCGCCAGTCCCCATCCCAGCAGCATGCTGGCGAGCAGGGGACGACGGGGCCGAGCATCCATGACCGACAGACCCGGGTTGGTTCGACTCTGGAACACGAAAATCCTGCATGTTCAGGTGGGGAATGGCTGAACGCTTGACCAGCATCACGCCGACAAGTGTCCAAGCATACCGGAGCCGGCTGCCGGCTGGCTTATCCGGCCCTTACGGGGCGACGCCGGGCGGCCACCATTCTGGCGCAAGAAAGGAGCCCGAAAGGGGCAGGAACCTAAGGTGTCACCATCTCGCGATGCGGAGTTGTACCTCAGTGACCGGTTGGACCATTCTCTGCGACTTCGACGGCACCATTTCCGTCGAAGACGTCATCGACTCGCTGCTCGACCGTTTCGGCCGCCCCGGCTGGGAAACGCTTGAGCAGGATTGGCGCGCCGGCCGCATCGGCTCGCGCGAATGCATGACCGGCCAGGTCGCCTTGCTGGACATGAACCGCGAGGAGCTTGACCGCCATCTGTCCTCGCTGTGGATCGACCACGCCTTCCCTGCGTTCGTGAAGCAGGCGCGAGAGCTCGCTACGCCAATCCATATCGTCAGCGACGGCCTGGACTACGCGATCAAGCAGATCCTCTCCCGCTACGGCCTTAACGACCTGCCGCTGGCCGCCAATCACCTGGCGCCGGCGACGCCGCCGCAGAAGTGGCAGCTCACCTCGCCGTTCCAGGCCGATGGTTGCCGCAGCGGTACCTGCAAGTGCGCCGTGGCCGCGCAAGCCAGCCGCGGCGGTGCCAAGACCCTGCTCATCGGCGACGGCGCGTCCGATTTCTGCGCCGCCGACCGCGTCGATTTCGTATTCGCCAAGCATCGCCTGATCGAGCACTGCCGCGCCGCCGGCATTCCCTATGTGCCGATCACGGGTTTCGAAGACGCGCTGGAACTGCTGCCGCGCCTGCTCGACGGCAGCCTGCTGGCCGAGCACGAGACCGCCATCCCCGCAGATCGGGCCGTGGCCTGATCGCATTCCCCATCTGAACGTTTCCGGATTTTCCTGATGAATGCTTACGACAAGAACGCCGCTGGCGTCGTGATTCCCGACGCGCAGCTGCTCGCCGACGAGGCCGAGTGGAGCTCGTTCGGCGATACCGTGCACTACGTCGATCCGCCGAAGATCTTCCGCCACGGCGAAGGCAGCTGGATGATCGATACCGCCGGCACGCGCTTCCTCGATCTGCAGATGTGGTACTCGGCGGTCAACTTCGGTTACGGCAACAAGCGCCTCAACGACACGCTGAAGAACCAGATCGACGTGCTGCCGCAGGTCGCCAGCCAGTACCTGCACCAGACCCGCATCGAGCTGGCCAAGACCATCGCGGTCGATGCGCAGCAGAAGTTCGGCTTGAAGGGCCGCGTGCACTTCAACGTCGGCGGCGCGCAGGCGGTGGAGGACTCGCTGAAGCTGGTGCGCAACTACAAGAATGGCAAGAGCCTGATGTTCGCCTTCGAAGGCGGCTATCACGGCCGTACGCTGGGCGCCTCGTCGATCACGTCGAGCTACCGCTACCGTCGCCGCTTCGGCCACTTCGGCGAGCGCGCGATGTTCATCCCGTTCCCGTATCCGTTCCGTCGCCCGAAGGGCATGACGCCGGAAGAGTATTCCGATGCGTGCGTGCGCCAGTTCGCGCGCCTGTTCGAGACCGAATACAACGGCGTGTGGGATCCCAAGGTCAACCAGGCCGAATACGCCGCCTTCTACGTCGAGCCGATCCAGGGCACCGGTGGCTACGTCATCCCGCCGATGAACTTCTTCAAGGACCTGAAGAAGGTGCTGGACCAGTACGGCATCCTGATGGTGGTCGATGAAATCCAGATGGGTTTCTGGCGCACCGGCAAGCTGTGGTCGATCGAGCACTTCGGCGTGACGCCGGACGTGATCGTGTTCGGCAAGGCGCTGACCAACGGCCTGAACCCGCTGTCCGGCCTGTGGGCGCGCGAAGAGATGATCAACCCGACCATCTTCCCGCCGGGCTCCACGCACAGCACGTTCAATTCCAACCCGCTGGGCACCTCGCTGGGTCTGGAAGTGATCAAGATGGGCTACGAGCTGGACTACGAGACCAACGTCGCGAAGAAGGGCGCGCACTTCCTCGAAGGCCTCAAGGACCTGCAGAAGCGCCACAAGGAAATCGGCGACGTCGACGGCCTCGGCCTCGCGCTGCGCGCCGAAATCTGCACTGACGATGGCTTCACGCCGAACAAGGCACTGTTGGACAAGATGGTGGACATCGGTCTGGCGGGCGATCTCGAGCACAACGGCAAGAAGATCGGCCTCGTGCTCGACGTGGGCGGTTGGTACAAGAACGTCATCACGTTCGCGCCTTCGCTGGACATCACCCACGAGGAAATCGACTTGGCCATCGCGCTGCTCGACCAGCTGCTGACCAAGGCGAAGAAGGCCATGTAATGCGACGCCGCGGGAGTGCATCCCGCGGCGTTCTGCCAAAAGTTTGTCTCAGGTAGTTCCCATGCAGGGGATGTGTGACAGCGGCGACACGCGTGTGTCGCCGTTTTTTTTTGCTGGCACAAGGGCGCAGCGGCGTCTATCTGTCCAGCATCTGAGGAATGCCTGCGACCAGTGCATCGATGGCACTGCGCGTCTTCGGCGGCATGTAACGCGTTTTTGGCCACACGGCGTGAATGTCCTGCGGCGCGAGGTTGCACCGATCCTTTACTTGCACGAGCTCGCCCGTTTTGACATGGCGCGCCAGCAGCCACGACGGGATGCGCGCGAGGCCGAAGCCGGCAATGGCCGCCGCTGCAATGGCCTGGACATCATCCATGCTCAGCTGTGCCTGCACGTGCAGGCGTCGGATATGTCCGGATGGTTCGCGCAAGTCCCACGGTGGCGTCACGCCGGCGCGGGAGTAGGCAACGATGGCATGCGCTTCCAGCTCGTCCAGTTCGACGGGCATGCCGTGACGGGCCACGTAGGCGGGTGATGCCCCGATGCTCAGGTACTGCATGCCGAGCTTGCGTGCGGCGAGACTGGTGCTGTCGCGCAGGTCGCCGATGCGCACGGCGAGGTCGACGCCTTCTTCGATCAGATCGACCACGCGATCGGTAAAGGAGATGTCGATGCGCAGCGCTGGATTGCGGGCCGCAAGTTCCATCAACACCGGGGCCACGCAGAGGTGTCCAAATGCGATGGGTACGCTGACGCGGAGGCGGCCCTGCGGCTGTTGGCGCCCGCCTTCCAGCATCGTTTCGGCGGCTTCCAGTTCCGCGAGCGCGCGGACACAGCTGTCGTAATAAGACTTTCCGTCTTCGGTAAGGCTTTGGCTGCGCGTGGTCCGCTGGATCAGGCGCACGCCGAGCCGCTTTTCCAGTCGCGCGATGACCTTGCCTACGGCCGAGCGCGTGAGGTTCAGGCGTTCGGCCGCTACGGCAAAACTGCCAGCCTCCACGACCTGTACGAAGGTGGCGATGCCATCCAGCCGGTCATCCACGACGAGGCTCCATTGGAGCTGTGAAGGCTACATTCACGGGAGAATATTGAGTCAATGGCGCTTTCATGGCGCCATATAGTAGCGGCTCCCCGCATGGAGCCGCCCATGACTTCCCTTCGCGTTTCAAAGAACGGCCTCGCGTTGGCGGCCGTATGCCTTTCTTCGCTGATGTTCGGGCTGGAGATTTCCAGTGTCCCGGCGATCCTGCCCACCCTGCAGCATGCATTGCGTGGCGACTTCAAGGACATGCAGTGGGTCATGAACGCGTACACCATCGCTTGCACCACCGTGCTGATGGCAACGGGAACACTGGCCGACCGGTTTGGCAGAAAGCGGCTGTTCCTCATCAACATCGCGCTGTTCGGCGTGGCCTCGATGGTATGCGGGTGGGCCCCGAACATGGCGGTGATGATCGGTGCTCGCTTCCTGCAGGGCGCTACCGGTGGGGCGATGCTGATCTGCCAGGTGGCCGTGTTGTCCCAGCAGTTTCCCGCGCGCGCGGAACGCGTGAGGGCGTTTGCAGCGTGGGGCGTGATCTTCGGCATCGGGCTGGGTTTTGGTCCCATCATCGGCGGCGCCATCGTCGCGTGGGCGAGCTGGCCGTGGGTCTTTCTCGCGCACGGTCCAATCGCGCTGGCGACGCTCATGCTGGGCTGGCGCGGCGCGCGTGAGTCGCGAGATCCGAACGCACGGCGACTGGACGTGGCCGGCATGCTTGCGTTGTCGCTCGCCGTGTTCGGCACCGCATACTTCATTACGCAGGGGCCAGATCTGGGTTACGGCAATCCACGCGTCATGGGCATCGCCTTTGTCAGCGCGCTATGCCTGCTGGCGTTCGTCATGATCGAAACGCGGGTTGCCCATCCGATGTTCGATTTCTCGGTGTTCCGCATTCGTGCCTTCTCGGGAGCGCTGCTGGGATCGGCGGGCATGAACATCAGCTTCTGGCCCTTCATGATTTATCTGCCGCTGTATTTCCATGGCGTCCTGGGCTATGGCGATGCCGCCGCGGGATGCGCCTTGCTGGCCTATACGCTGCCGACGCTGGTGGTGCCTCCCTTGGCAGAACGGCTTGCTGTTCGCTATCGACCAGGCTGGGTCATACCCGCTGGCTTGTTCACCATCGGTGCGGGCTTCTTCCTGATGAAGTGGGGCAGTGGCGTCGCACATCCCGGCTGGCCGAGCATGTTGCCCGGCTGCGTTTGCGCGGGCGTCGGCCTGGGCATGACCAACACGACGGTCACCAATACGACGACGGGCGTCGTGACGAGCGAACGGGCTGGCATGGCCTCCGGCATCGACATGAGTGCGCGCATGATCACGTTGGCCATCAACATCGCGCTGATGGGGTTGATCCTGGTGTCGGGCGTGGCGGCTGGGCTGCGATACGCCGCGGCGACCAGCGGCATGCCTGTACCGGACGACATCACATTGCGTGCGCTGGCTGAGTCGATCGCTGGCGGGCTGCCTACGGGCATTGCGCCCGAGCTGGCCCGCACGGCCTTGTCGCACGGGTTTCAGCGGGTGTTGTTGTACGGTGGCATCGGCGTGTGGATGCTTGGCGCAGCAAGCTTCCTGGTATTCGGTGCGAAGCCTGCGCGCGACGGTGCCTGTGCGCAGGCCCTCACCTGATGCATCAGGACAGTGACTTCGAGGTGCGTGCCGGCGGAAACACGATCTCCACTCGCAGGCCGCCATTGCTGCCGTTGAGGTAGCGCACGTGTGCGCGATGGCGTTCGGCGATGCGTTGCACGATCGCCAGGCCAAGCCCGGTGCCTTCTTCGACGACGCCGGGTACGCGGAAGAAGCGCTCGCCGAGCCGTTCCAGGAAGGCCGGAGGAACGCCGGGGCCGTTGTCTTCCACGCTCAGGCTCGCTCCGTGTGGCATCGCGGACACGCCTACCGTGAGGATGCTGCGGCGTCCTGCGTAGCGCAGGCTGTTGTCGATGAGGTTGTCGAGCATCTCCTGCAGCGAGATGCGGTCGCCATCGATCCAGACCGGACCGGACGGGCCCTCGTAGCCCAGGTCGACGCCTGCGGCGATGGCGTCGTGCACGCGTACGCTCAGCATTTCGGGCACGAGTTGCGCCAGGTCGAGCAGGCACAGTGGGGCAGCGTCGGCGGATTCGGTCGATTGCACGCGCGTAAGTGCGAGCAGCTGGCTGGAAGCGCGGCTCGCGCGTTGAGTGAGCCGCAGGATGTGTTGCAGGGCGTCGTGGACGGTTTCCTTGCTCGGATCGGCCTGCGCCCGTTCGACGTGCACGCGCAGCCCCGCCAGCGGCGTCTTCAGCTGGTGCGCCGCGTCGGCGATGAAGCGTTCCTGCAGCGAGAGCATGCCGCGCTGGCGCGCGAACAGGCCGTCGATGGTGCGCGTGAGCGGCAGGATTTCCACTGGCACGTCGGCGTCGCCGATGGGCGCAAGGTCGTGCTCGCGCGAAGCGAGTCGCGCGGTGAGCGGATCGAGCTGACGCAGGCCTACGCGCACGCCATACAGCACGAGAATGAACACGCTGGCGATCAGGATCGCCTGCGCGGGAATGCTCAGCAGCAGGATTTCCCGCGCGCGCTGATGGCGGTCGCGGAAGGTTTCCGCCATGGTCACGGTGAGCTGGTCGCTCGGATCGTGCAGGTTGGGAATGCGCACCGTCGCCGCGCGCACCTGGCGGCGTCCCAGCATGGTGGTGTAGAGCGCGGGCTCGCCGTCCTGCGCGGCGCCTTTCAGCGATGCGGGTCGCAGCTCCGGTGCCCCTGCGAGCAAGCCGTGATTGAGGCTGCTGACGTTGAAGTAGTTGTGTCCCTCGGGGGCGTATTCGAGCAGGAAGCGCGCCTGCGGCGAGACCTTTCCGCCCAGGTCTTCCTGGCTCAGCATCTGCGCCAGCGTCATCGCATCGTCGGCGAGGTCGCGATCGTGCACGTGGTTGGAGTAGATCAACGCGCCGCCGTAGGTGACGAGGCTCTCGACCACCAGCAGCATCATCAGCGGCACCAGCAGCGAAGAAAGCAGATGGCGCCGCAGGCTGGGGCGGCCCGCCGGCTCGATGAGGCCGTGCAGCCAGGAACGCCCCGGCTTGGCCGCCACCTCGATCATGCCTTGTGTTCCTTGTCTTCCTTCACTTCCTCGAGCAGATAGCCCAGCCCGCGGATGGTGCGGACCTGCGTGCCCGAGTCGGCGAGCTTGCGGCGCAGGCGATAGATCGCGATATCCAGGCCGTTGTCGGTGAGTTCCTCGTCCCAGCTGCACAGCGCCTCGACCAGTTGCGCGCGGCTGGTGACCCGATCGGGGCGGGCGGCCAGTGCTTCAAGCAGGCCGAACTCGCGCGCGGTGAGTTCCAGCGGTGTTTCGCCGATCCAGGCGCGGTGGCCGGGCAGGTCCAGGCGCAGCTTGCCAAGCGTCATCTCCGGCGCGCCCTGTGAGGTGTAACGCCGCAGCAGGGCACGTACGCGCGCTTCGAATTCGGCCAGCGCGAACGGCTTCACCAGATAATCGTCGGCGCCCAGATCGAGCACGCGCACGCGCTCGCGCAGGCCCTCGCGCGCCGTGATCACCAGTACCGGCAGGCCGGTGCCGCGCTTGCGCAGGCGTTGCAGCACGTCGGCACCGTCGAGGTTGGGCAGGCCGAGGTCGAGGATGAGCAGGTCGTAGGGCGTATCGCGCAACGCCGCATCGGCCTTGGTGCCGTCGGACACGCAGTCGACCGCGTGGCCGCCTTGTCGCAGCGACGCGCTGACGCCCGCGGCAATGGAAGGATCATCCTCGGCAATCAAAATGCGCATGACGGGTTCCAGATAAGGTAGGCGGCCGGATGGCGAGATGGGCGGATGCGCATGCCGGCTGAATTGCGAGTGATTCTCATTTGTGGCAAAATCCCGGCTGGTTGTCAGGGAAGGGCTGCCCGAAGAAAGGAGCTTAGCGCCCTGGCGCCGCAATGAGACAGCTGGCGCGCGACTCGGTTGCATGGCCCGTCATGCATCGGCGCGAACGTGAGGCAATAAGGCGGGCATGAAACCAGTGGCGCGGTCGCACAACAAGGTCGGTTCGAGCCGGGCGTTCTGGCTCAAGCAACTGCACCAGTGGCACTGGATCAGCGCGGCGTTGTGCCTGGTCGGCATGCTGCTTTTCGCGGTCACGGGTTTCACGCTCAACCACGCCGGACAGATCGAAGCGAAGGCACAGACCGTGCACCGCACTGCGCAATTGCCCGCCACGCTGCTCAAGGCCGTCGCCGGCGACGACGAACGCAAGGGCGTGTCCGTGCCGGCGATGGTCGCCGACTGGATCGGCGCGCAGCTCGATATCGACGTCGCGGGGCGTGCCGCCGATTGGTCCTCCGACGAAATCTATGTCTCGATGCCGCGCCCCGGCGGCGACGCATGGCTGAGCATCGATCGCGAGAGCGGCAAGGTCGAAGCCGAGCGCAGCACGCGCGGCGTCATCGCCTATCTCAACGACCTGCACAAAGGACGCCATGCGGGAGCCGCGTGGGGCTGGTTCATCGATGTATTCGCGCTCGCCTGCGTGATCTTCTCGGTCACCGGATTGCTGCTTTTGAAAATGCACGCTGCACAGCGCGGCGCGACCTGGCCGCTGGTGGCCTTCGGTCTGCTGCTGCCGTTGGTGCTGGCACTGATCTTCATCCATTGACGGGACTTACCCATGCGTCGACTGCTGTTCTCCATGCCCGCCTTGCTGCTCGCCGCGCCCGCGATGGCGGCCGATCTCAATGTCACCGTGCAGATCCCGCAGCTGGACGTGGCGGAATACCACCGACCGTATACGGCCGTGTGGATCGAGCGCGAGGATCACACCGTGGCCGCGCAACTGGCCGTCTGGTACGCGCAGAAGGAATCGAAGGAGGGCGCCGGTACCAAATGGCTGCCCGAGCTTCGCCAATGGTGGCGTCGTGGTGGCCGCGACCTGCAGATGCCGGTGGATGGCGTCTCCGGCGCGACGCGCCCCGCGGGCGACCAGAAGCTGAGCTTCCATGAAGGCAGGGCGCCGCTGGGCGCGCTGCCGGCAGGCAAGTACGAACTGGTCGTCGAGGCCGCACGCGAAGTGGGCGGGCGCGAAGTCGTGCGCGTGCCGTTCACCTGGCCGGCCAGCGCGCCACAGCAGCTGGACGCCAAGGGCAGCAGCGAACTCGGCGCGGTCAAGCTCGACCTCGCACCCTGATTCCGACGGAGATTCCATGATGAAGCGATCGTTGAAGTGGAGCGCGCTGGCGCTGGCGATGACCCTGCCGTTGGCCGCGCAGGCGCACAAGATGTGGATGGTGCCTTCGGCCACCAACGTATCCGGTGCCGATCCGTGGGTGACGGTGGATGCCGCCGTCTCCAACGACCTGTTCTACGCCGACCATATGCCGGTGCAGACCGATCGTGTGATCGTCACCGCGCCGGACGGCCAGACGGCCAAAGTGGAAAACGCCTTCACCGGCCAGTACCGCAGCGTGTTCGACGTGCACCTGACCCAGCCGGGCACGTACAAGATCGCCGCGGTCAACGGCGGCCTGTTCGCCAGCTATGAAGTGGACGGGCAGAAGCGTCGCTGGCGCGGCGAGCCGGCCAACTTCGCCAAGGACATTCCGGCCGGTGCGAAGAACGTCGAAGTGTCCGAATCGATCAGCCGCGTGGAGACCTTCGTCACCAATGGCAAGCCCAGCGATGCAGCGCTCAAGCCCAGTGGCAAGGGCCTGGAACTGGTGCCGGTCACGGCGTTTACCGATCTGGCCGCGGGCGAGCCGGCCACCTTCCAGTTGCTGCTCGACGGCAAACCCGCCGCGGGCCTGAAGGTATCGGCGATTGCCGGCGAAACGCGCTATCGAAACGCGCAGGAAGAAATCGACGTCACCACCGGCAAGGACGGCAAGTTCAGCCTGAACTGGCCGCACGCCGGCATGTATTGGGTCAACACGAGCACGCAGGACGACAAGACCAGCCTCAAGCCCGCCAAGCAGCGCCGCCTGTCGTACTCCGCCACGTTGGAAGTGCTGCCGCAGTGATGCAACAGCAGGCTCGCGCCGGTCGATGCGGAGCATCACGCCGTTGATGGATCTCGTCGTGCAATCCACGCAAGGCGAGACCATGGGCACGACATGGTCGGTGCGCGCCGTGCTTCCGGTCGAGCTGTCGTTGCAGACGTGGCATGACGGCATCCAGGCCGCGCTCGATCTGGTCGACGGCCAGATGAGCACGTACAAGCCGCAGTCGGACCTGTCGCGGTTCAACAGCGCGCCCGCCGGCACCTGGCATGTGCTTCCGACCGAATGCTTCCATGTGGTGAAGCATGCGCTGTCGGTGGCACGCGACAGCGGCGGCGCGTATGACCCGACGGTCGGCCCGTTGGTGAACCTGTGGGGTTTCGGTCCCGACGCATCGCGTTACGAACCGCCGTCATCCGAGGCGATGGCCGCGGCCAGCGAGCGCGTCGGCTGGTGGAAGCTCAGGCTCGATGAAGCCACCCACAGCCTCTATCAGCCGGGCGGCATCTATCTCGATCTGTCGTCGGTGGCGAAGGGCTACAGCGTCGACCTGGTGGGCCAGTACCTGGACGGGCTCGGCATGGGCGCCTGGCTGGTGGAAGTGGGCGGTGAGCTCAAGGGCAAGGGCACCAAGCCGGATCGATCGTCGTGGCGCATTGGCGTCGAACGTCCGGGCGCCGCGAGGGGCGCGGTCGAACATGCCGACCAGCTCAGCCAGGTGCTCACGTTGAGCGGTCGCGCCATCGCCACGTCCGGTGACTATCGTCGCCACTTCACCGCAGACGACGTGCGCTATTCGCATCACATCGATCCGCGCACCGGCCGACCGGTGGCGCACAAGGTGGCTTCGGTCAGCGTGCTTGCGAGTGACGCCATGCACGCGGATCCGATCGGCACGTTGATGACCGTGCTCGGTCCCGAGCAAGGGCTGCCTTGGGCGAGCGAGCGCGGGCTCGCGGTGATGTTCATCCTGCATGGCGCGAACGGCCTCGAAGAACGGCTGTCGCCTGCGTTCGCCGCCGCGTTGGCGTCATGAGTGCATCAACGACGACATCGGTCGATCGCTTCGGCTGGGGCAACATCGCGCTGTGCGGATTGCTCGCCGTCCTGGCGGCCTGCTTGCTGCGCATGCAGGCAGGCGAGTGGGAATGGCACGCGCCGGGCATCACACGCTGGTTGGCGGCCACCGCAGCGTTGCTGGTATGGAGCGGTTTGACCGCACGGGTGGCTTGGTCGCGTCGTTCGGCACGCAGCGCGCAGGCGCATGCGCCCATCCCGCAGCCGGATGACACCCTGGTGGTGTTCGCCAGCCAGACCGGCACCGCGGAGCAACTGGCGCAACAGACGATGCAAAGCCTGCGGCAGGCAGGCAAGCGCGCGCGCCTGCTGGAGCTTGGTGCGCTGGATGACGACATGCTCCAGCACGCCCGTCACATGTTGTTCGTGGTGAGCACCACCGGTGAAGGCGACGCGCCCGACGGTGCGGCACGTTTCGTCACGCACAGGATGCGCGAGCCCATGGCGCTCGCGCAGTTGCATTATGGGTTGCTGTCGTTGGGCGACAGCGATTACGACGATTTCTGTGGCTTCGGGCGGCAATTGCAGCATTGGCTGCAGCGCAGTGGTGCTACGCCGATGTTCGACGCCGTGGAAGTGGACAACGGTGATGCCGCCGCACTCCGTCATTGGCAACACCATCTTGCGCTGTTCACCGGCGTGGCGGAATTGCCGGACTGGCAGCGGCCCGATTATCAGCGCTGGCAGCTGGTCGAGCGGCGCCTGCTCAACCCGGAGAGTCTTGGCGGTCCGTGTTTTCATCTCGCGCTTCGACCGCTGCAGAGCCAGATGACCTGGCAGGCGGGAGACCTGGTGGAGATCGGGCCGCGCCACGCCGATGCCGAGGTGGACCGGTGGCTGGCAGCGGAAGGGCTCGACGGCGGTTCCGTTGTTGCGCATCACGATCGTCGCGCGACGCTGCGCGAGTGGTTGGCGGGCAGCCACCTGCCGCCGGATGCCGAGATCTCGGGGCAGGCACCCGGGACGATCGTCGCCGGCCTGCAGCCGTTGCCGCATCGCGAATATTCCATCGCATCGCTGCCTTCCGATGGCGCGCTCCATTTGCTGGTGCGGCGCATGCAGCGCGATGACGGCGCCGTGGGCATCGGTTCGGGTTGGCTCACGCAACACGCGGCAGTGGGCGGCGAGATCGCCTTGCGCATACGCGCCAATGCCGGTTTCCACGTGCCGGAAGATGGGCGTCCACTGATCCTGATCGGCAACGGCACAGGCCTCGCCGGCTTGCGCGCCCTGCTCAAGTCGCGCATCGCGCGAGGGCATCTGCGCAACTGGTTGCTGTTCGGCGAGAGGCAGCAGGCCCGCGATTTCTATCACCGCGACGAGATCGAACAGTGGCGGCGGCAAGGCGCTGTCGAACGCCTCGACCTGGCCTGGTCGCGCGATGGCGGGCAGCGCGTATACGTGCAGGATCGCTTGCGCGAAGCCGCCGACGTGCTGCGCACATGGATGGAGGACGGTGCCGCCATCTATGTATGCGGCAGCCTGGCGGGCATGGCGCCGGGCGTCGATGCCGCGCTGCGCGAAGCGCTGGGGGACGAAACCGTGGAAGCGCTTCGCGAGCAGGGACGTTACCGTCGTGACGTGTACTGATCGTCAGCGGGGCCCACGGCCGGAACAGCGCCTCACGCTTGCCTCGACGCGTACGCCAACCATGACCTTTGGCCTATAGGAGCGCTGCGCGCCGATGCCTCACGCTGCGCGTTCCTTCGGGGGAGGGCAGCATGGTGATGTTGAGGGGAAGCAGGCGCGGCCGCTGGCTGGCGGTGGCGTGGTGTCTGGCATGGCCCCTGGCGGTCCATGCGCAACAAGAAACGCCGGCAGCGGCGCACACGCCACCACCGTTGATTCCTCTCGCCAAGGCGCATGCCGCTGCACCGCGCGAACCCAGCGCCGACGATGCATGGGGCGGTATCCGCAACGGCAGCGAACCGACGCTTTCCGATCGTGTGGTCGGCTATCGCATCGACGCGGAACTCGATGCAGCCAGGCACCGCGTGAGCGGCACCGAGCAGCTCACCTGGCGCAACCGCAGTGGCCAGCCGGTCAACCGCATTTATCTGCATCTTTACCTCAATGCCTTCCAGAACGAAGGCAGCACCTTCTTTACCGAGCGCAGCGTGCTCACCGCGCATGGGCATTCGCGTGGCGCGGCGGCGCTGAAAAAAGGCGAATGGGGCTGGATCGACCTCAAGAGCGTGCAGCAGGGCAGCGCCGCCTTGAAGTGGAGCTTCGTGCATCCCGACGACGGCCCGGCGACCGACCAGACCGTGGCATGCATCGACCTCGCCGAGCCGGTGCCCGCCGGCGGCACGCTCACGCTCGATATCGATTTCACCAGCCAGTTGCCGCGCGTGGTGGAGCGCACGGGCTGGTGGGGCGACTTCAATCTCGTCGGGCAGTGGTTTCCCAAGATCGGCGTGCTGGAATTGCCCGGTGAACGCGGCGCCACGCAGGTGCAGTGGAACGTGCACGAGTTCCATTTCAACAGCGAGTTCTACGCCGACTTCGGCAACTTCGACGTGCGCCTCACCGTGCCTTCGGACTACACCGTCGGCGCCGTCGGTGAGTTGCAGGGCCAGCCCGAGCGGGCCGGTGACAAGACCACTTATCACTTCATGCAGGGCGACGTGCACGACTTCGCATGGGTGGCGGCCAAGGGTTACCGGACGCTGGATACGACCTGGCAAGGACCGGGCAGCCCGAAGGTCGCCGTGCGGGTGATTTATCCGCCCGAATACATCGCCAGCGCACAACCGGTGCTCAAGGCGACCACCGATTCGCTCAGCTATTTTTCCGAAACGCTGGGCGCGTATCCGTATCGCACGGCGACGGCGGTGGTGCCGCCGTACAACGCGGACGAAGCGGGCGGCATGGAGTACCCGACCTTCTTCACCGCCGAAGGCTACAAGGAGATCGACAGCCGGACCTCCGACCAGTGGAACATCGATTTCGTCACCATCCACGAGTTCGGTCACGGTTATTTCTACGGCCTGCTCGCCTCGAACGAATTCGAGGAGCCGATGCTCGACGAAGGCATGAACGAGTATTGGGACAACCGCATGTTGCGGGAGCGCAACCAGCGCATCCTCACGCCCAGTTCGTGGCTGCGTCGCGCCGACATCACGCCGTCGGCGGACGTGTTCAGCGTGGAGCGTCTCTACGCCGGTCTCGCCAGGCCTTACGACCCGCTGGGAGAGAACAGCTGGGATCGTTACTCCAGCACCAGCTATGGCACGGTCTACTCGCGCACCGCGACGGCCATGCATGATCTGGAAGAGCGCCTCGGCAAGAGCGTGATGGAGCATGGCTTCAAGGAGTACTACCGGCGCTGGCACTTCCGACATCCGTCGGTGGCGGATCTGCGCAAGACGCTGATCGACGTGTCGGGCAACGCACGCGCCGTGAATGAAGTGTTCGACCAGTTCGTCTATGGCACGGCACACATCGATGATCGCGTCGATGCCATCGACAACCAGGAAGTGACGCCGCAAGCCGGCAGCTGGGTGAAACAGGGGCAGCGCAGCGAACTGTCGAGCGACGACCGCGATGCACAGGTCGACAAGCAGCACGATGCATGGAAAAAGGCGCACCCCGATGCGAAGGAAAACGGACCGGGTCCTTACCTGTGGCGCGGCACGGTGACGGTCGTGCGGGAAGGCGCACCGGTGCCGCAGGTGCTGCGCGTGTCCTTTGCCGATGGCAGCCACGAGGATGTGCGGTGGGACGATGCCCGCCGCTGGGCGCGCTTCGTATTCACCCGGCCTACCAAGGTGGTTTCGGCCGAACTCGATCGCGAGCAGAACATCCTGCTTGATGCGAACAAGCTCAACGACAGCCGCACGGTGAAATCCGATGCTTCCGCCTCGCGGCGCTGGACGGCCGATGTCGCCGCCGCGCTGCAGGCTTTCTACGCATTCCTGGTGACGCTGTGATGGCCTACAAGAGTTCCCGCCGTGTGGATCTCGGCGACGTGTTCGGCGCATTGTTCTCGGCGCTGCAGTGGCGGCTACTGCTGTTGTGGGTATTGCTCCTGCTCTTGCCGGTGGCGGTGGCTGCGCTGCCCTTGCTGCAATCGCTGGGGGCGCTGTTGAACCACTCCACGCATGCCCGTGCGTGGGCGCAGCAGTTCGACGTGCTGATGTTTGGCGACGTGCTGCGTGCGCTGGTGCCCCAGCATGCGACCTTGCACGGCGCGCTGGCTGCGAGCCTGCTGCTTGCGTTGCTGTTGCTGCCCTGGCTCAACGGCATGGTGGTGGCCAGTGGCCGCGCCGGTCGCGCCCTGGGTTTTGGTCCGCTCTTGCAGGGCGGACTGGCGGAATACGGGCGGATGTTCCGGCTGCTGCTGTGGTCGGTCTTGCCCTATGTCGCTGCCGGCTATCTGGTCCAGCTCGGGCTTGACCGGGCGGACGATGCATCCGATGCTGCCGTGCTCGAATCCCGCGCGATCGCCGCGCAACACATGGCGTGGTGGTGGGCCGGTGCGGTGATCGCGCTGGCACAGGCCTGGATGGAATCGGCGCGCGCGGCCTTCATCGCCGATGCCTCGCTGCGCTCGGCTTCCCTGGCCATGGTGCGCGGGCTCGTGCAATTGCTGCGTCGTCCCTTCTCGACCTTGTTCGTCTACCTGCTGGTGACGGCAATCGGTTTCGCGCTGGCGTTTTCGCTCGGACTGGCGCGCGCGCATACGTTGTCCGTGGGCACGCAGGGTCTGCTGCTGGGATTCGCGCTCAGTGCGCTGGTGGTCGTCGCGCTGGGATGGACGCGCATCGCGCGCCTGCTCGCACTCGCGGAAGTGGCCCGTTCACTCGGCGGCGCACGACGCTCCAGTTTCTGACCACGCGCGCTCGTCTAGCAGCGGTCGCGTCAGAGGATCGGCAGCCGCGCGAGCACGATTTCCCCGCCGCCCTCGATCCGCACCGGGTGGCCAGGGATCGGGTCGATCCACAGCATGTCGTTCTGGAGCAGGTCATGCGTGCGATGGTCGGCCACGACCTTGGCCTGGCCGGAAAGCAGCAGGACGAACCAGCGCCAGCCGCCGGGCGCCAGCAGCACCATCGTGCCGTTCAGCGGACGCACGATCAGCTCGCCCTGGGTATCGTTGCGCAGCTTGAGGCTGAAGGCGCGGGTAGGCGATTCGGGGTGGCAGCCCTCGGGGGCGTTCGTGCGGTCGAAATGCGCCACGTCGAACCGCTTCAGGTGCAGGGTGCGGCCGTCCGGAAAGGTGGCCGAGACGGCGGCGTCCAGCGGCACAAACTGCCTGCGGATGTCCGTATGCGACGGAAATTCCACGTCCCGGCCGATGTCGACCAGGGTCAGCTGCCACTGCCAGTCGTCGCCTGGGGAACTGCTGGCCACCTCCGTGATCGTCACGCCGCCGTCGGCACACGGCCGTGCCTGCAGCGTTTCCGACGGGAGGCGGTTGAGCTGGCTCATGCCCAGGCGCGTCGCTTCTCGGGAAGCGGCGGGTAGTACGCGAACACGTGGTTGTTGGCGCCGAAGAAGTCCATGTCCTCGATGTGCTCGCCGCCCAGCCGTTCGGCGACGCGGTCGGAGGCTTCGTTGCCGATCCTCACCAGGCTGATCACGCGCTGGACGCTCAACGCATGCCAGGCGAAGTCCAGGATGGCGTTGCCGGCTTCGGTGGCGTAGCCGTGGTGGCGGAACTGCGGCTTGAGCATCCAGCCCAGTTCGAGGTCCGGCCAGCCCTCCGGGCGCATCAGGCCGGCGCGGCCGATGAACTCACCGGTGTCTTTCAGCTCCAGCGCCCACATGCCGTAGCCGCGAAGCTGCCAATGGCCGATCAGCATGGCGAGCGAACGCCAGGCATTGGTGCGGTCCAGCGGCTGGCCGTCGCCGATCCAGCGGGTGCTGGCCGGGTCCGCGAGCATGCAGGCGTAATCCTCGAAATGCCGCTCGGCGAGAGCGGTAAGGCGCAGGCGCGCCGTTTCGATGACGGGTATATCGATCATGGTCTTCAACAAGCAAGTCGGGTGCCAGACAGCAGCGCAGCGAGGGCATGCGTACTGGTGGCGAGGCTTTCGATCCAGGGCAGGCCGACAATCCTGCGTCCGGTCGCGGTATCGACAAAGGCTTCTTCTTCGCCGGGCGGCAACAGGTGGCGGTAATCCACCGTGATCTCGGTGCCCGCAGGCAAGTCGCGCGTGGCAAACACGAAACCGAGATGCCACAGCCCCGTCGGTTCGAAGCTGTGGTTGATGTAGCACTCGTCGGGCCAGTCGGGAGACACCGTGTAGCGGTCTTCGAACCAGCGCGCGCTGGCGTACAGCTGTGCCGAAAGCTCCGGCGAGCCGACGAGGTCCTGATAGCGGTAGGTGCGGTCAATGGCGTCCGGCGCCGTGACAATCTGCCCCGTCGCAACGTCTTCTTCCAGGAACAACCCCTGTCCCGCCCCGACGATTTCCGACGCGGCAATGCGGTAACGCGGAAGGATCATGTCGCCCCTAACCTACATCAAGGCGGCCGAGTGTAGGCCCATCCGGTCGGGTGTGCCAGACCCGACCGGAAAGGTTTCCTAAACGCAAGTGGCTGATAGGTTTGATTATTCGCCGGTGGCTTTGGCTGCCGCCTTGGCTTTGGCGGGCGCCGCCGGCTTGGCAGCCTTGCTGGTGCCCGCTGCATCGTCCAGCAGGATGGCGCTACGGTTGCGCTCCAGCGTGGCGGGACCGATGCCCTTCACTTGCCCGAGGTCGTCCACGTTTTTGAAGGGGCCGTGTTCCTCGCGCCAGGCCACGATGGCCTCGGCCTTGCTGTGGCCGATGCCGTCGAGCGACTTGGCCAAGGTGGCCGCATCGGCCTTGTTGACGTTGACCGGCGTGGCCGCGAAGGCGGGAAGGGCCATGGCCAGGCTGACGAGCATGGCGACGATCTTGTTGCGCATGTGATTCTCCCTGTGGAATGAAGCGGCCTCCGTTTTGGACCGCGCAGCGACTCTGCCCGGGTATGGGCCATCCGGCAGTAGGCCGACGGCCATGGCTATATGAGGGATGACGCGGCAAGCGTGTGCGCCTGGGGAGCATGGCGTGTGGGGCCCGGCGGGCTTCTCGGCTGCGCTGATACAATGGCGACTTTCCTTTCGCTGCAGGAGTCGCCCCATGGATACCGCTCGCCTCAACCGTTTCATCAGCGGACTGTGGGATGACGAGATCGTGCCGCAGCTGGTGGAGTACATCCGCATCCCCAACAAGTCGCCGATGTTCGATCCCAAGTGGGTGGAACACGGCTACATGGACGCCGCGGTGAAGCTGATGGAGACCTGGGCGCGCAGCAAGCTGCCGTCGCTGCCCGGCGCGACGCTCGAAGTCGTGCGCCTGGAAGGCCGCACGCCGCTCATCTACATCGAAGTGCCAGGCACGGGCGACGACACCGTCGTGCTGTATGGCCACCTCGACAAGCAGCCGGAAATGACCGGCTGGGCCGAAGGCCTCGGCCCGTGGACGCCGGTGCTGAAGGGCGACAAGCTCTACGGCCGCGGCGGTGCCGACGACGGCTACGCCATTTTCGGTTCGCTGGCCGCGCTGCTGGCGCTCCACGAGCAGGGTATTCCGCACGCGCGCTGCGTGGTGCTGATCGAAACCTGCGAGGAATCGGGCAGCTATGACCTGCCGTTCTACGTCGATCACCTGGCCGACCGCATCGGCAATCCGTCGCTGGTGGTGTGCCTCGATTCCGGCTGCGGCAACTACGACCAGCTGTGGCTCACCACCTCGCTGCGTGGCATGACCGGCGGCGAACTCACCGTGCAGGTATTGGAGGAGGGCGTGCATTCGGGCGACGCCTCCGGTGTGGTGCCCTCGAGCTTCCGCATCCTGCGCGAGCTGCTGAGCCGCCTGGAAGACCCACAGACCGGCACGATCAAGCCCAAGGAGCTCTACGTCGATATTCCGACGCAGCGCATCGAGCAGGCGAAGAAGTCGGCCGACGTGCTGGGCACGGCGGTGTACGACAAGTTTCCGTTCGTCGAGGGCATGAAGCCGGTCACCGAAGACCTCACCGAGCTGGTGCTCAACCGCACCTGGCGTCCGCAGCTCGCCGTGACCGGCGCCGATGGCCTGCCGCCGCTGGAAAGCGCCGGCAACGTATTGCGCCCCAAGACCGCGGTGAAGCTCAGCCTGCGCGTACCGCCGACGCTGTCGGGCGCCAAGGCTGGCCAGTTCGTCAAGCAACTGCTGGAGAAGGATCCGCCGTACGGCGCCAAGGTCACCTTCAAGCTGGAGAAGGATGGCAGCGGCTGGAACGCGCCGCAGCTCTCGCCGTGGCTTGAGGATGCCGTGGCCAGCGCGTCGCAGACCTACTTCGGGGCGCCGGCGGCGTACATGGGCGAAGGTGGCAGCATTCCGTTCATGGGCATGTTGGGCGAGAAGTTCCCGAAGGCGCAGTTCCTCATCACCGGTGTGCTCGGCCCGCACTCGAACGCGCATGGTCCGAACGAATTCCTGCACATTCCGACCGGCAAGAAGGTGTCGATGGTGGTGGCGGACGTGGTGGCGCGCCACTACGCGCAGGGCGCCAAGGGCTGAGTTCCACGCGGCCCCGGGCGTTCCGGGGCCGCCGCTTCCTTCGCCGCGTAGTGCCGCCGATGCCTGCGCAGCCACCTGCCGGGCGATCCGCGATGACGACTGCTTCCACTGACCACGCTTACCTTGCCGCCAACTGGGCGTCTGTACGCGGGCGCGTCGATGCCGCCTGTCGCGATGCCGGCCGCGATCCCTCGGACGTGTCGATCCTGCCCGTCAGCAAGACCTTCGGGCCGGAAGTCGTGCGCGCCGCGATGGCGCTGGGCTTGAAGCGCTTTGGCGAGAACAAGGTGCAGGAAATCCGCGCCAAGGCCGAAGCACTCGCCGGTGAAGACATCGAATGGGTGGTGATCGGCCACCTGCAGACGAACAAGGCCAAGGATGTCGCGCGGCTCGCCAGCGAAGTGCAATCGCTCGACCGCATCGACCTGGCCGAAGCGTTGCACAAGCGCCTCATGATCGAAGGCCGCGCGATCGACGTGCTGATCGAAGTGAAGACCTCGCCGGAGGAGAGCAAGCAGGGCCTGTCGCCGGCTGATCTGCCGGCCTTCCTGGAGGCCTTGCGTGCCTATGACACGCTGCGCGTGCGTGGGTTGATGACCATGGCCGTGCAGTCCGATGACCCCGAGGCGGTACGTGCCTGTTTCCGCCGGCTGCGCGAGCTACGCGATGCGGCCGAAATGCAAGGCCATGAATTGCCTCGGCTTTCGATGGGGATGAGCGGGGACTTTTCGCTCGCCATCGCCGAAGGCGCCACCGAGGTCCGCATCGGCACTGCGATCTTTGGCCGCCGGGATGTGACGCACGTCTGAAACATACGGAACTGAACTGAATAATTAGTTCACTAATTGGTCAAAAAGTAGTCACATTTTGACCCTTTATGCTTATGGATCAGTCTGTTATGTATGAAGCATGGGCCGTGCCAAGTTTCGAAACGACAGAGTTCAGTTAACCTCGATCGAACATACGGCCTATATCCCTTTGCTAAGTTCACATGGCCATCACGTCGGCGGCACCTGCCAACGACATAACTCCACGAACTGCAAAGGGATTTGTCCCACATGCCAACGAAGCGATTGTTTGCTGCCGCTGCGCTTGCTGGTGCACTGCTCACGTCCCTTCCGCTTTTCGCCGAGCCGCTCAATGGCCAGGCCAACGCCCCGATCGCCACCCTCGCTCCCAACCTGATGGGTACGCTTGCCGTGTTTGCCCCGGCGGCCAGCCTCACGCAGGCGGCGCTTCCGGCCCAGCCGGCTCTCGCGCAGTCCAAGTCCAAGCCCTCGGGCTGGGCCATCGAAGAAGACGATCTGGATGCCGACGGCATGCCGGGCAATGGCGTGGACAACGTCGCCTCGCTCGCCAACGACACCTCCGATCTGCGCAAGACCCTGATCAGCCTGGCCATGAAGCTGCGCGACATTCGTTACGTGCGCGGCGGCCGCGATCCTTCCACCGGTTTCGATTGCAGCGGCTTCGTCCGCTACGTGTTCGCCCACGCCGTGGGCCTGGACCTGCCGACCAATTCCGCTTCGCAGTTCCTCGCTGGCCTGAAGGTCAATCGCGACGACATGAAGCCGGGCGACCTGGTGTTCTTCCGCACCGCAGGCAAGCGTGGCCAGGGTCGCATCTCGCACGTGGGCATCTATATCGCCAACGGCCAGTTCATCCACTCGCCCTCGCGCGGCAAGACCGTGCGCGTGGACAGCCTCGACGAGTCCTACTGGGCCAAGCGTTTCGCCGGTGCCAAGCGTCCCGACGCGCTTGCCCGCAGCAGCTGAGTTCCCGTATCTCCGTCAGTCAAAGGCCGCCCGATGGGCGGCCTTTTTTTGATACCGGTTCAGTGGCCGAGAACCTGGAGCTCGTCCGATTCCACGATGCGTACGCCTTCGCCTGGCGTCTTCGCGAGCCTCACCATGGCGCAGGCCACGGTCGACGCCTCGATGCCCCGCCAGCGCCCGGGCAGGATGCGCGAGAACGGTGCGGCGAACACTTCGCCCAGGCGCGGCTTGTGTCGTGCGCCAAGCAGCAGCGAGGGACGCACGATGGTCAGCTGCGGCCAACCCTGTTTTTGCAGGGCCAGTTCCAGCTCGCCCTTGGTGCGGTTGTAGAACAGGCGAGAGGCCGGGTCCGCGCCCAGCGCGCTGATCACGATGTAATGGCGTGCACCGAGTGCGAGAGCGTGCTTTCCAAGCATCAGCGGCAAGTCGTAGTCCACCATGCGGAAGGCTTCGCGCGATCCGGCTTGCCGGATGGTGGTGCCCAGGCAGCAGAACACGGTGTCTACGGGCCCCTGCAGCTGGCAGATCAAGTGGCTGACCATGCCTACCGGATTCCCCAGTTTGGGGTGCGGGCTCAGGGGATGGCGGGTGGGAGCGACCACGCGCTCCACGCCAGGATCATCGAGCAGGAGCGCAAGCACCCACTGGCCGGTAAGGCCGGTCGCGCCCGCTAGGTGCACCTGGCGTGGTGAAACGCTCATGGCGGCATTCTACGGCGCGGAAAGTTGTGCTGCCGTTGGAACGCGTGTTCAGAGCCCGCGCATGCTCTGCGGACGCTGGTAATCGCTGCCCGGCTTCCACTGCGGATAGCTGTCCTCCATCGAGAGGCGACTTCCCACCATGAACAGCGCGCGGACGTCTTCCACCGTGCCCGACAGGTCCCAGCGCGGGTTGTAGCGGTCGAGCGCGGCGGGCACGCCGTCGTCGGTGCCGGCATCGGGTTGCGACGCGGCGGAACGTACGTACAGCACGGGAACGCCAGCACGGGCGAAGCTGAGCTGGTCGGAGCGGAAGAACAAGCCCTTTTCCGGCTCGACGTCGGGCATGACCTTGCGTCGTTGGGTGTGCGCCGCATCGGCCAGGTAGTCGTCGAGTTGCGACTGGCCGAAGCCAATCACCGCCAGCGCACTGGCCGGGCCATCCGTGGGCAGCAGGTCGAGATTGATGTCGGCCACCGTATTGGAGAGCGGCACCAGCGGATGACCGACGTAGTAGCGCGCGCCGATCAAACCGGTTTCGTCGAGCGTGGTCGCGATGAAAAGCACCGAGCGATGAGGCTTGGGTGCGCGATGCGCGAACGCCTCGGCAATTTCCAGCAAGCCCGCGACACCGGTGGCGTTGTCGATCGTGCCGTGCGGGCCTTCGCCAGCTGCCGCCACATGATCCCAATGGGCGGAGTAGACGATGGCTTCGCCCGGACGCTTGCTGCCGTCGAGGCGAGCCACGACGTTGTGCGACTCGCCGCGGCGGATGGTGCTGTCAAAGGCGACGCTGAGCGTGGCATGCAAGGGCACCGGCCTGAAGCCTCGCTGCGATGCCTGCTTCTTCAAGGCATCGAAATCCGCACCGGACAGGCCGAACAGCTTTTGCGCCGCGGCGGTGGTGATCCATCCGGCCACAGGCAGGCGCTGTCGTCCCGCATCATCGGCCATGGGAAGATCCGGCCTCGCCATCGACCATCCATCCCGCACGACGGACCACGGATACCCGGCGCCGTCCATGTCGTGCACGATGAAGGCCGCGGCTGCGCCCCGGCGCGCGGCTTCCTCGAACTTGTAGGTCCAGCGGCCGAAATACGTGTATTCGCGGCCCCTGAACAGGCGGGGATCCTGGTTCGCCCAGCCCGGATCGTTGACGAGGATGATGACGGTCTTGCCCTTGAGGTCGACGTCGGCGTAATCGTTCCATTGCTCGCCCGGCGCGTTGATGCCGTAGCCCACGAACACCAGCGGCGATGCGTCCAGCGCGGAGTGCGGTTGCTCCGCCAGCGTGCCGACCACCATGTCCTTGCCGAAGGCGAACTCGTCGCTGCCGGTTTCGCCGTGGATCGAAAGCTTGACCTGCTCAGGTTGCTGCAGCGTCGCCGCCACGTAGGGCACCGTTTGCAGCCAGCTGCCGTTGTTGCCCGGAGCCAGTCCGATGCGCGTGAACTGCTGGACGAGATACGCGGTCGTGCGCTGCTCCGCCTCGCCGCCCACCGTGCGGCCTAGCAGTTCGTCCGACGACAGCGCCTTCATGTGCTGCCTGACGTCGTCCAGGACGATGCCCGGCGAAAAGCTCGCCGCCGAAGACAGCGCATCGGCCGTGCCGTTGTTTGTCTGATGGCGTTGGCATGCGGTTAGCGCGATGCACAGCAGCAACATCATCCCTGCGCGACGCATAAGGATTCCAGGTGGTGCGGAACGCACAATCTAGCGTGTCGCACGGCCGCTTCAAGCGTACCGAAAGGCACGCCTCCATCTTGCGACATTCGCAAGAATTTGCCGTTCTTTCCGAGGCTTGCATGCGGCTTACAGCAGGGGCGAGATGCGGCTGCCGCGACGATATCCCGTCATGGGACGAGGCTGGGGGCTGCTGACGTTTCGCCTGACGGAATTTTCAAATGGACGTCCATTTGCTTTTCGCTGCGATGGAAACGGCCGTGTTGCCGCCGGCAACCGGCATCTCGTCTCTTGCTGGAATCGAGAGCAGGCGGGGCGCAGGCGCGGCCATGCCGGCGCGATTCCATGGAGTCACGAGCGTGACGGCTGCGCCCCGCGCGGTTACGCTTGTGGGAACCGTCCCCCGAAGTGTTCCCATGCCGTTCGACCTGCCTGTCGTCACCCGCAACCTCCTGATCGCCAATGTCGCGGTCTTCCTGTTGCAGCAGGTGATGGGTTACACCCTGATCCTGCATTTCGCCTTGTGGCCCTGGGGGCCTGATAGGGTAGAGCAGCTGCCGGAAGGGCTGATATCGATCGGTTTTCGCCCGTGGCAGCTGGTGTCCTACGCCTTCATGCACGGCAACACCTTGCACCTGCTGTCCAACATGCTGGCGCTGTTCATGTTCGGCGGGCAGATCGAGCGGGTGTTCGGGCCACGCAATTTCGTCGTGTATTACTTCGTCTGCCTGTTGATGGCGGCGCTGGCGCAACTGATGGTGGTGCAGTGGTTCACCGGCGGGTTCTATCCGACGCTGGGAGCCTCGGGAGCGATCTTCGGCATCCTGCTCGCGTTCGGCATGCTGTTTCCGCACGAGAAGATGATGCTGATCTTCCTGCCCATTCCGATTTCCGCCTGGTTGTTCGTTACCCTGTATGCGCTGTTCGAGCTGGTGCTGGGTGTTACCGGCACCCAATCCGGCATCGCGCATTTCGCCCACCTCGGCGGCATGCTGGGCGGCTTCCTGCTGATCCAGTACTGGCGCGGCAAGTTGCCGATCAAGCCGAGTCGCCAGCTCTGGCGTTGACCTTCACGTATTCCGTTCGATCGACATGACCCAGCATCTGCAGCGCCGCCTCACGCCGCGCCACATCACGTTCATGGCGCTTGGCATGGCCATCGGCGCAGGCCTGTTCCTCGGCTCCGCCGACGCCATCAAGCTCGCGGGCCCGTCGGTGCTCTTCGCCTACATGGTCGGCGGCGTGATGATCTTCATCATCATGCGCGCGCTGGGCGAGATGACGGTGCACGATCCGGTCGCCGGGTCGTTCAGCGTGTATGCGCAGCGTTACCTTGGATCGTTCGCCGGCTATCTCACCGGTTGGAACTACTGGCTGCTGATGGTCGGCGTCGGCATGGCCGAAGCCACTGCCGTCGGCGCGTATATGCAGGCGTGGTTTCCCGATTGGCCGCGTTGGATCTGGGTGCTCGGCAGCGTGCTGATGATCGGTGGACTCAATCTGTTGAGCGTGCGGATCTACGGCGAGATGGAATTCTGGTTCACCCTCGTGAAGGTCGTGACCGTGCTGGCGATGATCGTCGGCGGGCTGGCCATCATCTTCCTTGGCTGGGGCAACGGAGGGCAACCCACCGGGCTTTCCAACCTCTGGTCACACGGAGGGTGGTTTCCACACGGGGTGATGGGCATGGTGCTCGCCTTGCCGGTGGTGGTGTTCTCCTTTGGCGGCGTGGAAACCGTGGGTATCGCGGCGGGCGAGGCCGCGCAGCCGGAGCGCACCATTCCGCGCGCGGTGAATTCGGTGCTGTGGCGCATCCTCATCTTTTACGTGGGAGCGCTGTTCGTGATCATGGCGATCTATCCGTGGACAGGCCTCGGCGAACACGGCAGCCCGTTCGTCACGACATTCGCGAAGCTCGGCATTCCGCAGGCGGCTGGCCTGATCAATTTCGTGGTGATCACGGCGGCCTTGTCGGGTTTCAACAGCACCACGTTCAGCGGCAGCCGCATGCTGTACAGCCTCGCCAGCAAGGGCCAGGCGCCATCGGCACTGGGCAGGGTCAATGCGCACGGCGTGCCGCTGCGCGCCATCCTGGCGACGCTGGCGGTCTTGCTGCTGGCCGTGCTGCTCAACTACCTGCTGCCGGCCAAGGTGTTCGGCATGATGATGTCGATCCTGTCGTTCAACACGGTGTGGACGTGGACGATGGTGCTGCTGGCGCATTACAGCTTTCGTCGCCGCATGCGGCTGGGCGGCGAAGTGCCTTCGGGCTTCCGACTTCGCTGGTGGCCGTTCACTGGCGTGTTGTGCCTGGCCTTTTTCGCGTTCGTGCTGGTTATGCTGGGCGTCAGCCCGGATACGCGCGTGGCGCTTTATGTCGGCGTGGCGTGGATCGCGCTGCTCAGCGTGGCCTACAGGCTGTTCGGCGTGGATGGCCGCATGGCGGCGGTGCCAGCGACGGCGTGAGGCCTGCGAGAGCGGAAGCGCACCGCGTGCGCTTCCGCCAGGCACATGCAGCGGATCAGCGCAGGGCCAGGAAGTCCGGGCTCACCACGAAGCGCACGGCGTCCAGTCGCAGTCGCGATTCCGGCAACGCCTTCAGCAAGGCGGTGCGCTCGTCGGCGATGGCGGCGATTTCCGATTCGCTGATCGCCGGGTTGACGGCACGCAGGCCGATCAGGCGCGACAGCTCGGCATCGAGCGTCTCGGTGGCCTGGGTCACGGCCTCCGTGACATGGGCCTGCGAACGCTCCTGCGCGATGGTTTCGGCCTTCTCCAGCATCGGCGGCACGAGCTTGGCGAGGAACTTGCGGTAGCGGGGCACTTCGATCGTGCGGTCGGCGGCCTTGCGCAGCGCGACTTCGCTCGGGCGGAAGTCCGCGCGCTCGGCGAGGCGCGTGTCGACGGTCACCATGACTGGCTGCGTGGGCAGGAAGCGCTCCGCATCCAGACGACGATCCGCCACGCATTCGAGCAGGAACACCGCCTGCAGCAGCGCGCTGCGCGGCGGCAGCGCGTCATCCACCAGGAACGCGGCGTTGCCTTGTTCGTTGGACAGCGTGAGGTCGAGCGCACCTTGCACCATCGGGTGATCGAGGCGCAGCAGCGGCAGTTCCTCACGCGCCAGCGCCACGTCGCGTGCGAACGTGACGGCTTGCGGACCCTCGGCGAAACCGGGCAGGGCATCGGTGGAGAGATACTGCGGATCGAGCAGCAACACCTTGCCGCCCAGCTCTTCGGTGTGGATGCCGAAGCGTTCCAGCAATGCCTGGATGAAACCGTCGCGGCCCGGATCGTGGTCTTCGCGGGTGAAAGCCTGCTGCAGTTCGTCCGCGTGCAAGTCGCGGCTGGCGGCCAGTTCGAGCAGATGGTCGCGGCCGTCACGGATCAGGGCGGCCATTTCCTCGTGTGCGCCGCGTGTTTCCGCGAGCAGCACGTCGAGCTCCTGGTCGCGGTTGTCGTCGTCGCGTGCATGCTCGTCGGCGAGGCGGGCGAGCGATTCGCCGAAACGGCGCAGCAGTTCGCGGCCATCGGCGGGGCTGGAGCGGAACGCGTCCACGCCCTCGTCGTACCAGCGCGCCAGCACGTGCTGCGCGCTGTCGGCCACGGCGAGGATATGGATGCTGATGTCGTGCTTCTGGCCGATGCGATCGAGGCGACCGATGCGCTGTTCCAGCAGATCCGGATCCAGCGGGAGATCCCACAGCACCAGGCGATGCGCGAACTGGAAGTTGCGGCCTTCCGAACCGATTTCCGAACACAGCAGCAGGCGCGCGCCGTCGGGCTGGGCGAAGTACGCCGCGTTGCGATCGCGCTGCACGATGCCCAGGCCTTCATGGAAGCGCGCCACGCCCACGCCGCTGCGCGTGCGCAGGGCTTCCTCGAGCGCGAGCACCTTGGCCTGGCTGCGGCAGATCAGCAGGAACTTGTCCTGCGGGTGCGCATCGAGCAGGTTGACCAGCGCGTCGAGACGCGGGTCGCTGGCGTAATCAACTTCGATGGCCGGCGGCGGTTGCTGGAT